>NZ_JBIVMZ010000005.1:245604-537436 GCF_044753355.1 Streptomyces sp. NPDC088400 | reverse complement strand
TCCATCGCCTTGTCCGCCACCGGATCGATGACCTCGGCTATGGAGTCACGACCACGCGTACGACCGTGAGCCGTCTTCGCCTTGGTCAGCTTGCCCGCCGTCTTGCCGTGCATGCCCACACTGATGCCGTTGAGCATCGTGCCGGCGAAGTCGTGCTCGGCGTGCTCGATATGGAAGCCCTTGCCCGGCCCGCCCTTCCCACCACCGCCTGCGCCGTTGGCAGACGCGAGGTTCATGGCGTCCTTCGAGCCCTGCACACCCTCCTTGAACCCCTCGGTGCCCGCCTTCCTGGCCTGGTCCAGGTCCACACCGTCCTGCACCCCCATGGCCGTGGCACCGAGTTGGACCACGAGATCAGCGGCGAGATTCTCCAGAGCGGCCACGGCCGGCTCGGTCATCGCCGAGACGATATAGCCGACCGCCTCCTCCGCACCCTCCTTGATCAGCCGCTTGACGACCTCCTGTGTCGCCCGGATCGCCCCCGCCCCCAGCAGCGCCGACAGACCACCGGTCACCGGAATCAACGCCAGCGAGACCCCCACCTCGCCCGCCAGATACCCCAGCTGGACCAGCGCCGCACCCTTCATCGCCTCGATCGCCACAGCCGCCGTGTCCAACGCACCCGCGATCGTCCGCGCCGCCGACGCGATGTCCTTGATGTGCTTGTCCTTGACCTTGCCCCAATGCCCGTTCAGAGCATCAAGAGCCTCACCATGCCCCGACGACAACAAACGCTGCACATGATTGTTCGCCAGCTGACCGTCATCCTCCAGATCCTCCGCGAACTCCCGCAGAGCATCCGCCATGTCCCGATACGCGTCCTCATCCACGTTCGGCCACGACACACCGATCACATCCAGCAGCGTGTCAGCCCAATCCGGCACCGTGACAGCCACAGCCCCAACCCCCCGAAAAACCACATACGTTCGCCGACTGCCTGCGCGAACAGAGTCTGACACAAAGGCACTTACACCCCGGAACGGTTAACACAGCCCGGCGCGGCGGACACACACGCACCTGAAGGCCTCACCCGCCCCGCCGCCCACCATCGCGCCCCACCTCGTTGTCGATCCGGTGGGGTCTCGTACCGACGGCGCCGACGCCGTGCCGACGCACGGTGCCGACGCCATACCGACGCCCGCCCGATTGGCGCAGCAGCGGGCCCGGACGACACCCTCTAAGCGTAAAACGCCGCCCACACAGTGCTGTTGAGGCCGGCGGCAGGGAAGGAGCTACGGAGGCTGTGGGCATGCGCAAATCGCTGCGGGAGCGAGTGCGGTACTGGTTCGACGGGACGATGGACCGTGGTACCCCCGCGCTGATCGGCTGGCTCGGGCTGGCCTCGTTGGCGCTGATCACTCTGGTTTCCTCCGCGGTGGTCGTCTTCGCGGACAAGGACACGGAGGCGAACGGCGGCTGGTCCGGCGTCGTCTGGATGGCTCTGCTGCGCACCCTCGATCCGGGCACGATGGGCGGGGACACCGGGCAGCCGCTGTTCCTGATCCTCATGCTCACGGTGACCATCGGCGGGATCTTCATCGTCAGCGCGCTGATCGGTGTGATGACGACCGGCCTGGAGATCCGGATCCAGGAACTGCGCAAGGGCAAGTCGCGGCTGATAGAGCACGGGCACACCATCGTGCTGGGCTGGTCGGATCAGATCTTCACCGTGATCGCGGAGCTGGTGGAGGCCAATCAGAGCGAACGGCGCTCCTGCGTGGTGATCCTCGCCGACCGGGACAAGGCCAGAATGGACGACGAGATCCGGCGGCGGATCCCGGACCCGGGGAAGACGCGGGTGATATGCCGCTCCGGCAGTCCGCTGCAGCGTGGTGACCTGGAGCTGGTGAGTCCGGACACCGCCAAGGCGATCATGGTGCTGCCGCCGGTCGGGGACGAAAGCGACATAGATGTCATCAAGGTGCTGTTGCTGCTGAACAGCCGCACGTGGCAAGGGACTCGGCCGAATGTGGTCGCCGCCGTGCAGAGCTCCGCGAACCTGGCGGCCGCCCGGCTGGCGGCGGGCGAGAACACCCTGGTGATCGACGTCGACGACATCGCCGTACGGCTGATCGTGCAGTCCCACCGGCAGTCCGGTCTGTCCACCGTCTTCAACGAACTGCTCAGCTTCATGAGCAACGAGATCTACCCCTGGACCGAGCCGAGGCTGACCGGTTCCACGTACGGGGAATCGCTGAACGCCTTCGAACTCGGCATACCCATCGGCCTGCACCGCGAGGACGGCGAGATACTCGTCAACCCGCCGATGAACACCGTCATCGGGCGCGGAGACCGGCTGCTGACGGTCGCGGAGGACGACCTGCTCATCAAGGCGGCGAGCCATCGGCCAACAGTCGTACGGTCGGCGATCACAGCGGGCGACGTCCGTACGTCGGTGCCGGACCGGACCTTGATGATCGGCTGGAACCCCCGTGCCGCGAAGATCATTTCGCTGCTCGACCGTCTGGTGAAACCGGGATCCGTGGTGGACGTCGCGGCTCCGCGAAGGCCCCAGGAGGGCATGAGCGGGCGACTGGACAACCTGACGGTCGGCTTCAAACAGTGCGACCCCGTCCGGCGTCCGTCGCTGGAGACCCTGGACCTGGGGAGTTACCGCCAGATCGTGGTACTGACGGACGACGCGATCGATCCCGGACGGGCCGACGACCGCACCCTGGTCACCCTCCTCCACCTGCGCGACATCGCGATCCAGCTCGGCGACCCGTACTCGATCGTCACCGAGATGAACGACGACGCCAACCGTGAGGTCGCCCAGGTCACCAAGGCCGACGACTTCATCGTCAGCACCAAGGTGATCAGCCTCCTGCTCACGCAACTCACCGAGAACCGCCATCTGTACGCGGTGTTCACCGACCTCTTCGACCCCAAGGGATCGGAGATCTACCTCAAGCCGGCGCCGGGCTATCTCGTCCCGGGCGCCGAGGCGAACTTCGCGACCGTGATCGAGTCCGCCCGGCGGCGCGGCGAGACGGCCATCGGCTACCGGCTGGCACGGCGGAGCGACGAGCCGCCGCTGTACGGCGTGTATCTCAACCCGTCCAAGACCGCGCCACTGGCCTTGGACGAGGGCGACACGGTCGTGGTGCTCGCCGAGGACTGAGGACGAGGGCTGAGGACGAGGGCTGAGGACGAGGGCTGAGGACGAGGGCTGAGGACCGGTGGCAGTTCCCGGAAACCGGCAACCGGCAACCGGCCGGTTCCGGGAACTGCCCTCGTCGATAGCCGCCGTGAGCCGACTCAGTGGCCCCCATGGCCCGCCTGGTGGTGGTCGAAGACCAGTACTTCCGGGGGCATCACGACGAAGGGCCGCATCATGCCCATGTCCTCATGTTCCAGCAGGTGGCAGTGGTACATGAACCGCCCGTGCGCCCCGGTGAACTGCCCCATGACCTTGACCATCTCGTTGCGCCGTACCTGGAACACGTCCTTCCAGCCCTGCTCGTTGACGGGAACGGTGGTCGATCCGGTGTACGTGACCGGGGTGGTGGTCGTCGCGCCCGCGGGGTCGAAGCCGGAGGCGTCGTACACCTCGCGTGCCAGTACCTGGAACTCGCTCAGGTGGATGTGCATCGGATGGGTGGGGCCGCCGAGGTTGAGGAAGCTCCACAACTCGTAATCGCCGTGCGCGACCTTGTACCCGAGTGTGTCGTCGAAGGTCCGGGCGATCCGCCGGTAGATCTTCGGGGTCTGTTCCCCCTGGCCCATGACCGCGATGACACCGTCCTGCCCCGGCCGGGCGGAGCCGTCGGTGACCTCCGTCATCTCCCAGATCTCCGGGTGGCCGCCACCACCCTTCGTACCGGGCGGGGCGAGTACGACCAGACGGTGGCCGTGCGGCGTCTCGTGGGTCAGGCGGCGGAAGGACGAGGAGATGACGCCGGGCAGCACGAACCGGTCGGTGACCGGGTGGTCCGCCACGCGGAACTCCATGACCTGCGGGAACAGCACGTCACGCGCCGGGTCGGGCGTACCGGCCGGCTGCCCTCCCACGTTGACCAGCCGCAGCCTCTTCCCGCGCAGTGCGCGGAAGTCCACGAGCAGGTCCATACGCTCGGCGGGTGCGACGGAAAGCCCCCGCAGGGCCGTCCCGTCGTACTCCACCGGAACCGGTCGCGGCAGCAGCCCGCCGTCGGAACCGATCTGCTGGACCACTCCCGTCACCGGCCGGTCGTTCTCGTCGACCAGGGCGAGGTTGTAGATCCGCGCGTTGGAGGCGTTGAGCAGCCGGAAGCGGTACCAGCGGGCCTCCACGTCGAAGTGCGGCCACACCACACCGTTGACCAGGGTGTACGGGCCGCTGAACGGGAGCGTGACGAACTTCTCCGTCTCCTTGTCCGGCACGTCCGAAGCCCTGCGCACCTTGTGCAGCAGCTCTCCGGTCGGCCGCCCCCGCCCGTCGGTCTCGAAGTTACGGTCGGACAGGATCAGCGGGACCTCGTACTTGCCGCCCGGCAGGTGCAGTGCGGCCTCCTCCTCGTCACGGATCACGTACATCCCGACCAGGCCGGCGTAGACATTCCACCGGGTGATGTTCATGGCGTGGTCGTGGTACCAAAGGGTGGTGGCCGGCTGGTTGTTCGGATACTCGGAGAGCTGCGTGTCCTTGTACGCGACCGCGTTCTCCGCCCAGCCGTCGTTACCGCCGCCGGTTTCCGCACCGTGCAGATGTGTCACGGACCAGGCGGGGAGGTCGGCCACCTCCTTGATCTCCACGAACCCCTCGCCCCGGCCGGGCTGCGCGTTGGGTGCCGGGGCGCCGTTGACGGCAGGCGTCTCGCCCGCCGCGACCGGGTACGGGCCGCTCTTGATGCGATTGTTCCAGTCGATCTGGATCCGCTGCCCGCTGCGTACGTCGATGGTGGGGCCCGGGAACTGCCCGTTGTAGGCCCAGACATGAGTGGGCGCCATCTGCGAATGCAGCCGTACCCAGGTCGACTTCAGCTCGATCTTCTCCGGGCCGCTGCCCGGACGCAGTGTTTCCGGTACGCGCAGCCGGTCCAGGTAGGGCGTCAGGCCGCCCGCTTCAGGCTCCTTGCCGACCGTACTGTCGCTGCTTTCAGTGCTGTTGATGCCTTCGGTGCTGTTGATGCCTTCAGTGCTGTCGGTGCTGTGGTTCTGCGCCTGCTCGGCAGACGCACTGATGATGTCGGACACGACCCAACCCCCCGTTGGCTCCCGCGCGCCACCTCCCCCGGTGGCAGCTTCACGGGCAAGGACTCATCCTCTCCGTCCTCGGTTGCCCCATTCAGTACGTTCCGAGGAAGTTGCCATCATTTTCGGCCATTTCACCGACGCGGAGGACGTCAGAGGTCCAGCGCAGCCCCGTCGACGGCGGGGCCCCGCTCGGGTGGAAGGTGGTCGACAACCAGCGCGACGGCCTCCTCCAACGTGCTGCCGGTCTCGCCCAGGGTCACCCCGACCGACGGCCGGACCACCGGTCGGCATACCGGCCAAGTTCCGCGGCGCACAGGGCAAGGGCGTGCGCCGGCCGGCCTATGGACGCGCCTGCCCCGGCGGCCAGGGTCAGTACGGCCATGTCGGCCGTGGGTGAACTGCCCAGCATGACGGAACAGTCGACCGTCGTCAGGGGACCCCGTGTCTCGCGCGGCACGGGGAGGGAAAACAGAAGTTCAGCACCCTGGGTGGTCACTCCCTGTTCGGCGATGGCCCGCTCCATGTCCTCCACCAAGGGCTCCGCGCTGCCCCCCAGGGAGTCCCCGCGCAGCCGGTACGTCCGGTCGAACACGAGCGCACCGACACCGCGGAGTGTGGTGACACGCAGTCTCACCTTGCGCGCACTGAACACCCCGTTGTTGTGCAGTACGTAAATGGCGACCATGACCGCCTTGACCGCTTCTCCCACAGCCGCCGCCCGGTCGTGGCCCATCCCGTCGAACGACCAGCTCCAGGTGCGGCGTTCGATCCTGCGGGGCTGCCGTCCCTCGGCGAGAGCGACCAGTCCGGCCGCCACCGAATCGCCCAGCAGCCAGCCTCCACCGTGGTCGACGCCGAGCAGCCTGCCCTCCTCGTCCACGGCGAGCAGGCCGTCCGCGTCCGTGCGCCCGAACGGGAAGAGGCGGGATCCGATCGTCTCGCCCAGCCTGGCGAACGTCCGCAGAGCGTGGCGTGCCTCCACCGGGTCCACGACACATCCGGTGCCGGCGACGTCGCGCCCCGGGCCGCGCGGCCGGACACTGAGGCCGTGGAACTCCCGCACCGCCCGTTCCGCGGCGGGAAAGAGCTCCCAACGCGCGCCCTCGATCAGGGGCTCGGACACCGCGGCCGCCTCAAGGATCCTGAGCATGGCAGCGTTCCCGGCGTCACGCCCCTCGTGCCAGCCGGCATCGGTGAGTACCCCGAGGCCGGCCGTCATACGCCGATGATGTCGACACCGAGCCGGTCGAGCAGCGCCGAGCACGAACGGCACACGGGCGCGGGCGTGCCGTGCTCGGGGTCCCCGTGCGACCGGATCTTCTTGGCGACCAGTGCGGCACCGAGGAAGTGCGGCACCGCCTCGTCGAGCGTGGTCGACCGGCCGTCGGTGCGCTGCTGGTCCAGCGCCCACAGCTGGTCGGAAACCAGCGCGGATTCAGCGCAGAAACCCGTGTACGGCTCACGCTGCTCGACGGGGAGACCGGCGAGGAATCCGTCAACGGCAGGATGGAGATGGGGGCGTTCGTCACCGGCGAGGTTGGTGTGACTGAGCACCCTTCCCTGGACGAGAAGGGAGGCGGCGACACCCGGCACGAGCTCAGACAAAGTAATCCTCCGCATCGTCCTGGTCGCCCGTCATAAGGCTGGACAGAGCCTGCGACTCGTTCTCGCCGAGGAAATACGGGCCGGTGTGATGGAGGTAGAAGAAACGGCCCGAGTCGTCCATCAGTACAATTCCGTTCTCGCCGGCTTCATATCCCACGGGAAAGAGCCGACGGCCCAGATTGTCGGCGAGCTCGGAGATATCTTCCGCATCACCCTCGTATCCGAACGACGGATCCGCCCGAAATACCCTGTCCCTGGATTTGGGTACGGGAAAATCCAGCGAGGCGTAGGAGCGGACGAAATGGACTGCCGCGTCCCACGGCACCAGCGGAAAGCCCTGAAGTGCGGAGTTGTCCACCCTCCACTGGACAAGCCGGTCCGCCTCGGCGGCGTCCTCACGGCCGGGGAACCAACCACCGGCCCGGAGCCAGCGATCCACGTCTTCCGCGGGGGCGGGCGATCTCATGTTCCTCATCTCTTTCCCGAGTGAACTACGGACGGACTGCTGACATTGCGAACTGGCTTCGAACGGACGACAAACGGGCTGCGGACCGGCTGCGGACGCACTCTCGAGTCGGACTTCACCGGTGCGGTGATACACCGAGCGCCGGAAGGGCGTGAGTGCAACTGTCGCATGGAGGGAAGTAGTCGCCATGACCCATCTTCGCCCCCTTGCTGCCGAATTGATCGCCCACCACGACAGTGTGGATAACACTTCCAGACAGAGCCTTCTTGGCGTCCTCGAGTGTCGACACTTTTACGCCCGAGGCTTCCAGCTGATGCAACCGGTCGGACACCAATGCTACTTCCGCACATTTACCGTGTCCGCGTCCGACCAGGATCTCACCGGCCTCACCGCGTGCCGCGATGTCGTCATAGACGTCCTGGACGACCGGGTGGGCCTCCGGCTTCTTCTGTCCGTGGCGCGCTTGGGTACTCGTATGCGTGGTGAGAACACCATCGTGGATGAGGGCTCCCGCGCAGCCCGATTTCATCCCGTCCTTGCCCTCGACCACCGATCCCTTGGCCTTCTGAGTGTCGTCGGCCAGGGCTCGTGCCTCCGACTCCAGAAGACGCCGCCGCGCCTGGTCATCCAAATGATCGACGTGGAGAGCGTCGCGCCGGTGGTGGCGCATCCTTCCCGCGCTGCGACCGTGCCAGGAGGGTTGCGGTTCCATGGGGCGACGGCCGGGGTCACCGTTATGGCCGCCTCCTCCGTTGCCACCGCTCCCGTTGCCACCACGCCCGCCGCCGTCGCGGTCCTCACCGCGTTCTTTGGCGAGGCGGGCGCGGATTTCGTCGTCGTTGTTCTTGTGGTCCTTGGATATCTGCTTGACGGTCTTGGGCAGGGTCGTGCCGACGTGGTCACCCATCGTCTTGACGGCCTTCTCCAGCGCATCCATCGCCTTGTCCGCCACCGGATCGATGACCTCGGCTATGGAGTCACGACCACGCGTACGACCGTGAGCCGTCTTCGCCTTGGTCAGCTTGCCCGCCGTCTTGCCGTGCATGCCCACACTGACGCCGTTGAGCATCGTGCCGGCGAAGTCGTGCTCGGCGTGCTCGATATGGAAGCCCTTGCCGGGTCCGCCCTTCCCACCGGCGCCGCCGTTTGCACCACCGCCGTTGGCAGACGCGAGGTTCATGGCGTCCTTCGAGCCCTGGACGCCTTCCTTGAACCCGTCCGTGCCGGCCTTCTTGGCCTGGTCCAGGTCCACACCGTCCTGCACCCCCATGGCCGTGGCACCGAGTTGGACCACGAGATCAGCGGCGAGATTCTCCAGAGCGGCCACGGCCGGCTCGGTCATCGCCGAGACGATATAGCCGACCGCCTCCTCCGCACCCTCCTTGATCAGCCGCTTGACGACCTCCTGTGTCGCCCGGATCGCCCCTGCCCCCAGCAGCGCCGACAGACCGCCGGTCACCGGAATCAACGCCAGCGAGACCCCCACCTCGCCCGCCAGATACCCCAACTGGACCAGCGCCGCACCCTTCATCGCCTCGATCGCCACAGCCGCCGTGTCCAACGCACCCGCGATCGTCCGCGCCGCCGACGCGATGTCCTTGATGTGCTTGTCCTTGACCTTGCCCCAATGCCCGTTCAGAGCATCAAGAGCCTCACCATGCCCCGACGACAACAAACGCTGCACATGATTGTTCGCCAGCTGACCGTCATCCTCCAGATCCTCCGCGAACTCCCGCAGAGCATCCGCCATGTCCCGATACGCGTCCTCATCCACGTTCGGCCACGACACACCGATCACATCCAGCAGCGTGTCAGCCCAATCCGGCACCGTGACAGCCACAGCCCCAACCCCCGTAAACACACACACGTTCGCTGAATGCCTGCGTGAACAGAGTCTGGCACAAAGGCGCTTACACCCCGGAACGGTTAACACAGCCCGGCGCGGCGGACATACACGCAGCCGAACACCTCACCCGCCACCGCACCGCACCGCACCGCACCCAGCCGCGTGTGGCCGGCCTCAGGAAGCGTTCCGCCGGGAGCGCGCCCGGGCGCGTAGCGCGTACGTCACCAGAGTTCGAACGGGCGCGGGTGGGCGGCGTACTTCCAGGGCCGTACGCAGCGGTTCGTCCAGGAGCGACGCGGCCACCGCCGGAGCGAGCCCGGCCAGGGGAGCGGGCAGGCGGGCTGCCAGCAGGCCCCTGCTGGTGGCCTCCCAGAGGGTGCGGGCCGCCTCGCTGGGCGCGAAGTGACGGCTCTCGTACTCGCTCATCCAGCTTTCCACGCCGTCCAGTTGGCCGTCCGTCGAGTCCGGCAGGCCGAGGGCGTCCGACAGGCTGAGGTGGAAGGTGTACGCCGCGTCCCGTTCCTCGGCCGTGACCGACCGATGCCCGTGGCGGTCGATGAACCGCAGCGGGCACACGGTGAAGCACGCCAGGACGTACCGCATCAGCTCGGGCGTGATGTCGGGGCGGTCGTGGACCCGGCGCAGGTCCTCGACGATCCGCCGGCCCTCGGCGCTCTCCAGCCCCTGTCCGATCAGGCCGAACATGGCCACCCCGGTCGCCTTGGCCCTGCTGCGCGGCTCGTTGGTCATCCGGCCGGTGGAGCCCAGTACGTGGGCGATCGCCGGAATGCCGAAGGTCCGGACGAAGCCCAGGGTGAGTCCGACCCGGGACTCCTCCGGCATCGTCTCCAGGACGAGGCGGGCGAAGGCGCCCTGCGGGTCGTACATCCCGGCGGTCATCCTGTCGTGGTGGCGACGGCCAGAGCCTCGCCGGTCAGGGGCGCGTACAAGTAGTGGGCGGCCCGCACCAGGTGTGCCCGTTCCTCCGCCGGTTCCGCGTCCAGGCCGGGCAGCGGGGCGTGGTCCTCGCGCGGGCGCGGCGGGGTTCCGGTGTTCAGCGCCTCGACGGCGAAGCGCAGCGCGGCGGCCACGATCAGTGCCGCCCGGTCCCCGTCGTCCAGGCCCTCCCGTCCGGCGACCTGGGTCGCGGCGGTGACCACCGCGGGATCGACCCACGGGCGGAGTGTCAGCTGGCCGTCGCGGATCTCCAGTCCACGCCGGGCGGTACGCCACTCCAGGTCCCGGACCGCCAGCCGCTCGGTCCAGGCCGACGGGGGCGCTTCCAGGGCCAGGCGCTGGTCCGCCCGGTACACCAGGTCCCACAGCGGGCGCAGGGCCTGATAGTCGCGGCGCCGACGGGTCCAGGCGGCGACGGCCGGTCCGGCGAAACCGGCCGTGATCAACATGGCTCCGAGCGCGGCGAACGCGGGGCCCAGAGCGGTGCTCAGCCACTCCGTCCCGGTGACCCCGGCGAAGGCCGTACCGATCGCGATGAGTTTGCACACGACGTAGCCGCAAGCGACGATCCCGCCGAGAGCGATCAGCCGGATGCCCTGACGCAGCCACCCGAGCGGCAGCCGGGAGGCGTGGCCGAGGCACACCCGGCTGATGTCGATCAGCGCGAAGCCGAACAGCGCCTGGTACAGGACCAGGAATACCGCGATCTGCGGAATCGTCGCGAAGGTGGTGTCGAACGTGAGAGGTGTCTCCGGGCTGCCGGCTCCCCCCGTGAAGAACAGGACGATCATCACCGGGACCAGTACGGCGAACACCGCGAGGCGCCGCCGTACCTCGCGCCAGGTGGCCTCGGTGGCCGCGTCCCACACCTGCGAGTTGGCGCGTTCCTTCGGCGGGGTCCACATCCGCGACAGCACCACGGCGGCGGCGGAGAAACCCGTAATACCCAGGTACACAAGCAGAGTTGACAGGTTGCCGCGGTTGGCGATCCGGTCGATCAGCCGGTACAGCACCGGGGCCGCCACCACGAACGAGGTCGCGGGGGCGGCGATCGTCAGGGCGACGACGAGCAGGCCGTGGGACGGATCCCGGCGCCACGCCCGGATCTTGAGGCCGGCCACGATCCAGGACGCTGCGCCGATGCCGAGGTAGACGATGTTGAACGGCGTGTCGGGTATCTCAGACATGCTGTCCTTCACGAATCTCCGGCCGCCGCCTTCTGCTCGTCCTGCTCGTCTCAGACATGCTGCCCTTTACGGTGTTCCAGCGCGGGTGCCAGTTGGGACGTGGTCCCGGCCCCGGGCGCCAGCACCAGGCTGCGCGTCAACTCGGCCCCCAGGATCTCCGCTTCCTCTTCCGCCGCGCCATCGTAGTGGGAGCGCCCGAGGACCAGCCGGATCATGTCGGAGTCGATGGTGGGCAATTCCACCTGGGCCGTCTCCTCGTCCGCGGCCGGGGCCTCGCCCAGGTGCCCGCACAGGAGGTGCGCGAACTCGTGGCAGATGATGTGGGCCTGATGCAGGCCGGAGGTCTCCTGCTCGAAGTGGATGACGTCTGCGTCCGCGAGGCGTTCGACGAATCCCGACGGCTCGCCCACCCGCATCCGCCGCGGCACCAGTCGTACGGGACGCCCGGTCCGGTCGGCGACCGCCGCGCGCAACTCCTCGACCGTGCTCATCCGCGGCAGATCCAGTTCTCTGACCATGGCCCGCATCCGTCGGCGGGTACGTCCAAGATCTCGCACGTCATCCCCATCAACCAGCCGCCAGTGCCCCAACGGCGTCTGCTGGTAGTCGGTCACGTCTCGGGGCGGCCGTCGGGCAGTCCGACCGCCTTTCTCAGTTGTTCCACAACAGTAAGGGCGGCGTCCTGCATTTCGGGGGGCAGGCCCGCCGCCCGCATCGCGATGCGCTCCACCCGGGCGTCCCGCAGCGCCTCGATCTTCCGCAGGTCCCGCTCGACGGCCTGCGCGGTGGCCGAGTCGCTGAAGTAGTCCAGCGGGATGCCGAAGAACCTGGCGATCTTGACCGCGTTCTCCAGGCTGGGCTTCTGACTTCCCCTGCGGAGGTTGCCGATGTAGGTGCCGCTCAGACCGGTACCTTCGGCGATCTCCGAATCGCGCCAGGGACGGCCCAGGTCCTTCGGGTAGATCACCGAGATCACACGCCGGAAGCGGGCTGCGAAGTCCGTGGAGTCCGTCGTCTCCTCACCTTCGCCAGGTTGATGAGCCGACGCTTCTGAGTGTGGAGAATCGGTGGCCATGAGCCGGATCATAGAACTCTTCGCCCTTCAGCGGGGCTCACGCCTGCGTGGCGATTCACACGATCGTTGCGAATATTCCGGACAAAAGGCGCGAGAGTGACGGAATCAATGGGAATGGTTCATCGTTCAATCAACAATAGTTGACTTACGCTCGCCTTAAGTCCAGGATCGACCACGCTGGCGGACGCGCCTCACGGCCGTTCCGCAGAAGCGCCCGGTTCCACAGGCGCTGGGCGCCGCTGCCCCACGGGGGTGGGCAACAGCGCCCGGCGTTGAGGCCGGCGGTCTTCCTCGTTCCCGCTCAGCCTCGGCGAGTGGGAACGAGGAAGACCGCTGCAATGGCAACGGCCCTGCCTCCAAGGGGACTTCGTACGCACCTCGCGACAACACACTCGCGAGGACCCGCCACGCCCCTCGGTGAAGTCGCCCCGAGTTACGCCGAGTTACGGGTACGGAGCAGGGGCTGAGACGGGTCCGCTCGCGGGTACGGAGCAGGGGACGAGGAGGGTCAGCGAGGTCGCTTCGGCGCCCTGCGCGGCTTCTTCGCCTGGACAAGGATGTACCCCACGGTGAGAAACAGGCCCAGAATACCGATCCCGGCCAGCGCCAGGATTTCGAGGATTCCGGCACCCCTGGAAATCCAGCCGATGACGCCCGTCAGGCCGACGATGGATCCCAGTATGCCCAGGATGAAGGTTCTGTGGTTTCCGAACAATCCATCCGTGACTGGCCATCCTCCCTGGTCGGACACGTTTCCCCTCCGCGTTTCCGTGCACCTTCCTTCCAAGGCATTTTCCCTGAAGCCGGGGAGCCAACCCCTCGGAAAGAACCGAACGGAAATGGTCGAGAGGATGCGGGAGAGGATGGTAGGGGACAGGATGCGATAAGAGATCGGGAAGGGGCGGGAGCAAATGTACGCTGCTGCTCAACTGCCCGGCATCGGGTCTGAATTCAATTTCGGGCAATGCCCAAGCGGGTAGGTGGTGGGTGAGTCAGACGCTCTCGTGCGTCGCGCCACGGGTCACCGCGACGCCGCCACTCATCTCCACGTCCCACAGCCACAAGATGTCACGCGCGAAGGACCAGATCAGCAGCGCGAGCGCCACGAGGACCACCGCCAGCACGGTCACGGGCGGCAGGATTCCGGCGGACGCCGTGAGGAGGACGATCCCTTGCAGTGCCGCCACCGTCTTGCGGGCCATGCTCGGCGGCAGTGAGCCGTTCAGCCACGGCAGTACGCGGGCCGCCGCGACGAACGCGTACCGCATGGCGCCGATCAGCAGCACCCACGCGCCCAGCGACGCGGCGACGAAGACACTGAGCACGAGGATGAGGAAAGCGTCGACCTCCATGTCGAAGCGCGCCCCCAGGGTGGACGTCGTCCCGGTGCGGCGTGCGACCTGGCCGTCGACCGCGTCGAGGATCAGCGCCACCGTGGCGAGCGCGACCAGGGCCGGGATCTGCGGCGGGTTCACAAAGGAATCCGCGACCAGCGCGGCCACACCGCCGACGAGCGTCGCACGGGCCAGTGTGACGTGATTGGCCGGGCCGAAGGGGCGGGCCCACGACCGGTGGAGGGCGCGAGTGAGTACGGCCCACATGGCGATCCCGACCGCCGCCCCCGTCAGCCATCCCGCGGGCCCCAGACCGATCTCCGTACTGAGCAGAAGCAGCAGGAGGCCCTGAGCACCCAGTCCTGCGGCCGTCTCCCACTTCAGTGGCTTCGTCCACCTCAGCGGCTTCGTCCCGTACGTGCCGGAAGCGCCGGAAGGTTCGAAGGGTTCGAACGGTTCGAAGGGTTCGGACGGGCCGGGAGCGCCTCGGGTCTCGCGCCGATTCGCGGTGTTCTGGCGCCGTTTCGCGGGGGTCCCGCGTCGGCCCGCTCTGGTCTTGCGTACGCCCGCCGTGATCTCGTACACGTACTCGTACTCGTACAGGCTCACGGTTCACCCCGGCTGTCTAGCTGAGTCGATGGCTGAGTCGATGCGTGCCGCGTACGGTGATCGCGGCCTCGTACCCAGCAACTACGTGAGCCGTCGCCCCAGCGTTCAGGAGGACCTTCATGGAGCGCGTCGCCCGCGCATTCTGGCTCCGCTCACCCGGACACGGCGAGATACGGGACGTTTCCCTGCCCGCACCAGGTGACGACGACGTCGTCGTGCGCGCGCTGTGTTCCGGTGTGAGCCGTGGGACGGAGACCCTCGTCTTCCGGGGAGGCGTGCCGGAAAGCCAGCACTCCGCGATGCGGGCACCGTTCCAGGACGGTGACTTCCCCGGACCCGTCAAGTACGGCTATCTCAACGTCGGCCTCGTCGAGGAAGGACCGCGCCACCTCCTCGGCCGTACGGTCTTCTGCCTCTACCCGCACCAGAGCCGGTACGTCGTCCCGGCGAGCGCCGTGACCCCGGTGCCGGACGGTGTCCCCGCCGGGCGGGCCGTGCTGGCGGGGACGGTGGAGACCGCGGTGAACGCCGTATGGGACGCCGCACCGCTGATCGGCGACCGGATCGCCGTCGTCGGAGCCGGCATGATCGGCTGCTCGGTCGCCGCAGTACTCGCCAAATATCCGTCCGTACGGGTCCAGTTGGTCGACTCCGAGCCGAGCCGTGCCGCCATCGCCGGGAAACTGGGCGTCGACTTCGCGCTTCCCGAGGATGCCCTGGGCGACTGCGACCTCGTCGTCCACGCCAGCGCCACCGAGCAGGGACTGGCGCGCTCGCTGGAACTCCTCGCTCCGGAGGGGACGGTCCTGGAACTGAGCTGGTACGGCGACCGGCGGATCAGCCTGCCGCTCGGCGAGGCCTTCCACTCCCGCCGCCTGGTCCTGCGCGCCAGCCAGGTCGGGGCGGTATCCGCGGCCCGGCGCTCCAGCCGGACCTTCGCCGACCGGCTCGCGCTCTCGCTCGATCTGCTCGCGGACCCCGCCTTCGACGCGTTGATCACGGGCGAATGCGCCTTCGAGGAACTGCCGCGCGAGCTGCCCAGGATCGCCGCCGGTGACCTTCCCGGGCTGTGCCACCGCGTCCTGTACGAAGACGTCCCCGCCGCGGGTTCCGCCTGAACCTCGCGGCCCGGACCTGGGACACGCGAACAGCGAGCATGTGAACACGAGCATGTGAACAAGCGACGGGCTCCGCCCGTACTCGTCTACGGCCCGCCAGACGGCCGAATGCGTCTGACCCGATCTGACCTGATCTGACCTGACCTGAAGGGACACATCCGTTGTTCAGCGTCACTGTCCGCGAGCACCTCATGATCGCTCACAGCTTCCGTGGAGAGGTCTTCGGGCCGGCGCAGCGCCTGCACGGAGCGACGTTCCTCGTGGACGCCACCTTCCGCCGACCCGAGTTGGACGCCGACAACATCGTCGTCGACATCGGACTCGCCACTCGTGAACTGGGTGAAGTGGTGGGCAAGTTCAGCTATCGCAATCTCGACGACGAACCCGAGTTCGCCGGCATCAACACCTCGACGGAGTTCCTGGCCAAGGTCATCGCCGACCGCCTCGCCGACCGGGTGGAGGCGGGCGCGCTGGGCGAGGGCGCCCGGGGCCTGACCGGCATTACGGTCACCCTGCACGAATCGCATATCGCGTGGGCGAGTTACGAGCGGACCCTGTGACCGGCGCCGATACCGATATTGGCGCCACCACGATGTCCCATGGATCGGTGCCTGCCGTACGGGAAGTGCCCGTCGTACAGAAAGTGCACGCCGTACGGGAAGTGCACGCGGTACTGCCCGGTGGCATCGACGATCCGGCCGCGCCGAGCGGCGGCAACATCTACGACCGGCGGGTGTGCGCGGAACTGCCGCACGTCGGCTGGCAGGTCCACGAACACACCGTCGCGGGCAGCTGGCCACAGCCCGGAGCCGCCGCCCGCGCCGAACTGGCCCGGCTGCTCGCGGAGTCGGCCGACGGCACCGTCCTCCTCCTCGACGGCCTCATCGCCTGCGCCGCCCCGGACATCGTCGTCCCCGAGGCCGGGCGGCTGCGCCTGGCGGTGCTGGTGCACCTGCCACTGGCCGACGAAACCGGCCTCGACCCGGTCCTGGCAGCGGAGTTGGACGCCGGTGAACGCAGGACGCTGCGGGCCGTTCCGGCGGTCGTGGCCACCAGCCACTGGGCGGCACGCAGGCTCGTGGACCACCACGGGCTCGACCCCGGCCGGGTCCACGTCGCCGCCCCGGGAGCCGACATCGCGCCCCTGGCCTCCGGTACGGCAGACGGTACGGCGCCCGGCACCGGCAACGCCCCGCGCCTGCTGTGCGTCGCCTCGGTGACCCCGCGCAAAGGACAGCACCGGCTGGTACGGGCCCTCGCGGCCGTCTCCGACCTGCCCTGGAGCTGTGTCTGCGTCGGCGGACTGGGCCAGGCCCCCGACTATGTCGCCCGGGTACGGGAGTTGACCGAGGCGTCCGGCCTCGGCGACCGGGTGCGTCTCGTCGGCCCTCGGACCGGCCCGGAGCTGGAGGCGAGCTACGCCTCCACGGACCTCCTGGTGCTCGCCTCGTACGCCGAGACGTACGGCATGGCCGTGACCGAGGCGCTCGCGCGAGGCGTTCCCGTACTGGCGACGGCCGTGGGCGGACTCCCGGAGGCGGTCGGGCACACGCCCGACGGCACCGTGCCGGGCATCCTCGTACCGCCGGAGACACGACCGGAGAAGCCGTCGTCGGAACCGGCGGCCGACCCGGAACAACCGCCGACGGCTCTCACCGCCGCGCTGCGCCGCTGGCTGGGTGAACCCGACGTACGCCGTCGCTCGAAAGCGGCGGCGCTCCACCGCCGTACCGCTCTGACCGGCTGGGATACAACCTCACGGAGCCTGGCCGATGCGCTGGAACAGCTCCGGCAAGAACCCCGGAGGATCGCGTGAACACGACCGACGAAACCCGCTACACCCCTCAGTGGCTGGAGCTGCGGGAAGGCGCCGACGCCACCGCCCGC
Source organism: Streptomyces sp. NPDC088400 (assembly GCF_044753355.1). Taxonomy (NCBI): domain Bacteria; kingdom Bacillati; phylum Actinomycetota; class Actinomycetes; order Kitasatosporales; family Streptomycetaceae; genus Streptomyces; species Streptomyces sp. NPDC088400. The sequence continues at coordinate 520,177 of NZ_JBIVMZ010000005.1, read as the reverse complement.
GCACGCGACTTCCTCGACCCGCTGCGAGACCACCTGCGAGACCACCTGGCTGATAGAACAGGTGAGTTGGTGATCCGTGATCTCGGCTGCGGCACCGGTTCCATGGGCCGCTGGCTCGCCCCCCGGCTGAACGGCCCCCAGCACTGGATCCTGCACGACCGGGACCCCGACCTGCTCGACCGGGCCGTCGCGCGGATGCCCCGTGCGGCAGCCGACGGCAGCCCCGTCACGGTCGCGACGGAGCAGGGCGACATCGCCGGTCTGACCGCGGCCGACCTCGCCGGAACTTCCCTGGTGACGGCTTCCGCGCTGCTGGACCTGCTCACCCGGGACGAGTTGAACGGCCTCGCCGAGGCCTGCGCCGGGGCCGGCTGTCCGGCGCTGCTGACGCTCTCCGTGGCGGGCCTGGTCGAGCTCACACCGGCCGATCCGCTGGACGCCGAGATCGGCAGAGCCTTCAACGCCCACCAGCGCCGCGTCGATCACGGCCGCGGCCTGCTGGGGCCCGACGCGATCACGGTGGCCCGGGAGACGTTCAACCGGCAGGACGGGACCGTACGGACGTACGCCAGCCCGTGGCGGCTCGGCGCCGAAGAGTCCGAACTGACGGCGCAGTGGCTGCACGGCTGGGTAGGCGCGGCCCAGGAGCAGCGGCCGGAGCTCACGCCGCTCGCCGAGACATATCTGACGCGCCGTCTGGCGACGTGCGAGGCAGGTGAGTTGCGAGTGGTGGTGCACCACAGCGATCTGCTGGCGCTGCCCCGGCTCACGGGAGAGACCCGGTGATCCCGCGCGGGCACGGGCGCGACTCCGTGCTCCCGGCCGGACAGGGCCTGGGGAAGGACACCGCGCTCCTCCACGGACACGGACACGGAGACGGGCACGGGCACGACTCCGTCTCCGTCTCCGTGCTCCCCGGCGGGCGCGGCGAGGACCCCGTACTCCCCCACGGTCAGGAGCGACGGAGACGCCTCGTGATCCCGCGCGTGACCATCCCACGTGTGATCCCGCGCGCGCTGCGGAACCGCCTCGGCATGGTCGCCGGAGCGGGTCTCCTCGCGGTGCTGCTCTGGCGGCTGGGCACCGGCGCGTTCCTGGACGGGCTCGGCAGGATCGACGGCCTCACCCTGCTGGCCGCGCTCGGCATCGGCCTGTTCACCACCGTGCTCAGCGCCTGGCGCTGGTGCCTGGTGGCCCGCGCGCTGGGTATCCGGCTGCCGCTGGGCGGCGCGGTCGCCTCGTACTACCGGGCCCTGTTCCTGAACGCGGCGCTGCCCGGCAGCGTTCTCGGCGATGTGCACCGTGCCGTACGGCACGGGCAGCACGTCGGCGACATCGGCCGGGGCGTCCGCGCCGTCGTCCTCGAACGCACCGCCGGCCAGGTGGTCCTCATCGTGGTCGGGGTGACGGTGCTGCTCGCCCAGCCCTCCGGGGTTCTGGGCGCGGAGACCGCCCGCCTCGGCCGCGATCTCGCCCACCGCCTCTTCGGCACGCCGGGCGCCGCTGTGGCCCTCGCCGTGCTCGTCGCCGTGGCGTGTGCTCTCGTGATCGCGGCCGTCGTACGGCGACGACGACGGCTCCGTGCGACACGTGCGACACAGACACGTATGACCCGGGCGACACCTCTCGTATCGCGGGAGACCCCCGCCCACCAGGCGCACCGCGTTCGCCGGGCCCTCCACGCGCTCCGGGGCGAGCTCACCGAAGCACGCCTGGTGCTGCTCGCTCGCGGGAGCTGGCCGGGAGTGGTGTTCTCTTCCGTCGCGGTGCTGGCGGGGCATCTCGCCATGTTCCTGCTGGCCGCTCGGGTCGCGGGGGCAACAGCGTCGTCGGCCGAGCTGTTGCCCCTGATGCTGCTCGCGTTGCTCGCCATGGCGCTGCCGCTGAACATCGGCGGCTGGGGCCCCCGGGAAGGCGTCACCGCGTGGGCCTTCGGCTCCGCGGGACTGGGCGCGTCACTGGGACTGACCGTCTCCGTGGTGTACGGAGTGCTCGCCTTCGCCGCGAGCCTGCCCGGTATCGCTGTGCTCGTCGGCCAGTCGTTCGCCGGACGGCGTCGTACGACGGCCGCTCCCGGAGTCTGCGGCGAGATCGACATCGAGGCCGACATCAAGGCCGAGGTCGAGGTCGAAGAGGGTGTCCTCGCCGAGGACGGAACGTCGTACGCGCGGACGCAGCGCGTCCCGCATCAGCTCCGGGCCGGCGAAGCGGATCCCCGGGATGCCGTCGCCGAGCAGGACCGGTGCCACGGTGACGTACAGCCGGTGCAGCGCCCGCTCGTGGAGGAAGCGCGACACGGTGATGCCACCGCCCTCGATCAGCACCCGGCCCAGGCCGCGCCGCGCGAGCGTACGCAGCAGGCTCCGAGGCGCGAACGCGTCGCTGTCCGGCAGGGACAGGACGTCGATGCCGTCCGGAACGGCCCGCCCGTTCTCGTGGCCCGCGCCCACCACCCACAGAGTGGGAGCTGACCCATCGGTGAACACACCGTGCCGCAGCGGGACTCGGCCGTGCGGATCCAGGACGACACGCACCGGGTTCGCCCCCGAGCAGGCACGTACGGTGAGTTGGGGGTCGTCCGCGACGGCGGTACCGGCCCCGACGACCACCGCGTCGGCGAGCGCGCGCAGGCGGTGCAGATGGGCCCGGTCCTCCTCGCCCGTGACGTAGTCGGCGTCGCCGGTACGGGTCGCGATGAAGCCGTCCAGACTCTGTCCCAGCTGCGCGAACGCGACATGGGGGCCGGCCAGGCACAGCGGCAGATAGCGGTCGAGGAGGACATCCGCCTCGGGCGAGATGCTCCCCGACTTCCACGTCCACTGGCGCCGGTGCGCGTCCCCGTCCGAGTCCCCGACCACGTGCGCGCCCCCTTCCACGTCCGAGTCCCCGTCCGTGTCGCCTTCGCCGGTACGGAGAAGCCCGGCGGCCTCGGCGTCCGCCTCGGACCGGATACCGCGCAGGAGTTCCCAGGCTTCCGAGACGTCGAGCATGTCCCTACGGTGCTCAGCGACGCGGCCGGTCATCGGGTCCTCCGAGAGGTGTGGGCCGCATCATCGGGCAGCCCGGACGAGGGCCCTTCGGTTTCCGGCAGCGAGTGCAGCGAGTGCGGCGAGAGCAGCGAGAGATATTCGGCGAAGGATTCGACGAGACCGGCCAGCAGCTCTTTCCCCTTACCGGCCGACGCCTTGGAGGGGCACCCGATGACGCCGGATTCCGTGTAGGCCTCCATACCGAGAGTGAGCAAATGCTTCCGTCCGTCGGCGAGATGGTCGGACGTCTCATAGCCGGGGCGGATCAGTTCCGGATGGGAATGCAGCAGGATGGATGTCTCTACTTCCCCCGCGTGCATGTCGCTGTGCGACGACGTCTGCACACCGGCTCTGTTCCGTGCCGCGTCCCAGTCGGCCGAGCCCGGGAAAAGCGCCATGCGCGTGCCGCTTCCGGCGGACTCCTGAACCACGTTGCGCAGTACGTAGTTTCCGCCGTGCCCGTTGATCAGAACAAGCGTATTGATACCGGAGCGGCGGAGTGATTCGGCGATGTCCCGCACGACGGCGTAGAGGGTCGCGGCGGAAATACTGACGGTTCCCGGCCAGGCCGCGTGCTCGTGCGAGCAGGAGATCGTCACCGGCGGGAGATGGTGCACCGGATACGCTGCCGCGATCTCCCGGGCGATGGCGCAAGCGATGACCGTGTCGGTCACGAGAGGGAGAAATGCTCCGTGTTGCTCGAAACTCCCGATGGGAAGGACGGCGACTTCGGGCCGCCGCTCCCCCACATCCACGGTGGTGTCCAACGGCAGGAGGCCGGAGGCCGTCGATGGTATTCCAGCGCTGCTCATCTCTCCAGCCTTTCGTTCTACGGGACTTCCGGAGCTGCCGGAACGTCCGGGACTCCCAGGATTGCCGGGACTCCCGGGACCACCGGGATCGCTGGGACCACCAGAACTCCCTGAACTGCACGGCAGCACGCGACCCGACGGAAGGTCAGGTTACGCGGCATTGGTGCGTCCCGTGGTCGAACATGGCGATCCAGGACAATGATTGATGTCCCATTTTCTTTTTCGCACTCACCGACGGCTATCCGCCCGATAAGATCTGAGCATGACAGAAAGTGATGGCATGTCCGGCGACACTGTCGGCCCATCGGTTGTCGAACGAGTGGTGGATCTCCGACTGGCCACCGTACACGGCGATTTTCTCGCTGTCGGCTACCTGGACCGTACTCGCGCGGACGAACAAATGGCCCTGGTGTATGGCGATATCGAGGGGGAAGATCCGCTTGTCCGTGTGCATTCGGAGTGTCTGACCGGAGATGCCTTCGGGTCCAGGCATTGCGACTGCGGCGATCAGCTGTCCGCAGCACTGAGTGCCATCACAAGAGAAGGGCGGGGAATTCTCCTCTATCTTCGAGGCCATGAGGGCCGGGGCATAGGACTGTTGGCCAAACTCCAGGCGATGAAACTCCAGGCCGGCGGCCTGGACACGGTCGAGGCGAATCTCGCGCTCGGATTCCCGGCCGATGCCCGGGACTACCAGGTGGCGGCGGATATGCTGCACGACCTCGGAGTGCGAGCCGTACGCCTGCTGTCCAACAACCCCCTCAAGCGCGAGGCGCTCCTGCGGCACGGGATCAAAATCACCGAACAGGTCCCGCTGCTGATACCTCCGCACGAAGAGAACATTTCCTACCTGCGGACCAAGCGGGAACGCTTCGACCATCACCTCCCGCACTTGGACCGCGTGGCTGACCAGCCCTGAGGAAGCGGTGCATGGGCGCGGGGGTTGTTCACACGGCCGATACGAGCGGCCTCTCGGCCGTGTGAATTCACCGGTTCACCCAAGACGGGACTTCGGCCAGACGGGGGAGCCTGCGCACAGAAGCTGCCGGTGTGCGGCGTAACTCCCGTACGGGGCAGCTCCGTACGAGGCATCCCTGTACGAGACATCCCCGCACGAGACTTCCCCGCACGAGACTTCCCCGTACGAGGCATCTCCGTACAAGGCATCTCCGTACAAGGCATCCCCGTACGGGTCCGGTCAGCCCCAACTCTGCGAGTACTGGCTCCGATAGCTCCTGCGGTCGGCCTGCTCCGACAGATACCTGTGGGCGAACAGCAGCCCGATCAGGCTGATGCCGATGATCGCCAGCCCCGGAACGAAGGTCCGGACGTCCACGATCCCGGTGACCGCCGTCTGCCGTCCGGCGCCCGGTCCGCCCGGTGCGACGGGTTCGACGGGCTGGGCGGCGGCCGGTGCCGAGGCCGTCGCGGCCGGGGCCGGGGCGGCGGAGCTCGCGGCGGTGCCGTCGCCCGTCCGCGCGTCGTCGCCCACGAGGCTCACTCCGAGGACGTTCATCGCCGTGGTCACCGGCTGGAAGAACGTCGTACCCCCGGTGGTGCAGTCCCCGTTGCCGCCCGAGGTCACCCCGAGCGCCAGCCCCTCCGCGAGCAACGGGCCCCCGCTGTCGCCGGATTCGGCGCAGACCGTGGTCTCGATCAGGCCGCTGACCGTACCCTCGCGGTAGTTCACCGTCGCGTTCAACGCCGTGACCCGCCCGGAGCGCAGCCCGGTGGTACTGCCGCTGCGGAAGACCTGCTGGCCGACCACAGGGTTGGCGGCGCCTATGACCCGTACCTCCTGGCCGCCGCCGATGTCCACCGCGTTGGTCCCGTCGAAGGCGTCGCCGTCCCCGTACTGGACGAGGGAGAAGTCATCCCCGGGGAAGCTGCCGGCAACGGTGGTGCCGACCTGGCCGCCGCCCTGCTCGTTCTGGAACCACGTGGTGCCGACGGCGCCGCAATGCCCCGCCGTGAGCACGAAGTTGTCCTGGCCGTTGGTCACGTTGAACCCCGCCGAGCAGCGGCCGCTGCCGCTGAAGATGGCGGAGGCGCCGTTCAGCCTCGGGGTGAAGGAACCCGCGGTCCGTTCCATCTGTACGAAGCCGCCGATCCCCTCGGCGACCTCGGACAACTCTGACCAGTCGGCGGCGGAGACGGTGCTGTCCGCCCGTACGACGACCTTGTTCGACGCGTAGTCCACCGCCCACGCGGTGCCGGCCACCCGGGGGGCCTCGCCCAGGGTCTCGGTGGCCGAGCGCAGGTCACGCATGCTGTAGCGCATGGCCTTGGGCTGTGCGCCCGCCCGCCGGACCTCGGCCGCCGCTTCCTCGTCGGTCACCGCGACGACGGGCCGCCCGTCGGAACCGATCCAACTGCCCGCCGTACGCTCGGTGCCGAGCCGCTTGACCAGACTCGCGCCCACATCGCCGGCCGCGACGACACCACCGGTGCCCGCTCCTTCGCCGGCCGGTTCACCGGCCATGGCGTTCGAGACCATCAACCCGCCGCAGATCAGCCCACCGACGGCCGCCAGCCGTGTGATCCGCCGGAGGGTACGCCGTCCGTGCTTCATCCGTGGCTCCCAGGTCGTCCTGTACGACGTCTCCAGCCCGGAGCCCGGTCATCGATGGGCCCTCCTCCCATACGTAGCGCCACGGCGTCGGGTTCACCGCCCCGTTCATTTCGTACGGTTCGATTTCCTACGTGGACCGCTGGACCGCGTGCTCGTACGGTCGGCTTCCGCGCAGCCCGTGCTCGTACGGTCGGCTTCCGCGCCGCCGGAACGCCGGGGCCCCGCACACGGCGAGGCCCCACCGGTCCGTCCCCTCGGTCGATGCCGGGAGGAGCGGTGGGCCGGTGGGGCCTCGGTGTTGTCCGGGGAGTCCGTGTCTCAGGCGCGCAGGCGCAGGCGCTGTCCCGGGTAGATGTGGTCCGGGCCCTTGTCGAGGGTGCGCTTGTTCAGTCTGTACAGGGCCTTGGTCCCGCCGTCGACATCGGCACGGTGCGCGATGACGGAGAGGCAGTCGCCCGACCGCACGACGTAGGTGCGGGCGTTGGGCGAGATCGGGCGGGCGGAGTGCGAACCGGAGCGCGAGGAGGCGGAGCCGCTGTGGGAGCGTCGCGCCGATGTGGAGGGCGCCGACTGGCGCTGCTGCGTCACGCTGCCGGACCCGGAGCTGCCGGACTGGCTGCTTCCGGACTGACTGCTTCCCGACTGACTGCTTCCGGACTGGCCGCTTCCCGACCCGGAGCTTCCGGAGTAAGTGCTTCCGGAGCTGGTCGAGGCGTTGCGCCCGCAATGGGGCCACGGGGACAGGCCGCGGGCCTGGACGATGCGTTCACCGACGGCGATCTGTTCGGACTGCGAGGCGAGATCGGCACGGGGGGCGTAACGATGGCCTCCATAGGCACGCCAGGTGGACGGGGCGATCTGAAGACCGCCGTGGTACCCGTTGCCTGTGTTGATATGCCAACGGCCGCCGCTTTCACAGGCGGCGATTCGGTTCCAGTCGGTCCCGTTCGTGAGCGATGGCTTGACGACCGCCGCTGCGCTCTGGCCCGCGAGGCCGAGCACGCTCAGCGGGATCAGCAGGGGGGCAAGCAGCATGGCCAGGAACGTCTCGACGGACCGCTTGACGAAGGATGAGGACGGCATGACGGTTTTTCCTCCACTGTGCTCCGGCAATGCCGTGGCGCAGTGCTCGCCACGGCCGATAAGCACGCACTAAGTAACCCGCCAATATGGTTTTCGGTGTGCCTAGCGGGCTCGACGTGCGGGTTTTTCACCCGGGTGGGCGCTCAGACCTGACGCGGAGTCATACCTTCATGCCGGCCGGGTGAGCCGGGTGAAGGGGCCCATCGCGTGACGCCACGAAGGGCTTCCCGGAGTGTGACGCGGGTCACGGGAACCCGGTACGTGGAGCCGGACAGCTCAGGGAGATGAACACAGATATGCGTACCCGGGTTCGGGCCGGGGATTCGAGCGCCTTCGCGGAGCTGTTCGACAGCTATGCCCGCACGGTCTACAACCACGCGTTCCGGCTGACAGCCAACTGGGCAACGGCCGAGGACGTGATGGGCGCGACCTTCATGGAGGCCTGGCGGCTGCGCGCCAAGGTCGATCCCGAAGGGGGTTCGCTACGGCTGTGGCTGCTGGGCATCGCCACCAACGTCGCCCGTAACCAGACCCGGAGCAACCGGCGGTACCGGGCGGCCGCCGTCGCCGCCGCCCGTGCCGAGACCGCCGTACCCGACCATGCCGAGGAGGTGGCCGGGCGGCTCGACGACCGTCGGCGGCTGGCGGCCGCGCTCACCGCGCTGGCCGCGCTGCGCAGACCGGAGCGCGAGGTTCTGACGCTCTGCCTGTGGGAGGGCCTGGAGTACACGGCCGCCGCCGAGGTGCTCGGGATCCCGGTCGGTACGGTCCGCTCCCGGCTCTCCCGGGCCCGCGCGAAGCTGCGGAAGCTCGCCGACGACGAACTGACCGGCCCCGCGAACCCCGCGAACGGACCGGCGACCAGACCGGCGAACGGAAATCGGGAACCCGCTCGGCGTCCCGGACAGGTAAGAGGCGATCGCAACACCGCGATCCGGTCCGCACAGGAAGGAATCCGATGAACGTGAACCCGTCCCGGCAGAGTCCGGCCGAGTGGGAGGAGAGCGCCCAGCTCCTGCCACCGACGGAGCGTGACCTGCCGGCGGGCCGCCACCTGTTCCACAAGGAGCGTCTGATGGCCCGCATTCAGCAGGATCAGCACAACGAGCAGAACAACCAGGCCGCGGAGGGCCGTCGTACGGCGGCAGCGGGTGCCGTACGGAACCGGCGGTTCCCGATGCCGCGCCGCGCGGTGCTCGGGACAGCGCTGGCGTTCACCCTGGTCGGGGCTGTCGCCCTCGGCGCGACGGTGGTCAACTCGGGTGGTGCGGGCGGCGGTTCGGGCAGCGGCGTCGCCACCGGACCGGCCCTGACCACCCAGGTCGGCGCCGCTACGACCAAGGGCGTGCCCCAGTTGCTCGACCAGCTCTCGCTGGCGGCGGCCGACGGCACCAACCCCACCGTCAAGCCCGGCCAGTACATCTACATCGAGTCGAAGCAGGCCGACACCCACGAGCGCACCGTCGACGACAAGACCACGCTGGTCTCGAACAAGCTGCATACGCGCCAGACCTGGATGTCCGCCGACGGCGTCAAGGGCTGGCTGATCGATCCGTCCGTCAACGAGAGCCCCGAAGGCGAGACGCTGTCCCTCCCCGACGAGCAGGGCAACACCCCGGTGGCCCATCTGGGCGGGCCGTCGTACGACTACCTGGCCAAGCTGACGACCGACCCCGACCAGTTGCTGAAGAAGATCTACAAGGAGACCAAGGGCCAGGGCAACAACCCCGACCAGCAGGCCTTCACCACCATCGGCGACCTGCTGAGCGAGAGTTACCCGCCGGCCGCGCTCTACTCCGCGCTGTTCAAGACCGCCGCGAAGATCCCGGGTGTGGTCGTGGTGCAGGACTCCGAGGACGCGGCGGGCCGGCACGGGGTGGCGGTGGCCCGGATGGACGAGCTCAGCGGCGAACGCATGGAATGGATCTTCGACAAGAAGACCCATGTCTACCTGGGCGAGCGCACCGTCCAGGTGCGGGAGAACGGTGGCGACGCCGGACTCATCAAGCCCGGCACCGTGACCTACACCAGCGCCATCATGAACCGGTCCATTGTCGACGGCATGAAGCAGACTCCGTCGAAGGCCAGTTGAACCGTTACCGTTCGCCGTACCCCGCACAACAGGCCGTTCGGCGGCGTTCCCCCGCCGCCGAACGGTCCGTCCGTCCCACCGGCACGCTCCCAGGGTGAAGCCCCGGACATCAACCGGACAGCGGGCGGACAAGGCTCGGACAAAGCCCTGGTGATCGGCCCTCCGCGTCTCCTATACCCGTCATGAGCACTCGACAACTGGAGGCACTCATGCGGAAATCGCTCATCGCTTTCGTCGCTGCCGGCGGCCTGGCGATCGCCGGGACGGGACTCGCGACCGCGGGCGAGGAATCCCCCGCGCAGAACGGTTCGGGCACCACGGTGCAGACCAAGGCGGCCGGACAGGCCGCCGCGCCTCAGGTCACCAACGCCGCTCAGGCCGCGGATCTGGTGCTGCGGGAGGTGGGTGGTGGCCGGGTCACCGGCGTGGGGCTGTCGGAGGAGAACGGCCGCGCGGTCTGGAAGGTCGTCTTCGTCGACGGGGCCGGCCAACGCGGGGCCCAGGTGGACGCCCTCACGCAGGTCGTCCAGGAGACGGCAGCGGATCCCGCCCTCGCGGCCGACAGCGGAAGTGGCGTCCTCGACGACGACACGGCCTGCGAGGACGACGACGACGCGGATGGCGTCGGCGACATCGATGACGACGACGATGACGATGACGATGACGATGACGACGGCGGCGAGCGCCAGGGCGTCGAAGGCAACAAGTAGCCGGTCCGGACGCCGCGTTACGCCTGGCCACGGAGCCGGACCGGACTCGGCCCCGGCCCTTGGTCCATCCCCGGCCCTTGGTCCGTCCCCGGCCCGGCCCCGGTCCGTCCCCGGTCGGCGGTATCCGAACCGGATCGCCGACCGGATGGCCCCTGCCTCCTCCTCCCACACCCACACATCAGGGAACCGTCATCGTGGAGCTGCCAGACCGCATCGTCAGGATCGTGTACGTGGACGGCACGGGGCTGCTCGCCTCCGACATCCACGGGCGAGTCCACCTTCTCGACGCTCAGTTGAGAGTCGTGAGGTCGTCCTCCTTCGTACAGCAGGGCCGGCCGCTCTACGGTCTCGCCGCCGCCGAGGGCTGGATCATCGGCAAGGACCGGATGGGCGCGATATTCCGGTGGTCCCTGGACACACTGGAACTGGTGGACCGGCTGGACCCCGCGACCGTCTGCGACCCGTCCACGCTCATCCCCAGGGAGCATCCGTCCCCGGTGAGTTCGCGCGGGATCGGGATCTGGGACGGCCGGGTCTTCGTCTCCAGCGGCTACCACCGGCAGATGCTCGTACTGGACCTGCACACCTTCGAGGTGCTGGAGGTGCGGCCGAACATCTGTGGTGAGAGCCCCATGGAGTGGGCCTGCACCGACCATCCGACCCGGCACGCCGTGTCCGACAAGAAGGGGAACCTGCGGTTCGGTTCGTTCACCGACGCCGAGTTCCCCGACCTGGTGAAGCTGGACGACGGCAATATCCACCGGGTGCGCTACGACGCCCGCCACGACCGGTTCTGGGCCACCCAGGACTTCGGCGCCGGCGAGAACGCCGACATCGCCAACGGTGTCGTGATCGTCAGCGCGTCGGGCGAGAAGGAGGACGAGTGCCTCTTCGCGCGCGACGACGTCGAGTTCGTCACCTTCTCCCCCGACCATCTCCGCGCCTACGCGGGCGGGTTCGACGGCGAGCTCCACATCTTCGACAACACCACCCGGGAACTGCGGATCGCGCGCACGGTGACCGGATTCCCGCACCAGCTCTCCGACCTGACCGTGGGCGCCGGTACCGGTACTGATGTGGGTACGGGCGCCGACGTGTACGTGCTGTGCCAGGACGGCGAGATCATCCAGCTCGACGCCGAGGGCGAGTTCGTCCGGGCGGCGGGCTTCCGGCGCCAGGCCGTGTGGGACATCCAGCCGTCCGCCGAGGACCCCCGCACGCTGTACTGCGCCACCGACACCGGCGTGGCCGTCGTCCACGTACGGGACTCCGCCGCCGGACCCATGCTGCGCGTGGAGGCGGAACACACCACCGGCTTCGGCTTCACCCGGCGGGTGGCCCCCGTACGGTCCGGCTGGCTGGGCATCACCCGCGACCACCGGGCCTTCCGTGCCGACCACGACGGCACGCTCCGGTGGAGCGACGAACTGCCCGCCCTGCCGCACACGGTCGCCGTCAGCCCGGACGGCGCCCGAGCCCTGGTGGCGACCAACGCGGGCGCCGTCGAACTGGACATCGCCGACGGGCGGCGGCTCGACCTGTTCGATGTGGACGGACTGCCGGTCTGGGCCGCCACCTATCTGCCCGACGGGGACCGCCTCCTGATCACCAGGAACGGTGTGATCGTCGTTCTCGACCGTGCGGACGCGACCGTACGGTGGCGGCTCGACCAGGGCGAATACCCCAAACGCCTGTGGGTCCAGAACGGCCGGGCGTACATCACCGGAGACGGCGGGGTGAAGGAACTCGCCGTCGGCGGCGGTGTGGTGGCCCGCTGGTCGAAGCTGCTCTCCAACACCATCGAGAACGCCGTCGTGAGCGACGGCCTGGTGTGTGCGAGCTCGTACGGGATGCAGCTGGCCGGTTACGACTACACCACCGGAGCGTTCCTCGGGCTCGTCGAGGACCTCCCGGACTACCCCAAGGCGCTGTCGATGATCCACGACGCCGCCGGGGTGCCGCACCTCCTCGTGGGCTGCCGTACGGGAATCCTGTCGCTCTTCCAGCTGGAACGGCGCCCCAAGAAGCTGCGGTTCCGCAAACTGCGCGACCACTGGCTGTCCCGGCACCCGGCCGCCTACACCCTGAAACACCACGACCACGACCACAACCACACCGACGACCACACCGACGACCAGGCCGTCGCCGTCACCGTCACCACCACCGCCAGAAGGGAAGCACCGTGCGCGCGATAGATCTGCGGCCCGACCCCACGGGCCACGCCGCCCCGATCACCCATGTGACCTTCCGGGACGACGGCAAGCGGCTCGCGAGCTGCTCGTACGACGGGACCGTGCTGATCTGGGACACCACCGAACCGGCCCGCCCCGTCCCGCTGACCCGGCTGCGCCACCGCCGCCTCGTCAACGCCGCCGCGTGGAATCCGACCGAACCCGCCCTGCTGGCAACGGCGTCGGCGGACAAGACGGTCGCGGTGTGGCGGATCCCGGAGCACGGGCAGCACCGTCTGGTCACCGTGCTGGCCCGGCACACCGACGACATCAACTCGGTGGCCTGGATGCCCGACGGCCGGCGGCTGATCTGTGTCTCCGAGGACGGCCGGGCGACCATGTGGGACACCCCGACCGGCGCCTTCCTCGCCGAGATCGGCACCCACGCGGCCCACTGCATGATGGTCTCGGTCAGCTGCGACGGCCTCGTGGCCACGGTCGGCGAGGACGGCATGGTCACGGTCGGCGAACCGGCCCGCCCGGCCCACGCGGTGATACGCCACTACGCGTCCTCCGTCGAGGGCTGCGCCTGGTCCCACTCCGGGACGATGCTGGCCGTCGCCCGCGACGACGGTGTGGTCAACCTGCTGACACCGCAGCTCGATTGCCTGCGTACGGTGACCGTCTCGACCTCGGCGGCGCGCGCTGTCGCGTGGGCCGACGACGACAGCTCCTTCGTCGTCGGCGCCTACGACGGTTCGCTGCACCACTTCGACATCACCGGGGAACCCGTCCGGCAGGTGCGCGACGCCCGACTGTGGCCCCGGTCGGTGACGGCGGCCCGGGGCATGATCGCCGCCGGCAGCTTCTGGAACGGGCCGCACCTGCTGGACTTCGCCACCGGTGCCGAACTCGCCGCTCCGGAACGGCCCGGACACGGGGCGAACGCACTCGCGGTGCTCGGGGACGAGCTGCTCATCGGCTGCGATTCGGGGGTGGTGCTCGCCGTAGGGGTAAGCGGGCCGGAGGCACCGGTCGGGCCGCCGCCGGTGCGTGTGCTGGAGATGTCGGACAGTCCGGTCCTGTCGCTCGCGGTCCGGGACGGCGCCGTCTTCGCCGGGACGTACTCGGGGCACGTGATCCGCCGTGGCGGAGCCCCGTCGCAGGGCGAGGGGCTCCTTGAGGACCTCTCGTTCAGCGAGGGGCTCGGCGCTCCCGTGCCGTCGCTCTGCCCCGTCGGGGACCACCTCGTCGCCGGTACGTACAACGGCGAGCTGATCGCGCTGGACCCGGTGACGCTCGACGAGGTGGACCGTGGCCGTCCGCACGGCGGATCGGTGAAGTCGCTGTCCGCGTTCGACGGCGGTTTCCTCTCCGCCGCGACGGACCGGACGGTCGACGCCGGCCCCCTGCACGACCGCGTCACGCTCTGGCAGCACGGGAACCTGGTCAACGCGGTGGCCGGGCTGCGCGGACAGGTCGTCGCGTCCGCGTCGCGGGACCACACCGTAAAGGTCGGCCTGCTGGCGCCCACTGACCACCCGCTCGCCCATACGAAGCAGGGGAGCCGGCGGATGAAGGAGACACAGACGCTCCTGGGACCCGACGAGTCCGTCAAGTGCGTGAGCCTGCTCGGCGACCCGGACGCCCCGGTCGTACTCGCCGGTTCCTACGACTTCGGCCTCTACGCCTGGGACGTCGACTGGGCGGACGGCGCGGCCACACTGGGGTCCGGCCGCCTCCTCGCCGAATTCCGGCAAGGCCTGTCCTGCATGGTCCAGTTGGACGACCGGCGCGTGGCGGTGGCGGGCTGGGACGGGCGGCTGCTGATCGTGGGACAGGACGGAGACGGTACGGTCCGCGCGCTGCGGTCGTGGGAGGTCGGCGACCTGGTCGAACGGGCGGATCCGCCCGTGCGCGAGTACGAGCGGGTGGCGAATTGAGCACCGCGCGGCACGCTGCCGACAGCGGCGGCCTCGACCGTACGGGCTCAGCTGTACCTGACCGACGACAACGCCGGTTACCACGCGGCGCACGGAGTACGGACATGACCCCGCCGGACACGGCCGCCTCGCCGCACTTCGAGGAGCATGCCGAGCTGGCCGACCCCCGGGCGCTGCGGCCCGCCGCCGGCGCCGTCGCCGCCCGGCTCACCGCGTTCACCCCGGCGGAGCTGGCGTCGGCCGTCGAGAACCCGGGCGAACCCCTCGCCGTACGCCTGGCCGCCGGCGGGCTGCTCGCGCTGCTGGGCGACCCCCGTATCGGCCCGGTGCCGAGGGCCGTGCGCGTGCCGGGCGCCGTCGTACAGACCGGGCTGGCACCGGATCGCGTCGCGTCGGTGGTCGACGCGTGGGCGCATGTGGGCGTGGAGAAGGCGTGGATCGACAAGGAGACACCGACGCACATGGTCGAACTGGCCGACTACTGGATCGCCGCCTATCCGGTCACCAACGCGGAGTACCGGAACTTCCTGGCGGACACCGGCCGCCAGGACCGGCCCACCACCTGGTACCTGGGTGCCTACCCGTACGACCGGGCCAACCACCCGGTCGCCGGGGTGCGGCCCGAGGACGCCGACGCCTACGCGGCATGGCTGTCGGAGCGCACCGGTCATCCGTGGCGGCTGCCCGGTGAGGCCGAGTGGGAGTACGCGGCGAAGGGGCCGTCGGGCCTGGAGTTCCCGTGGGGCGACACCTTCGACACGGACGCCGTCAACACACGGGAGACCGGCATCCACACCACCACACCGGTGGGCGCGTTCCCGGCGGGCCGCTCACCGTTCGGTGTCTTCGACATGGGCGGAAACGTCGAGGAGTTCGTCGCGGACGGCTACCGCCCTTACCCGGGAGGCCCGTTCGTCGCGGACGATCTGGTCGGGGACGACGCACGGAACGAGGAGAACGGGGTGTACGAGGGGTACCGGGTGGCGCGCGGGGGCAGCTTCTCCCGCTTCGGTGACCTCGCCCGTACCCGGCGCCGCCACGGCGCGTTCCCCAGCCCGCTCTACCCCGTGGGTTTCCGGCTCGCCACCGGCACCCGGCCGAAGGGGAGCGCCGCGTGACGCCGGACCTGCCAGATCTGCCGGACCTGCCGGACCTGCCGGACAACCTGTGGAAGAAGCTGACGAGCACCGTGGGGCTGGTCTCCGTACGGCATGGCGCCGGCACGAACGTGATGGCCGCGGAGTGGTCCTACTTCGTCAACAAGGCGCCGCTGTACGCCGCCGTGGTGCTCGGACCGCGTGCCGCCACCGGTGCGCTGATCACCGAGGCCGGGGAGTTCTCGCTGACGCTGTGCGCGGAGGACCAGGCGGAGGTGGCCGACTTCGCCGGCAGTTTCTCCGTGGCCGACGTCGACAAGAGCGGCAGCGAGCTGATCGGGTTCGGCGAGCCCGAGGCGACCGGTTCGCCCTGGGTGACCGGGGGTCTGGTGGCGGTCGAATGCGTGCTGCGGCAGACCGTCGGCTTTCCCGTGCACACCATGTACGTGGGCGAGGTCGTCGCGGCGCACCTGCCCGCGAACGCGCCCCGGCCGCTGGTCAAGCACGGCGCGATGCACGCCCTCGGCGCCCCGGTACGGCGTACGGCGGTGGTCGCCACCGCGCAGTCGCTGCCCGGCGGACTCCTGCGGATCGCCGCCACGGGACCGGTCGGCGAGGAGGACGGCCGGTGGCGGGTGAGCCTGCTGACGGCCGACGGTGTGACCGAACCGCTCGGCGACCATCCCGCCGGCGCGTACGGCGACTTCCTCGTCGATCTGCCCGTACCGGCCCACCTGCCGGTGGAACGGTTGAGCGGCTGCCGGGTGAGGGTCGAACGGGACGGCGCCACCACCGGATACGCCGACGTCACCGGAATCGGCGGAATCACCGGGGCGCCTCCCCCGCCCGGAGTACGCGAATGAGCCCGTCGGCCCTCGCGCTCCCCACGTCCCCGCTCCGCGTGGCGGCGGCGCAGGCGGAAGCCGTACCCGGGGACGTGGCGGGCAACGCCCGCCGCGCCGCCGCCCTGACGGCGCGCGCCGCCGAGCGGGGCGCCCGGGTGATCGTGTTCCCCGAACTCCACTTGTGCGGTTACGACTTGGCCCTGCTCGCCGCCGTACCCGACCGTTGTGAAGTGCCCGCCGACGCGCGCGGAAGGGTGACGGACGCCCGTCTGGACCCGCTCGCCGAGGCCGCGGCGGATCACGCCGTGACCGTACTGACCGGCGCGGCGGTACGGCGGTACGACGGCACCCGCACCAACTCGGTTGTGGCGTTCGGTACCGAGGCCGAGACCAAGGCCGAGACCAAGAACACGGCCTCGGCCTCGGCCTCGGCCACCGTGGCATACGACAAACAGCACCTGTGGCACGCCGACGAGCGCGGCCTGTTCACCCCGGGAGAGCGGGGATCGCGGGCAGCGCGGGGAACTCAGGGCTCCCGGGCGTCGGTCCTGTCCGTCGGCGGCTGGAGGCTGGGCCTCGGGATCTGTTACGACATGTCCTTCCCCGAACACGGCCGGGCCGCCGCCCTCGCCGGAGCCCATGTCTATGTGTGCCCCAGCGCGTTCGCCGCCGGAAACGAGCACCGGGCGGCCGTCTACCTCGCCGCCCGCGCACTGGAGAACACGGTGTACGCGCTGTTCGCCAACCCCGTGGGCGGCCCGCCGCACCGCCCGTGCGCGGGCGGCACCGCGCTCCACGGGCCCGACGGCCGGACGGTCGGCCGCGCGGAGACCACGCGGGAAGAACTCCTCCTGGTCGACCTCGACCCCGGGGACATCGCCGAGGTACGCGGCTTCCTCCACATGCTGGAGGAGTGCCGGACCGACGGCTCGTGAACAGCGCTCAGGGCGCCGACGTGCCGGAACACCGTACGACCGGAAACCGTACGAAGGGGCCCGCACGATGACTCGACGGCTGCTGCTCAGCTACCTGACCCTGGCGTTACTGGTCCTCGTGGGGCTTGAGGTGCCGCTCGGCACCCTCTACGCACACGGCGAACTCTCCGACCTGTCCAGAACCGTCGAGCGCAACTCCGTCATGGTCGCCGAACTGGTCGAGGAGGACATCCAGGCGGGGAAGACACCGGCCCTGACGGCCTTCGTCGCCCACTACGCGCAGTGCATGGGCGGCCGGGTGGTCGTCTTCGACCGAGGGGGAAGACTCCTCACCGACTCCGGCACCTACCCCGACCCCGGCTCGGGCCCCGCGGCCAAGTACCGCTTGGGCAACAGCCCCACCTCCGGCACCAGCTCCCCGCGCGCCTCCGGCACCGGCTCCGCCTCCGCGTCCGGTGCCGTCGCCCCCGTGACGGCCGCCGACAAGGCGGCGGTCAGCCGCGCCCTCGCCGCCGCGCTGCGCAACCGCAGTTCGGTCGGCATGCTCCGCGACCACGCGGGAAACGACGCCCTCGTCTCGGTCGCCGAGCCCGTGACCGTGGCTTCGCAGGTGCGCGGCGCGGTGTGGGTCACCTCGACGACCGCGGACACCAACGCCCGCACCCAGCTGGCCTGGCTGCTGCTGGCCGGGATCGGC
Organism: Streptomyces sp. NPDC088400; assembly: GCF_044753355.1. NCBI lineage: Bacteria > Bacillati > Actinomycetota > Actinomycetes > Kitasatosporales > Streptomycetaceae > Streptomyces > Streptomyces sp. NPDC088400. The sequence continues at coordinate 502,191 of NZ_JBIVMZ010000005.1, read as the reverse complement.
GTGGGCGTCCTCGTCGTGGTGGCGCTGGTCGGATTCGCGCTGGCCCGCTGGATCACCCGGCCGGTGCGCGCGCTGGAGCGGGCCACCACGCAACTGGCGAACGGCTCGCTGGCCGACCTGCCGCCGGCCGACCTGGGACCGCCCGAACTGCGGCGCCTGGCCGCGTCGTTCAACCGTACGGCCACCCGGCTGCAACGGCTGCTGCGCGCCCAGCGTTCGTTCGCCGCCGAGGCGTCGCACCAGCTCAAGACTCCGCTCGCCGCGCTGCGCCTGCGGGTCGAGACCCTGGAATTCGACCTCGACGCCCGGGCCCACGCGGGCCTGGACGCGGCCGTCGCCGAGATCGACCGGCTCACGCGCATGGTGCAGGGCCTGCTGGCCCTCGCCCGTATGGAGGACTCGGCGACCGAGCCCGAGACCGTCGACCTGGACGAGGTCCTGCGGGACCGGGCGGAGACATGGGTGGGGTTCGCCGCCGAGCAGCACATCACCATCGGGGTCTCGGGGCCGCGGGCCGGGCAGGTACGGGCGATACCGGGCGCCCTGGAGCAGATCGTCGACAACCTGCTGGCCAACGCGCTGCAATTCGCCCCGCCGGGCAGCACGATCACCCTGACCACCGCCTCCGCTCACGGCCAGGGGCAGGGGCAGGGGCACGGCCACGGTGAGCAGAGGAAGAGGCCGTACGGAGACGAGGAGGCCCTGGTCGAGTTCCATGTGATCGACCAGGGGCCCGGCATGAGCGAGGAGCAACGCGGTCGCGCGTTCGACCGGTTCTGGCGTGCCCCGGACTCCGTCCATGAGGGGTCCGGGCTGGGGCTGGCCATCGTCCAGCAACTCGTACACGCCGGCGGCGGCGAGATCTCGCTCCGGGATGCCCCGGGAGGTGGTCTCGACGCCGTCGTCCAGCTCCGGCCCGCCGAAGCCGACAGGCGCTTGGCGGAAAGGGCTTCGGCGTAGCTCGTAGCCCGTACCGCCGTAACCCCGGAACCTCGCAATTCCGTACCCCCCGATCACAACATCGTGTGACCCGTGACCTTGCGATGCGACGTCCGGGCCGCAGGACCCGGCGCCGCAGTCATCTGCCCGGATGCCTGCCCGGACGCCGAAGCCGCGTGTCCCGGCGCCGTCCTGAGCCGGAATCCCACGCGGCGCAGCGTCTCGATCCGGCCGGGATCGCCGAGCTTGCGGCGCAGCGCCGCGATATGCACGTCCAGCGTCTTGGTCGGGCCGAAGAAGTTCGGATCCCATACGCTGCCGAGGATCTGCTGCCGCGAGCACACCGCGCCCGGATCCTCGGCGAGCAGCGCGAGCAGGTCGAACTCCTTGGGCGCGAGCGTGATGGGCTTGCCGCCCAGCTGGACCTGCCGGGTCCGCCGGTCGATCCGCAGATCGCCGAGCACCTGGACCGCGTCCTCGGGCGCCGCGCCGAGAGCCGCCCGGTCGGGATCCGTGACGGAGACGGCGACGGTACGCCGGGTCACCGCGCGTATCCGGGCGACCAGTTCCCGCAGGCTGAACGGTTTCGCCAGGTAGTCGTCCGCGCCGAGTTCGAGCCCGACCACACGGTCGGCCTCCGTACCGCGCGCCGTGAGCATGATGATGGGCACGTCGGAGACCTGCCTCAGCCGCCGGCAGACATCGATCCCGTCCATGTCGGGCAGTCCCAGGTCGAGGAGGACCATCTCGCCGGGTGGGGCGTCGAGTGCGGCGGCGCCGGTACGGACCCAGTGCGCCGTGAATCCGTACCGGGCCAGGCCGTCCCTCAGGGGTTCGGCGATGGAGACATCGTCCTCGACCAGCAGCACCTGCATTCGGGATCCCACCTTTCCTCCGCGCGGTCGCGCCGTCGCGCGACAGCCGTTGAAACGCATGGCACCTTGCGCAGGTAGTACGTAAGAGAGACCCCGCAAGTGCGGGTCCGTGAGCACAAAGTCCGAAGTGGGCTCGAACTTCCCGTCGCCGAACCCGATCGACTGAGGCAACTCCCTTACGGATGTGGCCTGTTGTGTATAGCTATGGCTCCATTGACGCCTTCTCGGCGGATGGTCGGCAGGCGTACCGACTTCGTCCGGAATGGACCGCGGACGTGTTCACATCGTGGCGGAGTTTCGCGTTTCAAGGCGTCAGAACCTTCACAGGAGAGCCACTTGGTCCACTACTCTCATCACCTGTCGCGTCAACCGGCGCCCCTGGCCGCGACGGGCCACGTGCGCCCCTGCACCCCACCCCACACATTCTCTCGCCGGGACAGATCCCCGATCCCGGATCCCCGATCCCGGATCCGGAGTCTCCGGTCACGGATCCGCGTACCGCCGACAGGCGGCGCTGGAGGCGAGCTGCGCATGCCAGAGACACCCGGTACCGAACCCACGCGGCGTGCAGAGCTGGACGGGTTTTCCGGTCCAGCGCCGAACCGGCTTCCGGTGCCGATGAAACGTCCCGGCCTGCCGGGGACCGCGGTCGTACCCGTGGACCGCCCCGGCTCGTACACGATCCCGAACCCGTCGGACCTGCTGCTCTTCGCGGACGCCCCCGGCTCCGCACGCCCTGACAGGTCCGGCGGCACGGGCGAGGCAGGCAGTACGGGCGAGGCAGGCGGTACGGGCGGCGGCAGAGGAAGCGCGGGCGGCCCCAGCGGCACACACGGCGCAGGCCGCCGGACGCCGGCCCTCCTCCCCGCGCCCCGGCCACGCCGTACCCGGCTCCTGGCGCTGACCGGGGCGGCCGCAGTCGCCTGCGGAGTCGCGATCATGATCGTCGCCGTCCGGTCGGAGTCGGGGCCCCGGACAGCCTCCGCGCCCGTCGCGGACTCCGTCAGGCCCGCGGTGCCCGCGCTCCCCGCCGGGCCCGGAGCCGGCAGCGGTGAGGACGGGTTCGCGATCCCCGAGACGCCCCGGCCAGGTGACGGCACCAGCTCCCAGGAACTCGAACAGCGCACCGCCGGGAACGAACACCGGCCGGGAACGACGACCCACGAACCGAGCAAGGTTCCGGGCGACGGCAACAGCGGTACGGGCAAGGGCAAGGACGACGGCCAGGACTCCGGCGAGTCCGGAACCGGCGCGGGATCCCGCTCAGGCGCGGGCGGCGGCTCGGCCGGCACACCCCCCTCCGCCCCCTCCCGCCAGCGCGCGATTCAAGCCGTCAACTACCCGGACCGCTACTGGAATGTGCGCGGCGGCCACCACACCGGCACCGTCTTCCTCGACACCGTCGCCCGAAGCGCGGCCACCTTCACCGTCACGGCCGGGCTCGCCGACTCCGACTGCTACTCCTTCTCCCTCGGCAAGGGGCGTTACCTGCGCCACTTGTCCTTCCGCCTGCGCGCCGACACCAACGACCACAGCGCCCTCTTCAAGCGGGACGCCACCTTCTGCCCCCGGTCGGGCGCGGCCGACGGCACCGTGATGCTGGAGTCGTACAACTACCCGGGACGCTTCGTCCGGCACCGCGAATTCCAGCTGCGGCTCGACCCGTACCAGCGCACCGCCCTCTACCGGGCGGACTCCACCTTCCGTATGGTCAACGGCTGATCACCACCCATCCATTGACCGCTTGACGTGACCATGCAATTCTCCGGTGAGGAGTGACTGGGAGCGCTCCCATAAGCGCCCCCAGTCCGCCCGGTCCACGCTTACCCGTCCGCACCCGCATGCTCCGTCCGCACTCGTCCGCACCCGCACGCTCCGTCCGTACCCGCACGCACCCGCACGCTCCGTTCGCCCAACGCCCGCACCTCCACCGTGCCGTCGCCCGCGAAAGGTCCCCCGATGCCCGTGCACGCGTTACCCTTCACCGCCGCCGCCACCCTCGCCTCGGCGGCCCTCCTCGTCACCGGCCTGTTGACCACCCCCGCCACCGCGGAAACCACCGGCACCGCCTCCGCGACCGCCGCCACTTCCGCGATCCGGACCAACCAGCTCGGCTACCTGCCCGACGGCCCCAAACGCGCCACCCTGGTCAGCCCGTCCACCAGCCCGCTCAACTGGCAGCTGCGGAACGCCTCGGGCACCGTGGTCGCCTCCGGCTCCACCACCGTCCGGGGCACCGACGCGGCCTCGCGCGACACCACCCAGCTCGCCGACTTCTCCTCGTACACGGGCACCGGTTCCGGTTACACGCTGGCCGCCGACGGCCGGACCAGCCACCCCTTCGACATCAAGACCGGGACCCAGCTCTACGGCGGCCTGCGCTCGGACGCCATGTCGTTCTTCTACCAGCAGCGCAGCGGCATCCCGATCGAGGCATCGCTGGCGGGCGCGGCCTACGCGCGCCCCGCGGGCCATCTCGGGGTGGCGCCCAACAAGGGCGACACCAGCGTCCCCTGCCAGGCAGGGGTCTGCGACTACAGCCGTGACGTACGGGGCGGCTGGTACGACGCGGGCGACCACGGCAAGTACGTCGTCAACGGCGGCATTTCCACCTGGCTGCTGGTCAACTCCTTCGAACGCGCCCGCCGCGCCGGTACGGACGCGGCCCTCGGCGACTCCACCCTGAGGGTTCCCGAGCGCGGCAACCGCGTCCCCGACGTACTGGACGAGGCGCGCTGGGAGCTGGACTTCCTGATGCGGATGCAGGTCCCGGAGGGCAAGCCGCTCGCCGGGACGGCGTTCCACAAGATGCACGACGCGGCCTGGACGGCGATTCCGACCCGGCCCGAACAGGACGCGCAGCAGCGCGAGTTGCACCGCCCGTCGACCGCCGCGACCCTCAACCTCGCGGCCGCCGCCGCACAGTGCGCCCGGGTGTTCGCCCCGTACGATGCCGCGTTCGCCGCCCGCTGCCTGGACTCCGCCCGCCGCGCCTGGACGGCGGCGCGGGCCAATCCGAGCCTGCTCGCCCCGGACTCCGACGGCACGGGCGGCGGTGCGTACAGCGACGCCACGGTCAGCGACGAGTTCTACTGGGCCGCCTCGGAGTTGTACGCGACGACCGGCCAGGCCGCCTACCGTGACGCGGCCACCTCCTCCCCCTGGCACACCTCCGCCGACGCCCTCTCCTCCTTCGGGTTCGGCTGGGCCGACACCGCCGCCCTCGGCCGGCTCACCCTGGCCACCGCCCCCACCGGCCTGCCCGCCGCCGAAACCGCCCGCCTGCGCACCTCGGTGACCACCGCGGCCGACCGGCACCTGGCGACCATGTCCGGCCAGGGATACGCGACGCCGCTCCCCGCCTCCGGGTACGTATGGGGCTCCAACGGCCAGGTGGCGAACAACGCCATCGTGATGGCCACCGCCTACGGCCTGACCGGCCAACAGCGCTACCGCGCCGGGGCGTTGGAGTCCCTGGACTATCTGCTCGGCCGCAACGCCCTGGGCCAGTCGTACATCAGCGGTTACGGAGAACAGCCGTCCCACAACCAGCACCACCGGTTCTGGGCACACCAACTCGACGCCTCGCTCCCCAGCCCGCCCGCCGGATCCCTCGCCGGCGGCCCGAACGCCTCGCTTCAGGACCCGGTCGCCCAGGAACACCTGTCCGGATGCGCGCCCGCCGCCTGCTACATCGACGACATCGGCTCGTACTCGACCAACGAAGTGGCCGTGAACTGGAACGCCCCGCTGGCCTGGCTCACCCAATTCGCCGCCGAATAGACCGGTCTGCCTGAGCCGTATTCACCGCCGATCAGGCCGTCATCGACACCGCGCCGACCCCCTACCGATACCGCGCCGACCCCTGATCGCGACCCCTGATCGCCAACTCCCGGCCACCATCTGACGGGTCGAGTGTCGAAAGTTCACTGACAAGGTGTCATAATGTACGGGTAGCCCTTCGTGCATCCCCCGTCGCGAAGGGCTACACCCTTGCCCTGACACGGGCGGGAGGCCCCCGGCGCGGCTTCCCGCCCGTGTTTTCGCGGGGCGACGGTTACGTGTCGGCGGTTACGTAGAGTGTCGGCAAACGTGAGCGTGGGGGGCCTGAATGGACAACGGCGTACGGGACCGCACGGGCGGCGACCCGAAGACGGCCCGCACCACGACGACTGACGGCATCACGACGACAGCGAAGGGCCGCACCACAGCGACCGCCCGCGTCGTCACCGACGCCTTCCAGCCCCGGAACACCCTGCTGGCCGGCATGCTCGGCGTCGGCCTGGCCGCCGCGGGCGACTGGACCGGCCTACCGTGGGGTCTGCTCGCCGCCCTGTGCGCGGGGCTCATACCCGCCGGCTACATCGAATGGGAACGCAAGCGCGGCACATGGGACGACCGGCATGTGCTCGACCGTACGAAGCGGGCGCCCGTCTTCTTCGTCATCCTCGGCTCCATCGGCACCGGCTCCGTGATCATGGCCCTCGGCCACGCCCCCACCGGCGTCCTCGTCACGATGCTCGCGCTCTGGGCCATGACCGTAGTCATCCTGACCGTCAACACCGCCTGGAAGATATCGGTCGACTCCGCGGTCGCGTCGGCGGTCGTGGCACTGCTCGCCGCCGCGCACTCCCCCTGGTGGCTGTCGGCCTACGCGCTGACCATCGCCGTGTGCTGGTCCCGCGTGGCCCTGGGCCACCACACCGTCGCGCAGACCGTCGCCGGGGCGTCGCTCGGCGCGGCCACGGCGACCGCGTTCCTCTTCGTCTGAGCGCCTGATTCGCCTGGGCGCCTGATTCGCCTGAGCGCCTGATTCGCCTGAGGGCCCGAGGGCCCGAGGGCCTGAGCGCCCGGTCTGCTGACGTGACACAGGTCACTCGAAGGCTGCCAGAAACTCTTCCCCGACCCGCAACCCCCATGGGGGTCGCACGTCTGTCGAGGTGGAGGCGCCTCCACTGTTCTGTCCGTCCAGCACGACCGAAGTGAATCCGAGGAACGGTATGTCCACAGCAGTACGTCATTCCGCCGTACGCCGCGCCCTCCGGGGCCGGTTGCTCTCGGTCCTGGGGGTGTCCGCGGCCGTCGCCGCGCTGACCGTCGGCGGCGCGCTGGGTGCCCAGGCCGACTCGTCGGCTCCGTCGAAGACCGCGTCGGCGGTTCCGGCCGAGCCCGCGCCGGCCAAGCCCACGCCTCCCACCACGGAGCCCGTCCCGGCGGAGCCCGCACCGGTCCCGGCCGACCCGGAGCCCGTCCCGGCGGAACCCGCACCGGTCCCGGCGGAGCCGGAGCCGGTCCCCGCGGAGCCCGCGCCCGTACCGGCGGAGCCGGAGCCTGTCCCGGCCGACCCGGAGCCGGTCCCGGCCGAGCCCGCGCCCGTCCCGGCCGAGGACGCCGTCCCCGCGACACCCGCCCTTCCCACCGAGTCCGCCACGGTGTCGCCGAAGTAACAACACCGTTGAGGGGCTGCCGGGTTGAACACCCGGCAGCCCCGCTCCCCGTCTCCGCTTCCCGTCCAGGAAACGGAGACGGGGAGCGGAAACGGGGACGGAGACGGAACCTCATGAGGACAGCGACCGCGACAGCCACGGCGACAACGGCAGCGCTGACGGCAGCGACCGCGACGGCAGCGACCGCGACGTACCCGGCAGGCCCGGCCCTGTCGGCCGTTCTGGTCCGTACGGGCCACCCGGGCGCACTGCGGCGGGCATGGCAGCGGCTGTTCCGCAGCCTCTCCGAGAGACGCGGTCAGCCGGCGGCGGCCCCCGCCGGAGCGCGGTCGGCCATCAAAGCCATCGACGATCTCTATCTCCATCGCCGGCTCCCGCTCGTCCGCCTCGCGCTGCTGCTCGTGGACGACCTGCCCACCGCCGAGGACGTCGTACAGGACGCCTTCGCCGCGCTGTTCCACAGACACGGTGAGCGGCTGACGGGGCTGGACGACCCGGAGGCGTATATCCGTACGAGTGTGGTCAACCGCGCCCGGTCCGTACTGCGCCGCCGCCGGACCGTACGCGCGCACGTGCCCGAACGGGAGGGGCACGCCCCGCCGCCCGAGGAGCACGTACTGCTCCGCGAGGAGCACCGCGAGGTGCTCGACGCGCTGCGCCACCTCACCAGGCGCCAGCGCGAGGTGCTGGTCCTGCGTTACTGGTCGAATCTCACCGAAGCCCAGATCGCCGACACCCTCGGGCTGTCGCGCGGCACGGTCAAGTCCACCGCGAGCCGGGCGCTGGACGCCCTGGGCAGGCATATGGAGGCCCCCCGATGAGATCGCCGAGGAGACTGTTCAGCGCGGGACGGCACCCCGAACCCGACCGGGAACCGCTCGAACACCGGCTGCGAGCCGCCCTGGACGCCCAGGCCCGTACGGTCGGCTTCGGCGACCTGCGGCACGCGTCCCCGCCGTCCGTGTCCGCCACCAGGATCCTGCGCCTGCCGGTCCGTGGCACCGCGCTGGCGCTGCTCGGTCTGGCCGCCGCGGTGGCGGCCGTCCTGCTCGTACCGGGTGAGCCCCGGCAGGAAGGTCCGGCCGATCGGCCGGGCCCGTCGGTCTCCCGCACCCAGAGCCCCGTACCGGCCTCACCGGCACCAGCGGTCCCGGCGGCCCCGGCCCTGCCGGAGCCCCAGGAAAGCCCGTAAAGGACCGCCCCTTCCGCGGCCCCGTAAAGGGCTCGCAGGCGGGCCGCAGGCGGGTTCAGATGACGGGCGGCCGGCCGAGCGCGGTCATGCGCCACACGGTCCGCCAGCCCATCGGCCGCCGCACCCCGCACGCCGTCCGCACGCCCTCGAAGAACCCGCCGAACCACGCGCGCAGCCCGCTCAGCGAACGCGTCCGGGCCACGGTCAGCAGAATCCACGTACCGAGGTAGACGGGCACCAGCAGCGCGGGCAGATGGCGGCGGGCCAGCCACACCCGGTTGCGGGCGGTCATCCGGTAGTACTCGGCGTGCCGGGCGGGTGAGGTCCGGGGGTGCTGGAGGACCAGCTCCGGCTCGTAACGGATCGTCCACCCCGCGTCCAGCGCACGCCACGCGAGGTCGGTCTCCTCGTGGGTGAAGAAGAACTCGTCGGGCCAGCCGCCGGTCTCCTCCAGCATCGGCATGGACAGCGCGTGCCCGCCGCCGAGGAACGTGGTCACCTCACCGGCCCGCATCGGGTCGTCGACCCGCAGCCGGGGCACATGCCGCCGCTGGGTGAAGCCGGTCTCGTCCGCGATACGGAAGCTGACGATGCCGAGCCGGGGATCCGCCTCGTAGAGATCGGCGACCCTGCTGATCACATCGGCCTCGATCAGCAGGCCGTCATCGTCCAGGTCCACGAGAACGTCCACGTCACCGAACTCGCGGAGCTTCTCCATGGCGACATTGCGGCCACCGGAGACACCGAGGTTCTTCTCCAGTTCGACCCCGATGACCCCGTCGGGCAGTCCGGGCAGCGGCGCCCCGTTGCCGACGACCACGACCCGCGCCGCGGCCTCCTGCTGCTTGGCCACGGAGTCCAGCAGAGCGCGCAGCTCGACGGGACGCGTCCCCATGGTCAGCACGGCCACACCTACACGGGGTCGGGACACGTCCGGATCACTCCAGTTCTCGAAGTCGGAAGGAAGAAGGATGGGAAGGGAGGAAGAGACAGGACGGAAGAGGCGGGACGGAAGAGGCGGGACGGAAGAGGCAGAGGGACGAGGATGAGGGATGCTGCGGGAGCATCGATTCATCGATGCTATCCGGCGGTGGCCATCCTCCGGCCACCGGAAGGTACCTCTGCCGACGACGCCGGTTCACCTCGGCGTCCCACAGAAACAGCCGTACCGCCGCACCGGGGACAAGAAGGACAACGACAGGGCCACAAAACCGATCACCGCACCGGCGAACAGTCCGAGAATGGCATTGACAGCGCCATGTTCATGATCGTGCCATTGTGGCAAAATGCCTGCATGCTTATGCTCGGTGATGCTGAGTGAGCGAGCCACGCTCTGCCCCGACAATCGGGCAACTCGTCCTCAGCAAGCAGCTCCAGGCCCTCCGTGAGCGCGCGGGCCTGAGTCGTGATCAGGCTGCCAGGCTGCTCCGGGTCGCCTCCGCCACCATCCGCCGGATGGAGCTGGCCGAGGTCGGGCTCAGGATCCCGTACATCCAGATCCTGCTGCCCGCGTACGGCGTCCCCGACGACGAGGTGGTCACCTTCCTCCAACTGGCCGACGAGGCCAACCGGCCCGGCTGGTGGCAGCGCTTCCACGATGTACTTCCCGACTGGTTCGGCGGGCACGTCAGCCTTGAGGAGGCCGCCAGGACCATCCGGTGCTACGAGCCGCACTACGTGCCCGGACTGCTCCAGACCGAGGACTACGCGCGCACGATCCTGACCTACGGCGCGGTCGGCCGGTCCGACCCCGCCCGGATCGAACGCCATGTCGCGCTGCGCATGGCGCGCCAGGAGCTGCTCACCCGGCCCGGCGCCCCGGCCTTCTGGGTCGTCATGGACGAGACCGTCCTGCACCGCCCCGTCGGCTCGCCCGACATCATGCGGGCGCAGCTCGACCGGCTGCTGGAAGCGGCGGAGATGCCGAACGTGACGCTCCAGATCGCGGAGTTCGCCTCCGGCCACCACCCCGGCACGTACAGCCCGTTCGTCCTGTTCCGCTTCGCCATCCCCGAGATGCCGGACATCGTCTACATCGAGTATCTGACGGGCGCCCTCTACCTCGACGGTCCCTCCGAGGTCTCGGGGCACATGGAGGCCATGGACCGTATGGTCGTGCAGGCGGAGTCGGTGAGCCGTACCAAGGAAATCCTCGCCGCCTTCCGCGCGGAGCTGTGAATGAACGTCCCAGGGAGCTGTGAATGAACGCCCCTCGATCCGCCCCTCGTTCCACCCCCCGGATCGATACGGGCAAGCCCCATCCCGCGCGCGTGTACGACTATCTTCTCGGCGGCAGGGACAACTACGCGGTCGACCGGGAGATAGGCGAACAACTCCCGGCCGCCTCGAAGGTCGACGCCCGGCTGAACCGGGCCTTCATGCGGCGCGCCATCGCCTGGGTGGCCCGCAGCGGCATCGACCAGTACCTCGACATCGGTACGGGAATCCCCACCGAGCCGAATCTGCACCAGGTCGTCCAGGAGATCACCCCGACGTCCCGCGTCGTCTACACCGACAACGACCCCATTGTTCTGCGGCACGCGGAAGCCCTGCTGGTCAGCGCCCCGGAGGGTGCCACCGACTACGTCCAGGCGGATGTCCGCGCACCCACGGAGATCCTCGAAAACGCCACCGGCCTGCTGGACTTCGGCCGGCCCGTCGCCCTCTCCCTCATCGCCCTCATGCACTTCATACCGGACGAGGACGACCCGTACGGCATCACCCGCACCCTGGTGGACGCCCTGTCGCCCGGCAGCCTGCTGCTGCTCTCGCACGGCACCGCCGACTTCCTGCCGGGGGATGTGATCGACCGGGCCACCGGCCTGTACGACAAGGGCGGCATCCCGCTGCGTCTGCGCGGCCGCGCCGAGGTCGGGCGGTTCTTCGACGGCCTCGATCTCGTCGACCCCGGGCTGGTGACGGCGCCCCACTGGCACATGGAGCCCCCGGCCCCGCAGGAGGATGCGTACAGCTCCTTCTACGTAGGAGTGGCCCGCGTCCGCTGAAACGCGCGAACGAGCCGGCCGTCCCGTGCGGCACGCGGGTGTTTGTGTGGCGAACACCCGGGAAGGCGGGCCGTTGTCAGGGAAACGGCTCGACAGCGAGGAGCGCGACCATGACCGCCGACAGGAAGACGTCCGCGAAGACCGGCCAGGTCAAGGGCGTATTCAAACGATGAGCGCGCCGTACAGCCCTTTCGTCAGAGGTGGCCGTGTGTGCAGAGTTCCGGGGTGGTGGCCCGGCGGACGAACCGTCCGCCGGGCCATCGCCCTTTCCGGGGACGGTCCGCCGTCCGGATCACTCGCAGAACGACGACCGTACGGCGGTCACGACGCTCGCGGCCTGGTCCTCGGTGAGGGTCGGGACCGTACCGCCCTCGAACCGGGACTTGGCGTTGATCTGAACGGTGGCGGCGGCCTTCCCGCCGCGCAGATCCAGGCACACGTTCCGGGACCGGTCGACGGCTCTGTCCTCGTCGGCCACAAGCGCCGGCTCGATGGAACGCAACGCGCGTAGCAGGGCCTCACGTTGCACGGGATCGAGCGGGGGAATCCCGGAAGTATCGTTCGACGCTTCCTCGGTCGGCTCCTCCGCAGACCCCTCGGCCGGATCGGCCACAGACGCCGACGTGGTCACGGATGGTTTGGCGTTGTCCGCCGTCGCCTTGTCCGCACCGCCCTCAAACAGGTTGACGACACCGCCGAGCGCGACCAGCCCCGCGACTATCCCGAGCCACGTTTTCGCTTTCCGCTGCATCGCAGCCCCTCCCCATCGGTTACGCGATCACCACACACCTATCACGGTGCGGGCACGGACAGGGCCCGTCCTCGAAGCCGCCGCATTCGCACTGGGCAACCGAATGGTCACTCAAAGCAGTACACTCGCGCGGAGCGAGGCGGGCCTCCCGTCGCTCCCCGATCAGTTGAGACAACCCGCCGGTACCCGTGGAAAATCTGATCGATCCGGGAAGGCTTGGTATGGATCCGTCCCGTCGCGGCGTGCTCGGAGCGGGGTTGTTCTCCGTGGCGCTCACGATCCCTGAATGGCCTGATGTGGTCGGCAAAATGGAAGCGATCAGGGCCGACCCGCACAGACGCATCGGCCAGGCCGAGGTTCAGGCAGTTTCGGCGATGACCGATCGCCTCTCAGACCTCGATGACGAATTCGGCGGCCGGTATGCCCACCCGATGGCCGCCGCTTTCCTCGTCAACACAGTCAGCCCGTACTTGAAGGCAAGCGCGTCAAGGGAAACCCGCACATCGATGATGTCCGCCGCTTCCTTGCTCTGCTATCTGACCGGATGGATGGCGGTGGATGAAGGAGTTCACGGCCGAGCACAACAGTATTACGCAAAGAGTCTGGAGCTCGCGGGGGCGAGTGGCGACCAGCTGACCTACTGCCGTGTCCTACGGGGCATGTCGGTACAGGCCGCGAATCTTGGCCACGGCACCCCGGCGGTACGGCTCGCGAACGCCGCGGCGGAAGCATCCCCCGAGTCCAGCCCCCGCATGCGCGCGTTTCTTGCCGGGCAGCAGGCACACGCGTACGCCCTGGCAGGTGAGCGGGCAAACGCCCTGACCAGTCTGCGCGAGGCGGAACGCGCGGTGAACCAGGCGGAAAGCGGACTCGGGACATTCGGCGGGTTCAGCTCAGCGACGTTGGCGTATGCCACATCGGAAGTCCGGCACGCGCTGGGCGATGTGAAGGGGAGCGTCGAATCCCTTCAGGACCATTTTCCCCTGCGGGACTCCACCGACAGCAGGAGGTCGGAAATCAAGTTCGGCGCGATGCTGGCCGAACGGCAACTGGAAGTGGGACATCTGGAGGCGGCTTGCGCCTCGTGGGACAAGGCGCTGGATGCTTATCCAGGAATGCATTCCGGTCAGATCGACCAACAGATCGCCAGGATTCCTTCCCTGCTGTCCCGTTACCGGTCGAACCCCATAGCCCGGCAGGTCATCGAGCGTTCTGGGAGCGCTTCCGCGAAATGAGAGCCGTACGGGACAGTCCGTCATCGCGGACAACAGCGGACAACACACGTGGGGCCGGGTCGGTTCTCCACCGACCCGGCCCCACGCGCCGTTGCTCGCTTCAACTGCTCGCTTCAACTGCTCACTTCAGCGGATCAGTCCGTGACCTCGATGCGACCGTTGGACGCACCGGAGTTGGCGCCCGCGCCTGTGCCCGCGCCCGCGTCGGCATTCGCCGCCGGGGCCGGAACAGCCGCAGCGCCGGACCCGCCGGAGGCACTGACCCCGCCCGTCTTGCCCGCCGTCATGCCCTTCAGCAGTTCGGCGAGGTCAACTCCCGTTGTGGAGCTGAGCAGTTCGACCCCCTGGGCGACATTGTCGGCGACCGTACGTGCCAACTGCCCGGCGCCGTCCGTGGAGATCACCGTCATCTTGTCCACCGCGCTCAACGGCTCGGACGCCTTCGCCACGACCGACGGCAGCACCTCGACCAGCATCTGGAGGACGGCCGCGTCGCCGTAGCGCGCGAACGCGTCGGCCTTCTTGTGCATCGCGTCCGCCTCCGCGGCACCCTTCGCGCCGATCGCGTCGGCCTCCGCCTCGCCCTCGATCCGTACGGCCTCGGCGAGCGCGGCGCGGTGCGCCTTCTCGCCCTCACCGGTGAGACGGGCCCGTTCGGCGTCGGCCTCCGCCTGCTTGACCAGGGCGATGCGCCGCGCTTCGGCCTCCTGCTCGGCCTGGTAACGGGCGGCGTCGGCGGGCTTACGGACCTTCGTGTCCAGTTCGCGGTCCGTCAGCGCGGCCCGGCGCTCGGCGACCTTCTCCTGCTCGCTGAGGACGTCCTGCTCCCGCGCCGCCTGGGCCAGCGGGCCCGCGGCGTCCGCGCCCGCCGCGGCCTTGTCCGTCTCGGCCTTGATCTCGGCCTGCTTCAGGTTGAAGGTCCGCTGCGCGATCGCGATCTCTTCCTCGGCCTTCAGCCGCGCCTGCTCGGCGGCGCGACGCGCCACCGCCTCCGCGATGTCGGCCTCCTGCTTGGCCCGCGCGGCCTCGGGACGCCCGAGGTCCTCCAGGTACGAGCCCTCGGTGCTGATGTCCTGGATCTGGAACGCGTCCAGCACCAGCCCCTGCCCGGACAGGCTCGCCTCGGCCTCCTCCGCGACCTGCCCGGCGAAGGCCGCGCGGTCCCGGATGATGTCCTCCACCGACATCCGGCCGACGATGGAACGCAGCGCGCCCGACAGCACTTCCTGGGTGAAGCCGACGATGCCGCCCTGCTGCTGGAGGAACCGCTGCGCCGCGGCCCGGATCGAGTCCTCCGTACCGCCGACCTTGACGATGGCGACACCTTCGAGGTTGGCCTTCACCCCGCGCAGTGTGACCGCGCCCCGAACGGCGACCGGAATGTGCCGGCTGGACAGGTCCAGCGTGAACTTCTGCTGTACGAACGGGACGACGAACACGCCGCCACCCACCACGACCTTCTGGCCGCTGTTGTCGGTGGACACCCGGCCGGTGTCCGGGTCGGTCGACTGCTTGCCGCGCCGTCCGGTGACGATGAACGCCTCACTGGGCCCCGCGACCTTGTACCGCGTGACGACGACCAGCGCCAGCAGGACGACGAGGACGACGACCCCCAGCACGGCGATGACTACTGGACTCATATGCTCTCTCCCCGAATCGGTTCGTGTGGTGAGCGGGGACCGTCCGCACCCACGGCAGATACGGCCACATACGGCCAGGTGCGGAAAGTGCGACCGCGCGAGCAGGCAAGCAGGCGAGCCCTGGTCAGCGCTCGACGAGGCGCACCGAGACCGAGCTGGCGGACAGCGTCCGCTCCACCCAGATCTCCGCGCCGTACTCCACCGGCTGTGCGCTCTTCGCGGCGTACTTCACCGGCTGGCCGCCCAGCCGCAGCAGCACCTCGCCGTAGCCGGACGCCGGTATCGCCGTGACCACGGTGCCCGCCGTGCCCACCAGGTCATCCCCCCGTGGGGTGGCCACCGTCTGGTCGCGCATCAGCATCCGGCTGAACTTCCATGTCAGCCAGCCCGCTCCGAGCCCGGCCGCCACCCCCGTGACGACGGCCGGGCCGGTGCCGAGACGCGTGGTGCCCAGGACGATCGCGGCGCTGAAGCCGAGCATCGACACGAACCCGGCGATCACCGGCAGTGACAACAGGCCGTCGAACAGCCCGTCCAGCACCCCGCCCCCGCCGAAAAGCCCTTCGAGCACCCCGTCGAAAACCAGCGACAGGACGAGCAGCACGATCCCCGCGATGCCGACACCAAGAAACAAGGTCACCGGACAAACCTCCCCCGTCGCCGCTGACTTCCTCGCTCAGAAGCCATACTGCCACCCGCCTACGACAGTGAACATTGCCGTAACCCGGCAGTCTTGACGCGTTCTTGATGCCCGATCGGCACCATCCGCCCCCAACCGCCCGGAAGGGCGGAAATCCCCCACGTCACACACGTCAGAACGGCTTCTCCGGCCAGTCCAGCAACCTCGCCCCGATCACGGCTGTTTGCAGCGTGTAGCGGTGCACCGGATCGGCGGGGTCCGCGCCGGTGAGCCGGTGGATCCGCTCCAGGCGGTACGTCAGGGCCCGCACGCTCAACGACAGCCGCCGCGCCGCCTCCGCCGCCACACACCCCGCGTCGAAATACGCGGTCAGCGTCTCGATGAGCGGCACGGCGCCGCCGCGCGCCGCCTCCAGCGGGCCGAGCGTGCTCAGGACGAGTTCCGTCATGGCGTGCCGGTCGCGGGTGAGAACCGGATAGACGAGCAGGTCCGCCGCGCGCAGTACGGGCTCGTCCATGCCGAGCCGCTCGGCGAGGTCGAGCACGTTCAGCGCCTCCTCGTACGACCGCACGACCCCGCCAGGTCCCGGCTGCGGGCGGCCGATGCCGACCCGGCCGCCGTCCGTGGCCGCGAACGCCCGCTTCGCGAAATACGCCAGCACCTCCCCCTGGTCCCCCGGAGCGACGCACACCAGCCGGCCGGCCTTCGTGGTGAGCAGAACGCTGCGGTCCCCGAACCGGCCGAGCAGCGCCTGCTCCACGGACCGCGGTACGGCATCCTCCTCGTCGTACGGGACCGTGCCCTCGGCGACCGCCACGGCGTGCTCGTACGAGAGCCGCAGCCCGAACCGTTCGGCCCGCTCCGCCAGCCGCCCCGGATCACTGCGCCCGTACAGCAGGTCGTCGATGAACTCCCGCCGCGCGGCGGCCTCCTGGCGTACGGCGAGACGCTGCGCCCGCTCGTACCCCTCGGCGAACGCGTCGACGGCCTGTTCGACGGCGGCGAGCACACGGTCGGCCGCGTCGGCCCCGGAGGCGCCGGAGGGCCAGTGGACACGGGCCCCGGCGAGATGCGCGCCGACCAGCGCGCGCAGCCCGAACCCGGCTTCGGCGGCCTGCTCACCGAGTTCGCGGCGGGCGAGCAGTTCCTCCCGGGTGAGCCGGCGGCCGGTGGAGGCGACCGCCGCGAGTATGCGGGCGTACCCGTCCAGATACCCGTCGGGTATCCCGTGCCCGCTCTCCTGACCGTGCCCGCTCCCCTGACCCTGACCGTGCCCTGTCACGCCCGCTCCCGTCCGTGCCCGCGCCCGTTCCCGTGGCCGCGCCCCTGCCCCACGCTTCGCTCCCCGGGCGTCTCGTACCGGAACTCCCGTGACATGGGAATCCTCGTACAGGAGTACAGCAGAGGGCCGCGACGCAGGCGCCGCCGCGAGCAGTACGGGCCGGACAGGTCCGGCCTCAGGCCGGGGCATCCCCGAAGTCCGGGATGTCCAGACGTTCGCCGCCCTTCAGCGCGGACTCGTGCGCGACGATGCCCGGCAGGGTGTAGCGGGCCGCGAGCCAGGCGTTCACCGGGGGCAGCGTGCCCGTGTTGACCGCCGTCACGAAGTCGTCGGCGAGGAAGTGGTGGCTGCCCTCGTGGCCGTTGGTGACGTTCCTGAACTCCTCGGGGAGCCGGGAGCGGTCGTGGACCGGCGCCGACCCGGAGGTGAAGGCGTCGCGCAGCGCGGGCGCCACATGGGCCAGGGACGGGTCGTCGGGGGAGAGAGCGCGCTTGGGCTCCAGGTGTTCGGTGACGTCCTTGACCCCCTCCTTGTCCTGCCAGTGGCTGACGGTGGCGAGCTGCTCGAAGCTCGCTTCCGTACCGAAGAAGCGGAAGCGCGACTCCCGGATCTGCGAGGGGTAACCGACCCGCCGGAACTCGTTCGTACGGAACGATCCGCCGCCCGCGACCTCGAACAGCGCCGTGGCGTTGGAGAAGTCGTTGTCGAACTGGCTGACTTCCTTGTCGAAGACCCCGTCCCCCCGCTGGTCCTTGACCCCGATCGCGGAGACGCTCACCGCGTGCGTCTGCCAGGCGCCGAGCACGCCGCCGACCGAGTGGGTCGGGTAGAGCAGGGGCGGATAGCTGGCGGTGGACTTCCACGCCTCGCCGCCGCTGTACTGGTACGCCTCGTAGAAGCCGAGGTCCATGTCGTGGACGTAGTCGCCCTCGGCGTAGAAGAGCCGGCCGAAGGCACCTGCGGCGATCTGGTCTCGGGCGTAGACGGTGGCCGGGTTGTAGTGGCTGGTCTCGCCCATCATGTACGTCAGGCCGGTCTCCCGTACGGCCTCGATGATGGCCGCGATCTCGTCCCGGGTGACCGCCATCGGCACCGCCGAGTACACGTGCTTCCCTGCGCGCAGGGCCCGGACGACGAGCGGCCCGTGGGTCCAGCGCTGGGTGAAGACGGCGACCGCGTCGACATCGGAGTCGAGTACGGCGTCGAAGGAGGGGAGCGTCCCCGCGAGGTCGTGGTCGGCGGCGAGCCGGTCGGCCCGCTCCGGGAGCAGGTCGGTGGCGAAGATGTCGCCCACGCCCGGGTGGAGCCGCCAGAGCTTGGCGAACTGCCCGGCGAACTGCCCGGCACCGACGATGGCAAGGGAGAAGGACATGGAACACCTTTCGTGTGGGCGGTACGAGGTACGGGGGGGGCGGTACGAGGTACGGGGGGGCGGTACGAGGTACGGGGGCGGTGCCTGATGTCCGGCGGGGCCACGCTGACGCCGGTGCGGGCGTGTGTTCCGCTCAATCGCCCTGGGACAGAATGAGGTTGATCTGCCGGTTGGTCGTACTGAGACTGCCCACCGGCTTGCCGTTCGCATACACGTCCTGCATCGCGGGCCTCATCAGCGCCGCCACATCGGCCGCGTAGTTGGTGATCGGAAACGAGAACGTCGTCCTGTCGGCGACGGGCTTGGTGAAGGCCGTGACGTCGATGCCCTCCTTCCTGTACGCGGCGATGGCCGTGGCCGTACCGGCCTTCGAGGCGGGGAAGACGATGCCCTGCTTGCCGACGCTCGTCTGACAGGCGTCGGAGGCCAGGTACGCCACCCACTTCTGGGCGGCGGCCTTCTTCGCGCCGCGTTTGGTGAGGGAGTCGGCGAGGCCGTTCATCATGGTCGCGCGGTGGCCGGACGGTCCGACGGGGGTCAGGGCGATGCCCGGGTCGAGGCCCTTCATGCCGTAGATGGTCTTCGTCATCCATGAGCCCTGCAGGCCGATCGCCGCCTGGCCGGAGCCGAGTTGGGTCTCGGGGCCGTTGGACTCGGAGAAGTTCTCGTAGGGGGCCAGATAGCCTTTCTCGGCAAGGCCGTAGTACCACTCGATCGTGGACTGGAAGGCCTTCTGGTCGTAGTTGTAGTGCGTCCCCCACGCCTTCTTGTCGGTGTACTTCCAGCCCGCCGAGCCGGTGAAGGCGCTCCACTGGGTCTGGCCGTCGGCCTCACCCGCGTCGTTGGTGGCCAGTCCGTACGTCTTGACGTGGTGCTTGTCGAAGCCGGGCTCGTCGCCCCGCCGCCCCTTGGTGTCGACGGTGAGCCGGGCGAGGGTCTTCTCGAAGGTGCCGCCGTCGGACGGGTTCCAGGAGAGGCTGTTGAGCGTCCCGGCGGAGACCCCCGCGTCCTTCGCCATCTTCTTGTTGTAGAACATGGCGACGGTGTCCCAGTCCTTCGGGGCGCCGTAGCGGTGGCCGTCCTGGCCCATCCAGGACGACGCGAGGCCGTCCTGGTAGTCGGCGTCCCTGATCCCCTCGGTCGCAGGCAGTTCGTCCAGCGGGGCGAGCGCGTTCAGGCCGACGAACTGCGCGAACTTCGTGATGTGGTTGGTGAAGACGTCCGGTTCGGTGCCCGCGATCATGCTGGCCGTGAGCTTGTTCCAGTAGTCCTCCCAGCCGTTCTGGATGATCTTGACCTTGACGCCCGGGTTCCGCTTCTCGAATCCCGTGGCGCATTCCTCGTAGAGCGGGAGTTGGTTGGAGTCCCAGAGCCAGTACGTGACGGTCCTGGACGACGCCACGGACGACGAGCCCTGCGACCCGCAGCCGACGGCGAGGAGGGACATCGAGACGGCACCGACCAGCGTGGCCAGGCCTCGGGTGGAGATCCTGCCGCGTATCACCGCACCGCGTATTACCGCACCGCGTATTACCGCACCACGTATCACCGCACCGTTCCTCACTTCCTACTTGAGACCGCTGAAGCCGATGGAGTTGACGATCCGCCGGGCGAAGACGCCGAAGAGAGCGAGCATCGGCAGCGCGGCGACCAGCGTCGCGGCCATCAGCCCCGACCAGTCCGTACCGGCCTGCGGGGTCTGCGACCGGAAGATGGACAGGGCCACGGTGAGCACCCGGGAACTCTCGCTGTACGAGACCATGAGCGGCCAGAAGTAGTCGTTCCAGGCCGTGATGTACGTGAGGACGGCGAGGGTGGTGACCGGCGCGGACGCCATGGGCAGGGAGAGCCGGAAGAAGATCCGGACCTTGCCCGCGCCGTCCAGCAGGGCCGCCTCCTCCATCTCCCTGGGCAGGTTCATGAAGAACTGCCGGAGGAAGAAGACCGCGAACGGGGTCATGAACATGGTTGGCAGGGCGATCCCGGCCAGGGTGTCCACCAGGCCGAGTTCCTTGATCAGGACGAAGTTCGGCAGCAGCGTGAAGATCGTCGGCACCATCAGTCCGGCGAGGAAGAGCCCGAACACCCGGTCCCTGCCCCGCCAGCGCAGCCGGGCGAAGGCGTACGCGGCCATGGCGGAGAACAGAATCTGACAGACCGTCACCATGGTCGCGACGACCGTCGAGTTGATCAGATAACGCCAGAAGTCGATCGAGGCACCCGAACCGCCCTCGGCCAGGGCCTCTTCCGTGCTCTGCATGCCGAAGACCCGCTCGAAACCGCCCCAGCCGAAGTCGACGGGCAGCGGGGAGGACGGATCGGCGGTGAGGGCGTTGTTGGAGGACAGCGCGGTACGCACGATCCAGTAGAAGGGCAGCAGGGTCATCAGGATGATCACGGTCATCACCGCCCAGGCCACCACCCGGCCGGGCGAGGGGCGGCGCCGGACCGGCCTGCCGACGGCGGGTGGGGGCGCGGGGGCGTCGTCGTCGGCCCGCGCGGGGGTCAGTACGGCCATGACACGGCTCCTTCGCGCTTCCGCTCGTCCCTGAACTCACAGTCGTACGTCCACTCGCGCGGCTGTTCGTACTGCTGCTCGTACTGCTGCTCGCGTGTCTGCTCGTACTCCCGCTCGCGGTACTCGCACTCGTACGCGTACTCCTGCTCCCGTTCCTGCTCCGGCTCCCGCTCCTGCCCGCGCATCAGCCGAGGTCCGTTTCGCCGGCCCGGGTGACCCGGTACTGGATCATGGTGATCACGCTCAGCACGGCCAGCAGCGCGACGGACATCGCGGACGCGTAGCCGAACTGGAACCGCCCGAACGCCGAGTCGTAGATGTACAGCTGGAGCACATTGCTGGCGTTCGCCGGCCCGCCGGGGCCGGTGGTGGCCACCGCCACGGTGTCGAAGACCTGGAACGACCCGATGACCGTCATGATCAGTACGACCGCCAGCACCGGCCTCAGCAGCGGCAGCGAGATCCGCCAGAACGTCCGCAGCTCACCGGCCCCGTCCACGCGCGCCGCCTCGTACACATCGCCCGGTATCGCCTGGAGCCCGGCGAAGAGCAGCAGCGCCGTGTAGCCGACGTGCCGCCATACGTTGATCATCGCGACGCTGGGGATGACCCATTCCTCGCTGGTCAGGAAGGCGATGCGGTCGAAGCCCAGCGCACCGATGATCTCGTTGCCGATCCCCGTCTGGGTGTCCAGGATCCACAGGAACACCACGCCCGCGACAACGTTCGAGACGAGGTACGGCGTGAGCACGAGACCGCGCAGGAAGGAGGACTTGGTCAGCCGCTGCATCAGTACGGCGATGCACAGGGCCGCCGCCGTCTGTACGCCGATGTTGATGAAGACGTACTCGACGGTGACGCGCAACGCCCGCCAGAAGATGGGGTCGTGGACCATCCGGCGGTAGTTGTCCAGGCCCACCCACTCGGCAGGGGTGAGCAGGTTGTAGCGGGTGAAGCTGAGATAGACACCGCGCAGGGTGGGCCAGAGCAGGAACACCAGGAAGCCGAGCATGGCCGGAGCGATGAAGACCGCCGCCAGGGCGCCGTCCCCGCGACCGCCGCCGTCACGTTCCCGGACCGCTCCGCGCTGTCCGTTCTTCGCCGTTCGCGCGCTCGCCGTTCGCTTACTCGCCCTTCTCGCACTCGCCTTCGCGCCGGGCGCTGGTGCGGGTGGGCGCGACGGTGCACTGCTTGAGGCGACAGTCATCATGAGACTCCCTTGTCCATGACTCGTCCTCGGGTGCATTTACTTTCGACGTGAAAGAATCGGCGCGTCAAGAGATGTGCACACATTCGACCTCTTCCACACTCACCCGAACTCTTCTCAACTCTTTCGATCACGAAGAGTGAACTCACTGCCAGAAGTTCGCGGATCAATCGGGATTACGGAGATTTTCCCGGCAAGTGCGCCTCAATCGACCTGCTGACGGTCACCACGGGTAAGGAGTGACATTACTTCTGCCATAAAATAAAGTGGTCGGCCAGCCCTGGATACGATGCAGGGGAGCACCGTCATGTCCATGGACGCAGGGACAGAGGCAGGGGCAGGGGCAGGGGCAGAGGTAGAAGTAGAGGCAGGGAACGTGAGCATGCTTGCTGCCAGTTGGGCGCCGCTGAGCCCCGCCGAACGCGCGGTGGCCATCGAGGTGTTGACCCATGGCCCGGTCTCGCGCACCGAGATCGCCAGAAAGCTGAACCTGTCGGCCGGCAGCCTCACCCGGCTGACCAAACCGCTGATCGAGTCCGGCCTGCTGGTCGAGGACCCGGCGCCGGTCACGGTCACCACCCGCCAGGGCCGCCCGTCGCAGCCGCTGGACATCGTCGCCGACTCCCGCTATTTCGTGGGTTTCAAGATCACCGAGGATGCGGTGTACGGGGTGGTCACGACCCTCAAGAGCGACATCGTGGCCACCCGGACCCTGCCGCTCCACACCCACGTCCCGGACGATGTCGCCGCCCTCCTCCACACCATGACCGAGGACTTCGCCCTCTCCTTCCCCCGCCTGGCCGGCATCGGCGTCGGCGTGGGCGGCCATGTCCAGGGCCGTACCGGAGTCGTCGCCTCCCCCTTCCTGGGCTGGGAGAACGTCCCCTTCGCCGAACTCCTCGAACAGCGCACCGCCCTCCCCGTCGTGGTCGAGAACGATGTCGCGGCGCTGGTCGAGGCGGAGGCCTGGTTCGGCGCCGGGCGCGGCCTCGACCGCTTCGCCGTCCTCACCATCGGTGCGGGTATCGGGTACGGACTGGTCATCGGCGGCCAGTTGGTCCGTACGCCCGACGACAGCCGGGGCATCGGCCGGCGCTGGATCATCGACCCCCACGGCCCGCTCACGCCGGACGGCGACCGGGGCAGCGTCGTCTCGCTGCTCGCCATCCCGAGCATCCGCTACCAGGTCCGGGCGGCCACCGGCCGTGACCACACGTACGACGAGATCCTCACCCTCGCCGCCGCGGGCGACCCGATGGCCGCCCGGGTGGTGGCGGAGGCGGGCCGCGCGCTGGGAACCGTCGTGGCCCAGATCGCCAACTTCGCGATGCCCGAGAAGATCCTCCTCGCCGGGGAGGGGGTCGGCCTGGTCGACGTGGCGGGCCCGGCCATCCGGTCCGCCCTCCACGCGAACCGCCATCCGCTCGCCGACCCGGTCGCCATGGAGACCAAGATCTCCGACTTCAACGACTGGGCACGAGGCGCGGCGGTGTTGGCCATTCAGATCCTGGTCCTGGGCGCGCCCAAGGACTGACGGGTTCTGCCTCATCGCGGGCGGCGGCGACAGCCGGGACGGCAACCTTTCGGCGAGCGGCGGCGACCTGCTGTCGCGAGCCGACGTGTCGGTCGATGTGTCGGGCGATGTGTCGGTCGACACATCGCACGTCGGTCGACGTGTCGCTTCGCACCCCCCACTCCCGGAAGAGAGCAGAGTCGCCATGTCCTTGTCCTTACGCCCGCTCCGTACGGCCGTGATCGCCGCCGCGACCGGAGCGCTGTCCGTCATCGGCTTCACCGCGCCGGCCACCTCCGCACCGGTCACCACCTCCGCACCGGCCGCGTCCACGGCGGCCGCGTCCGTACCCGCCTCGGCGCGGACGGCGGCAGCCCCCGCCGAGGTCTGGAACCCGCCGAGCAATCTGGTGCAGCCGCTGAACGAGGTCTGGAAGCACGTCGAGTCGACGTACCCCAACCTCTACGGCTTCAAGAACTACGGCTGGGACCAGCTGATGGCCAACAAGGGCACCCTCAACTACTGCGTCCGGTGGGAGTCCGACCAACCGGTCAGCGCCCAGTTGCGGGACGAGATCCACACCGCCCTCAAGCGCCAGTCCAAGAAGTGGATCGACACGGTCGCGGGCTTCGACGGCTTCCCGTACAGGGAAGTCCCGGTCAATATCGTCGGCTGGGCGGTCAAGAACCGCTCGACCCTCCAGTGGACCGACAACTCGGTCGACGTCTACACCAACAACCTCGACGGCGGAGGCGCCCCTCAATGCGCCCCCGACTGCGGGCGCTTCTTCCACCAGGACGGCAACTACAGCAAGTGTCCCGGCGGTTCCGCCCGCCACTACGACCAGTCGCTGTGGCTGACCAAGGGCTTCCAGGGCGGCGCGGGCGGTGACTGGGGGCAGCGGATCGGCAGCGAGTACATGGTCGGCGCGCGCAACCAGGAGGACATCCACATCCTTGAGCACGAGATCGGGCACACCTACGGGCTGGACGACTTCTACGACTGGTCGCCGACCGGCGTCGGCGGCTTCATCATGAAGGCGGGAAGCGCCACCCAGATCACCGAGTTCGACAAGTGGATGTACCGGGACTTCTGGCGCCACCTCAAGAGCCGCTACGGCCTCTGACATACAGCGCGTACGCGAAGTACGTGACGAGCACGGCGTACATGACGGGCACGGCGTACGACGGCGTACGACGGCGCGGACCGGCACAGAGTCTGAGCCGGTCCGCACTCCGCACTCCCGTACCTCCCGCACACAGCCCCGCCTCCCCACGCCCCTTAATCCGAACGTGACTTGTTGCCCAGGCAGCAACAAGATTAGGTTTGCCTTACTTACTCCCGGAAGATCCGGGCTGCCGTCAGGGAGGCCTCTCCACGTGTCCAGTACCTTCACCCGCCGCATCACCCTGGCGACCGCGGCGACCGCGTTCACCCTCTCCCTCACCGCGTGCGGCGGCGACAGCGAAGACGCCGCGGACAAGGGGGCGGTCGGCGGGGCCGCGAGCCACACGGTCAAGACGGTCATGGGCGAGGTGAAGGTCCAGGACGCGCCGAAGCGGGTCGTCGTGCTCGACACCGACGCGCTCGACTCGGCCGTCACCCTCGGCGTAACGCCGGTCGGCGCCACCACCGTTGCCGACAAGGCCCCCGTCTCCACGTACCTCCCCGAGGCCGAGTTGAAGGGCATCAAGCCCGTCGGGCTGATCGGCGAGCCGAATCTCGAAGCGATCGCCGCGCTGAAGCCGGACCTGATCCTGAGCAGCAAGGTCCGCGACGCGAAGAGCTACCCGGCGCTGTCGGAGATCGCCCCGACCGTCTTCTCCGACACCACCGGGCCGGCCTGGCGCGACAACTTCGAACTGCACGCCGACGCCCTCGGCAGGAAGACCGAGGCGAAGAAGGTCGTCTCCGACTACAGCGCGCACGTCAAGCGGGTGACCGAGGCGCTGGGCGGGCCCGCCGAGGCGAAGAAGACCACGTTCGGCTTCGTACGGTTCGTGGAGGGCGCGGACACCCGCCTCTACCTGAACGACACGTTCGTCGGGTCCATCTACAAGGACCTCCAGGTCGGCCGGCCCGCCAACCAGGACAAGACCGGCTTCTCACTCGACGTCAGCCCGGAACAGATCGACAAGGCCGACGCGGACGTCATCTTCTACTCCACCTACGGCGACGCGAAGAAGGCCAAGGAGACCGACACGGTGGGCGGTCCGCTGTGGAAGAAGCTGAACGCGGTGAAGAAGGGAACGGCCTTCAAGGTCGACGACAACCTGTGGATGCTCGGCACCGGATACACCGGCGCGGGCAAGATCCTGGACGCGGTGGAGAAGAGCCACACCTCGGCCACGCGGTAGGGCCTGTCTGAGCCCGACGGTCACCAACGCGGAGACGGCCGGGTACTCAGCGAGCGGGGCGGGCGGTCCGCCGGGCAAGCGGGTTGGCGACCGTACCGCGCACGACACCGAAGTCCTCGCCCTGTTCCGTACGGTCGTGGCCTCGCGCCGTACCGTCGTGGCCCCGCTCCGTACGGTCGTGTCCCCGCTCCGTACGGTCGTGGAAGTCGCGGCCCAGCAGCTGCTCGCGGTTGAGGGCGACGCGAGGGAAGGACGGGGCGAGCAGGCCGAACGGCGCGATGCGGTGCGCCAGTTCGGGGAAACGGCCGTGGTAACGCTCGACCTCGGCCCGCACCAGGCCCCAGAACTCCCCTTCCGGCACGCCCAGATGCTCGGCGGCCAGCGGCGCGAAGAACCGGAAGTGCCCGGAGAAGACCGCGCTGAGCAGCGAGTGCGCCAGCTCGGGGGCCGGCCGGCGCGGCAGTACGCGGTCCGCCCGCTCCGACAGGCCCGTGCGCTCGGGATACGTACCGGGGAGGAGACTCACGTCCTCCGCGACGTCCTTGACAGCGACACCGACCGGGAACTCGCGTCTGTCGAAGAGGACGACGGTGTTCTCGCCGTGCGGCCGGAAGGCGACCCCGTACCGGTAGAGGTAGTGCAGCAGTCCGGGCAGCAGCGCGCCCAGGAACCGGCTCAGCCAGGCGGTGCCCGACAGCCCCGAGCGCGCCACCAACTCCTCGGTGAGCGTGCGCCCGTCGGAACCGGTCGTGAGCAACGACGCCATCGTGCGGGCCCGCTCACGCTCACGCAGCTGGGCGGTGACGGGCTCGCGCCAGACCGCGCCGAGCAGTTCGTGGTAGCGGTACGGCGCGTCCTTGACGGACTCGTACAACGGATGACCGACCGCGACGGCGGCGACCTCGCCGAGCGGATGGAAACGCAACTCGTCACGGAGGTACGGGTCACCGTCGCGCACCGCGTGCAGCCAGGCACTCACATCGGGAGCGGCCTCGGTCGCCTCGGTGGCGAGTCCACGCCATCGCAGAGTGTTACGGATGAGCAGGGGCAGCTTTACGTTGCGACGGCGCGGATGGTCCAGGTTGGCGAGCGTACGGATGGACTGAAGGGGGCGGTAGCGGTCGGCGCTCTGGCCGAGCAGCACGAGGCGGCTGTCGGCGATGTAGGGCGCGAACAGGGGAGCGACGGCCTCGTCCCAGTGAAAGGGGTGGACAGGGAGCCAGACGAATTCATCGGCGGGAAGCCCGCTGTGCGCACAGGCCTGGTCGAGGGCCGCGCTGAACCGTATCCGTGTGTGGAGGTCCAACTCCTCCGCCAGCAACTGCTCGGCGTCCAGTCCCGGGACCCCCGAGTAGGCGGCGAGATCGGTGTGCACGGCCACCCATGTCAGGCGTATGGCACGGGCGGACTCGGGCGCGTACGCGGCGGCGTCGGACGCGGAGAAGCCTAGCCGGCCCTTGTTCAGGAGCATCGCGGGATGGCCGTCCTGGTATGCCTCCAGGTCGAGATGGCCGAGATCGGCGAGGTCGGCGGCGGGCAGCGCGCGCCCGATCGCCTCGGCCTGGGCACTCCGGGTGGCGGTCAGCTCGCGCAGCGCCTCGGCGGTGGTGGGCCCGTCCCAGCCGAGGGTCGCGCGGGCGTCCAGCAACAGCCGCTCGGGACCGGCCTCCTGGCCGTACGGGGCATCGGGATGCCGCCGCAGGGAGCCGGGCTCGACGCGCCAGGCGGCAAAGGGACCACGGGTCGCGCGGAAGGTCCAGCGGACGCCGCCACCGAGGTCGAGCCGATAGGGGACGGGGCCAGCGGAGGCGGGGGCGGTGGGGTTGGGGGTGGGGACGGGGGGAGGGGGAGCGGGGGTACGGTCAACGGGGCCGCCCGGTACGGGGACGTCCGGAACAGGGACGTCCGGAACAGGGACGAGCAGCTCCTCGTACGCGAACTCCTCAACGGCCTTGACCAGCAGGCGCCTGCCCGCCTGGGCCCAGGTATCACTGACGACACAGGCGTCGCGGGCGTCAGGGGCGTTGCGGGTGGGGTACTTCATCGGGGCTCTCCTCGGAGTGCCGGCGAACCGAACGTCGTCCATGCCGCGCGTTCCGGCACCCGTAGCACCGTCCGCCCCGCCGCCGCGTTCAGGATCGTCGCGGCACGCCACGCGCCCAGCGTGAGGTCGGGGGCGCTGACGCCGTGGGTGTGCAGCTCGGCGTTCTGGACGTACAGCGCGCCGGACACCGTCGGATCGAGCGCGACCCGGTAGTCACCGTCGATCCGGTAGCGGCCCTTGTCGTCCCAGTCCACCAGCTTCGCGAGGGGGTCCAGGAAGGGCGGGCGCACCGCCGCGTACCCCGTGGCCGCGACGATCGCGGACGTACGGACCTCGAACAGTTCGTCCTGTTGCGTGTGCCGGCAGGTCAGCAGATAACCGCCGCTGCCACCAACACCAACACCAACACCGTTGTCGCTGCCGCTGCCGCTGCCGCTGCCGCTGTCGCTGCCAGGAAGGACCTCGACTCGCTCGACCGCCACGCCCGGGTGGAGCGCGGCGCGCGGCTCCGTGCCGCCGATGGTCCGCTCGTACAGCTCGTCGTGTATCTCGCCCAGCGTCTCCTCGCTGACGCCCTTGTACAGCTGCCACTGCTCCCGTACGAGCTGCTCGCGCCGTTCCTCCGGCAGGGCGCGGAAGTACCGG
Organism: Streptomyces sp. NPDC088400; assembly: GCF_044753355.1. Lineage (NCBI taxonomy): Bacteria > Bacillati > Actinomycetota > Actinomycetes > Kitasatosporales > Streptomycetaceae > Streptomyces > Streptomyces sp. NPDC088400. The sequence continues at coordinate 473,529 of NZ_JBIVMZ010000005.1, read as the reverse complement.
ATGTAGTCGGGCGTGAAATGCTCCAGCCCGATCTTGGAGTACTCCATCGGCGCGAAGGCGGGCGTACGGGCCAGCCAGCGGACGTACGGGCCGCCCTCGCCGCCGCCGTCCTGGTGGCGCAGCAGGTCGAGCGCGACCTCGGCGCCGGACTGGCCGGCTCCCAGGACCGTGACATCGTCGAGGCCGGCGAGGCCCGCCCGGTGGGTGCGGTAGTCGGCGCTGTGCAGGACGCGCCCCGCGTGCGCGGGGGTGAGCAGCGGGCGCAGCGGTTCCGGCACGACCGGGCTCGTACCGACACCGAGGACGATCTGCCGCGCCAGCACGCGCGACACGGTGGTGCCGTCCGCCGAGCGGTGGGTGACGGCGAACGCGTCGGCGCTCGCGTCCCACTCCAGCTCCGTGACCCGCGCGTCGAAGCGGCAGGACGGCAGCCGCTCGGCGACCCAGCGGCAGTAGTGGTCGTATTCGCGGCGCGGTATGTGGAACCGCTCCGAGAAGAAGAACGGGAACATCCGGTCGTGTTCCCGCAGGTAGTTGAGGTACGACCAGCGGCTGGTCGGGTCCGCCATCGTCACCAGGTCGGCGAGGAAGGGCACTTGCAGGACCGTTCCTTCAAGGAGCAGTCCCGGGTGCCAGGAGAAGGCCGGCTTGGCGTCGAGGAAGAGGGTACGGAGGTCGGGCGCCCCGTCGGAGAGCGCGGCCAGCGAGAGGTTGAACGGCCCGATGCCGACGCCCACCACGTCATAGATCTCGTGCTCGTGCGCCGGCGGCCGCTGGTGCGTTCGCTGGTGTTCGGTCGTCACCGCTGGTCCTCCGCGAGGGGGTTGGGAACATCCATGTGGCCGGACACGGACTGGGCAGGGACATCCACGCCATCGGAGATGTCGGAAGCATGCGAGACACCGGCCCGACCGGCCTCGTGCGGGTTCACGGCGTGCCTGCCTCCTCCGCGTGGCCCGCCGACACGACCGCGAGCAGCAGCCGCTCCACCTCGTCCCGCGTGGTGTGCGGATTGAGGAGGGTGAGCTTCAGGCGTACGCGCCCCGGGCCCTCGCCGGGGAGTTCCGTACGCCCGACGACGGCGCGGCCCTCGCGCAGCAGCCGTCGGCGCAGCGCTGCGTTGATCTCGTCGGCGCGCGACGCGTCGTCGGGCAGGTAGCGGAACAGGAAGGCCGTCAGGACCGGTTCGCAGTGCAGTTCCAGCCGGGGGTGTTCCCGTACGGTCCGGGCGCCCGACACCGCCAGGTCACGGCAGGCGTCGACCAGCCGGCCCAGCCCCTCCTTGCCCAGCGTCCGCAGCGTCACCGCGATCTTGAAGGCGTCGGCGCGGCGCGTCGTACGCAGCGACAGGCCGAGCAGGCTCGGGTAACCGGCCTCCTCGTCGTCGGCGGGGTTCAGGTAGACGGCCCGCCGCGCGAGTGAGGCGTACGTCTCCGAGTGCCGCACCAGGAAGATGCCGGCGGCGGCGGGCTGCCAGCCGAGTTTGTGCCAGTCGAGGGAGACGGAGTCGGCGAGTTCGAGGCCGTCCAGGAGCGGTGCGAGCTGGTCGGAGAGCAGGGCGCCGCCGCCATACGCCGCGTCCACATGCAGCCAGGCGCCGTGCTCGGCGGCCAGCGCCGCGCAGGCGCGCAGCGGGTCGATGGCTCCGGTGTCGGTGGTGCCGGCCGTGGCGACGATCGCGACCGGCAGCTCCCCGCGCTCGGCGCAGCCGTCGAGGACGGCGGCCAACGCGTCCGGTTCCATGCGCTGTTCGTGGTCGACGGGGACCGGCAGTACCGCGTCCTCGCCGAGCCCGAGGAGGGCGGCGGCGCGCTGTACGGAGAAGTGGGCGGCGGCGGAGGCGAGGATACGGGGACGGGGGCTCGGGCGGCCCGCATGGAACGTGCCGGCGCCCGGTGCCGCGTCCGGCATGCCGCTCAGCTCGATCTGCTGTCCCGTAGCCGCGCCGAGGACCCGGTCCCTGGCGAGCATCAGGCCCATCAGGTTCGACTCCGTACCGCCGGAGGTCAGCACGCCGGCGGCCCGGTCGGGGTCGTACCCGACGAGCTCCGCCAACTCCCGGAGCAGCATGGTCTCCAGAGCCGTGGCGGCGGGGGCCTGGTCCCAGGAGTCCTGGGACGGGTTGAGCGCGGAGACCGCGAGATCGGCGGCGACGGCGACCGCGAGGGGCGGGCAGTGCAGATGGGCGGCGCAGGCCGCGTCGGCGGGGTCGGCGCTGCCGTGGGCGAGGAGTTCGGTGAGCCGGTCCAGGGCGGACGCCCCGGTGGCGGCGGAGGAACCGGTGACGGCAGTCGCCCCGGTGGCAGCGGACGAACCGGCAGCGAATGAACCGGCAGCAGCGGACGACCCGCCGACAGCAGTCGACCCGCCGAACACCTCCGCGACGGCCGCCGCGATCTCCTCCGGCTGCCCGTCGGCGATGGGGCCGCCGCGTCGCTTGGCGCCCCTGGCCAGGGCGTGCAGCACCGTGGCGATCAGGGGCTCCAGGGCGTGGGGCCCGTCGACCCCGCCGGACAGCTCGGTCGCCAACGGCCCGGCCCCCACACCAGCCCCCGGCCCAGATCCCGGTCCCGGCCCAGATCCCGGTCCTGGTCCCGGACGAATTGAGCCGATCTCCCGCAACACCTGGCTCATGACCTCATCTGTCCCATCTACACCGGTCAACTCATCTACCCCAACCAAACCATCCAACCCGGCCAACTCAGCCATCCCATTCAACCCGTCCGCTGTTTCGCCCACTGCGTTGCCCACGTCAGCTGCTCCGCTCACGCCCACCAGGTCGCCCCCGTCCACCACATCGCGCACGTCACGCACGTCACGCACGTCCACCACGCCGCCCCAGCCCCAGCCCCAGCCCCAGCCCCAGCCCCTGACCATCCGTCAGGCCCTGCGCCTCGGCGATCGCGTCCGTCAGCCGGTCCAGCACCGCTTCCGCCTGTTCGTCCGTGATGACGAGCGGCGGGAGCAGCCGGACCGTGGCACCGAAGCGCCCGCCGAGTTCGACGATCAGGCCTCGGTCGAGACAGCCCGAGCGGACCCGTTCCGCGAGTTCCGGGGCGTACGGATGGGCGCCGCAGGAGTCCACCGGGCCCTCCGGGTCGACTAGTTCCACTCCGATCATGAGGCCGCGTCCCCGGACATCGCCGATCACCGGCAGCCGCGAGCGCAGCCCCTCCAGACGCGCCGTCATCCGCGCGCCGACGATCGCGGCGCGCTCGGCCAGCCCCTCCCGGGCCACGTACCGCAGCGTCGCCGCACCGGCGGCCATCGCCAGCGTGTTGCCCCGGAACGTGCCCGTGTGGGCGCCGGGCAGCCAGCCGTCGTACTCCTCGTCGTACACGATCACCGCCAGCGGCAGACTCCCGCCGATGGCCTTCGACATCACCATCACGTCCGGCACGATCCCGCTGTGTTCGACCGCCCAGAACGCGCCCGTACGCCCGACGCCCGTCTGCACCTCGTCCACGATCAGCGGGATCTCCCGCTCGCTCGTGATCCGCCGCATCTCGCGCAGCCACCCGTCCGGTGCGGGCACCGCGCCGCCCTCGCCCTGCACCGCTTCGAGGATCATCGCGGCGGGCCGTACGACACCGCCCGACGGATCGTCGAGAAGCCGTTCCGTGTACGTGGCGGACAGTTCGGCGCCACGCTCGCCGCCGACTCCGAACGGGCAGCGGTACGTGTACGGATACGGCAGCCGGGTCACCTCGGCCGAACTCCCCGCGAAAACCGGCTCCTTGACCGCGACCGAACCGGTCGCGGCCAGCGCCCCGGCGGTCATGCCGTGGTACGCCCCGGTGAACGCGAGCAGCCCCCGGCGCCCGGTCGCGGTCTGCGTCAGCTTCAACGCCGCCTCCACCGCGTCCGTACCGGCGGGTCCGCAGAAGTGGATCCGGGCGCGGTCCGCGAAGGCCGGCGGCAGGGTCGCGAAGAGCGCGTCGGTGAAGTCGTCCTTCTCCGGTGTCGCCAGGTCGAGTACGTGCAGGGGCGCCCCGCTGTCCAACGTGCGCCGGACGGCCTCCAGTACGACGGGATGGTTGTGCCCGAGGGCGAGCGTCCCGGCGCCGGAGAGGCAGTCGAGATAGCGGCGGCCGTCGGTCCCCTCGACCGTCATGCCCTCGGCGCGGGCCGGGACGATCGGGAAGGAACGGGCGTACGTACGTGCCGAGGATTCCCGGGCGTGCTGTCGTACCAGAATGCCCGCTGCGCGGGACTCCGGGTTCGAGAGCGACTCGGCGGAGGGCGGGAGGTGGGCGGACACGGCTGGTTCGACCTCGGGGTGGTGGGCGGAACTGCGGTGGGCGACGGGGCGGGCGGAAAGACTGTGAGCGGAAGAGGGAGTGCCGTGCGGCACCGAACGGGGTTCGGAATAGGGGGCGGCACAGATCTGGGGCATGCCAAACAGCTTGCACCTATGCCGAGTTGACGCGTAGCGGGCGAATGGCCGATGCACCTGCGCCGGACAGTGCCGAACGGTCACATGATCGTCAGACGCGCCCACCGGCCGGGGCGCGGCGCCGCCCGACCCGCGAGATCGAACCCGTATTCGATGTGGGCGGCGAGCACGGTCTCGTTGCCGGTGACCGCCGGTCCGGCCCCGTCACCGCTGCCGCCGTCGTGATGTTCGGTATCGGCACGGCCCCCTCCAACACAGCCCCTCCAACTGGACAGACTGGACGGCACGACCGACAACCTGGCCAGCACCGCCAGAATCTTAGGTAAGCCTAACCTAATGATTTCCTGAGTGGACACCAAGCGCCCGATATACCCACGGTTACTTTCCGGCCGCACCGGGGCCCCGTCGGCGTACCCTGGACGTACCGAGGGGCATTTCGTACACCCGCTGCCATGCCGGTGTCGTTCCCGGAGTTCCACAACACCGGGCTCCATCGCGTCGAGCCCGGAGGCGGGTCAGTCTGATGACGACCACTCTCACACTCCTCACCAACTCGGACGAGGGCCCGGACGCCCCGAAGATCCCCGTCCGCGCCCAGCCGGATCTGTCGGCGGACCGGCCGGACGTATCCGCGGAACCGCCGCGCCTGACGCTGGCACCGGGCGGCCGGAGCACGGGCGCGCTCGACGGCGCCTGGTGGCCCCGGTCCCGTGACCTCGCGGTGGAACTCCCCGCGCTGACCGCCGCCATGGACGGACCGCAGGGCCGGATCACCCGCGCCCTGGTCAACCCCACCCACTGGCCGGTCGTTCCACGCAAGGTCCACGTGGCCGGGCGGGTCCTGCATGTGGGGTGGTTCATGGCCGAGCAGGACCAGCACAAGGTGATTCTGCGCTCGTACTCCGAGGGCCGCTGGGACCTGCTGGTGATCCCCCCGGAGACCGCACCGGCCACGGCGGCCCGGCTGATGAGGGCGGCCTCGGATCCGGCGAATCTGCTCACGGCGAGCGCTCTGATGAAGAACGAGGAGTAAGGAGCAGGTCCGGGGAACAACAGGACGCGGGACGGAACCGACGGAGGAGGCACAGACCTTCATGGAGAACGTACTCACCGACGCACTCACCGCAGTGGTGATCGTGGCTCTCATCGCGGCGGGATACGTAGTGATCCACATGCTCAACGGGCAACACCGGCAGAGCATCGCCACGCACACATACGGCCGGACCCTCTGGGACCCCCAGAACCGAGCCGCCGCCCGCGCCCTCCACGGCGAACCCCCGGACCACGGCGCCCACCGCGCCCACGGCGCCCACCGCGCCCACGGCGCGCACCGCGCATACCAGGACGGAAGCCACGGCCACTACTGGAACCGCCTCCGATTCCGCAGCCCGTGGGCCCACCGCACCACCCACAGCCACGGCAAACACGGAAGCGGTACGGACACGGGCAGTACGAGCACAAGCAGCACAGGCAGCACAGGTACGGGCCCCGGACAAGGGTCCGCGCCCTGATCTGCCACGACACGTAACACCAGGCTTGAGATCACACCGGGCTTGAGATCCACAAGCTCCGCCGGTCGGGACGTGGGCCTCTCCCTATACTGAGCAGATGGACCAAGAGCTTGAGCGAGCCGCGCTCGTCACCCTCCTTCGGCGAGGCGAGCGCTCTTGGCCGGAGATCACAGACCAGGTCGAGTCGGTCGGCAGCGCCCGAGATGTACTGGAGAGCGCGCTCGACGCCTCAGGGCAGGGAGCCTTGTTCGACACCGGTCCCACAGCCGACCTGGACACCGTCGCCGCCGAGATCGCCGCCTGGGAGCGGGAGGGCATGCGGCTGGTCACGATCCTCGACGAGGACTACCCGCTCTATCTGCGCCTGGTGCACCAGCGGCCACCGTTCCTGTTCCTGCGAGGCGCCGCAGTGGAGGCCGTGGAGGAAGAGCTCCGGGTGGCTGTGGTCGGCACACGCACACCCACCCCTGAAGGCGTCGCCCACGCGCGAGCCATCGCGGGCGGGCTCGCCGAGCGAGGCGTCACCGTCGTCAGCGGCCTCGCCGCAGGCATCGACACGGCGGCGCATGGCACAGCGCTGGCCGTGGGCGGGCGGACAGCAGCCGTCATCGGGACCGGCCTGCGCCGCTCGTACCCGGCACAGAATGCCCGACTCCAGCAGGAGATCGCCGAGCGCGGGCTCGTGCTCTCACAGTTCTGGCCCGACGCCCCACCCTCCAAGACGTCATTTCCGATGCGGAATGCGGTCATGAGCGGCTTCAGCCTGGCCACCGTCGTGGTGGAGGCGGCCTACCGCAGCGGCGCCCGAATGCAGGCACGTCTGGCGCTGGAGCACGGGCGGCGGGTCTTCCTCATGCGGTCGCTGATGGTCCATGAATGGGCACGGGAGTACGCGACCCGGCCCAATACCACGATCATCGACGGCCCCGACGACGTCTTCAGCGAACTCGGCTCGCTCGTCCCCACCGCGGGCGAGCTCACCTGGGCATAAGAACGGGCGCCCGGTGGTATCCGTCGTCGGGCTGTCGGCCCGGTACTCCAACTTCCTCATTCATCCCCTGGCACCCGGTCCGTGCATCTGCCAGGTATGCCATGGCCCCGCCAACCCCGGATATCCCACCTGCTGGCCCTGCTTACAGGCCGCCAAGACCCTCGGACCCGGCGTCGCGGACGTGGTCGTACCGGTCAGCCTCGCTCTCAAGCATGGTCAGTACGCCAACGAGTTATGGCGGTACAAGAACGCTCAGGGACCTCAGCGGCAGCACTTCCGCATGGGGCTGACTGCCGTGCTGTGGCGGTTCCTCGCCATCCACGAGGCATGCATCGCCGCGTACAGCGCCGTACCACGCTTCGATACGGTCACCATCGTGCCCAGTACCAGCGGCCGCACCGAGCACCCGCTGCGCGCCATAGTGGCCGAGATGTCCGGTGCCACCCGCAACCGCTACCGCGACCTCCTCATCCCGACGGCGAACGCTGCCACGCTCGGGCGCGAAGCCTCGCCCGCCCGCTACACCTCCGCAGCCCTGCGTAACCGCGAGACGGTGCTCCTCATCGATGACACCTGGACCACCGGCGGACACGCCCAGTCCGCCGCCGCAGCTCTGAAGTCAGCGGGAGCGAGCCGCGTGGCCGTCGTAGTCCTGGGGCGCCATCTCAACGGCACCTACGGCGACACCGCCGCACATGTCGAACAGGCCAGGTCGCGCCGCTACGACTGGAATATCTGCGCGCTGAGGAACGGGCATCATGGCTGACCCAGCCGTCGCCACCGTCACCCGGCGGCGGGCCGTCGAGGGGCGCATTTCGGCGCTGCCACAGTAAATCCGGCGTCCGCTGCGGCAGTTGTCACTTTCCTGGATGCGCAGCATGCGCAATCACCTCCCCTCGATCACGATCACGATCAGGCTCGATCATGATCAGGACGTTCACCAAACCGAACGAGACGTTCACTACCTTGATTGGTTCGGTATAGTGAACGCATGGTTCACTCAATCAATGCTCTCCGGGTAGGCGCACAGGCCGGCGCCTGCCTCGACGACTCCCGCACCGCAACGCACAGGAGCCGCTGATGACTCCCCCGCCGTCCGGCCGCCGGCCGGTGAGCAGTACGGCGGCCGCAGTCGGTGCGAAGATCCGGCTGCGCCGCCAGCAGCGCGGCATGAGCGCAGCGGAGATGGCCCGGCGCGCCGGGCTGAGCAAGGCCACGCTGTCGCAGTTGGAGGCCGGCAACGGCAATCCGACGATCGACACCCTGGACGCGATCGCGATCGCCCTGCGCATCCCGATCGCCGACCTGCTGGCGCGTGACGCCGACACCGGGCCGGTCTTCCGGCCGGGCACGGACATCGAGCCCGGCGAGGTCTCCCGCGAACTGCTGCGCCGCATCAGCAGCGGCAACAGCCTGGAGATCTGGCGGCTGCGCATTCCGCCCGAGACGGAGCTGCCCGGCGTCCCGCACGCCACCGGCACGATCGAGCACCTGCTCATCGCCACCGGGCACGTCACCGCCGGTCCCGTCGACGCCCCGCAGGAGCTGGGCCCCGGCGACATGCTCGCCTTCGCCGGGGACGCCCCGCACTTCTACCGCACCGGCGCCCAGGAAGTGGACATCACCGTCGTCTTCGCCTCCCCCATCAGCACCTGAGAAGTACCAGAGGAAGCACCGGAGGAAGCACCGGAGACGCCTGCCAAGCCTGCGAAGCACCTGCGACCAAGGAAGACTCCTCATGAGCACCACCATCGCCATCACCCCCTCCAGTCGCGCCTTCATCAGCGACAACATGGCCGGGGCATCCCCGCGGATAGCCCAGGCCGTCGCCGACGCCGCCGCCGGGCAGGTCCTGCCGTACGGCAACGACCCCTTCACCGACAGCGCCCGCCGCAGGCTCGGCGAGATCTTCGAGCGGGACGTCGACGTCTTCCCGGTCTCCACCGGGTCCGCCGCCAACGGCCTGAGCCTGGCCGCCGTCACCCCGCCGTGGGGCAGCGTGCTCTCTCACCCCGACAGCCACATCAACCACGACGAATGCGGCGCTCCGGAGTTCTTCACCAACGGCGCCAAGCTCGTCGGCGTACCGGGCCCCGACAGCAAGATCGACCCCGAAGCGCTACAAGCGGCGGTGCGCCGCCGGGCCGGTGACGTGCACAGCGTGCAGCCGTCCGCGCTGAGCATCAGCCAGGCCACCGAAAGCGGCAGCGTCTACACCCTGGAGGAGATCCGCCGCCTCTCCGCCATCGCCAAGGACGCGGGACTGCGCGTCCACATGGACGGCGCGCGCTTCGCCAACGCCCTGGACCATCTCGGCGTCGGCCCGGCCGAGATGACCTGGAAGGCCGGCATCGACGTCCTGTCCTTCGGCGCCACCAAGAACGGCGCGATGACCGCCGACGCCATCGTCTCCTTCGACCCCGCACTCGCCACCGAGCTCGCCTTCCGCGCCAAGCGCGCCGGCCAGCTCGCCTCCAAGATGCGCTTCCACGCGGCCCAGATCGACGCGTACCTCACCGACGGCCTGTGGCTGCACAACGCCCGCCAGGCCAACGCGATGGCCACCCGGCTCGGCGACGGCCTCAAGGCCATCCCCGGCACCGGCCTGCTGGCCACGCCACAGGCCAACATCCTCTTCTGCCGCCTGCCCCAGCAGGTCACCGAAGGACTCCTCGCCGAGGGCTACGCCTTCTACCACGACCGCTGGGAACCGGGGATCGTCCGGTTCGTCACCGCCTTCTCCCACAGCGCCGACGACATCGACCAGCTCCTCGACGCGGTCCGCCGCCACACCCGCTGAACGTCACCCGGCGACGCGCAGGGGGTCGTCCGCCGGTCGGCAGGCGCGGCAGTTGCCCGGTTCGGGGGCGCGGAAGGCGCGATCGCAACGGTCGCAGTTCTGCAGCGGATCGACACGCGGTGCCGCCCGTACGGCCGGGAGGGGCGGCGGCAGCAGTTCGGTGAGCCGATGCCCGAGCAGCGCCGCCGGGTGACGGACGCCCTCCGGTGGCAGCAGAGCCGTCAGGGCGAGTTCCACGGCACCGGGTTCAACTCCCCTTTCCAGCCAGGCCGATACGGCGGGCGCGAGACGGTCGACGTCACGGGCGGAGAGGATCAGACGCGGCTCGTGCCGCCGAAGCCCGGCGAGCAGTTCGGCGGCGGTGCGGTGACGGGTGAGATCGGGGTGATCGGGCTCGGGAAGGGGTGGAGGCGGGGGCGGGGTGACGACTGCCGGTGCGGACTCGGGCGCACGCTCGGGTTCGGGCGCGGATTCCGGCGAGGCCGGGGCTGTTCGTACGGGCTCGGGTCTCGGCGTCGGTCCGTGCACCGTCGGCGTTGGCACCGTCGGCGTCGACGTCGGCATCACGGCCAGTGGCATGTCGTACGAGACGGTCCGCGTCACCCAGCGCCCACCCGGGATGCGCTCCCGCGTACGCACCAGATAGCCGTGCGTCTCCAACTCCCGCAGCGCGGCGGCGATCGCGACCTCGCCCTCGGGGCACTGCGCGGCGAGATGCGGGGCTCCCTGCTGGTAAACCCGCAGGCGGGGGACAGCAAGGTGCAGGCGCTCCACCAGTCCTCCGACTCCGGCGCGCACGACAGGGCGGGCCCCCGCCAGGAGGTCCCGCCCCGTCTTCAACGGGTCTTGCGGCAATGCGTCATGCGGCAGTGGGCCGTGTGACCGGGCTCAGAAACGGTCCGGGGCGCGCTCCGGGAGCGGAGATCCGGGGAGCGTGTCCCGCTTCTGGTTCTTCCGTGCCTCCGCGTTCGAGTCGGCCGTCGCCTCGCAGGTCACGTCCTTCGCCGGGAGCTTGCCGGTGAGCAGGTAGTCGGTGACCGTGCCGTCCGTGCACGCGTTGCCGTTCGGGTAGACGCCGTGGCCCTCGCCGCCGAGGACGGTGAGCATCTTCGAGCCCTTCATGGCGGCGTGCAGGGCCTGACCGCTGGGCAGCGGGGTCTGCGAGTCCCACTCGTTCTGGACGACCAGGGCGCCGACCTTGTTGTTGACCTTGGTCGCCGGTTCCACGGACCTGTCCCAGAACGCGCAGGGCTTGATGCTGGACGCGAAGTCACCGAAGAGCGGGTAACGGCCCTTGTCCTCGATGGCGTCCTGCCGGTAGCTCTCGGGGTCGCGGGACCACGCGGCCGAGTTGTCGCCGCACACCACGGTCCAGAAGCTCGCCGTCCCGTTGTCGGCCGGCGCCTCGGCGGCACCGGCGGCAGCGCCCGCCGTACCTGGCTTCTCGGAGCCGGCGAACGGCGCGAGCTTCTTCAGGGAGGCAGGCTCGCCTTCCGCTGCCTTCTTCAGCTCCACGAACGCCTCGGTGGCGTACTGCGGGCTGAAGATCGCCCCGCGCATACCGCTGCGGATGTCATCACCGGTGACCGGCTGCCCCTCGAATTCGATGGGCTTCTCGTCGGCCTGCGCGACCAGGTCCCAGAAGGTCCGGTCGACCTTCTTCGGGGTGTCACCGAGGCCGTACTTCTCGGAACGTTCGGCGGTCCACTCGGTCCACCGGTCGAACGCGGGCTCGGCGCCCTCCGCCCACCACTGGATCATCCCTCGCCAGGCGCGTGCCGGGTCGACCGCGCTGTCCAGCACGAACCGGTCGGCCCGGCCCGGGAAGAGCTGGGTGTAGACGGCACCCAGGTAGGTGCCGTACGAGTAACCCACGTACGAGATCTTCTTCTCGCCGAGGATCGCCCGGATCAGATCCATGTCGCGTGCGGTGTTGCGCGTGGTGATGTGCGGGAGCGTGTCGCCCGACTTCTCCTTGCACTTGTTCGCGACGTCGCGGGCCCAGGCGACGTCCTTGTCGAACGTCTCCTCCTTGTACGGCCGCAGCGGGTTCTCCTCCTCCGGCGTCAGATCGCAGGAAACCGGGCTGCTCTCTCCCACACCGCGCGGGTCGAAGCCGATGAGGTCGTACTTCTGCTGTGCGGACTCGGGGAGCCTCTCCCGCATCCCCAGCGGCATGTAGAGGCCCGCCCCTCCGGGGCCGCCGGGGTTGGAGAACAGGACCCCGTGCCGCTTGTCGGGCGCGGTGCTCTTGATCCGGGATATGGCCAGGTCGATCCGCTTGCCCTCGGGAGCCCGGTAGTCCAGCGGGACCTTGATCGTGGCGCACTCGAACTCCGCCGGAGAGTCGGCACCGCACCGCTTCCACTGCGGCTTCTGCTGCACATACCGGTCCAGCGCGCCCTTGGCGGCGGGCGAGGAGACGGGTGAGGAGGCCGCCGACGGGGTGGCGGCCGGAGCGGCGGTGGCCGTCGAGGTGGCGAGCGCGGGAGCCAGCGTCGCCGTGACACTCACGGCCAACAGGGGCGCGAGACGTCTTCTGCGCACGATTTCGATCCTTCCGGTCACATGTTCGGACAGGAGAGATCTTTCAGGAACCGCCACGCCTGCGGATCCCCCGCCGGGCTGCACCTTCCGTCCGCCCTGGGAATGACACAACAGCCCTGGGTGGTCCCCGAGTTGTATGAGTTTTGGGGGACCGACGGCCTTCAGCGACGGGCCCTACCCGCCCGAGGCACCCGGGCGCGGGAATAGCCACCCACCCCTCAACCGTTATAGGCTTCAGTTTAAGATTCAACTATATGGGCCGTCGAGAGTCCCTCGACGGGTTCGAGCCTGAGAGGTGAGTGAGCGCGATGCAGTTCGGGATCTTCACGGTCGGTGATGTCACGGCCGACCCGACCACCGGACGTACGCCGACCGAGCACGAGCGGATCAAGGCGATGGTCGCCATCGCGCGGAAGGCCGAGGAGGTCGGTCTCGACGTCTTCGCCACCGGTGAGCACCACAACCCGCCGTTCGTCCCCTCCTCCCCCACCACCATGCTCGGCCACATCGCGGCCACCACCGAGCGGCTGATCCTCTCCACCTCGACCACGCTGATCACCACGAACGACCCGGTGAAGATCGCCGAGGACTTCGCGATGCTCCAGCACCTGGCCGACGGGCGCGTCGACCTGATGATGGGGCGCGGCAACACCGGGCCGGTCTATCCGTGGTTCGGCGAGGACATCCGCCAGGGCATCCCGCTCGCGATCGAGAAGTACGCGCTGCTGCACCGGCTGTGGCGCGAGGACATCGTGGACTGGGAGGGCAAGTTCCGTACGCCCCTCCAGGGCTTCACATCGACGCCCCGGCCGCTGGACGGCACCCCGCCGTTCGTCTGGCACGGCTCGATCCGCTCCCCCGAGATCGCCGAACAGGCCGCCTTCTACGGAGACGGCTTCTTCGCCAACAACATCTTCTGGCCCAAGGAGCACTTCCAGCAGCTGATCCGCCTCTACCGCAAGCGGTACGCGCACTACGGGCACGGCACCCCGGAGCAGGCGATCGTCGGCCTGGGCGGCCAGGCGTTCATCCGGAGGAACTCGCAGGACGCGGTACGGGAGTTCCGGCCGTACTTCGACAACGCGCCGGTGTACGGGCACGGGCCCTCGCTGGAGGAGTTCACCGAGCAGACCCCGCTGACCGTGGGCAGCCCGCAGGAGGTCATCGAGAAGACGCTGACCTTCCGCGACTCCTTCGGCGACTACCAGCGGCAGCTGTTCCTGATGGACCACGCGGGGCTTCCCCTGAAGACGGTGCTCGAACAGCTGGACCTGCTCGGCGAGGAGGTCGTACCGGTGCTGCGCAAGGAGTTCGCGGCGCTGCGGCCCGCCGGGGTCCCGGAAGGGCCGGTGCACCCGGCCGCCGCCTCATCGGCATCGACGCAGGAGGCCTGAGCATGGAGCCGACGACGCGGCTGGAGGAGACGACGAGGCCGGAGCCGGCGGCTCGACCGGAGCCGGCCACGACCCCGGAACCGATGACACGGCTGGAGCCCACCACGACCCCGGAACCGACCGCACCGCTGAAGCTCGTCGCCGTCTCGGCCGGGCTCAGCAAGCCGTCCTCGACCCGGATGCTGGCCGACCGGCTGGCGGAAACGACCGACCGCGAACTGGCCGCCGGGGAACGCAAGGTGGAGGTCACGGTCGTCGAACTGCGCGATCTGGCCGTCGACATCGCGAACAACCTGGTCACCGGCTTCCCCTCACCCGCGCTGCGCACGGCACTCGACACGGTGACCGGCGCGGACGGCCTGATCGCGGTGACGCCGGTCTTCGCGGCGTCGTACAGCGGACTGTTCAAGTCGTTCTTCGACCTGGTCGAGCCGGACGCGCTGACCGGGACGCCCGTACTGCTCGCCGCGACCGGCGGCACCGCGCGCCACTCGCTCGTCGTGGAACACGCGCTGCGCCCGCTGTTCGCGTACCTGCACGCACTGGCGCTGCCGACCGCCGTCTTCGCGGCGACGGACGACTGGGGCACGGGCGCCGACGCCTACGCGGGCGGGCTGCCGGCCCGGATCGACCGGGCGGGCAGGGAACTCGCCGGTCTGCTGCGGGGCCGGACGCCTGCGGCGGCGGCCGACGGGCAGGCGAGGGGCGGGGCGGGCGAGCTGGACGAGGCCGATGACGCCGCTGACGCCGATGCGGTGGACGACGTGGTGCCCTTCGCGCAGCTCCTCGCGAACCTCGCGAGGCCTGCGTAGGTCACAGACGGGCGTTCGGTACGACGACGCGGTCTCGTGATAGCAACTCGTGGGCGGTAGACGGGCTTGGGCCATCGACGAGGAGGAAGCGGATGGACGGCGAACGGCAGAACGGCGCCGCGGAGGCGCAAAGGCGCACGACCACCACGGAACTCGCGGGCGCGGTCAGGAAGATCGCGCGGTCTGCTCCCGAGAGCGGCACCTTGGCACGTCTGAGACTCCTGCAGCACACGGCGGGAAACGCGGCCATGGCGAAATGGCTGCGTGCCGAAGAGGACGGTGCCGGGCCCTGACACGGCGCCGGGCCCTGACGAAGGTCGGCCTGGCCGGTGACCGGGCGTCCACGACGTTGCCGGTGACCGGGCGTCCACGACGTATGAGGGTGGCCCCCTTGCCCGAAAGGGCAATATGTCTGCACCCGTGAGGTCTTCATGAGGCCGCGCCGCGGCGTGGACAATCAGGCGCGCAGTGTCCCTTTGCGCGAAGGAGTATCCCGCGTGCATGCGCACGAGAAGGACGCAGGGCAAGTCGGCCGAAGGGCGCCAGGATCGTCCCGTGCGAGCCAGGCTGTCGGACTGAATTCTCACTGGCTGGGGCACCTTCAGCGGGTCGCTTCCGAAGGAGGCGGAGCTTCGGCCGGGCCCACGCCGGACGAGAAAGCCGACCATGCGCAAGTGCAGCGAACGGCCGTGGACGAAGCCCTGCGATCACCGTCGCGTCCGCTGGAGCCGTCTCTGCGGCAGGAGATGGAAACACGCTACGACGGCGCGGACTTCAGCGCCGTGCAGGTCCATGGCGGGACCGTCGCCCGCAAGGCGACTGCCTTGATCGATGCCAAGGCGTTCGCCGCCGACGGGCACATCGTCGACGGCGGTGCGATGAGCAAAAGGGACTGGGCGCACGAGCTGGCCCACACGCTGGACCCGGAACCGGCTCTGGGTACGGACAACGGTGCCGGACTGGCCATATCGCATCCCCGTGACCGGGGCGAACTCTTCGCGGAAGCCGCATCCGACCGGGCCATGTCCGCGCCTGCTCCCGTCCAGCGCGTCTCTGGCGGGACCCAGTCGGCGACCGGCGACCGGCATCAGCACGGCCCGGGGTGCGGCGGCCACGAGCGGCCCGCGAGCGGGGCGGCGCCTGTGCAACGGATCGCGACCGGACGGAGCCCGGCGCGAGAGCCGCACGTCCCCACGACGGTGCAGCGGGCCCCTGGGGAAGGGACGGCGACGGAGGAGCGTCCCGGGGAACCGGTACAGGAGACCGGCGGGTCGGCACGCGGCGAGAGTCTCCGGCTGCGCGACCACGAAAACACCGAACTCTTCTCGGGCGACGACGATCGGCTCGCCAGGTACGTGCGCCACCTGGCAGCCACCGACCGATCGGATGTCTACCGCCTGCTGCTCAACCGCCTGCGCAGCCAGGGGTTCGCGGCCCAGGCCGGCAACGTCGAGCAGGTGTGGAGCGGGGCCGACAAACAGCGATCGGCGCGCCGCGTCCCAGTGCCGCGAGTCCTGCACTTCATCTGGCTGGGCGGCAAGCCCGGCGACGCCGTCATATCCAACCTGAACTCGTGGAAGGAGAACGCCGAGAACACCAACTGGACGCTGACTCTCTGGACCGACGCGAGCAGTTCGATAGTCAAAGACCTCAAGAAGAGTTTTGGCAGCCATCTGGAGATCCGCGCCGACAGCGACAACCTGGTCAAGCAGAAGGCGGGCACGGACAATTATCAGGTCTACAAGGACGCCAAGAAAAACAAAGCCCACAACCTGGCCTCCGACATCCTGCGCTACACCGTGATGAAGGAATACGGCGGCGTGTACATGGACGTCGATGTCGCGCCGGGCGCTGTACGGCTCAGGTCGGCGCCCGAGGTGCTGATGGACAGCGGGGACGTTCCTCTTCTCGCCCCGCGACTACGTGACAAGAAGAGCGTGCACACGGCGTTGGGCCGTAAGGAAAATGAATCGGCTCAGAACCCGACTCCGGAGGACCTGAGCGCGGCGGCCACCGCCCGCTACTCCAAGGGAGTTCTGAACAACAACTTCATCCTGGCGCCCGGGTCGGAGTTCATGGACGATCTCCTCAAGAACCTCCCGCAAAATCTCACCGATCTGAAAGACCGGTACGGCTCCAAACACGTCGAAGGGGATCTCGCAGGCCTGGCTCCCGACATCTCCGGCCCCGTCTTCGTGGAGAAGATCCTCAAGCAGTACACCGGCCGGCATCACGGCGTCATGGAACAGGCGCACAGCACCCCCGAGTCATCCGACATGGCCATCAACCAGGACGAGTTCCAGCACCTGTTCCCCCCGGAGGCCCTTGAGTTCTGGAAGGCGCTGGGCTGGGTGACCCCCGAGAGTGAGAACCAGCTCGACAGCGGCCCGAGCAAAGCGAAGTCGCGCCTGCCGGCCTGGCTGGACAAGATCAAGAAGTGAGACACCGTCGGCATCCCCACCGGAAAGGGCCTGCGTCGACCGTGTCCGCGTGCCGCATCCTCACCCTCAGCACCCTCCTCACCCTCCGCACGCTCAGCGCCCGCATGCCCGCCGGCGTCAGGGCTCCCGCGTGTAGTACACGTAGAACGTCGCGATGACCGTACCGGCACCGATCGCCAGCCCGATCCCCGAAGACAGCAGGACGCTGTGCCCGGTGAGGCTGTAGAGGAAGCCCAAGGACCCGCCGACCAGCACGCCCCAGGCCCCGGCCCGCAGTTCGCGCATCAGGGAGTTCTGCACCCGTACCAGGCCGAGGACCAGCGCGGCCATGACCACCCCGGAGATCAGCGCCAGGGCCAGCTGCCCGAAGCTGGCGGCGCCGCCGCCGCGTGCGATGAACGACGCGTACGCGCCGTAGGCCACACCCACGAACAGGGACATCCGCACGGCGAGCGGGGAGGGCGGGCGGCGGGGCGGGGTGTGCGGGCGGCGGGCCTGGCGCCGGCCGGGCGTCGTCACGTGTGTGGCCATGGCAGGGAGCTCCTTCCCTCGCACCCCCCGCTTCACTTCTCCAGAGCACACCCGCCCACCCCCCGCGTCAACCGCTCACCAGGTCGGCGGCGCACCGCTCGCGCCCGCCGACAGCTCCACGTTCCCTTGAGGTGTGCGGACCTACGTGCGGACTTGCGTGCGGACCTACCTCTCCACGGTGCTGACCGTCCTGCTGGCGGTCCTCATTCCGTTGAGCGCGGTCGCGGCCTGGGCCGATCTGGAGATCGGGGACGACGACCGGTTCGTCGCCGCCATGGCGCCGCTCGCCACCGAACCCGCCGTGCAGAAGGCCGTCGCGGACCGGATCACCGATGAGGTCATGACGCAGATCGACGTGGGCCCGATCCAGGAGGGGGTACGCGGGCTGCTGCACGAGGCGGTGCTGTCCTTCGCCACCACCGAGGCCTTCCAGAACGCGTGGAACACCGCGACGCGCGCCGCCCACACCGCCGTCGTGCAGGTTCTGACCAGTGGCCGCGGCAACGACGTGACCATCGACCTGGCGCCGATCACCCAGCGGGTGAAGAAGCAGTTGATGGACGACAGCGTGCCGTACGCCGGCCGGATCCCCGTACGGCGCGACGAGATCATCGTCCTCCAGGCCAACGGACTCGGCGTCTGGCGCGATGTCGCCCAGGGGCTCCGGGCGGCCGGGACCTGGCCGGCCGTCGCGACGGTGGCCCTCACGGGGCTGGCCGTGCTGCTCGCCGTACGCCGTCGGCGGGCGCTGACCGGTATCGGCCTCGCGTACGCGGCGGGCGGGGCGTTGCTGGCCGTCACCCTGGCGGTGGCGCGCGGGACCGTGCTCCAGGACCTGCCGAACGACGGTGACCGGTCGGCCGCCGCCGCGATGTACGACGCGCTGACCGCCTCGCTCCGTACGACGGCCTGGTCCGTCGTCGCCGCCGGGCTCGTCCTCGCCGTGGCCGCCTGGCTGACGGGCCGGCCACGGCGACCGCCGCCAACTCCCCCACGGCGCACCCCGGTACCCGCCGGGGCGGGCACGCCGGGCCGCCCCTGACCGGGGCCGTACCGGACCCGACCGGCTGGTCCGCGCGCGACTCTCAGGACTTTACTGAATCTTTATGCCGATTCCCCTCGACCGAATGTCCCTTTTGTGCCGTTCGGCGCACCATGGGGTTATGAGCCAGAACACAGCACATCGACCCCCCACCACCGGAATCGGTACCGGCACAGGAACCGGCACCGGGTCAGGCACGGGCATGGGCATGGGTACCGGCGCAGGCACGGGGACCGGCGCGGGCACCGGAGCCCATACGGAAAGGAGGGCCGCCTGGGCAGTTGGCGGCAGCTTCTTCGCCGGTGTCCTCATGGTGGTCATAGGGGCTACGGACATCCTTCAGGGAATAGCCGCGATCAGGAGGAACACGTTCCTCAACAACGTCAGCGGCTACACCTACACCTTCGACCTGACCTCCTGGGGCTGGATCCACGTGGCCCTCGGCATCCTGGTGGCACTCACCGGGCTTGCGCTCCTCATGAGGGTCCGGGCGGCCCGGTACGTCGGCATAGCGCTCGCGGCGCTGGTCCTCGTATCGCAGTTCATGTACCTGCCCTACCAGCCGTTCTGGGCGATCGTGAACATGGCTCTCTCGGCCTTTGTGATCTGGGCGCTGGCGACGGACCGTATGGGAGCCGGAGCCGGAGCTCGATCCGGCACCAGAACCTGACACCCCGGGCCCGAGAACCCCGGAACCCGACAGCTCCACCAACCCCAACCCCCGTCCCTACAACCGTCCCTACAACCGCACCACGTACGCGCATACGAGGACAGTGGCCACGACTACTGTCCCCGTATGCGTGTACGTATGCTCCTCTTCCCGCGTCCGACCGCCTCAGGGCCCGCCGCGCGCCCCGGGCTCCAGCGGTTCCTGATCGGGGCCGCCGGTGTGTGCCTCGCGGCCGTCTCCGTGATCGTCGGCTGTCGCGCGCTCGGCATCGACGGTGTCACCCCCGTACCGCAGTTGCTCGCCTTCCTGCCCTGGCTCCTCGTCCCCACGGCCGCCGCCCTGGTGCTCACCGCGCTGCTCCGCTGGCGGACCGGGGTGGTCTGGGGGCTCGTCGTGCTCGCCGCGACAGGGTGGTTCGTCCGGCCGTACGACGCGGGCTCGTACGGGACCGAGGCCATGGGGGCCACGACGAGTACGGGTACGGGATCAGGATCGGGTACGGGATCGGGATCGGGGGCCGGTGCGCGCGGGCCCGTCGTCGCCCGTATCGATGTGCTGACCTCCAACGTCGAGTTCGGGCAGGCAACGCCCGCGCTGGTCACGGCGATTCGCCGCGAGAAGCCCGACCTCGTCTTCGTCCAGGAATGCGATTCCGTCTGCGTACGGCTCCTCACCGCCCGGATCCCGCACGCCGACTATCCGTACCGCAACGTCGTCACGTCCGGAGTCGGTGAGGCGAAGGGCTCCGTCATCCTCTCCGCCCTCCCGCTCACCGACACGGAGGGCATCAAGGGCGCCCTCGGCATGCCGGGTTCCCGGGCCGTGATCGGCGGCCGTACGGTCCAGCTCCAGCTCGTCCACCCGATGCCGCCCCTCCCCGGCGGTGTCGATCTCTGGCGTGACGAACTGGGCGTGATCCGTACGTACGCCGCCGGGCGCAAGGACGCTCCGCTCATCCTGGCGGGCGACTTCAACGCCACCCGGGACCACGCCGCCTTCCGGGACATCCTGGACGCGGGCAGGCTGCGCGACAGCTCCGTCAGGGGCGGCGCCGGCCGTACCCCGTCCTGGCCGGCCGACGTCCCCCGGCCGCTGGGGGCGCAGATCGACCATGTGCTGATCAGCGACGACTTCTCGGTCCGGGACGCCCGCTTCCTGGATCTGGCGGACACGGACCACCGGTCGCTGCTCGTACGGCTCGAACTGCGCGCGCGGAGCTGACTCGCCGGAGCCGGACCCCCAACGGCCGCCCCGCCGGGGCGCGAAGGGCCGGTCCTACCGGCCCGGCACTTTCAACGTCACCCAGACCCGCTTCCCCGGCCCCTGCCGGGGCGCCACCCCCCAGTCGTCGGAGAGCGCGGCGATCAGCGCGAGCCCCCGCCCGCATTCGTCGTCGAGCCCGGGGGTACGTGGTCGCGGCAGAAAGTCGCCCGCGTCCTCGACCTCCATCCTCAGGAGCCCGTCGTACCGGTGCAGGGAGACCGCGATCTCACGTCCCGGCGGACTGCCGTGGCGCAGGGCGTTGGTGACGAGTTCCGACAGGAGAAGAGCAGCTGTCTCACCGGGTTCTTCGGGCAGACCGACGTTCGTACGAAGCACCTCCCGCGCGCGTCCTACGCTGCGGGGATGGCTCGGAAGCCGGAAGTGGACGAGCTGGTCGTACCGGTCGCGCTGATCACCGTCGAAAGTCATGGGAAGGACCTTCCCTGCTGCGCGGGTTTTACTTTCCGTACAACAGAGATGACTGTGCGCAGTTAGAATTGACGGTTCGCGAGGCCCGGCGCCACGGGCCGACGACGTCCGAAACTTTTTCAGCACCCCGGAATCCGACCTGAGATCCGCCCCGGATCCGGGCCCGGTCCCGAGGTCGATCCGGGTCAGGCATCCGGGTCGGGTCTGCGGGTCAGGCCTGCGGGTCCTGTCCCTGCATCTGCGCGTGCAACCGGTCCAGTTCCCTGCGGTCCCGCTTCGTCGGGCGGCCCGCTCCCCGGTCGCGAAGGGCGACGGGGACGGCCATCTCACGCGGCGGGGGCGGCGGGCTGTTGTCGACGTAGCACTCGACCGCCACCGGAGGGCCGACCCGCTTCCGTACGATCCGCGAGACCACCACGACCCTGTCCCGGCCCGCGTGGCGCAGCCGGACCTCGTCGCCCCGCTTGAGTGTGTGCGCGGGCTTGACCCGGTCGCCGTTGACGCGGACGTGGCCCGCGCGGCAGGCCGAGGCCGCCTGGGAGCGCGTCTTGGTGAGCCGTACGGACCAGATCCAGGTGTCGACCCGCGCGGTCTCCGCACCCGAACCGGCCCCCGCGCCCGCGGCCGAACCCGCACCCGCACCCGCACCCTCAGAAGTCATACATCGAGAGTAGACGGGGACGGCCCGCGCTTCCGCCCCTTATGCCGTACGGGAAGACCGGCGGAACGACGCACGGGGTGACGCCGGTCATGGCGCCACCCCGCGTGCCTGTGCCTGTGCTTGTGCTTGTGCCTGCGACTACGGCTCAGACGCCGATGTCGCTGCCGTCCTTGCGCCACACGGAGATCACCGACGGGCGGACGATCTTGCCCGGTCCGTCCGGCCACGCGCTCGCCGGCTTCTCGACCGACGCGCCGTCGACCTCGCCCGGGTGCTGCACGGAGACCAGGATCCGGCGGTCCTGGATGATCGGGCCGCAGGTCTCGGCGCCGTTCGGCATGGTCAGGAACTGCTTCAGCTCACCGCGCCGGTCGCCCTGCGTCGCGACGCCGAACAGGCCGTCGTGCACGCCGAGCGCGTTGCCGTCCGTCGAGATCCACAGGTTGCCGTGCGGGTCGAAGGCGACGTTGTCCGGGCAGGAGATCGGGCTGACCTTGTCCTTCGGGAAGCCCGCGAAGTAGGTGGCGGGGTCCTTGGGGTCACCCGCGACCAGGAAGAGCCGCCAGGCGAAGCGGTCGCCCGCCGGGTCGTCCCCGCGCTCCGCCAGCTCCAGGATGTGGCCGTGCTTGTTGGCGTTACGGGGGTTGGCCTCGTCGGCGCCCGCCTTGCCCGCCTTGCCACGGTCGGTGTTGTTCGTCAGCGCGACGTAGACGCGGCCGGTGCGCGGCGACGGCTCGACGTCCTCGGGGCGGTCCATCTTGGTGGCGCCGACCTTGTCGCCCGCGAGCCGCGTGAAGACGTACACCTCGTCGGCGCTCATGCCGGGAACGTGCGAGACATCGCCGGTGGCGAGCGGGATCCAGCGGCCGGAACCGTCGAACTCACCGTCGTTCGGCAGCGTGCCCTTGCCGTCGATCTCGTCGGCCGGGCTGTCGCCCGTCAGCTTGGCGACGTACAGCGTGCCCTCGTCGAGGAGCGTGAGGTTGTGCTCGTGGGCCGCGCGACCGCCGCCCTTCTTCATCCGCTTCGAGGAGACGAACTTGTAGAGGTAGTCGAACTTCTCGTCGTCGCCCATGTAGACGACGGGACGGCCGTCGGCGGTGAGGCGCGGCTGCGCGGCCTCGTGCTTGAAGCGGCCGAGGGCGGTGCGCTTACGGGGCGTGGAGTCCGGGTCGTACGGGTCCAGCTCGACGACCCAGCCGAAGCGGTGCGACTCGTTGGGCTCCTGCTTCACGTCGAAGCGCTTGTCGAACAGCTCCCACTTGCGCTCGGTGGCGCCCGTACCGATGCCGTAGCGCAGGTCCTTGTCGCTCGACGCGTTGGCGAAGTACTGGTTGAAGTTCTCCTCGCCGTGCAGCGTGGTGCCCCAGGGGGTGGTGCCGCCGGCGCAGTTGTTGAGCGTGCCGAAGACCTTGGTGCCCGTACGGTCCGCCGAGGTGCGCAGCAGCTCGCTGCCGGCGGCCGGGCCGGTGAGGCGGAACTCGCTGGTGACGGTGATGCGGCGGTTGAGCTGGTGACGGGTGACGGCGGTGAGCTTGCCGCTCCCGTGCCCGCGCCCGCGGTCCTCCTCGACCACGACGACGGAGAAGCCGTGGGCGGCCCAGGCGATCTCCACCTGCTCGCGGGTCGGCTTCTCGGGGTTGTACCCCTTGAACATGAGGACTTCGTCGGTGTACTCGTGGTTGGCCACGAGGACCTGCCGGCCGCGCTCGCCCTTCAGGGGCAGCAGGCTCAGGAAGTCGTTGTTGTAACCGAACTGGCCGGCCTGCGCCTTGGCGGTCTGCTTGTCCTCGTCGAACGCCGGCGCACCGCGCAGGATGGGCTCGCCCCAGCGGATGACCACGTTCTGGCTGTAGCCGGCGGGGATGGTCACCTGGTCGTCGGTGTTGGAGGCGACGGGGGTGAAACGGAGGCCACGGGCGCCGTCCGTCTTGGAGCCGCTGCCGTTTCCGAGGCCGTTGGCGTCGCCGCTCACCGGCCCGGCGACGGCGGAGGAGCCGCCGGGGCCGAAGGCGATCGCGCTGCCGGCGGCGGTGGCGACCGTCACGACGGCGGCGGCGCGCACCATGGAACGCCGGGAGATGGCGCCCGCGATGACGTCACCGACGTACTCGTTGTCGCTCTTGTTGGGCACCTCGTGGAAACAGGCGTCGCCACAGCGGTAACGACAGGTCAGGGCCGAACGTCCGCCAGGATGGGTGTTGAGCAGCGGCAGCAGGTTGCGCACTTTCGCCTCCGGTGATGCGGTATTCGGCGCGCCCCGCGCCGACAGGGTGTCGGGATGTCTCGGCCGCGACGCTAGGTGGGCATGCCAGCAGGACGGCGGCGTGAAGGTGAACGGACCATGAATGCCGGGCGGCTGTGCCGTAAGAACCCCTGAGAGCGGGCGGGGGCCGGAGTGGTCGCGGGCCCCCGGACCGGAGTGGTCGCGGTCGGGAGAAGTCGGGAGACCGGAGTGGTCGCGGGCCCCCGGACCGGAGTGGTCACGGTCGGGAGACCGGAGCGGTCGTCGGTCCTGTACCACCCTGACCTCGCAGTGACCGCCCCTGCCCTGGATCACTCCGAATGGCCGCTAACCTTACGTATCCGCCCTGGCCAGGGATGCTGCGTTTCCCCGGCGGCGGACACCGCACCCAACTCATCTGAAAGGCCTCGCCCATGGGCATTCGGAGCTTGCTGCGCAAGGTGTTCGGACGCGATCGTGCGGAGGAGCGCAACGAGCCGGCGGCAGCCTCGGTGCCGGCCCAGGTCGCCCGTACGGAATCGGCGGAGCCGACGACCGCGGCCGAGGACAAAAGCAAGATCGAGAACGAGAAGAACGAGAAGAACGAAGAGAAAGAGACTCAGGACTCGGGCAGGGCGGAGGCCCGGTCCGACACCAAGGATTCGAAGGAATTCAAGGAGTCCAAGTCCTCTGAGACATCTGAGGTATCTGAGAGCTCTAAGGATTCCGCGGTATCTGCGGAGTCGGGGGAGTCCAGGGATTCGAGGGTCGCCGCCGAGGAGCCGGCGGGTACGGGCACGACCGCGCCGCCGAAGGCCCGGACCTCGCCCGAGTCGGAGGGGGCGGCGGACCTGGTGGCCGCCGCGTTCGACAAGGCCCGCCCGTCCGAGTCGGACCGGTCGGAACGTTCCGACCGCAGCGTGCCGCCCCAGGCGTCGCGGAAGCGTACGGACGAGGAGCCGTCGGCCGCCAAGGCCCAGGTCACGGCCACGGTCCCGGCGCAGGCCTCGGCGGAGCGGGAGATCAAGCCCGAGCCCAGGGTGAAGGACGAGACCGCAGTCAAGGCCGAGACCGAAGTCACGGTCGAGACCGAAGTCACGGTCGAGACCGAGCACGCGACTGCTTCAACTCCGGATCCGGAGAAGCCGGTTGCCGACGAGCTCAGCGCCGAGCCCTTGAACGACCCGCAGGCCGTGGCCGATCCGGTCGTCCCCGCGTCCGTCATGGCCCCCGTCGCTCCGGCGGCCGAGGCAACGCCCGCGCCGGAGGCGGAGGTCGAGCCCGAGTCCAAGCCCGAGCCCGAGGCGGAGGTCAAGGCCGAGGTCACGCCCGAGCCCGAAGTCGAGGTCAAGGCCGAGCCCGAGGCGTCGCCCGAGCCGGAGCCCGAACCCAAGGCCGAGGCCGAACCGGAACCCGAGCCGAAGCCGGAGCCGGAAGCCGTGGCTGATCCCACGCCCACCCCCGCGCCCTCGCCCACCCCCGCGCCTATGCCCACGCACACGCTCGTCGCCCTGACCGAGCACAAGGCCGCAGCCGAGGCCGAGCCCGAGCCCACAACCGCCGCACCCGCCACCAGCACCACCGGGAAGCCCGCCTTCTCCCCCGCCCGCCTCAAGTCCCGTGCCCCCGGGCTCGCCGAGCACTACAAGGCCGCCGGCGCCGCCCTCCGGAAGCACGGGCTCACCGGCGAGCGGGCCACCGTCTACCTGGTCCTCGACCGGTCCGCCTCGATGCGTCCGTACTACAAGGACGGCAGCGCCCAGCACCTCGGCGAGCAGGTGCTCGCGCTCTCCGCGCACCTGGACGAGCGCGCGGCCGTGTCCGTCGTGCTCTTCTCCACGGAGATCGACGGGACCGGCGAGCTTCAACTCGCCGAGTACAACGGGAAGATCGACGAACTGCACGCGTCCGCCGGGCGCATGGGGCGTACGAACTACCACCTCGCCGTCGAAGAGGTCGTGGCGCTCCACGAGAAGTCCGGGGCCACCGGGCCCGCGCTGGTGATCTTCCAGACGGACGGCGCGCCCAGCGCCGTACGGGCCGCCGAGAAGGCGCTGGCCGACGTCGCGAACCTGCCGCTGTTCTGGCAGTTCGTGGCGTTCGGTGAGGAGGACGCCAAGGGCTTCGACTTCGTACGGAAGCTCGGCGCCGACCCGTCCGCCGCCCACGTCGGCTTCTTCCACGCGGGCCCGGCTCCGCGCGGTCTGGCCGCCGCGGAGTTCTACCGCGAGCTGCTCGCCGCCTGGCAGCCGCGCCAGAAGGACGCCTCCGAGAGCTGACCCGTCCGAACCGTCCGAACCGTCCACTGCCGCCGACCCGCGCCACTCGCGCCCGGGCCGGCGGCAGTCGGCGTTTCCGAGGACGTCCGAGCGGCGTACGCACCCCTCACCCGCACCCTCACCGGCGCCCCGGCCCTCACCCGCACCCCTACCCTCACCGGCGCCCCGGCCCTCACCCTCGCTCCCACTCCCACTCCCGCTCAACGCGCGCCCCCGCAGGCGGCAGCGTCACCGTCACCACCAGCCCCCCGCCGTCCCCGCCCGGCTCCGCCGTGACCGTCCCCCGGTGCGCCACCGCGATCGAGCGGACGATGGAAAGGCCCAGGCCCGCGCCTCGGCCCATCCGGTCGCGGCCCTCCCCCCGCCGGAACGGTTCGAACAGCGCGGGAACGTCCGCCGCCGCTATGACCGGGCCGGTGTTCCGTACCACCAGCACACAGCCGTAGACCTCGATGTCCACCGTCCCGCCGGGCACGTTGTACGTCACCGCGTTGGCCAGCAGGTTTCCCACCAACTGCCCGAGCAGCAACTGGTTTCCGCACACCACCTCGGAGTCCACGACGGACACGGACCTGTCCAGGCCGTGCCGTACCGCCTCCTCGGTCACCGCCTCCCCCAGATCGACCAGGTCCTGGTCCTCGACCTCCCGCTCGCTGCGCGCCAGGACCAGCAGCCCCTCGATGAGCCGCTCGCTGCGCCGGTTGTTGTCGAGCAGGGTCTCCTTCGTACGGGCCAACTGGTCCGGCGAGCAAGGCTCGTCCAGCCCGACCTGGATCGCGGTCCGCTGGGTCGCCAGCGGTGTCCGCAGCTCGTGCGAGGCGTTCGCGATGAACCGGCGCTGGCTGTCGAAGGCCTTCTGAAGCCGCCCCAGCAGCGCGTCCAGGGTGTCGCTCAGCTCCTTCAGCTCGTCGTCGGGGCCGTCCGCCCCGATCCGCTCGTGGAGGTTGCGCTCGGAGAGCCGGCGCGCCTTCGCCGTCATCGCGTGGACCGGCCGCAGCACCCGCCCCGCCGTCCACCAGCCGACGCCCACCGCGCACAACGCCATGACCAGCAGCGCGACGACCGACCAGAACATCATCTCGTCGGAGGCCACATCCGTAACGGTGTCGGTGAGCTGGTAGGGGCTGACCGGATCGATCTGCTGCTCGCCGATCAGCCCGCGCACCGACGTGGGCGTCGGCATCACCTGGGCCGGCGCGACGCGGGCCGCGATCTCCTGGGCCTCGTTCTCCGTGGCGGCGCTGGAGAGCAGGTTCACGACGGCGAGCAGACAGCCGCCGAGCACGAGGAAGACACAGCCGTAGACGAGTGCGAGGCGCGTACGGATGGTGGAGATGGAGCCGGCGCCCCAGGAAAAACCTCTGCCCCAGCCCTCCCGGCTCACCAGGCTCGTGCCCCTTCGCACCGAACGACGCACCGCGAGCGGTATCCGAGGCCTGCTCACAGCGCGTATCCCACGCCCTGCACCGTACGGATCAGCGGTGGATCACCCAGCTTCGCCCGCAGCTTGCTCAGGCACACCCGGACCGCGCCGGTGAACGGATCCGCGTGCGCGTCCCACGCCCGTTCCAGCAGTTCCTCCGCCGAGACCGGCGCCCCGTCGGCCTCCAGCAGGATCTGGAGCACCGAGAACTCCTTGGGCGAGAGGTCCAGCTCGCGCCCGTCCCTCGACGCGGCACGCCGTACGGAGTCGAGCCGTACGCCGTGCCGCTCCAGCTGCGGCGGTACGGGCCTGGCGCTGCGCCGGCGCAGGGCGCGCACCCGGGAGACCAGCTCGGGGAAGTCGAAGGGCTTGCCCAGATAGTCGTCGGCGCCCAGGTCGAGGCCCTCGACGCGGTCCTCCATGGAGGCGGACGCGGTGAGCATCAGGATGCGCGTACGGGACGAATCGGCGACCAACTTGCGTGCCACCTCGTCGCCGTGGACCCGTGGCAGATCGCGGTCGAGGACGACGACGTCGTAATCGTGCAGTCCCAGATAGGCGAGGGCGGCGTCACCGCTGTACACGGTGTCGACGGCGAACCCCGCGCGCCGCAGCCCGGTGGCGACCAGCTCGGCCAGGACCTGCTCGTCCTCGGCGACCAGTACCCGCATGCTCCCGTCCCCTGTCCCGTCCCCGGCACCGGCCCGCGCTCCGGTCCGTGCACCGCTCCGTGCCCGGTACGTCGCCCCGTACTCCGCCTCGTGTCCGGTCCCCCGCGCCTGTCCCTGGCCCTGTCCCGTCCCCCGGCCCTGCCCCTGTCCCGCCTCGTACATGATGCCCTTTCCCTCCCAGGATGGGCATGTCTACCGCAATGGGTGTTTCGCAAAGCTCTCCCCGCGCGCCCCTGCTCACGCCCTGTGCGCCCCCTCGCCTGCAACCTCCACCACCCCCCACAAACGCGGGCGACTCGCACTCGATCGGTCGGATACGATATTGACAATCCGTAGACCAATTGGTCACTCCGCGTAGCGACTTGGGAGCAGCCTGCAATGGCTCGACACCTCATCACCAGCGCCCTTCCGTACATCAACGGGATCAAGCACCTGGGCAACATGGTGGGGTCCATGCTCCCGGCGGACGTGTACGCCCGGTACCTCCGCCAGCGCGACCACGACGTCCTGTACATCTGCGCCACCGACGAGCACGGCACCCCCGCCGAGCTCGCCGCCAAGGAAGCGGGCGTACCGGTCGACGCCTTCTGCGCCGAGCAGCACGACGCGCAGAAGGCGATCTACGACGGCTTCGAGCTGGCCTTCGACTACTTCGGCCGCAGTTCCTCCGCCGAGAACCGCGAGATCACCCAGCACTTCGCGCGCCGGCTGAAGGAAAACGGCTTCATCGAGGAGCGGGCGATCCGCCAGGTCTTCTCGATCGCCGACGACCGCTTCCTCCCGGACCGCTACATCGTCGGCACCTGCCCGCACTGCGGTTACGACAAGGCGCGCGGCGACCAGTGCGAGAACTGCACCCGTGTCCTGGACCCCACCGACCTGATCGACGCGCGCTCCGCGATCAGCGGCAGCAGCGAGCTGGAGGTCCGCGAGACCAAGCACCTCTTCCTCCTCCAGTCGAAGCTGGCCGGCGAGGTGGAGACCTGGATCGACGCGGTCGGCACGGAGTGGCCGCAGCTCGCCTCCTCCATCGCCCGCAAGTGGCTGACCGAGGGCCTGCACGACCGGGCGATCACCCGCGACCTGGACTGGGGCGTGCCGGTCCCGGCCGACACATGGCCGGAGTTGGCGGCCGAGGGCAAGGTCTTCTACGTCTGGTTCGACGCACCGATCGAGTACATCGGCGCGACCAAGGAGTGGGCGGACGCCGATCCGGCGAACCGCGACTGGAAGTCGTGGTGGTACGAGGCCGACGACACCGTCCGCTACACCGAGTTCATGGCCAAGGACAACGTCCCGTTCCACACGGTGATGTTCCCGGCCACCCAGCTCGGCACCCGCGAGCCGTGGAAGAAGGTCGACTACGTCAAGGCCTTCAACTGGCTGAACTACTACGGCGGCAAGTTCTCCACGTCCCAGAAGCGGGGCGTCTTCACCGACGCCGCGCTGGAGTTGCTCCCCGCCGACTACTGGCGCTACTTCCTGATGGCGAACGCGCCGGAGTCGGACGACACGTCCTTCTCCTGGGAGCACTTCACGGCGACGGTCAACAAGGACCTCGCCGACACTCTCGGCAACTTCGTCAACCGCGTCCTGTCCTTCTCGCGCAAGCGCTTCGGCGACGCCGTACCGGCGGGCCGGCCGGCCGGGGAGGCGGAGGAGAAGCTCGGCGCGCAGATCGCGGAGCTTCTCGCGGAGTACGAGGGCCACATGGAGACGCTCCAGTTCCGCAAGGCGGCGGCCGCGCTGCGCGCCCTGTGGTCGGCGGGCAACTCCTACCTGGAGGAGAAGGCCCCCTGGCTGGAGATCAAGACCGACGAGGAGGGTGCGGCGCTGACCCTGCGGACGGCGATGAACCTCATCCACCTCTACGCGGTGATCTCCGAGCCGTTCATCCCGGCCTCGGCCAAGGCCATGCGGGCGGCGTTCGCGCTGGCCGACGACACGGCGCGGTGGGTCACTGCCGACGAGGCGAAGGCGCTGGCAGCGGTCCCGGCGGGCACGGCCTTCACGGTTCCGCCGGTGCTGTTCGCGAAGATCACCGAAGAGGACCTGGCGGCGTACCGGGAGCGCTTCGGCGGCGAGGAGACGGCCGCGTAAGGCACCGCCCGCCGTACGGCACGAAGCACCGTACGAAGCCACTGTCCGTACGACGCGCAGGAAGCGGCCCGGGACCTGATGAGACCTTGTGGGTCTCCGATGGTCCCGGGCCGCTTCCCTTGGCCTGTAGGCCTGTTGGCCTCAGCTTTCGGCCGTCAGCTGTCGACTTCGACCGTCAGCTTTCGACCGCGTCCGGGTCGACGCCCATGGTGATGGAGCCGGTGACACCGCGCGCGATGTGCCCCGGGGCGTACTTGAGCTTGAGCAGCCCGCCCTGGACGCCGCTCTGGTCGTAGATGCCGTCCTCGGTGAGGGTCGTCCGCGTCGCCGTGTTGGACGCGTACGGCTCGACCTTCTCCGACTCGACGGCCGCGACCTCGTCGAAGAAGAACTGGCCGGTGTGGCAGGTGGTGCCCCCCTCGTAGCCGGAGTCGGTCATCTCGCCGTCGACGTGCACCTTGGTGTGGATGTGCAGGGCACGGCCCTGGTACCAGCCGGGGAAGATCGTCTTGAAGGTGACGAACCCCTTCTTGTCGGTGAGCTGCGTACCCCGCAGGTAGCGCTCGTCGTCGGTGGGCTCCTGGTGGCCGCCGCCACCGCCGGGCGGGGGTGAGCCGGTCGGGGCTCCGGTGGGGGCGTCGGTGGGCGGCGGGGTACCGCCACCGCCATCGCCGGATCCCGCGTCCTCGTAGCCGGAGTAGACGCCTCCGGCGTCGCAGTGCCAGATGTCGACGCACGCGAAGCGCAGCGGCTCACAGGTGACCGAGTCGATCACCTTGAGCTTGAGGGTCATCGGGATGCCCTCGCGGTCCTCGGTGATGTCCGCGCGGATCTTGTCGGCGTCGATGTAGTACGGACCCTCGGTGTACGTCGAGGTGAGCTGGTAGCACTCCTCTGCGCGCGCGTCGGTGGCAGCCGTCGCGCCCGTGTCCTCGTCGGCCGCCGCGGAGGTCACGGCGGCGGCCCCTATACCTGCGGCGGCGACCACCGCGCCGCCCGCGATGAGGGCCCTTCTGCGGGTCATGTCCCGTTCGGCTAAAGGTTCCTGAGTCCCTGTCATGAGAGGGGAGCGTAGGGTCCGAAGCTGGCAGGGGCGTGAGTGCAAGCTGTGCATTGCTGTGAATCAGGTCAAGGACCGCCTGCGTCCCGTACCGGATCAGCCGCTCGGCGGGTCCGCCGTCCCGTGTCCGATCAGCCGCTCGGCGAGTCCGCCGTCCCGTACCGGATCAGCGGCTCAGCGAGTCCGCGTCGCCCATCACCACGACCGGCCGCTTCCGCGGGTCCAGCGCGCGCAGCAGTTCCTTCATCTGCCCGCGCGGCAGCGAGACACAGCCCTGGGTGGGGCCGCCGTGGTCCACATGGAGCCAGATGCCGCCGCCCTTCTCGTCGCCGAGCGGGCGGGTCCAGTCGAGGGGCGAGGTACCGGCCATGCGGTTGTAGTTGATCGCGACCACATAGTCGAAGGACCCTTCGAGCGGCTCACCCTCGACGCCGTCGCCCGTCGCCTCGAAGGCCGGCCCGCGGTCGTACGGGAGCTTCGAGCCCGGATCGGGCAGCTTGCCGCCCGCGTCGGTGAGACCGAACACCCCAATGGGCGAACGCAGGTCACCCTGGACGTGGTCGTCGGTCCAGCCGCGTACGGCGTTGTGCGCGGGCCATACGCCGGAGGCGGGCTGCCAGCCGGTGACCGGGTCGCGCTCGTGGACCATGACGGTGGAGCGGTCGGACTCCCGGCCGGAACCGGTCACCACCACGGCCTGGGTGGTCTCGTCGGAGATCTTGGCGCGGGTCGCCGGGCCGAGGCCGGGGATCTCCTCGGGCTCGACGGTCTGCGCCTCCAGGACCGGCTTGCCCGACCTCCCGCCGCCGGACTCCGCACCGCCGGAACGCGGACCACCGGAGTCCGAACCACCCGAGGCCGCCCTCCCGGCACCGGAATCCGCCCTCCCGGCACCGGAATCCGCGCCGCTCGCCTTCGGGCCGCCCGGTGCGGATCCCACGTTGTCCGCGGTGTCCTCGGCGCCCGCGCAGCCGGTGAGCAGCAGGCCGGTGGCCAGCAGCGCGGCAACCAGCCGGGGGCGCCGGGGGCCCCTGCGGACGGGGAGGAGAGAGCGGACGGACGACATATGCGGGCCTCTCATTTCTTGTTCCGCAGGTGCTCGGCGGCGGGAACGGGCACCGGTTCGGCTCCCTTGCGGGAGTCCTCGCCGGGGTCCTTGTCGAAGTCTGCTCCGGCGATCATCGAGCGGACGGCCTCGACGGTCCACGGCGCGTCGCCGGATACGCAGAGGCTCACGGCGACAGCCGTAAAGGGGGCGGGGGCCCCACCCACCAGGCCGTTGTACTCCCTGGTGCCCCGGATGCCTTCGCAGGTCACCGAGGGGGCGTCCGCCTCGTACAGCGCCGGCGGATCCTTGATCTTGCCAAACGCGCCGCGCTCGGTCTGCGGGTCGAGGACGAGCAGCGCCGCGCCGCGCCGGAGCTCCTTCACCGGCAGGCACGTGCTCCCGCTCTTCTCGGCGCAGTCCTGAGCGTTCGAGGTGAGGCTCTGTGAGGAGGCGAAGCCGCGGGCGGTCGCCCGGTAGGCGGCATCGGAGTCCCGCGTCCGCGCCCCGCCGGCGGAGCTCGCCCCGTCAGAGGGAGCCACCGTCGTCCCGCCCGGGGGAGCCGTCTTCACCGCGCCGGGGGGAGCCTGCTCCTTGTCCGGAGGAGCCGTCGTCGCCTCGTCCGGTGGTGCCGTCGACGCGTCCGGCGGAATGACGCTTTCGGGTGCCTCGTCGTACCCGAAGCCGGGCGGCGCCTCCAGCGCCTGCCACCCCTCCGGCAGTCGCAGGACCAGGCCCGCCACATTCCGGAACTGGACCAGGCCGTCGTGCGCGACAGCCCGCGAGCTGGTCGACGGCACGGGAGCGGCGGGCAGTACGGGTTCCGAATCCGGTCCGCTGCCGCGCAGCGCGCCGGGAAGGAACGTACCGGCCAGCACGAGTCCGGTCACGGTCAGGGCGGCGGCCCCCGTCGCCCGGCGCCGGCGGCGGATCCGGCCGGCCCGTTCCCGTACCCGGAGCAGGCGTCCCTCAGGTGCGGGCAGCCGGGGCACGGCCCGTTCCAGCAGGACACGCAGCTCCTGCTCCTCCCGCGCGTCCTGATTCTCCGGCTCCCGCCCCTCATCCACCGACCGCTGGTCACCCTGGTCACACAAGGCGGTCACCACCTCCCACGGACGCGGGCAGCGCGGCCCGCAGGGTGCGCAGCGCCCGCGAGGACTGGCTCTTGACGGTGCCGGTGGAGCAGCCGAGCGTGGCCGCGGTGTCCTCGACGCTCAGGTCCTCGAAGTAGCGCAGGACGACCACCGCGCGCTGCCGCACCGGCAGGGAGCGTACGGCCGCGGCCAGCGACTGCTCCAGGTCCACACTCGCGTACGCGTCGACCGAACCCACCACGTCCGGGACGTCGCCGTGCGGCAGTTCCCCGCGCCAGCGCCGCCGCCACCAGGAGGCGTGCTGATGCACCAGCGTCTTGCGTACGTACGCTTCCGGATGTCCCCCGGAGATGCGCGACCACTTCGGCCACACCTTCGCCAGGGTGCTCTGCAGCAGGTCCTCCGCCAGATGCGCGTCGCCGGTCAGCAGCCAGGCCACGCGCAGCAGCCGCGGACCCCGCGCGGCGACGAATGCCTCGAAGTCGCCATCCGCCGAGTCCATTGTCCTGTCCTCGCCATTCCGTTAGGTCTCCCACGACTGTGGAACGCGATGGGGTGCCGATCAGGTTGCCTCCGGCAGCTGGATTTCAGCGCCGGTCGCGGCACCGGACGTCTCGTGGAGATCCTGGCGCAGGCGCTTGCCGACCTGCCCGAGTCCGGCTGCCAGGGAGGCGAGTTGGTCGCGGTCGAGCACATCGATGAGCAGCTCGCGGACCAGGGCGACATGGCCGGGGGCCGCACCGCGCAGCCGCTCGCGCCCGGTGTCGGTGAGGGCGGCGACGACACCGCGTACGTCGGAGTCACAGGTGCGGCGGCTGACCAGCCCGGCCTTCTCCAGCCGGCCGATCTGGTACGTCAGCCCGCTCTTGGAGGTGAGGAGCAGATCGGCCAGGTCGCTCATGCGCAGCTCGCCGCAGGGGGCGTCGGAGAGGCGGGCCAATATCTCGTACTGGGGATGGGAGAGTCCCGCTGCCTCCTTCAGCTGCTGGTCGAGGCAGCGTTCGAGGAGGGTGCTCGTCACGATGAAGCTTCGCCAGGCGGTCATCTCGTCCTCGTCCAACCACCGGGGTTCATCCATGGCGGCCATCCTAGAGTGCGGTTGTTCAAATTCGAAACACTGTGTACGGTCACTACCGAGCCATACTTCAACTTTCAACCATGTGGGCCCCACGCCCCTCGTACCTTCCATCCCCTCACCCAGGAGAGAACGCGCTCATGCCCTCCCCCACCAGCACCTCCACCTCCGTCAGCTCCCTCGCTCCCCTCTCCTCCGGCACCGGCACACACCACGCCGCCCCGCCGCAGGCCTACGACGTCGGACTGCTGCTGTTGCGCCTCGCGCTCGGGCTGACGATGGCCGCACACGGCAGCCAGAAGCTGTTCGGCTGGTTCGGCGGCGGTGGCCTCGACGGCACGGGCGAGTTCTTCACCATGAGCGGCTACCCGTCCGGCAAGGCCCTGGCCGTGGTGGCCGGACTCACCGAGACCCTCGGCGGCCTGGGCCTGGCCATCGGCCTCCTCACCCCGCTCGCGGGCGCCGCGCTGGTCGGCACCATGGTCAACGTCCTCGCGGTGAAGGGGTTCGGCGCCTTCTTCGCGCCGACCGGGATCGAGTACGAACTCCTCCTGACCGCCGGCGCGGCGGCCCTCACCCTCACCGGCCCGGGCCGCATCGCGGCGGACCGCTTCCTGCCCTGGGTCAAGGCCCACCGCCTCGCGTACGGCGTCGCGGCCCTGGTACTCGGCCTGGTGCTGGCGGGGGTCACGCTGCTGCTGCGCAAGTGAGGCCCACCCCTTCGCTTTCCCGGCCGACCTGAACGAGCCGAGCCGGACCGGGGCCGTCACCGCGTCACCCTTGTGCCACACCCCGGTCCGGCGCCACTCACGGCGGGCACCCGGTCGGCCCCGAGGCGCGTCCGTCGCGCGCACCATGGGCCGCTCCGCTTCTGCGGGTGGCGAAACACCATGGCCCGCGCCGCCGCGCATGGTCAGAATGGCCGGATGCGCCGCATCGTCGTCATTGACGCCCCGTCCAACCTCGGCCTCCGGCCGCCCGTCGAAGGCACGGTGCCCGGGTGCTACAAGCTGGCGGGCGCGCTGCGTGAACAGCGGCTGGTGCGGCGGCTCGGAGCGTACGAGGGCGGAGTCGTCGTACCGCCCCGCTACGACCGCGGTGGCTGGAGTGAGGGCGACGGTGTGTTCAACGCCGAGGCGATCGCCACGTACACCCCCAAGCTCGCCGACCGCATCGAGCACCACGTCCGGGCGGGGGACTTCCCGGTCGTCCTGGGCGGGGACTGTTCCATCCAGCTCGGTGCCTCACTCGCCCTCCGCCGCATCGGACGGTACGGACTCGCCGTCATCGACGGGTCCGCGGACTTCCGGCACCCCGGGAACTCGGACCGTATCGGTGCCGCGGGCGGTGAAGAGCTGGCCATCGCCACCGGCCGCGGCCAGGCGGACCTGACAGACCTCGAAGGGCTGCGGCCGTACATCAGGGACGAGGACGTACGGGTCCTCGGCATCCGCGACTACGACGAAGAGCGGGCCGAACTCACCGAGTTGAAGATCACGAACGCGACGGTCGGGGAGATCCGGGAGTGGGGCGCAGAGAAGCTGTCGCACGCGGTTCTACGGACTCTTGAAGCACCCGTGACCGAGGGATTCTGGGTACATCTGGACGCGGACGTGCTGGACCCGTCCGTCATGCCCGCCGTCGACAGCCCCGACCCCGACGGCCTCCTGCCCGATGAACTCGCCCCGCTGCTACGGACCTTGGTGCGCTCGGAACGCTGCGTGGGCCTGAACCTCACCATCTACGACCCCGATCTCGACCCGGACGGCTCCTGCGCGGCCCTCCTCGCCGACCTCCTCCAGACGGCCTTCACTCAGCCCTGACCGGGAGCGGGCCTGCTCGGCGGTATCGGTAACATGTTGCAACTACTTCTGTTTTTGAACCATTAGCTACCGGAGAGGAGAGGCCGTGTCCGACCGCGCGGACCACGTCACCTTCCAGCATGGCCAGGAGTTCTTGAGTGCGATCTCAGAGCGCTGGAACTACCAGATCCTGCGGGAGGTCTTCTTCGGGGTCAGCCGATTCGGAGAGCTGAAGCGAACGCTTGGCATCTCGGCGAACATTCTCACCGCACGACTGACCAGCCTGACGGACCTGGGCCTACTCTCCAAGCACCCCTATCGGGCCGACAAACCGTGGTACGAGTACCAGCTCACCGACAGCGCCCGTGAACTCGCCGTCCCCGCCATCGCGGCGATCACCCGCTGGGCCGAGACCCACGCGACTGACGGAGACATCACGCGTCACCCACTGATCCACACGGTGTGCGGCAACCCGACCGATCCATACCTCGCATGCAGTAGCTGCCGCGAGCGGATCGACGCCCCGACACTCCGCCCCATGCCCGCACAGGGGGACGGCGTCGGCCATGAGACCGCAGCGAACGACTGAAGTGGCACAAGAAGACTTCCGCAGTGCGCGGGAGCCGGGCCCGTAACCTCCCTGAGCTCTCATCCTGGGCGACCCGACACCCCTCGTAGCAATATGAAACTAGTAGCAGTACGCTACTAGTATCTGGCTATGGAGAGGACAGCTCATGACGCACACAGCACAAGCGACGCCCCCGCCCGAGTGGGTCCTGAAGTTCATGGACGCCATCGACACGTTGGAGTTCGATGAGGGTTTCGCGCCGCTGACCGAGGACACCGACATGTTCTTCGGCACCGCACACATCCACGGCGTCGAAGCCATCAAGGCATTCTTCGTCAAGATCGACGAGCCGCTGATCATCGCCCACGAGGTCCTGGAATTCTGGGCCGCGGGCGACGGTGTCCGCCTGCTGCGCGGAGAGGCCACCATGGCCAAGAAGACCGAACCCGACCGCGTGGTCCGCGCCCCGTTCATGCACATCTTCTACCTCGCCGACGAGGAGGAGATCCGCGTCCGCGAACTGCGCATCACCGCAGGACCACTACAGACCGACGCGGTGATGTGACCGACTTCCACAGGCCGGCGCTGTACGCCACCGACCGGGACACGTTGTTGGCACAAGAGGAAACCCCGACCGATCACGGGCTCCAGACCCCGGCCCACGAAACCCTCGTGGAGACTCCGATGGAACGCATCCGAAAGGTGATGCGTGAGCAGCTCATCCAAGACGTTGGGAGAACTCTTCGACTCCTTCGAGCAGGAGGCCTTCCGCCTGGAGACCCTGAGCGACTACAGCAGGTCCGGGAACGCTGCCGCCTATCAGGACTTCCTGGCCGGTAAGCAGCAGCCGAACGACTACAACACCGCCTGGGTGAACGAACTCCGCTCGCATACGTCCACGGGAAAGCGCGTGTACCGGGTGCATGTCCTGTCCCGACCGCGAGCCCCTATCTGCGGTTCGAACTCGGCTGGGGCTACCGGAAAAACATGACCGGCGGGGAGGAGTTCTTCATTCTCGACACGACAGACCGCCCCAACCCCCTCCCGGCCGCACCCGATTTCTGGCTCTTCGATTCGGCGGCGGCAGCGGTCATGGGCTACGACGAGGCCGGCGGATTCCTCGGCTCCGACGTCCTGGACGCCGAGCGAGCGCAGGACTTCGTCGCGTATCGCGACATCGCACTGGCGGAAGCCGAACCCTTCACCAACTGGTGGGCCACGTACGGAGAGTGAACAAGGCACAGTTGAGGGAAGCGCTGCGGACACTGCGAAAGGCATCCGGAAAGGAAGCAAAGGCGGTGGCCCGCACCGGCTGCGCCACAGGACGGGCATTCCCGTTCAGGTGGAGTGCTTCACCCCGGCGGTGAAGGTCGCCCATGCCTGACGAGCGAACGGGACGCATGACGGCGGAGCGCTCACGGCGAAGGGCCCGCAGCATGTGCGCACGTGCTGCGGGCCCTCCCCTGCTTCCGCCTCCGCGAGCGTCAGGTACGCGGGTACGTGACGTCCGGGAAGTCGATCTGCGCCTGCTTGAACTGCTGCTCGTACTCCGCCGGCCAGCCGAACGCGGTGGTCGCCCGCGCCTTCAGGTTCACTCCCGCCGCGCCGCTCCAGAAGTGCACGAACTCGCCGTAGTTCATGTCCCGGGCGTACTTCCCGTTGTGCTTCTGGTAGCTGTCCGCCAGCACCTGGAAGTACTTCGACAGCACGGCGCCCTTACCGTGGTCGCGCCAGATCGGGTAGAACCAGTCCTTGTACCAGGCCGTGTCGGCCCGGGGGAAGTTGTCCCTGTTGGCCAGCATCCTGGTGTGCCAGCGCTCGGCGTCGGCGGTCAGGCCCGTGCCCAGGTAGGCGTCGTACTGGTAGATCTCGGCCCACTTGCTGTCGCCCCAGAGCGGGAACGACGGCGAACCGTTCACGCCCTTCGCGGAGAACTCCACGACATGCCCGATCTCGTGCGCGGTCATGTCGCGGGCCTGGGCGTCGTTCTCGTTCCAGCTCCCCAGGCCGACGTCGATCACATTGCGGTTGTCGTGGCCCGCGTCGAAGACGGTCGCCGGGTGTCCGCCGCCGTACTTGCCCTGGTGGAAGATCGCGGCCAGCCGCGGGTTGCTGAAGCTTCCGTAGTTCTGCTTGGTGTACCGCCACAGCTTCGCGACGTAGTCGTGGACCCAGGTCTTCGACTTGTCGACGTCCGGGTCGAAGTAGATGCCGACATCGCCGTCGTAGTACACGCGGCTGAGCGACTGGGTGTGCTCCAGCCAGTGTTCCTGCCAGACGGCGGGCAGGTCCGGGTCGCCGGTGGTCGCGCTCGCGGTGCTCGTGTACGCGGAGGAGCCGGTGCCGTTCTCGGCGCGTACGCGGTACTGGTACGTCGTCCTGCCGGTGAGCCCGAGATCCTGGTACCGGGTCGTGCCGGCCGGCAGGGTCCGCGACCAGCCCCAGGTGGTGCCGTCGGTCGAGCGCTCGACGCGGTACGCCGTCTCCCAGCGGGAGTTGTCGCTCCAGGACAGCTCGGTCTGGTCGCCGGTGACCGCCTTCGCGGTCAGGGCGGTCGGCGCCTCGGGCGCCGGGGTGCTGCCCAGGGAGCCGGTGCCGAGGATCTGCCACTCGGCGAGCTGGGTCCGGCTGTCCCCGGCGTTGGCCGTGATGTTCAGGCGGAAGTAGCGGTACGCGGTGCTGTTGGTGAAGGTGTACGCCTTCTTCTGGAAGCGGGCGGAGAAGGTCTCGCCCGTCCGTGAGTCCAGCGTCGTCCAGGCCGTGCCGTCGGACGAGCCCTGAAGCGTCCAGTTCTTCGGATCACGCGCGGCCGAGTCGTTGGCGGAGGTGAGGGTGTAGCCGGTGACCGTCGACCGGGCCGCCGCCGCGTACTGGAGCCAGGTGGTGGTGTCGTAGGTCAGGTACTTCGTGTAGAGGGTGTTGTCCACCGCCTTGTCCCGGCCCTCGTCGCCGGAGACGTTGTTCTTGTCGGTGACCGTGCCCGCCAGGTCGGTGATGTCGATCGGATCGGCGGAGGCCGCGGTCACCGCCTTGGCGGTGTTGGACCAGGCCGATACGGCCTCGCCCGCTCCGGCCGCACGTACCCGGTAGTGGTACGTGGTCCCGGCGGTCAGCCCGCTGTCCGTGTACGTGGTGGCATCGGCTCCGGCGGTGGCCACCTGGCGGAAGGTGGTGCCGTCGGTGGAGCGCTCGATACGGAAGCCGGTCTCGGTGTACCCGGTGTC
Source organism: Streptomyces sp. NPDC088400 (assembly GCF_044753355.1). Lineage (NCBI taxonomy): Bacteria > Bacillati > Actinomycetota > Actinomycetes > Kitasatosporales > Streptomycetaceae > Streptomyces > Streptomyces sp. NPDC088400. The sequence continues at coordinate 433,476 of NZ_JBIVMZ010000005.1, read as the reverse complement.
GACACCGGAGTTGTCGCTCCAGGCCAGGTCGACCTCGTTCGCGCTCACGGCGGACGCGCTGAGGCCGCTCGGCGCCTGCGGCACCCCGTCGCCCCCGGCCCACAACTCCCACTCAGCGAACTGGAGTTGCCCGGCACCGTTGTTCTTGGAGACGGCCAGCCGGTAGTAGCTGTACGCGGTGCCGCCCGCGACCGCGAACCCCCGCGTCCTGCCGCGCCCGGCGAACGTCTGGTCCGTACGGGTGTCCAGCGTCGTCCAGGTCGTGCCGTCGGACGAGCCCTGGAGCGTCCAGTCCTTCGGATCACGGTCGGTGGCGTCGTTCGCCGACGTGATGGTGTAGCGGTCGACGACGGCCGGCGCGGCGGAACGGTACTGCACCCAGCCGGTGGGACGGCCGGTGAAGTACTTGGTACTGACATCGTTGTCTATGAGCTTGGGATAGTTCTCGGCGGTGCTGCCGCCTTCGTACTGGGCGGTGATGGTCCCGCCGTTGTCCGTGAGGTCGGCGCCGGGAGCGGCACTCGCCGAGGGCGCGGCGGCGAGCAGACCGGCGGTGACGGCGGCGGCGATGGCCACGGCCGTCCAGGTGGACGCATGCGGGGGTCTGTGCCGGGGTCTGTGCCGGGCGGCCAGAAGAGGGATCACGCGCGAAGCCCTTCCAAGAGTCGATCACATTCGATCAAGTTCAAACGAAGGTTGTCATGCGTGATCGGCGGGAAGCCAGGGAACTCGCGAAACGCGTGTGCCGAACTCCCCCTGTACTCAAGGCCGTTGACCGAAAACCGGCCACATACGGAAACGCGTCTGGGCCCGGAACCATGCGGTTCCGGACCCAGACGCGCGTAGTACGAGCTTCGCTCTACCCGCCGGACTATTCGCCGGACTTCTCGCCCGACTTCTCGGTCGACGACTTGGTGGCCACCGGCTTGCGCAGCGCGATGTTCAGCTCCCGCAGCCGCGTCTCGTCCAGCTCGGTCGGCGCGCCCATCATCAGGTCCTGCGCGTTGCCGTTGAGCGGGAAGGCGATCGTCTCGCGGATGTTCGGCTCGTCGGCCAGCAGCATCACGATGCGGTCGACGCCCGGCGCGATACCACCGTGCGGCGGGGCGCCCAGGCGGAACGCGCGCAGCATGCCCGCGAATTCGTGCTCGACGGTCTCCCGGTCGTACCCGGCGATCTCGAACGCCTTGAGCATCAGCTCGGGCTCGTGGTTACGGATCGCGCCCGAGGACAGCTCGATGCCGTTGCAGACAATGTCGTACTGCCAGGCCAGAATATCCAGCGGGTCCTTGGACTCCAGGTCCTCCAGACCGCCCTGGGGCATCGAGAACGGGTTGTGCGAGAAGTCGATCTTCCCGGTCTCCTCGTCCTTCTCGTACATCGGGAAGTCGACGATCCAGCAGAACCGGAAGACGCCCTCCTCGAAGTGCCCGGCGCGCTTGGCGGCCTCGACGCGGACCGCGCTCATGATCTTGGAGACCTCGTCGTACTCGCCCGCGCCGAAGAAGATGGCGTGGCCGGGGGCCAGCGCGAGGCGCTCGGTGAGGACCTTGACGTTCTCCTCGGTGAGGAACTTGGCGATCGGGCCGCTCAGCGTCCCGTCCTCGCCGACCCGCACCCAGGCCAGGCCCTTCGCGCCCTGCTCGACGGCGAAGTCCCCGAGCCCGTCGAAGAACTTGCGCGGCTGGCCCGCCGTGTCCGGCACCGGCAGGGCGCGGACGTGCTTTCCGGCGAACGCCTTGAACTCGGAGCCCTCGAAGACGTCCGAGATGTCGGCCAGTTCCAGCTTGGCCCGCAGGTCCGGCTTGTCGTTGCCGTACTTCAGCATCGACTCGCGGAACGGGATCCGAGGGAAGGGGGAGGTGACATGACGGCCGCCGCCGAACTCCTCGAACAGCTCGGTCATCAGCTTCTCGATCGGCCGGAAGACATCCTCCTGCTCGACGAAGCTCATCTCGACGTCGAGCTGGTAGAACTCGCCGGGCGAGCGGTCGGCGCGGGCGTCCTCGTCGCGGAAGCACGGCGCGATCTGGAAGTAGCGGTCGAAGCCCGAGATCATCAGCAGCTGCTTGAACTGCTGCGGGGCCTGCGGCAGCGCGTAGAACTTGCCGGGGTTCAGCCGGGACGGGACCACGAAGTCACGGGCGCCCTCGGGGGAGGTCGCGGTGAGGATCGGGGTGGTCATCTCGTTGAAGCCGAGCGCCGTCATCTTGTGCCGGATGGCGGAGACGACCGCCGTACGCAGCATGATGTTGCGGTGCATGCGCTCGCGGCGCAGGTCGAGGAAGCGGTACTCCAGGCGCCGCTCCTCGTTCACGCCGTCCTCGGTGTTGATCGTGAACGGCAGCGGACCCGCCGCGCCCAGGATCTCGACCTCCGAGACCTCGATCTCGATCTCGCCGGTCGGCAGCTCCGGGTTCACGTTGTCCGCACCGCGCGCGGAGACCGTCCCGTCGATACGGACGACGGTCTCCTTCGTGACCTTGGACAGCTCCTCGTTGGCGGCGGTGCCGGGGCGGGCGACCAGCTGGACCAGACCGTAGTGATCGCGCAGATCGATGAAGAGGATGCCGCCCAGGTCTCGGCGATTGTGCAGCCAGCCGCTCAGCCGGACGTCGGCACCGACGTCAGAGGCGCGGAGCTCGCCGCAGGTGTGGGACCTGTACCGATGCATCGTCGTTCATCCAGTCTTAGCAAGTCGGGGTTGGCCGGGGCCGAAGGTCGGAACGGTTGCGCCGTACGACACAAGTCATACGACACAAGCCGTACGACACAACAGGTTACCGCCCAGCCCCGGCGGCACTCCCGGTGGCGACAGGTCACCACATATTCACAAAGTAGGACAGTGCGCACCGGGGACTCCTGGCCGCGATCGCGACGCAGGCCAATTCCTCAGCCCATGGAGGCTCAGCCCATGGGGGCTACCGGACAGCTCGGGGTGCGGCTGTGTCCGGGAACCGACGCGGGGCGTGGTCTGCGACCAGGAGTTGGTGGAGCCGGGCGAGTGCGGCGATGAGGGCGCCTCGCTCTTCGTCGTCCACCCCGGCCAGAGCGTCGGTCAGGGCCTTGTCGGCGCGTCCGGCGCGGCGCTGTTCACTGGCGGCGCGGATGGCCTCGGTGAGGTCGACCAGGGTCTTGCGGCCGTCGGCGGGGTCGGCCGCGGTGGCGACCCAGTTACGGCCGGCCAGGGCCCGCACGCCGGTGGAGACGCGACTCTGGGCCAGGCCGGTGCGCTTGGCGATGTCGCCTACGGCGCTGCGGCCGTTCAGGAAGAGGTCTTGAAGGACCAGGAACTCGCCGGGGGCGATATCGGGTGCGCCGGCACCCATGTCCTCGAGCGCGATCTCGGCCAGGCGGCGGCCGAGCTGGTACAGGTCACTCATCTCCATCCCTCCAAGATACATCTCTCATTATGCATCCAGACAGATGCATCTTGGAGGTGTCGACGGGCGGCAAGCCCGAACCCACCTGGAGAAACACCATGAGCCTCAGCGACTACCTGCTCTACACCGGCGTGTTCATCGCGATCCTCGCCACCCAGCTCGGCACACGACGCCCGGACGCCAGGCGATTGCTACTGCCCGTCGCGATCGTCGCGGGCGTCGGCTTCAAGTACCTCAAGGAAATCCCGTCCGGGAGCACAGCCCACCTGATCGAAGCGGCCGGGCTCGCGGCCGGCCTGCTGTTCGGCCTGGCCTCGATCGCCCTGATCCAGGTCCACCGCGACCCGGCCGACTCCCGCCTGGTCACCGTCGCGGGCTGGCCCTACGCCGCACTGTGGACGGTCGCGATGGCCCTGCGCATGGGCTTCGCCTACGGCTCGACCCACTGGTTCACCCATGACCTGGCGACGTTCTCGATCCAGCACCAGGTCCCGGCCGCCACCTACGGCACCGCGTTCGTCCTCATGGTCCTGGCCATGATCACCGTGCGGACCATCGGCGTCCTCATCCGCGCCCGCCTCGCGGGCGCCATCGTCGACTTCGCCGCGCTGGGCATCGCGCGCCGCTTCGCCCGCTGAGCACCCCGCTCAGCCAGGGCCGGGGCCGTCCCCCGAGCCGTCGGCGCCGTGGTGCGCAAGCCGGCCCCGCAGCTCGGACAGCACCCCGAACGCCGCCGCCGTCAGCGGCACGGCCAGCAGCATGCCGAGAATCCCGGCGACACTGGCGCCCGCCGCGATCGCCAGCATCACCACGGCCGGGTGCATCTGGACCGTACGGCTCTGGATCATCGGCTGGAGCACATGCCCCTCCAGCACCTGTACGGCGAGGACCACCCCGAGCGTCCAGAGACCGATCACCCAGCCACGGTCGGCGAGCGCGACCAGTACGGCGACGGCGCCGGAGATGAAGGCGCCGAGGTACGGGATGTACGCGCCGACGAGCACCAGCGCCCCGAGCCCGACCGCGCCGGGCACCCGCAGGATCAGCAGGCCGACGGTGATACAGACCGCGTCGATCAGCGCGATGACGGACGTTCCGCGCATAAACCCCTCGACCGCCTCGAACGCCCGGCGGGCCATGGCCTCGACGGTCTCCCCGGCCGCTCGCGGCACGATCGCCCTGAGCGCGCCGGGCGCCTTGTCGGAGTCCCGCAGGAAGAAGAACATCAGCAGCAGCGCGAGCACGGCGGTGGCGATCAGCTCGCCGACGACGCCGATCCCGGTGAGCACACCGGACGCGGCGGTGCCGCCGAACTTCCCCACCAGCTTCTTGGCGTTCGTCAGCAGATCGTCCAGCGAGGTCCCGGCGGCGCCGAAGTGGTCGGTCACGTCCTTCGCCGCCTGCCGCAGGGACGAGACGATCTGGTCGCCGGTGTGGAACAGCGCGCTGACGACGATGTATCCCGCCCCGCCGACCACGGCGACGACCGCGACGCAGGTCAGCGCGGCGGCGAGGGACCGATTCACCTTCATCGCGACGAGCCGCCGGTACAGGGGCCCGAGCAGCGCGGTACCGAGGACGGCGAGCAGTACGGGGGTGACGGCGCTCTTGAAGGTGACGACCAGCCAGACGGCGACGGCCCCGACCCCGGCGACCACCAGCAGCACACCACACCAGGCGGCGAGGCGGCGGGCGCTCTCGGGCAGGAGGGGAGCCGGGGACATCTGCACGGATCCAGCGGACCACGGGAGCCGGGGGGTGTCCCCCGGGGTGCGCCGTCCGGCGGTGTGCCGTCCGGCGGGGGCGGTCGTTGTGCGCCGTTGGGGCGGGGGGCGGTTCTCGGGTGCGGGTTGTTGCCGGGTGCCGCTCCGGGGTCATGTCCTGCACTGCATGATTTACGGCACGTGCGGACCGGATCCCGGCGTACTGGTTGTCGTGCGCCACAAATCACGCTTTACGTTCCGGACACGACCCCTGCGCGACCCCCTTCACCGCCCGCCACAGACCACCCGCGCGCGCCGGAGCGGGTACCCCCACCGGGCCGCGGACGGGGAACCGGCGGGAGGGGGTCGGGGTCGCAGGAGGTGACGTGGCCGGACGTAAAGCGTGATTTGTGCCGCTCACGAACCCGCACCCGAACAACGAACCCGCACGCGGCGTAAATCATGCAGTCCGGACATGCGCCTCCGGAGGCCCCGGCACCCGCACCCACCACAAAGCCCACCCGCCCCCGGACGGCGTCGATTACGTGTGGGCCACCGGCGCCGTCCCCAGACGCCCCGCCTGGAAGTCGTCGAACGCCTGCTTGAGCTCTGCCTGACTGTTCATCACGAACGGCCCGTAGTGCGCCATCGGCTCCCGGATCGGGCGCCCGCCCAGCAGGACGATCTCCAGGTCAGGCGTGTTCGAGTCCTGGGTCTCGTCCGCGCGGACCGTCAGCGTTCCGCCCGCGCCGAACACCGCGGTCTGGCCCGTGCGGACCGGCCGCCGGTCCGTGCCGACCGCGCCGCGCCCGGCCAGTACGTACGCGAGACCGTTGAAGTCCTCGCGCCACGGCAGCGTCACCTCCGCACCCGGCCGCAGCGTCGCGTGGATCATCGTGATCGGGGTGTGCGTGACGCCCGGGCCCTCGTGCCCGTCCAGCTCGCCCGCGATCACCCGCAGCAGCGCACCGCCGTCCGGCGACGTCAGGAGCTGCACCTGGCCGCCGCGGATGTCCTGGTAGCGGGGGTTCATCATCTTGTCGGCGGCCGGGAGGTTCACCCACAGCTGGAGGCCGTGGAAGAGGCCGCCGGACATGACCAGCGCCTCCGGCGGGGCCTCGATGTGCAGCAGGCCGGAGCCCGCCGTCATCCACTGGGTGTCACCGTTCTGGATGGTGCCGCCGCCACCGTTGCTGTCCTGGTGGATGAAGCTGCCGTCGATCAGGTACGTGACGGTCTCGAAGCCGCGGTGCGGGTGCCAGGGGGTGCCCTTCGGCTCACCCGGCGCGTAGTCCACCTCGCCCATCTGATCCATCATGATGAACGGGTCGAGGTGCTGGTAGTTGATCCCCGCGAACGCTCGGCGAACGGGGAAGCCCTCGCCCTCGAAACCGCTGGGCGCGGTCGTGACGGCGAGCACGGGACGGGCCACGGCGTCGGCCGGAGCCGCCACTCGGGGCAGGGTCAGCGGATTTTCGACGGTCACAGCCGGCATGGGAGAACCTCCTTGATTCTTCAACGTTCAATTTAGTTGAACAGTGAACATCTCGCAAGGCGTCCTTCATTCCCGGGCCCCGGAAAGCCCGGAGCAGGGCACAGAAACGGGGCCCGTACCGATCCCGGTACGGGCCCCAGCGGCAGCGAAGTCGTGCGATCAGCCGCGCATGCGGCGTCGTGCGGTCAGCCGTACATGCGGCGCATCGCGAAGTCCACCATCTGCTCGACCGCCTTCGCGTCGAACACCATCCGGTGGTCACCCTCCATGTCGAGCACGAAGCCGTACCCCGTCGGCAGCAGGTCGATCACCTCCGCGCCCGTGATCACGAAGTACTTGGACTCCTTGCCCGCGTACCGGCGCAGCTCCTTGAGCGTGCTGAACATGGGGATCACCGGCTGCTGCGTGTTGTGCAGCGCCAGAAAACCGGGGTTGTCGCCCCGGGGGCAGTAGACCTTCGACGTGGCGAAGACCTGCTGGAAGTCCTCGGCCGACAGCGACCCCGTCGTGAACGCTCGTACGGCGTCGCCGAGCGATGGGGGCGACGGTTCCGGATACAGCGGCTGCTCGCCGTACCCGCCGGGGCCGGCGCCACCCATCGGCGGCTGAGGCGGGTGCGCGTACTGCTGCTGAGCGCCCGGATTCTGGTCGTAGCCGTACATGCCCGCAAGAGTACTGAGGAAAGTGCCCCGGGGGAGCCTCGTCACACATGCGAGCAGGGGGTTGCGCCTTATTACCGATGGGTAGCATCATCGGAGCTACCAGCTGGTAAGTACATGAGGAATCTGCCTCCCCGATTCTTACGGAGCCGTCGCCATGGGGCACTACAAGTCGAATCTCCGCGACATCGAGTTCAACCTCTTCGAGGTCCTCGGGCGCGACAAGCTGTACGGCACGGGTCCATTCGCGGAGATGGACGTGGAGACCGCCAAGAGCATCCTCGAAGAGGTCACGCGCCTCGCCGAGACGGACCTCGCGGAGTCGTTCGCGGAAGCCGACCGCAACCCCCCGGTGTTCGATCCCGTGACCAACACGGCACCGGTGCCCGAAGCCTTCAAGAAGAGCTACCAGGCCTACATGGACTCCGAGTACTGGCGTCTGGGCGTGCCCGAGGAGATCGGCGGCACGACCTCGCCCCGCTCCCTGATCTGGGCGTACGCGGAGCTGCTGCTCGGCTCGAACCCGGCCGTGTGGATGTACGCGTCGGGCCCGGCCTTCGCCGGCATCCTCTTCGAGGAGGGCAACGAGGCGCAGAAGAAGGTCGCCGAGATCGCCGTGGAGAAGCAGTGGGGCTCCACGATGGTCCTCACCGAGCCGGACGCCGGCTCGGACGTCGGCGCGGGCCGCACGAAGGCCGTCGAGCAGGAGGACGGCAGCTGGCACATCGAGGGCGTGAAGCGCTTCATCACGTCCGGTGAGCACGACATGTCGGAGAACATCCTTCACTACGTCCTCGCCCGCCCCGAGGGTGCCGGCCCCGGCACCAAGGGCCTGTCCCTCTTCCTCGTACCGAAGTACGAGTTCGACTGGGAGACCGGCGAGTTGGGCGAGCGCAACGGCGCCTACGCCACGAACGTCGAGCACAAGATGGGCCTCAAGGCCTCCAACACCTGCGAGATGACCTTCGGCGACCGCCACCCGGCCAAGGGCTGGCTGATCGGTGACAAGCACGAGGGCATCCGGCAGATGTTCCGGATCATCGAGTTCGCCCGGATGATGGTCGGCACGAAGGCCATCGCCACGCTCTCCACCGGTTATCTGAACGCGCTGGAGTACGCCAAGGAGCGCGTCCAGGGCCCGGATCTGGCGCAGTTCATGGACAAGGCCGCGCCCAAGGTCACCATCACGCACCACCCCGATGTGCGCCGCGCGCTGATGACGCAGAAGGCGTACGCGGAGGGCATGCGCGCCCTCGTCATGTACACCGCCTCGGTCCAGGACGACATAGCCGTCAAGGAGGCGGAGGGCGAGAACGCCAAGCCGCTGCACGGGCTGAACGACCTGCTGCTGCCGATCGTGAAGGGCTACGGCTCGGAGCGGTCGTACGAGCAACTGTCGCAGTCCCTGCAGACGTTCGGCGGCTCCGGGTATCTCCAGGAGTACCCGATCGAGCAGTACATCCGGGACGCCAAGATCGACACCCTCTACGAGGGCACCACGGCGATCCAGGGCCAGGACTTCTTCTTCCGGAAGATCGTCCGTGACCAGGGCCAGGCGCTGAACACGCTCGCCGAGGAGATCAAGACGTTCCTCGCGGTCGGCACCGGCGGTACGGAGCTGGCCCCGGCCCGCGACGCGCTCGCCAAGGCGGCCGTCGACCTGGAGGCGATCGTCGGACAGATGCTGACCGACCTGACCTCCACCGGCGAGGACGTCAAGAACATCTACAAGGTCGGCCTCAACACCACGCGGCTGCTGATGGCTTCGGGCGACGTGGTGGTCGGCTACCTGCTGCTGCGCGGCGCCGCCGTGGCCGCCGAGAAGCTGGAGACGGCCGCGTCGAAGGACGTGGCGTTCTACCAGGGCAAGATCGCGGCCGCGAAGTTCTTCGCCACGAACGTACTGCCGGACGTCTCGGCGCAGCGCGCGCTCGCGGAGACGGTCGACAACTCGCTGATGGAGCTGGACGAAGCGGCGTTCTAGCGGCGTTCAGCGGCGTTCCAGCGGCGTCCTGAAGGGGCGGGGCAGGGACAGGGCCACGGCGACCAGGTGTTCAGGAACCCGGCCGCCGTGGCCCGTTCGCGTCCGCGTCCGGGAGCGTGTGCGCGTCCCGGAGCGTGTGCGCGTCCGTGAGCGTGTGCGCGATCCTCGCGGTGGCCGGGTAGAGATCGCGGTAGAGCCCGTACAGCTCGTCGTAACGCGCGGTGTTCGCCGGGTCCGGAACTCGCCGTTCCAGCACCGGGTTCCACTCCTCGATGCTTGCGGCGCCGACGGAACTCGCCGCCAGGAAGGCCGCTCCGTAGGACGCTCCGATCGTGACGGTCGGGATCTCCTGTTCGAGCCCGGTCACATCGGAGACGATCCGCGTCCACAACTCGCCCTGGGTGCCCCCGCCGACGGCGACGATCCGGCGGACGTCACCACCGGCGGCCCGCATCGCGGCGACGTTGTGGCGCACGCCGAACGCGGTCGCCTCCAGCGCGGCGCGGTAGAGGTCACCACGGGTGTGCTCGACGGTCAGGCCGGCGATCACCCCACGGGCCCGGGGATCGGCCACCGGGGTCCGCTCCCCGGCGAAGTACGGCAGCATCAGCAGCCCTTGGGCGCCCGGACCGGAGGCGTCGGCCTCGGCGAGCAGCTCGGCGTGGCCCGGGGAGCCGAAGAGCGCGCGCAGCCACTCGGTGACGGCCCCGGACGTGGCCATTCCGCCCGCGAGGTTACGGGTGCCGGGGAAGGCCCCGACGGTGCTCCACAGGCTCGGTTCCAGCAGCCGCCGTTCGACCGTGTTGATCAGGAACATGGTGGTGCCGTACATGAGCATGAGGTCGCCGGTGTTCTGCGCGCCGACGCTCACCGCCTCGGTCCACGCGTCGACCGTGCCCGTGATCACGGGGGTCCCGGCGGTCAGGCCGGTCGCGGCGGCGGCCTCGGCCGTCACCCGTCCGGCGATCTCTCCCGGCCAGCGCAGCGGCGGCAGTTCGATGCCCGGCGCGACCCGGTCCGCCCAGGGGCCGTACCACTCCTGGGCCGCCGAGTCGTAGAGCGGCGCCGACTGACTGGCCGAGTGGTGGTCGAGTACGTACGCCCCGGTCAGCTTCCTGACCAGCCACGAGCTGGGCATGTAGAGCCGCCGGGCCCGCGCGCGGACGTCGCTCTCGTGCTCGGCGACCCACGCGATCTTCGGCCCGACGGCCTGCGTCGACAGGACGGAGCCGCACCGCCGCAGGATCTCCTCGACGCCCAACTCGGCGCCGATCCGGGCGATCTGGTCGGTGGCGCGCGTATCGACGCCGTACAGGATCGCCGGGCGTACGGGCAGGTCGTCGGCGTCCGTCAGCGCGACGCAGGGGCCCATCCCGCTGACGCCGACCGCCGCCACGGGGCCCGGACGGCCGGAGAGCAGCTCGGCGGTGATGCCGGTGAACTCCTCCCACCACAGCTCCGGGTCCATCTCGGCGTGCCCGGGCGCGGGCCGGGAGACGGGGTGCCGGCGGACGGCGGTCGCGAGCACCGTGCCGTCGGCGGGGTCGACGAGTACGCCCTTGCTGCTCGACGTACCGATGTCGACACCGAGGACCGCGCCGTGGATCGCACCGAGGACGGCGCTGTGGACCGCGCCGTGGACCGTTGTCTGAGCCTTTTTCGACGTCATGCCGTCACCCTGTCATTCCGTCGCCCCGTGTCTCCCTGTCCAGACTTGTCCGGTCCCGTCCCTGTCGTGTCCTGTCCAGCCAGTCCCGTCCTGTCCAGTCCGGTCGTGTCCTGTCCGGTCCAGTCCCGTCCCGTCCGGTCCTGTCCGTCGGGAGCCACACCCTGGCCGGACCCTCCGGCGGCCCGCGTCGGCCCGTATCGGCCCGTTCGGCGCCCGCTTCCCGCCCGCTTTCCGTCCGCCTGTCTCAGCCCCGCCGACGCCCTCCTCCCGTCCGCGCTCTCACCCGCTCCTCATCGGATCTCCACCGCCCTCTCCCCTTCATCTCCCCACTCTCCGCCCGGATTTCCGCGCCTGTTCTACCCATGTGCGGAGCTTGTCCCGCCCCGGCGCGCGGCCTGACAACCGGTGCCGGGCCCGGGGGCGGGGCCCGTCGTTATGGTGAACCCCATGAGCACTTCCGCCCGCTTCGACCGCGGCCACACCGACGACCTGATGTCCTTCCTCGCGGCCAGCCCGTCGCCGTACCACGCCGTGGCGAATGCCGCCGAGCGCCTGGAGAAGGCGGGCTTCCGGCAGGTGCGCGAGACGGACGCCTGGGACGGGGCGGCGGGCGGGCGGTTCGTGCTGCGCGGCGGGGCGATCATCGCCTGGTACGTGCCGGAAGGTGCCGATCCGCACACCCCGTTCCGGATCGTCGGCGCGCACACGGACTCCCCCAACCTGCGGGTGAAACCGCTGCCGGACACCGGTTCGTACGGGTGGCGGCAGATCGCCGTCGAGATCTACGGCGGGACGCTGCTCAACACCTGGCTCGACCGCGACCTCGGCCTCGCGGGCCGCATCACCCTGCGCGACGGCACCCACCGGCTGGTCAACGCCGACCGCGCGCTGCTGCGCGTCCCCCAGCTGGCCGTGCACCTGGACCGCTCGGTCAACACGGACGGTCTCAAGCTGGACCGGCAGCGGCACATGCAGCCGATCTGGGGCCTCGGAGAGCCCCAGGAGGGCGATCTGATCCGCTTCGTCGCCGAGGAGGCGGGCGTCCGGGCCGATGACATCACCGGCTGGGACCTGATGCCGCACGCCATCGAGCCGCCCGCCTACCTCGGCCGTGACCGCGAGCTGGTGGCCGGGCCCCGGATGGACAACCTCATCTCCGTGCACGCGGGTACGGCCGCGCTGGCGGCCGTCGCGGCCAGACCCCTCCCGTACATCCCGGTGCTGGCCGCCTTCGACCACGAGGAGAACGGCTCCCAGTCGGACACCGGCGCGGACGGTCCTCTGCTCGGTACGGTGCTGGAGCGCTCGGTGCTCTCCCGCGGCGGTACGTACGAGGACCGGGCGCGGGCCTTCGCCGGCACGGTCTGCCTGTCGTCCGACACCGGCCACGCCGTGCACCCGAACTACAGCGACCGCCACGACCCCACGCACCGCCCCCGCGCCAACGGCGGCCCGATCCTCAAGGTCAACGTCAACATGCGGTACGCGACGGACGGCAGCGGCCGGGCCGTGTTCGCGACGGCCTGCGAGAAGGCGGGCGTGCCCTGGCAGACATTCGTCTCCAACAACGCGATGCCCTGCGGCACGACGATCGGCCCGATCACCGCCGCCCGGCACGGGATCCAGACCGTCGACATCGGCGTGGCGATCCTGTCGATGCACAGCGCGCGCGAACTGTGCGGCGCGGACGACCCGTACCTGCTGGCAAACGCGCTGGTGGCCTTCCTGGAGGGCTGAGCGCCCAGGAAGGGCCGGGCCGCTCCAGGAAGGGCTGAGCGCTCCGGGAAGGGCCGGACGTACGGAACTCCCGCCATCCGCATGCCTGTTCAGGTCCGGCGTACGCGACTCGACGACCCCGACGTACACGCCGCGACCGGCGCCCCCCACACGCCGCGACCGGCGCGGCCTACGCGTCGAGCCCGGCGAGTACGAGACCGAGCCTCGACGTCCCCTCCTCGCTCACGCTGACGGGTACGCCCCAGTCCTGCTGATGGACATGGCAGGCCGGGTACTCGTTGGCAGGATCGTCGTCGCACGAGGCCGCCATCGCGGAGACGTGCAGCACGCCCTCCGTGACACCGTCGGCCAGCACCAGATCACGGCTCAGATCCGTACCGGATCCGCCGCCGTCCGCCAGCAGTCCGGGCGGGGTGGCGGAAACGAGCAGCCGGGTCGAGGGGCCGTATCGGGTGTCGAGCTTCTGGCCGCTCGGCGCCGTGAAGACGATGTCCAGCCGCAGCGCGCCCGGGGCGACCTCGGTCGCGGCCCGCCGCGTACGGTGGGCGACGGCCTCGACCCGTACCGCCTCGTCGGGCAGCCGCAGCCGGGTCAGCCGGTGCCGCGCCGACTCGACCACGACGATGTCCTCCCCGACGAGCACGGCGTCGCTCGGCTCCCGCAGATCCGTGGCGAGCGTGGTCACTTCACCGCTCCCGCCCTCCTGAACCGGCGGAGTGAACCGGCGCAGGGCGTGGTTGTACGTGTCGCAGACGGCGACCGAGCCGTCGGGCAGCGCGGTGACGCCCAACGGGTGCTGGAGCAGGGCCTGTTCGGCCGCCCCGTCGCGGTGCCCGAAGTCGAAGAGGCCGGTTCCGACGGCGGTACGGACGACGAACCCCTCCCCGTTCCCCTCGGCGTCCCGCTCGACGTACCGCAGCGCGCTGGTCTCCGAATCGGCGACCCACAGCCGGTCCCCGGCCGCCGCGAGCCCGGACGGCTGGGCGAACCACGCCTCGGCGGCGGGCCCGTCCACCAGCCCCTCGTTGGTGGTGCCGGCCGCGACCTGGACGGTCCCGGTGGCCGGGTCGTACGTCCACAGCTGGTGGACACCGGCCATCGCGATCCACACCCGGTCCGCCCACCAGGCGACGTCCCACGGCGAGGAGAGATCCACCTCCAGCGCGGGACCCGAGGCCGGCGAACCCTGCCACCACTGCCTGCCGGTCCCGGCGACGGTCTCGATCGCGCCGCTGACCGGGTCGTACGTCCGCAGCGCGTGGTTCACGGTGTCCGCGACGATCACCGTGCCGTCGGGCAGCAGCGCGAGCCCCTGCGGTTCGCTGAACGAGTCGGGCCCGAACCCGCGCTCCCCGGAACCGATCCGCCGCACGACGCTCTCGCCGTCCGCCTCCAGCTCGACCAGCTGATGGCGGGTGGAGTCCGAGACGAGAAGGTGCCCGCCGGGCAGCACCAACGCCTTGCCCGGGAACCGCAGGTCGGTCGCGACCGGCTCCGGCGGAACGTACGGCCCGTCCCCGCGCCGCAGCGTCCCCTTCGCGGCGTGCTCGGCCTCCAGCTCCCCGACCAGCGTCGCGATGGCGTGCGCGTGCCCCTCGCCCGCGTGCTGGGCGACGATGTACCCCTCGGGGTCGATGACGACGAGCGTGGGCCAGGCCCGTACGGCGTACTGCTTCCAGGTCGCCAGCTCGGGATCGTCGAGCACGGGGTGGTGCACCTCATAGCGCTCGACGGCGTCGACCACCGCCTGGTGCTCGGCCTCGTGCACGAACTTCGGCGAGTGGACGCCGATGATCACCACCGTGTCCCGGTGCTTCTCCTCCAACTCCCGCAGCTCGTCGAGGACATGCAGACAGTTGATGCAGCAAAATGTCCAAAAATCGAGAATGACGATGCGTCCCCGCAGGTCGGCGAGGGTGTACGAGGTGCCGCCCGTATTGAGCCAGCCGCCCTTGCCGACCAGCTCGGGAGCCCGGACGCGGGCGCGGCGGGGCGAGGCCGGGGATGGTTCGGGGGAGGGGGCGGGGGTCGCGTCGTTCATGGTTCAAGGGTGCCATCCTCGGCGCCGCGCACAGCACCCGAAGGCGTACACATAAGCCCGTACCGCCATCGAATACGCGCTGCTGATCGCGGTGGCGGTGTGCGTGATCAGGATGGCGGAGAAGGAACGGGACGACGACTGATGCGGGCCGGATCCGCCCGGTCCGGTGACGCGGGGCGGCCCGGAGCTACGCGGACGGATCACAGCGACGCCGCTCTCAGCAGGTCCGCTCACAGCAGGTCCGCTCACAGCGGGGCCACTCCCGGCAGGTCCACTCCCGGCAGGTCCACTCCCGGCAGGTCCACTCCCGGCAGGTCCTCACAGCCGTGCCGCATGGTCACCGGGCGGGCGGCGGCGCCAGCCCCAGCAGCCGGTCCTTCAGCGCCGGGAACTGCTCGCGCGTCGCCGCGACCTTCCCCGGGTCGAGTTCGACCGTGAGGACTTCCTCGTCCGTCCCCGCCTCGGCGAGCACCTCGCCCCAGGGATCGACGACGATGCTGTGTCCCGACTGCTCCACGCCCGCGTGGGAACCGGCGGTGGAACAGGCCAGGACGTACGCCTGGTTCTCGACCGCGCGGGCCTGGGCGAGCAGCGTCCAGTGCGCGCGCCGGCGGGCCGGCCAGCCGGCCGGGACGACGAGCAGCTCGGCGCCCGCGTCGATCAGGCCCCGGAAGAGCTCCGGGAAGCGCAGGTCGTAGCAGGTGGCGAGGCCGAGGGTGGTCTCCGGCAGCCGTACGGTGACGAGTTCGGCGCCCGCGCTCATCAGCGTCGCCTCGCCCCGGTCGAAACCGAAACGGTGGATCTTGCGGTACGTACGGACCAGGTCACCGGCGGGAGAGAGGACGAGCGAGGTGTTGAAAAGGTGTCCCGCCGGGTCCCGTTCCACGAGGGACCCGGCATGCAGCCAGACTCCCGCGTCGCGCGCCGCGCCCGACATCGCTTCGAACGTGGGCCCGTCCAGTGCTTCCGCTTCGTCGGCGAAGGAGTCGTACGCGAAGGCACCGACCGGCCAGAGCTCCGGCAAGACCACCAGATCGGCGCCCTGTTGCCGCCGTACCAGCTCGGCGACTCGGCACCTTCGGGAATCCACCGATTCGTCCGGGTCTACTGCGATCTGGAGCAGAGAGGCGCGCACAGTACCACCGTCCTGGCATTCGAGCCGTCAACACGGGCCTACGATCGTCACACGAAAGCACTGCCGGGGTGCCACCGGGCAGCGTAACTTAGCTGCCGAACCACCCACGTAGCCCACAGCAGCCCGCAGCCCGCCCGCCGTCAAACCAGCCCGCGTACCGCAGAACCGCCGAGGGGTCCCGTGACCGTCCATCCCAGCCTTCAAAACTACGCCGATGCCTGGACCCAATCCGTCGAAGCCATAGCCGAGTTGGTACAGCCGCTCGTCGAAGGCGAATGGAACTGGCGCACACCGTGCCCAGGTTGGTCCGTGCGGGACATCGTCTCGCATGTCATCGGCCTGGAATGCGAAATGCTCGGAGACCCACGGCCGATCCACTCGCTGCCGCGCGATCTCTACCACGTACGGGACGACATGACCCGCTATATGGAGATGCAGGTCGATGTGCGCCGGCATCACACGGCGCCGGAGATGACCTCCGAACTTGAGTACACGATCATCCGCCGCAACCGGCAGTTGCGGAACGAGAACCGCTCCCCCGACACCATGGTCCGCGCCCCGCTCGGTACGGAGCAGACCCTGGAAACCGCCATGCGGATGCGGGCGTTCGACATCTGGGTGCATGAGCAGGACCTGCGTACGGCGCTGAACAAGCCGGGCAACCTGGACTCGGCCGGCGCCGTGGTGACCCGCGACGTGCTGCTGTCCGCGTTGCCGAAGGTCGTCGCCAAGGACGCGGGGGCGCCGCCGAATTCGGCGGTGGTCATCGATGTGAGCGGCCCGCTGGAGTTCCTGCGTACGGTCAGGGTGGACGCGGAGGGCAAGGGCTCGGTGGACGGCTCGCCCTCGCTCGGTCCGGTGGTGACGCTGATGACGGACTGGGAGACGTACTTCCGGCTGGCGTGCGGACGCGTGCGGCCGTCGGCGGTGGCGGACCGGATCAAGATCGATGGAGATCAGGAGCTGGCCGAGGCGATCGTGCGGAAGTTCGCGGTGACGCCGTAGCCCCGTGGCTCCGTGGCTCCGTGGCTCCGTAGCTCAGTGGCCGAGGGGGAGGGAGCGCGCGACGCCACGGGCGCGCGGGCGCACGCGCACCACGGGCCATCCAGCCTCAGCCTCACGCCCCACGGCGCCCCGCGCGCCTCATGCCTCATGCCTCATGCGGGCACGTGCACGGCCTCCACCCGGCTGGCGACCAGCCGCTCCCGCTCCCGCCGGGCCGTGCGCGCCCGCAGGCGCAGGATCTGCATGATGCCGACGGCTTCGAGGACGAAGACGGACGAGAAGGCGATCCGGTAGTTGTCGCCGCTCGCGTCGAGCAGGACGCCGACCGCCAGGAGTGTCGTCATCGAGGCCGTGAAACCGCCCATGTTGACGATTCCGGAGGCCGTGCCCTGACGCTCCGGCGGATTCGCGGGCCTGGCGAAGTCGAAGCCGATCATCGATGCGGGTCCGCAGGCGCCGAGGACCGCGCAGAGGGCGATCAGCAGCCCCATCGGGGCATGGTCGCCGGGGTACGCGAGCGTCGTCGCCCAGGCCAGCGCCGTCGTCCCGACCGTGCCGAGGGCCAGCGGGATCCGGGCCGCGTGGTGGCGGGCGATGATCTGCCCGTACACCAGCCCGATGGCCATGTTGGAGAGGACGACGAGCGTGAGGAGTTCACCCGCGACGGCGCGGGACAGGCCCTGCGCCTCGACGAGGAAGGGCATGCCCCAGAGCAGCAGGAAGAACATCGCGGGGAACTGGGTCGTGAAGTGCACCCACATCCCCAGCCGGGTACCGGGCTCGCGCCACGACGCGGCGATCTGCCTGCGTATGTACGCGGCGCCCGCGTGCTCGGCGGGCGGCGGCTCGTAACCCTCCGGGTGGTCCTTGAGGAAGAGCAGCAGCAGCACGAGGACGACGACACCCGCCAGGGCGCTGCCCGCGAAGGTGGCGGTCCAGCCGAGGCCGTGCAGGGTGCGGGAGATGAAGATGGTGGAGACGAGGTTGCCCGCCATGCCGATGAGCCCGGCGAACTGCCCGATCATCGGTGCGCGCCGGGCCGGGAACCAGCGGGTGCCGAGCCGCAGCACGCTGATGAAGGTCATCGCGTCACCGCAGCCGAGCAGGGCGCGGGAGGCGAGGGCGGTTCCGTACGAGGGCGAGAACGCGAAGCCCAGCTGCCCGACGGTGAACAGCACCACGCCGAGGGTCAGCACCTTCTTGGTGCCGAGCCGGTCGACCAGAAGGCCGACGGGTATCTGCATGCCCGCGTAGACGAGCAGCTGGAGTATGGAGAAGGTCGACAGGGCCGAGGCGTTGACGTCGAACCGGTCGGCGGCGTCGAGGCCGGCCACACCCAGGCTCGTACGGAAGATGACGGCGACGAAGTAGACGGCGACGCCGATGCCCCAGACCCACGCGGCACGACGGCCGCCGGGCGGATCACCAGGCAGTGTGAGGGAGACCGCGCTCACCGCTCCTCACCCCGGACCAGCACCTTGACCCGGCTGACATGCCGGCGCAGAACCTGCGCGGCGCCGTCGGCGTCGCCCGATCTGATGGCTTCGAGCAGCTCGGCGTGCTCGATGATGTTCTTGGCGATCCGGTCGGGGTGCGCCTCCATCACGGCGACGCCCATCCGCAGCTGCCGGTCCCTGAGCTGGTCGTACAGCTTGGAGAGGATGTCGTTGCCGGCGTGGCGCACGATCTCGGCGTGGAAGGTCCGGTCGGTCACGGCGACGGCCGCGAGATCCCCGTCCACGGCACGCTGCCGCTGCTCCTCCAGCAGCTCCTCCAGCCGCCCGATCAGCCGCTCGGACGCCGGCACTGCCTTCCGTACGGCGAACTCCTCGACCAGCAGCCGGGTCTCGACCACGTCCGCGATCTCCTGCGCGGACACGGCGAGCACGAGCGCGCCCTTCTTCGGATAGAGCTTGATCAGCCCTTCCACCTCAAGCTTCAGCAAGGCTTCCCGTACGGGCGTACGGGACACCCCTACCGCCTCGGCCAGCTCCCCTTCGGTCAGCAGGGTGCCGCCCTCGTAGCGACGGTCGAGTACGGCTTCCTTGATGTGGCTGTAGACGCGGTCGGCGGCAGGTGGCTGCTTGACGGGAGCGGCAGGCGCTGAAGGCATGCGCACAGCTTAGATACAACAGAGGTACAACAGCATTCCCGTCCGGGATACGGACAACGCCCCGGCGCCCGTGCCGCGCCTACGCGGTGGTGCGCCGGCGGACCTGCGCCTTGATCTCCTCCGGCAGCGCGTCGGCGACGCGTAGCCGGGGCAGCAGTTCCGGTTCCAGCGTCATCGCCCGGAAGACGACGGCGACGGTCACGTCGTGGCCGGGCCGGTGCACGATCTCGACGGTGTCGGTGGCACGGATCTCACCGGTCTCGACGACGCGCAGATACGCACCGGGCCGCACGGCCCGGGTGAACCGCTTGATCCAGCCGGCCCGCTCCAGCCAGCCCTGGAACGTCGCGCACGGAACCCGCGGACACGACACCTCCAGCACGACGTCCCGCCCGACCCGCCAACGCTCCCCGATCAGGGCGCTGTTGACGTCCACTCCGAGGGTCGTGAGGTTCTCGCCGAAGACCCCGTTGGCGAGCGGCCTGTCGAACTCGGCTTCCCACGCGTCGAGATCTTCGCGCGCATAGGCGTAGACGGCCTGGTCGGAGCCACCGTGATGCTTCACGTCGTAGGCCCGGTCACCGACGAGACCGACCGCGCCGGTGCCCTCGGAACCGGGGACGACGACGGCGACCGGACCGTCAACAGGCCGCTTGTCGATGCCCGTCAGGCTCAGGCCCTTCCACGGGTTGGGACGGGGTCTGCCGATATTGACGGAGAGCAGCTTCACAGCGGCGACAGTACGGTCCGCCGCAGAGGGGAGCGAACGGTTTTCCGGCCGACCGGCCGCCGGTACACATGCGGGCGGTCAGCTCAGCGCCTTCTCGATGGCCTCGAAGATGTCGGCGTCGGTCTCCCGCTGCCAGGACGGGAGGTCGGGCCAGTCGGCCACGTAACCCGGCTTCGGGTCCTCGAAGTGCTTGAACATCTGGGCCGTCCAGCAGGTCGCGACGAACCGGCCCTTCTGCTCACGGGACAGCCTCGCCGTGTGGCCGTCGCTGAGCTCGATGAACTGCCGGACCTGGTCGTACACCGACCCGGCGGCCTCCCGCTCCCACTGCGGGGTGTCGTCCCACGGGGTGACGTAGCCGGCCTTCGGCTCCCCGGGGAAGTGCTGGCGCACTCCCGCGATCCAGGTCTCCCGGAACAGTCGTGCACCTTCGATCTGCGACATGCCTACCCCTCTCGTCACGTCTCATCTCGTCTTGTCACGGCGCGCTCAGCGTGGCGATCTCCGCCCCTAGCTCGGCCACGCGGTGGTCTCGGCTCAAGGGACCGAACTCGTCGCACAGAGTCTGGAGTTTACGGGCGACGTACCCGGATGCTGAGGCTCGGGCCAGGCTGATGGCCTCCCTGCCGTACGCCACGACCTGTTCGACGTCACGCCGCTTCGCGCCGATGGCAGCCAGGTCTGTGAGGACTGAGCCTCGTCGCCGGTAGGACTGCCCGGACGCCAGATCTGCCTGCCCCAGAGCGCCCTTCAGAGTTTCCTCCGCCAAATCGAGGCGCCCAAGTTGCACGTAGCGCGCTCCCCGCTCCTCGGCCAGACGCGCACCGTCGAACCGGAGCCATCCGCCGTTGACGCTGTCTGCGGTGAGGTCGCGGACGGTCTCGGCGCGATCCATCGCGTGTTCGCACGCGTCCAAGTCGCCGAGACCGGCGTATGCCTCGGCTTGGACCGATGCGACCCAATGCCGGGTCGAGAGGTTGTCATCACCCCGCCCGGCCAGTCGCTCGGCCGCGCCGAGCATCTGGGCGGCTTGGCGGTAGCGCTGCTCGGCCATGTCCACGTAGGCGTGCCGGACGAGCGCACAGGCCCACAGGTCGTACGCGTCGGCATCCTTGCTGACCGACGCTGCGAGCGCGTACGAGGCGGTGGCATCGGAGTACCGGTTGGCGTCGAACGCCACTTCACCGGCCAACTGGAAGAGGTCGGCTGCCGCGCTCAGCAGGGGGCGGGTGCTGCCACGGCTACCTGCCAAAGACTCGTTCAGTGCCGTCAACTGATCACGGATGACGGGGTAGACGGAGCCCTTGGAGCGGGCGAGCTTGTAGACCTGCCAGAGGTGGCTGTTCATGCGTGCGAAGTCGACGGGCAACCCCCGACGGACGCTTTCAGTGAGAGCCTCTGCCTCCTCAAGCGGCAGAGCCGTCAAGGCCCCGCTGACGGTCAGTATGCGGAGGAATTCGCGACGGATCATTTCGTCAGGGTCTCCCGCCTTCAAAGGGTCACTGGGCTGATGCCCTGTGGCGTCCTGGCCTGCGCCTTGTGGTGGCGTCAGGAGGACGTCCAGCTCTTGGAGGCTGATATCGAGGGCATTCGCCAAGCCTCGTCGCTGAGGCGGCTGAGGGACGATCCTGCCACTTTCCCAGCGCCCGACCGTTGTGCGGTCCACTCCGAGTAACTCGGCCAACTTCTCCTGACTGTAGCCCCGGCTCCTACGTCTTCTCGCCAGGCCCGACCTGGGGTACCGCTCCGACCGAGGGCATCACCGCCCTCGCCGCCGCCAACCGCAACGTATGGGACGAAATCAGCGCCGCCGACCCCGACCCATGGACGCTGCGCCTGGCGACTGCTGCCGCTACCTGGCACGACCACCGCAAGGGCGTCTGACGGTCGGGCATGCGGGAGCCCCCTGGGAGCAGAGGGAAGCCTGGAAACTCCCGAGTCCTGGCAGCCCCCCCTTCCGCTGCCAGTCCCGCACGATCTGCCCCGGCAGTGATCTCCACGTGTCGGCACGGCAGTGGCCAGTAGCTCTCGCTCGCGAACTCGACCTCATCCTCGTTGCGGCGCTCCGGGACTCCGGCCTCGGGAACGCCGGGCCTTTACCTTGCGGTGCAAGGTAGTTCCTGACTACCATGTACCGCATGACAGAGGAGCTGCGGACGTCCGGTGACCAACGGCGGAGCCAGCTCCTGCGCGGAGCGCTCGACATCTGTCTGCTCGCCCTGATCGCCGAACGTCCTCGCTATGGATACGAGTTCGTCGAAGCGCTCACCGACTGCGGGCTGGAGCTCGTCAGCGAGGGCAGCATCTATCCACTGCTCGCCCGGATGGAGCGGGCCGGGCTCGTCGAGTCCTATCGCGCGCCGTCGTCCAGCGGTGGGCCACCGCGCAAGTACTACCGGATGACCCGGGCGGGCGGAGTGGAACTGACACGCGGCCGCACCGCCTGGCTGGACTTCACGGCCCAGGTGAACGAGATCCTGACCACCACCGAGCCACCCACGGGGGGGAACACAAAACCATGACGACCGAACGAATCCTCGCGATATGCCGCAGCAACTGGTCGTTCCGGGGCGTCGATGACGCTGCCATCCAGGACATGCTGGCCGAGCTCTCCGCGCACCTTGAGGACGCGGCGGCCGCAGGACGTGCACCGCGAGACGTCGTGGGCGACGACGTCAAGGCGTTCGCCGCCTCCTGGGCACGGGCGAGGTCGCCGCTGCGCCCCCGGCTGCTGCGGATGGCGATGCTGGTGCCGTCGGCGATAGGCGGACTCCTGCTGTTCTCGCACCTCATCAGCTGGTCCGGATCAATTCCCGTCACCCCAGGCCGCCTTGCCTTCTGGCTCACCGTCATCACGATCACCGTCGCGGTGGAGGTACGGCGCGGGAGCGTGGGCGTGGGCAAGGGATTGCTGATCGCGGCGTGCGCCGGCCTGCCGGTCACGATCCTCACCGAGTGGCTGGTCGGCGACGAGCCACTCTTCCATGTCGCTCTCTGGGCCTCGGTCCTCCTGCCCCTGCCGGGCATCGCCTACGAGATCGCCAGGCGCTCCCGAGCGCAGGAGGGCCGGCCGGGAGCCACGGGGGCGGAATGACACCCCACCCACGGCTTTGATCGGACCGTCCGAGGTGTCGAGAGGTCGTTGGACCACTCACCGCCTCGCAACGCATGGGAACGGCTGCTTGACCGATCGGAGCCCGGGCGGCAACGAGCGCGAGGTACTGACGCCGGCTACACGGTGCACGTACGTTTTCCGACTCCAGGCGACACTGGTTGCGTGATTATCGAACGTGCATACGCCCACCTCTCCTCGCACGACGAGGAAACCTGGCCTTGGTCGGTGCCCTGCGTCCGACAGCTGCTGAGCGAAGGGCTGCGGTTCACCGCACCGGTGACCTTTCTGGTCGGTGAGAACGGCTCGGGGAAGTCGACCCTGGTCGAGGCGTTGGCGGAGGGGTTCGGCCTGGACTCCTACGGCGGCTCCCACGACTGGCGCTACGCTTCCCCGCGCGGCAAGTCGCCCCTCGGCGAGCGTATGAAATTCGACGCCGCCTCGGGGCGCGGGCGCCGTATGGTCACCAGCTGGTCAGCCCGCAAGGGCTTCTTCCTGCGTGCCGAGACCGCGCTGGACGCGCTGGGCAGGGAGGGGTTCTCGCCGGACCATGTCAGCCATGGCGAGGGCTTTCTCGCGGCGTTCCGCGGGAAGTTCCTTCACGCCGGGCTCTATGTTCTCGACGAGCCGGAGGCAGCGCTCTCCTTCTCTTCGTGCCTCGAACTGATCGGGCACATCGACCGGTTGGCCAGGGAGGGCGGCCAGGTCATCTGTGCCACGCACTCCCCGTTGCTGACCGCACTGCCGGGCGCGGACATCATCGAGGTCGGTGAGCACGGTATGCGGAGGGTCGCCTGGCGGGAGCTCGGCGTCGTGGATCACTGGCGCCGCTATCTCGCCGACCCGCACACCTATCTGCGGCACATCGTCGAACCGTAGGCCGGTCCCCCTCCGCCCTCGTCCAGCCCTCGTCACATGGGGCGATGCAGAAGACCCGGCTCTCGGGATACGGGCGAGACAGAGCACAGACGAAAGGGGCGCCCCCAATTCGGGGCGCCCCTTCTGGCCTGCGCATACGCTGACCTGCTGCGGTGGGTGTGGGATTTGAACCCACGGTGACTCGCGCCACGACGGTTTTCAAGACCGTTCCCTTAGGCCGCTCGGGCAACCCACCCACGCCCCGCCCACCTGCGACGGAGCGACTACAGCCTACCGGCCGTCGCCCGTCCCCGAAGCCGTTGGCCCGTCCCTGGCCCACAGGATCCGGAAACGACCCGTTGGCGGGACCACATCTAGGGTAGCCAGACCCACCGGCCGCCGTGGCTACAGGCAGCCACTCTCCGTATTCAGGTGACACGTGAGTACGAGCCCGCGCCGAGGTGAGCATCCGCGCCCATCCCGCGGCAGCGCCCGTGGCGTGAGGATCATGCACATCCCCTCCCACGGAAGGCATCGCCGGTGAACCCCGAGACGTACGCCACTCTTTACGGACCATGGCAGCCGACATCGGCTTCCCGCACGCGGACTGGCCCCGCCGTGCTCGCAGGCGTGCTGTGGGCGGTCACCTTGCTGTCGCTCAACTGGCTCGTGAGCCTGGTCGGCATCACCGTGGTCTGGGGCCTGGCCGCGGGTGTGCCCGTCGGAGACATCCTTCTTCGATACGTCCTGCCCGCCGTCGGCGCGGCTGCCGCGCTCACCGCGCTGGCCTTCGCACCCGGCATCCGCCGACTCACGATGGAGATCCGCCTGCTCCTCATCGGCGTCCTGGCATGCCCCGTACCCACCGTCCTCACGGTCATCACCTGGATCCAGGCCGGCTGAGGGACCGTCGTCCTGCCGGGCGCGTCCGGTGGCACGGAACGGGATCACGGGACACCAGAACCTCTCGTTCGTTTCAGACACCGAGTCCCGGAGGAGCCCCAAGGACAGTACGGTGCTCGCTCAGTGCCGCACCGGAGGTGATCCGAGGGCCCGGGACGATCAGTCGGTTCTCGTAGGCGAGGGCGACGAGTTGGGATCTGCTGGACACTCCGAGTTTGTGCATGATCCGGTTGATGTGTGACTTGACCGTGAAGGGGCTCAGGCCGAGTGCGAGGGCGATGGCGGTGTTGTCGGGCAGGGCGGCGATGAGAGCGAGTACTTCACGTTCCCGCTGGGTGAGTGGTGCCAGAGCCCCTTGGGCAGCCGGTGCGGGGGGTGCGTGGGAGGGCGCCGGCGAGATGACCATGGCGCCGCGGCAGACCACATCGAGTGCCGTGAAGAATTCGTCGGGTTCGAGGTAGGGGCCGAGCACGCCGGTCACGCCCGCCTCCGTGAGGAGCGGGAGTTCGGCCGGCGGGATCGTGCCGAGTACGACGGTTCGGGTGCAGGCGGCGGCGTGGCGCAGCGATATCTGAGCCGCTGCCGATGTGGCGCGGGCGAGTTCGCGGGCCTCGATGAGCAGGAGGTCGCAGGTCGTGGGGGTCAGGACGGTCAGGGCCTCGGCGAGGGTCGCGGTCTGGGCCTGAATCACGAAGGCGGGGGACGCGGCGATGACGTGCGCGTAAGCGTCTCGGACGAGAGTGGGGCCGCCCGCGAGGAGTACACGGTGCATCGGCGTCCTTCGGGCAGGGCACGGGCCCGCGGCGCCATGGCGACCGCGGGCCCGTGGGACGGGGGTTGTCAGTGGTTGTGGTCTGTGGAGCCGGCGTAGCTGGGTTCGCGGGGTGTGGGAGCCACAGGGGTGTGCTTGGCGAGTTTTTCGCCTTCGATGTCGACGTTGGGCAGGATGCGGTCGATCCAGGTGGGCAGGGACCAGGCGCGCTTGCCGAGGAGTGCGAGGGCTGCCGGGACGATCGTCATGCGGACGACGAACGCGTCGAAGACGACGGCGACGGCCAGACCGAAGCCGAGTGATTTGATCATGGCGTCGTGGGAGCCGACGAAGCCGGCGAAGACGCTGATCATGATGAGGGCCGCGGCGGTGACGACGGTGGCGCTGTGCTTGAAGCCCGTCTCGACCGCGGTGCGGGCGTCGGCTCCGTGGACGTATGCCTCGCGCATGCGGGTCACCAGGAACACCTGGTAGTCCATCGCGAGGCCGAAGACGATGCCGACCATGAGGACGGGCATCAGGCTCATGATGGGGCCGGTCTGTTCGAGGCCGATGAGGTCCTTCAGCCAGCCCCACTGGAAGACGGCGACGAGGACGCCGAGGGAGGCCAGTACGGAGAGCAGGAATCCGAGGGCCGCCTTGACGGGGACCAGGATGGATCGGAAGACGAGTATCAGTACGAGTACGGCGAGGCCGACGACGACGGCCAGATAGGGCACGATCGCCGCGCTGAACTTGTCGGAGATGTCGATGTTGAGGGCCGTGGTGCCGGTCACGAGGGAACGGGCGCCGGTGTCGGACCGGAGGTCACCGGCCAGGGTGCGGATGTCGTCGACGAGGTTCTTGGTGGCGTCGCTGCCCGGTGCGCTCTTGGGGATGACGGTGATGATCCCGGTGTCGCCGCTCTCGTTGAAGGCGGCCGGGGTCACGGCGGCCACGTCCGGGAGGCCGGCGAGGGACTTGCCCATGTCCTGGGCGCCGCTGCGGGCGACGGCCGGGTCCTGGTCGTCGACAGTCACGGTGAGGGGACCGTTGAAGCCGGGCCCGAAGGACTCGGACAGCATGTCGTACGCCTTGCGCTGGGTGGACGAGGCGGCCTTGGAACCGTCGTCCGGCAGCCCGAGTTCGAGCTGGGTGACCGGGAGCGCGACCACACCGAGGGCGATCACGGCCAGGACGAGCATCTGGGCCGGCTTGCGCAGGACGTAGGAGATCCAGCGCTGTCCCATTCCCGGCCTGCCGGGCTTGGTGCTGCCGGGCTTGGTGCTGCCGGGCTTGGTGCTGTCGGGCTTGGTGCTGTCTGCCGCGGGGGCCTTCTTACGGGTCTTGCCGCGGACGCGTTCGCCGGCGAAGCCGAGGAGGGCGGGCACCAGGGTGGTCGCGACGAGGACGGCGATGACGACGGCGCCGGCGGCGGCGAGGCCCATCGCGGTCAGGATGGGCAGGTTCACCACCGCGAGGCCCGCGAGGGCGATGACGACGGTCAGTCCCGCGAAGACGACGGCGGATCCCGCGGTGCCGTTGGCGCGAGCGGCGGCCTCGCGGGCGTCGTGGCCGTCGGCGCGTTCGGAGCGGTAGCGGGAGACGATGAACAGGGCGTAGTCGATGCCGACGGCGATGCCCAGCATCGTGGCGAGAGCGGAGACATTGCTGTTGAGGTCGAGCGGGCCGCTGAGGGCGGTGATGGCGGCCATGCTCACGCCCACTCCGACGAGCGCGGTGAGCAGGGGCAGGCCGGCGGCGATGAGGGAGCCGAAGGTGATGAGGAGGATGACGGCTGCCAGGGCGAAGCCGACGGCCTCGGCCGTGTGGCTTTCCTCGGGGGCGGCCAGTGCGTTGCCGGAGGCTTCCACCGTCAGCCCCTGGTCCCGCCCCGATTCGAGGGCCTCGTCCAGGCCCGTGTGGTCGCCGTCGGTGAGGTCGGAGTCCGGGGTGGTGTAGGTGACCTGGGCGTAGGCGGTGGTGCCGTCCGCGCTCAGTGCTTTGGCGGTGAAGGGGTCGCTGACCTGCCCGATGCGGGCGGAGGAGTCCTTGATGTCGGCCAGTGCCGCTTCGAGGGCGGCCTTGTTCTCCGCGCTGCCGATCTTCTCGCCGTCGGGTGCGCGCAGCACGACGCGGGCGGTGGCTCCGTCGGCGTTGGCCGCCGGGAACTTCTCGCCCAGGAGGTCGAAGGCGCGCTGCGCCTCCGTGCCGGGCAGGCTGATGCTGGAACTGGCGGGGCCCGAGCCGGTGGAGGCGCCGATGCCCACGGCGCCGAGGACGAGCGCCCAGAGGAGGACGACCAGCCGGCGCCGTGTGAACGCGGCCCTGCCGATCTTGTGGAGGAAGGTGGCCATGAGGGAGACGCTCCGGATCGATGGTGTTTTTGGACGTGCGGTGCCCTGAGCCCGGCAGGTGACCGGCGCGGGCCTGAAGAGGGCATGCGGAGATGGACGAGCGGCGTTACGCCGTTGTCAGGGTGTGCGGGGTCGCCGGCGCGACCGGATGGCGCCGCCGGAAGGCAGTCGGGGTCGGGGTCGGGTCAGACCGCGGCGGGCCGCGCGGTGAGGACGGGCAGAAGCACCAGCTCGACGACGGTTTCCATGAGCTCCGGGGTCGCCGGTGTCCCGTGGAGGATGGTCTGTGCGAACAACGGGCCGAACAGGATCTGATCCGCGAGGTCGATGACCGGGTTTCCGGCTTCGATCTCTCCCCTGGTCACCGCACGCTCGAACAGCTGGGCCAGGTCGCGCAGGATCGGATGGATCAGGATCTCGCGCACGATCTCCATGAGGCCCTCGTCCTGGACGATGGCGGCCGGCATCGAGGTGAAGGTCTTCTTGGCCGGGTCGTCCGCCACCAGATACCGCATCACGGCCATCAGGTCGCCGCGCAGACTGCCGGTGTCGATACCGGACAGGTCCTTCCCGGCCTCCGTGCTGAGGGCCTTCCACGCCGAGATCACCAGACGCGGCTTGCTCTCCCACTGCCGGTAGAGCGTCGCCGTGCTGCACTTCGCCCGCTGCGCGACCGCCGCCATGGTCACCTGCTCGTAGCCGACCTCACCGACGAGCTCGGCCGTCACTCGCAGCAGCTCATGCTCCCGCTCCGCGGTGAGCTTGCGGCGGCGCGACGCCGCGGGTGCCTCGGCCATGACTGCTCCTGATCCGGTCCGTAGCTGACACCAGAACTGTAGCCATCCAGAAAAGCGAAAATCAAGTTTTCGAAACGGCTATTTTCGAAACTGGGATTTTCGAAACTGGATTTTCGATCTGGCTCGCGGATCCAACCCCGGGGCGCATCGGCCAGGAGTACGACGGACTCAGCCGACGGCCGGGGAGCCCCACCGCAGATCCGCCAGCGCCCTCGCCCTCGCCTCCACCACCGCCATCCGGGCATCCCGCTCCGCCGGGTCGACATGTGCGGCCTGGCCGGTGGCCTGGCCCGGCCATTTGCGGTACAGGAGTCCCACCTCGGCGGTGAACCAACCGCGGCTGACGGAGTCCAGCGCGAGCAGCAGCCCCGTGTCCTCAGAAGCCGGCAGTGCCATCCACCCGCCGAGCGCCAGCACCAGATCGCGGCGGGCGAAGAGGGTCGCCGGGTGGACCTGCGCGCGGTAGTCGTTGGCCGACCAGAATTCCCGTACGGCACCGCGCTCGACCGGCCCCTGCGCGGGGTCGCCGTCGAAGCCGGCCGTCGAGCCGTCGGGCAGCAGGTCCAGCGCGCGCGAGGTCGCCCAGCCGAGGGTGGGGTCGCCTTCGAGGGCGGCCAGGTCGCGGGCCAGCGCGCCCGCCGGGAGTTGGTCGTCGGCGTCCAGGACCTTGATGTACTCGCCGTCCGCGTGCGCGAGCGCCAGCGTACGGGCGGTGCCCGGGCCGCCGGGGCGGCCCTGCCTGAAGGTCACACGCGGGTCGTCGGGTACGTACGGAGCGACCTCGTCGCTCTTGCCGTCCTCCTGGATCAGCCAGTGCCAGTCCCACCCGTCGGGCAACTCCTGCTCGCGCAGCGACGTGTACGCGTCGGGCAGGAAGTGCGCGGACGGCGCGTGAACGGCGGTGATGACGACGACGCGCCGGCTCACGGCACTCACCACCTTTCCAGGGGAGTGGTGAAGTGCAGTTGCGTACGGTCACCGGGAAGCGTGACGTCGGACATCTCCACGACGCGCTCATGGGTGTCGAACGAGGTCTTGCGGAGCACCAGGACCGAGGTCCCGGGCGGTAGTTCGAGCTCATCCGCCTCTTCGGGGGTCGGCGGACGGGCGATGACGCGTTCCTCGATGCGGTCGAGTTCGATCCCCACCGAGAGGAGTTGGCTCTGGGTGCCCCCCGGAAACGGTTCCCTGGCCGCGTCCAGCAGGTCCGGATTCCCCTCGACCAGGGCGCGGACGAGATACGAGGTCACCAGCGCGAACGGCGCGTTCTCGGCGGCGTACCGCGTCCGGTACGTGCGCTCCACGAGGGCGGTTCCCTCAGGGACACCGAGGGCCTCGGCAAGCTGAGTGTCCGCCTTGGCCTCGCGATAGGCCGCGTGGAAGACCAGGTCGTTCACATCGAGCCCGGTGGCATGCTCGGTGGAACCGGTCTTGAGCCGCTTCTCCTCCGGCTCCCGTGTCCGGTTCTTCTCCCACTGATGCCGCTCGTTGGTGCGCAGCACCTTCGTACGGGCTCTGCGGACGAAGTTGCCCCGGCCGTGCTGCTTCTCGATCAGCCCCTCGTCCTGGAGAAGCCGGAGCGCGTCGCGGATCGTCGGGACACTCCGCCGGTGGTCCTGCGCGAGCTTCGTCTCCGAGGGCAGGCGGTCGCCGGGCTTGAGTTCACCCGCGCGGATGGACTGGCGGAGTTCCGCCGCGATCCGCTCGTACACCTTCGCCATGGCTGCCCACCGTTCTGTCGCGTAACGGTGCCAGCATATGACTCCTCAAGAGGTCTTGACGACCGGAGGAGGAGCGCGTCACGAAGAGCCAGGTCATGGCCGGGAAGGGCACGTCATGGCCGGGAGGGCACGTCACGGAGAGCACGTCATGGCCGCAAGCCCCTTGGCCGTGTACGACCTGCTCCGCCACCTGCCACCCCGGCACCTGCCCCGTTCGGCAACACGCCCCGCCGTTCGGTGCCGGTCCCTCCCCTCGTGGGGACCGGCACCGAACGGCGGGGCGATGTCGACCCGCGCCGTACTGGTGCGGCTGACGGCGAAAGCTGCGAAAGCTGACCGAGAACAAGCGGTGCGATGGTGCGATGGGTTGTCTCTCCGTGCGCCGAACTGGTGGCCTGGCCCGGTGACGCGCGGTTGAAGCGCTGCTGCGTCGTGATCCTGTCAGCTGTGTCTCCCGCCGTGGAGGTTCCCGGCATCGGACTACCGACTTCACCCCAGGTCAGCCATATAAAGTGAGTTATCCGGTCCGGACGTCCATGCGCGGGGGAAGTAAGGAGTGGAGACCTTGAGTTCCGACTCAGGGGCACGCACCGCCTTCGCGGAACGTCTCGCGCTGCTTTACCGGGAGGCCGGCAACCCTCCGCTCAAGAGTGTGTCCGAGGCGGTCGTCCGGCTTCAGCGGGTCGACGAGCGAGGGCGGCCCGTGCGGGTGTCCGCCCAGCGGATCAGCGACTGGCGGCGAGCGAAGAACGTGCCCGCCCAGTTCGCCGCCCTCGCGGCGGTGTTGTACGTCCTGATTCCCCAGGCACGACGCCTGCGGCCCGCGCCGGTGTCCGCGGGGCTGTACGACATGGCCCAGTGGCAGCGCCTGTGGGCGCGTGCGGTGGCCGACCCGGTCGGCGAGCGCCCCGCGGCATCCGCGGAAGAGGAGGAACGCCCCTCGGCCGAAGCCCCGACCGTCCCCGGTGGCGTATGCCCCTACCGGGGGCTGGCCTCGTACCGTCCGCAGGACGCCCGGTGGTTCTTCGGCCGGGAACGGAGCACGGATGCCCTCGTCGCCCAGCTGCGCGCGGCGGAGGATACGGGTGGCCTGGTCATGCTCGTGGGCGCATCGGGGGCGGGAAAGTCCTCCTTGCTGAGCGCCGGGTTGGTGCCCGCGCTGCGCAACGGCGCACTGGGTGACGAGAAGAGCCGCCCGAGGGAGGTTCTGCACCTCGTGCCGGGAAGCGATCCCCTCGCGGAGCTGACCCGCCGGATCCCCGAACTCGCGGACGTCGTCTCCACCGTGGAGGAACCGGCGGCGGAAAAACCGGCGGCGGAAGAACCGGCGGGGCAGGAGCCCGGCACGCCCCGATTCGCCGACGCCGCGCGAGAGGCCGTCACCGCGTGGGCGCGACGCGGGACGTCCTCCGCCGCCCGTCCGGTCGTCATCGTGGACCAGTTCGAGGAGGCGTTCGCCCTCGGCTCCGACGAGGCGAACCGGCGCACTTTCATCCAGCTCCTCCACGCCGGATGCTCGCCCGCCGACTCCGGCGACACCACCGAATCCGGCGACACCGCGGCCGGCTCCGGCGGCACCGCAGCCGATTCCGGCGACACCGCGGCTGACTCCGGCAACACCATCGGCTCCAGTAACACCACCACCGGCTCCGCCGGCTCCGCGCCCGCCCCCGTACTCGTCGTCCTCGGCATACGCGCCGACTTCTACGAGCAGTGCCTGGCGTATCCCGAACTGGCCGACGCGCTGCAACACCGGCACATGGTGCTCGGACCGCTGACCACCGCGGAACTGCGCGAAGCGGTGACCGGCCCGGCCAGGGCCGTGGGGCTGGAGCTCGAACCGGGACTGGCGGAGCTGATCGTCCGGGAGGTGAGCGCCGACGGCCCGCGCGGGACGCCCGGCGCGGGAGTGCTGCCGCTCCTCTCCCACGCCCTGCTCGCCACCTGGCAGCGGCGGAAGGCGGGACGTCTCACGCTGGCCGGTTACCGGGCGGCGGGCGGAATCCAGGGAGCGGTGGCGGCGACCGCCGAGCGGGCCTGGTCCGGCCTCGGCCCCGCCGC
This sequence comes from Streptomyces sp. NPDC088400, assembly GCF_044753355.1. Classification (NCBI taxonomy): domain Bacteria; kingdom Bacillati; phylum Actinomycetota; class Actinomycetes; order Kitasatosporales; family Streptomycetaceae; genus Streptomyces; species Streptomyces sp. NPDC088400. The sequence goes on along the minus strand of NZ_JBIVMZ010000005.1, from coordinate 401,262 downwards.
GCGCACGGCCGCGAGACTGCTCCTGCTGAGGCTGGTCCGGCTCGGCGAGGACACCCAGGCCACCCGCAGGCGGGGGACGCGGCGCCAGTTGGCGGAGGAGTCGACCGACCCCGGCAGAACGGAGGAATCACTCGAAGCCCTGGTCCGCGCCCGGTTGGTGACACTCGACGCGGAGACCGTGGAGATCACCCATGAAGCGCTGCTGCACGCCTGGCCACGCCTGCGCGAATGGATCGACGAGGACAGGAACGACCACCTGCTGCGCCAGCGGCTGGAGGAGGACGGCAGGGCCTGGGAGGGCTCGAACCGCGACTCGTCACTGCTCTACCGCGGCTCCCGGCTGGAACAGGCCCGCACCTGGGCGAAGTCCGCCGGTCAAACGTTTCTGACCCGGAGCGCGGCGGAATTCCTGACCGCTTCGGTCAGGCTGCGCACACGTACGGTCCTGATCAGCCGAAGTGCGGTGTCGGCTCTGGTCGTACTGGCGGTGCTCGCTGTCGGTTCGGCGGTGGTCGCATGGCAGCAGCGGGACGAGGCGGTGTTCCAGCAGGTACTCGCCGAGGCTGATCGCGTCCAGTACACGGATCCGTCGTTGTCCGCTCAACTCGACCTGGTGGCACACCGCCTGCGGCCGGACGACGAGGGCACGAACAACCGGTTGATCTCGATAGTGAACGCGCCGCTGGCCACGCCGCTCCATGGCCACACCGGCGCCGTCTACCTCACCACGTTCAGCCCGAACGGACGCCTCCTGGCCACCGCCAGCTACGACCGGACCGTACGGCTGTGGAACGTGACGGACCCGACCCGGCCCAAACCCCTGGGCAAACCCCTCACCGGCCACACGAGTTGGGTGAGCAGCGCGGTCTTCAGCCCGGACGGCCGCACGCTCGCCGGCGCGGGGGACGACGGCACGGTTCGGCTGTGGGACGTACGGGACCCCAGCCACCCGCGCCCGCTCGGTACGCCCCTGTCCGGCCATGACGGCACGATCTACCTGCTCACCTTCAGCCCGGACGGACACACGCTGGCCGCCGCCACCGAAGACCACACCGTGCGCCTGTGGGACGTACGCGACCCGCGCCGGCCCAGGACGCTCGGCGCGCTGACCGGCCACACCGCCGCCGTACGCTCCGTGGCGTTCAGCCCCGACGGACGCACCCTCGCCACCGGGAGCGACAGCGGCGCGATCAGGCTGTGGGACATGGCCGATCCGCGCCGTCCCAGGCCGGTCGACACGGTGCTGACCGGCCACGAGGCCACGGTGCACTCCGTGGCCTTCAGCCCCGACGGACGCACCCTCGCCAGCGGCAGCAAGGACGACACCATCCGGCTCTGGAACGTGGCCGACCCACGTCGCCCGAAACCGCTCGGCGCACCGCTCACCGGCCACACCGGAGCCGTGTGGTCCGTGGCCTTCAGCCCCGACGGGGCCATGCTCGCCGCGGCCAGCGCGGACAGCACGGCGAGCCTGTGGAACGTCAGCAACCCGGCCTACCCCTCGCAGGTCGGTGAGCCTCTCGCGGGCAGCAGCGGCGAGATGTACGCCCTGGGCTTCAGCCCCGACGGACGGACCCTCGCCACCGGGAGCGGCGACAACACGGTCCGCCTGTGGTCGATACCGACGTCGGACATGATCGGCCGCATCGGGGCGTTCCGCCCGGACGGGCGGGTGCTCGCCACGGCCGCGCGCGACGAAAGGGTCCGGCTGTGGAACGTGACGGCTCCCAGCCGGCCCGTATCGCTGGGCGAACCGTTCATGCCGGGGGAGGGCGACGTACGTTCGCTGGCGTTCTCCCCCGACGGCCGCGCCCTCGCGGTGCTGACGGGAAACCGCGCGGTGCAGCTCTGGAACGTCACCGACCCCGCCCGGCCTGTCCCCTACGGGCCGCCCGTCGCGCTGCGGACACGGTTCGCGGGCCCCGGTGCGCTGGCGTTCAGCCCGGACGGGCGCACGCTGGCAACGGCCCATGACGACCGCACCATCCAGGTGTGGGACGTCAGCGACCCGTCGCGCCTTCGTCCGCTCGGCGCACCGCTCACCGGCCACACGGGCTACGTCAACGCCCTCGTCTTCAGCCCGGACGGCCGCACGCTCGCCAGCGGCAGCGCCGACAGCACCATCCGGCTCTGGAACGTGGCCGACCCACGCCACACCGCCCGCCTCGGCGCACCGCTCAAGGGGCACCTGGGCCCCATCAACGCGCTCGCCTACAGTCCGGACGGCGACACCCTGGCCAGCGGCAGCGACGACGGTACGGTCCGGCTCTCGGACGTCGCCGATCCCCTCAGGGCCACCCGGCCGGGCTCCGCCCTCACCGGCCACACCGAAGCGGTCGTGTCGCTGACGTTCAGCCGGGACGGCCGCACCCTGGCGAGCGGCGGCAACGACGACACGGTCCGGCTCTGGAACGTCACCGTCCCCTCCCGGGCCGCTCCGATCGGTCAGTCGATGAGCCCCAACGCCAAGACCGGCAATTTCCTGTCGTTCAGTCCCAACAGCCGCCTGCTCGGGGTGTCGAGCGGCGCCGATACGGTCCGGCTGTGGAACCTGGACGTCGACGAGGCCGTCCGTCGCATCTGTTCGATGACCCGGAGCGTACTGACGCCGGACAAATGGCACGAGTATCTGCCCCGTCTCTCGTACGCGCCTCCGTGCGATCGCTGACGGAGGCGGGTACGGGCACTGAAGTAGGGGCGCACGAGTCGGCCCAACGGCGCGCTGTACGCGGCGAGTTCACGGATGGAGCCTGACGAGCCCCTCTCCGGAAGACTCGTCCAGCCGGACCGATCAAAACAGGCCATTCCCCTGCGCACGTCACGTCACGTGATCCCGATCACAACTCCGCATCGCCGCCGAGCAGTCGGCACCCGCAAGTAAGCAGCCTTGTTACTCTTAAGTAGAGCCCGATCGCTGGCGCATCCCCCGTCGCCAGCGGTCGGGCTCTCTCATCGGGGGCGGCCCGACCGATCCGGCGCCCCGCCCCAACAGGCCGCACAACCCCGTGAAAACCGCCGCGACCGCAGCTGTTCACGCCGTGTTGTCCACGACGGCTGTCGCTCGCACACGGACGCGTTACATCCTCTGTCCAGCATTCGGCTCCGGCATCCCGGTGTTCCGGTGTTCCGGTGTTTCTCGCATCCCAGCTCTTTCCGGCATCCCAGCGTTTCCCCTCTCCGCAGGAAGGTTTCGCATGCACAGCGCAGGCAGCAGACTCCACCGGCGTTACGCGACGATCGCCGGGGCGGTGACATCGGCGGCGCTGGTCGCGGTCGTCGTCGCCCCGGCGCACGCCGGCCCGACGGTCCCCGAGGTCACGGCCAGGGCCGAGACACCGCCCCTCTTCGACGACGAGGACGGCGGGAACGCGAGCGCCGACGACCCCGCGATCTGGCGCGATCCGAAGAACCCGGCGCACAGTCTGGTCCTGGGCACCGCCAAGGTGGGCGGCCTGCGTGTGTACGACCTCGCGGGGCGCGAGGTGCAGTCGCTTCCGTCGCCGAAGCCACCGAGCACCGACGACGAGCCCGGTCGCCTGAACAACGTGGACGTCATCGACGGCACGGATCTGGCCCTCGCGGCGGACCGCGGCCGGGACAAACTGGTCATCTACCGCGTCGATCCGCACCGTAAGCCGGGCCCCGTCACCGACATCACCGCCGACGACGCCTCGCCGTACATCTTCTCCGCCGACCAGGACGAGGTGAACAAGCAGGCCACGGCATACGGTCTGGCCTCCTGGAAGGACAGGAGGACCGGCCGCGTGTACGCCGTCGTCACCCAGGAGTTGACGAACCGGGTGGCGCTGCTGGAGCTGACGAAACCGGCCGCCGACGGCACGATCGGCTACCGCAAGATACGCACCGTCGGCTTCCCCACCACGTTCGAGCTGCCCGACCACACGACGTGGACGCCCTGCGAGGAGCCGGGCGAGCAGCCCTACCTCGAAGGCATGCGCGTCGACCCGGCCAACGGCGTGCTGTACGCGGGCCAGGAGAACGTGGGCGTCTGGCGGATCAACGCGGATCTCACCGGCAGGCCCACCCTGATCGACAAGGTCCGGGACTACGGCGTTCCGTACACCCAGGACCCGGCGACCGGCGAGTGCGTCCCGGGCGAGGACCCCGGCTTCGGCGGGAAGCACCTCGTCGCGGACGTCGAGGGCATCACGCTGATCGAACGGCCGGACGGCAGCGGCCACCTCGTGGTCTCCAGCCAGGGTGACAGCACATTCGCCATGTACGACCGTGATCCCGCCAAGGGCAACAAGTTCACCGCCGGCTTCCGGGTCGGGGCGGGCAGCGGAGAGAACGCGATCGACGGCGCCGACGGCACCGACAGCCTGGAAATCGTCAACAAGCCGTTCGGCAACCGGTATCCGCAGGGACTCGCCGTGTTCCAGGACGGCATCGACACCCCTGAGGTGGCCGGCCCCGACGGAGAGCCGCGCGAGGGCTCGAACTACAAGTACGTCGACCTGCGGGACCTGGCCACCGCCACGGGCCTCAACTTCCGCTGACAGCCGCGAAGTTCCGTCAGGAGCCGCTACTCCTCGCCAGGCTTTTACGCCACCCCGCACCCTGCTGATCCGGGGAAACGCGCACATCAGTACGGCAGTGCCACCCGTGCGCGGGCAGCCACCGGGCCCGCACACGACAAAGGTGGGGTGCCGGATCGACTCCGGCACCCCACCTCAGGAAGCTCGGGCTCGGCGGCCCGGACGCCACGGCGCCACAACACGCGTACGCCTGCGCCTACTTCTGCGCCCCGGCCTCTGCGTCCCGGCCCACCGCCGCGCTCAGCTCTCGCCCTTGCGCTCGCCGAGGGTGACCTGGACCGTCGACTCCTTGCCGTCGCGCTTGTAGGTGAGCTTCACCTTGTCGCCCGGCTTGTGGGTCCAGATCTGGCCGATCAGGGTCGGGCCGCTGTCGATCGGGGTGTTGTTGAACTTCGTGATGACGTCGCCCGACTTGAGACCGGCCTTCGCGGCCGGTCCGTTCGGAGTGATCGCCGCGGCGCCGCCCTCGCCCTGGGGGGAGATCGTGGCGCCCTCGCCGCCCTCCGCCATCGAGACCGTGGCGCCGATCAGCGGGTAGACCGGCTGGCCGGTCCTGATCAGCTGCTCGGCGACGTTCTTCGCCTGGTTGATCGGGATGGCGAAGCCGAGGCCGATGGAGCCCGCCTGGGACTGCCCCAGACCGCCGCTGCCCGCCGACTGGATGGCCGAGTTGATGCCGATGACCGCGCCCCTGGAGTCCAGCAGCGGGCCGCCGGAGTTACCGGGGTTGATGGAGGCGTCGGTCTGGAGGGCGCTCATGTACGAGTTGCTGGAGCCGGAACCGTCACCGGAGGCGACCGGGCGGTTCTTGGCGCTGATGATGCCCGTGGTGACGGTGTTGGAGAGGCCGAAGGGTGCGCCGATCGCGATCGTCGAGTCGCCGACCGCGACCTGGTCCGAGTTGGCGAGCGGCAGCGGGGACAGGCCGGAGGGGGCCTTCTTCAGCTTGACCACCGCCACGTCGTAGCCCTCGGCCCGGCCGACCACCTCGGCGGCGTACTTCTTGCCGTCGGAGAAGGTCGCGGTGAGGTCGCCCCCGTTGGCCGCGGACGCCACCACGTGGTTGTTGGTGAGGATGTGGCCTTCCTTGTCGTAGACGAAGCCGGTGCCCGTACCGCCTTCGCCGTTACCGCCCTGCGCCTCGATGGTGACCACGCTCGGCAGCGACTTGCCGGCCACCGCGGCGACCGTGCCGGAGGCGCGCTTGACGTCCTTCGGGGCCTCCGCAGCGGAGACGGTCGTCGAACCGATCGAACCGCCGTTGCTCTCGGCCGCCCAGTAACCGATGCCACCACCGACACCGCCCGCGACCAGCGCGGCCGCGAGCACGGCGGTGATCAGCCCGCCCCGGCGCCCGCGCGGGGACCGCGGCTGGGGGTCGGCGACCGGAGCACCCCACGGCTGGGGGCCGTGACCATCTGCTCCGCCGTAGGCACCGCCCTCGTAGGAACCGCCTCCGTGGGAACCGCCTCCGTAGGAGGGCAGTACGGGCGGGGGCGGCGGCCAGCCGGCACCGGCGGCGTGCGACGTCGCGGGGACCCCTGCGGGATCTCCCGCCGGAGGGGCCTGCGCGGGCTGGGGAGAGTGCGCGGGCGGCTCCGGCGCCGCGCCCGCCCGCTCATACGCGCCCTCCCGCGGACCGGACGCGGGAGTGCCCTCGGGAGCGGCGCCCGGCACGGGAGGTACGGGCGGGACAGCGGGAGCCGCGTTGCCCTCGTTGCCCTCGTTCTCGGTGCTCACAGCTCGTTCTCCTCGGTTCCACATCGGTCTTCGGCAAGAGGCCCGCTGCGCGGTCGTCCACAGCCCGCTGTCCGCTTGTCTGTTTTTGTGTGCCTATGCTGGCATTTGCGGTTGTCTTGCGCTTGCGCAAGTGTCTGCGGTCAGCTTTTCCCACAACGCGTCAGGCCACTGTAAGCAGGACCTGTGTGTCTGCTCGCCATCCTTTATTCCGGACATAAAGAACGCATCCGGAGTCGACGGGCCGGAGAACCCTGACCGTTCACCCACCTACCCCCTCACGATGACACCATGACGCGGTGACTCAAGCACGACAGCAAAGCATCCAGGTCGTCGCCCACCGCGGAGCCTCCGAGGACGCACCCGAGCACACCCTGGCCGCGTACACGAAAGCCATCGAGGACGGCGCGGACGCCCTCGAATGCGATGTACGGCTCACCGCCGACGGCCATCTCGTCTGTGTCCACGACCGTCGTGTGAACCGCACCTCCAACGGACGCGGCGCGGTCTCCGCCCTGGAGCTCGCCGATCTCGCCACACTCGACTTCGGTTCCTGGAAGGACAGCGAGGAGAGCCCGGACTGGCGGGACCGCGAACTCACCTCCGTACTGACGCTGGAGCGCCTGCTCGAACTGGTCGTGGACGCCGGGCGCCCCGTCCAGCTGGCCATCGAGACCAAACACCCGACCCGCTGGGCCGGCCAGGTGGAGGAGCGGCTGCTCCACCTGCTGACCCGCTTCGGCCTGGACCGACCCGTCCCGGGCCAGGAATCCGGACCGGGCGAATCCGCCGTACGGATCATGAGTTTCTCGGCACGCTCACTGCACCGGATCGCGTCCGCCGCGCCCGAACTGCCGACCGTCTATCTGATGCGGTTCGTCTCGCCCCTGCTGCGCGACGGGCGGCTGCCCGCGGGAGCCCGGATCGCCGGGCCCGGGATGCGGATCGTCCGTAACCACCCGGGCTACATCGAGCGCCTGCAGAAGGCGGGCCACCGAGTCCACGTGTGGACGGTGAACGAGCCGGAGGACGTCGACCTCTGCGTACGGCTCGGAGTCGAGGCGATCATCACCAACCGCCCCAAGCTGGTGCTGTCCCAACTGGGCCGCCCGGCCTGACACCGCCCCGCCCCAGACCCTCACCCAACCGCCAGGCTGCCCGGACGGTAACAGGGAGTGCACCGGCGCGTTCGTTCCGCGTTCGACAGGCACGAGTGCGTCAAAGGCCCTCCCCTGGCCGGTTTCCGGTCCGGGCCGGTGGGGCATTCACACCGTGGCGTGGGGGCAAAGGAGGTCTCGGGGGTGGCATTTGTGGTGGCACAAGAAGTGCCCACGTCGTCGTGCATGGCCGTTCCTCATGGCCCTGCGGGCGTGGGGAAGGCGCGGCACCGGATGCGTGAGCAGTTGAACCGCAGCGGGGTGTCCGGCTCGGTCGTCGACGACGCCGTACTGATCCTTTCCGAACTGCTCAGCAACGCCTGCCGTCATGGCAGGCCGCTGGGCCGTGCGGAGATCGGCGACGGCGACATCCGGGCGGCCTGGCGCGTCGACAAGGCGGGCCGGCTGACCGTCGAGGTCACGGACGGCGGTGGCCCGACGCGGCCCATTCCGTCCACCCCCTCGGTCACGGCGCGCGGTGGCCGCGGGCTCAACATCATCACGGCCCTCGCCCAGGAGTGGGGGGTACGGGACAGCGCGACCGGAGAAGTCACGGTGTGGGCCATCGTTACCGAAGGGCACCGCCGCGACGATTTCGCTACGCGCGTCACAGGCCCCGCGATGACCGGACTGGGGACGCTGGACGGGCTGGAGGGACTCGACGGACTGGAGGGGCTGGAGAGCCTGGACGGGTTGGGCTTCGCGGACCCTTTCGACGGCGTCGCCTGAGAGCCCGGGTCGCCTGAGCCCCGGGGCGCCCGAAAGCCCGGGTCGCCCGAGAGCCCGCGACCTCCCGCACGCGCACGCTTCAGCACATGCCGGGCCGTACGGACCGCCGCTCCGTGGGCAGTTGAGCACGCGGGCTCCGCACACGGTTCGTCGCACGATCAGGTGCGCGGCTCGGTGCGCGGTTCCGCACCCGCGGCGACGCGCGTGGCCGACGTACGGACGCACGGACGCACCCTGGGCCCACGTACGGTCGCACGCCCGGCCGCCCGGCCCGCCCGGCCGTACACGCGGCGCTCCGCGTCCCCAGGGCTCTCCAGGACGCGAGCCGCTAGGCTCGCGCGGACACCGCACCGCCGCTCACGGGAGAAAGCCACACCATGGCGAAGAAGCGCCCCCAGACGAAGGCCGCGAAGGCTCAGCTCAAGGACGGACCGATTCCGGTGGTGGGGGCGCGCGAGCCCTGCCCGTGCGGTTCGGGCCGTCGCTACAAGGCCTGTCATGGCCGGGAAGCCGCGCACGCCGTGACCGAGTTGGTCCAGCGCCCCTTCGAGGGCCTGGCCGGCGAGTGCGACTGGGTCGCGCTGCGCGAGCTGGTGCCCGCCGCGACCGCCGAACTGACCCTCAAGGACGGGCTGCCCGAGGGCGTACCGTCCGTCACGCTCGCGACCGTTCTGCCGATGGCCTGGCCGGCGCTGCGCCGCGACGACGGCTCCGTACTGCTCGCTCTCCAGAACGACACCTCGTCCGGGGACCTGAGCCGCGATCTCGCCGACACGCTCCTGCGCGCGCTGAGCGCGGAGCCCGGTAACCCGGTGGCCGCGCAGCGCGTGCCCGCCGACGGCCCGCGCCTTCAGGATCTGCTCGCCCCCGAGGCCGACTTCACGCCGGTCGTCCACTCCGGATTCGAGTTCTGGGTACCGGACTCGGAGAACACCACACCCGAGGTGGCCGCCTCCCTGGAGCGTGCCAACGCCGCCGCGATCCCCACCACCCTGCTCAGCAGCACGGATGCCGCGTACTGGTGCGAGACGCCGGAGAAGAACCATCTCCGCTGGGTCATGCCGTACCCCGAGGAGAAGCTGCTGGACGCACTCGCCCGGCTGCATGCCGCCGGTACGTCGAGCCTCGGCGCGGACACCCGGCTGGTGGGCTCCTTCCGGGCACACGGGCTCACCGTGCCGGTGTGGGACCTGCCGAGCGCGATGGGTGCGGAGGAGTGCGAGAAGCCGGCCGCGGAGTTCGCCGAGCGACTCACCGCGGCACTCGCCGCCGACGCGCCGCTGACCGGAGAAGAACGCCGGGCACGCGGCGGACTCACCAACCGCCAGGTGACGCTCAGCTGACAGCGGCGAGGTGACAGGCGGCAAGGTGACAGGCAGTGAGGCGGCGGACAGCGAGGGCGGACAGACGACCGGCAGCGGGGACAGCGAAGGGGCGCGAGAGGGACAAGCGTGGCAAAGGGTTCCCCGAAGTCCGGTGAGGCCTGTCACACGTCGCTCAACCGACCGATAATTCATTGTCCGAATACGCCGGATCGAATTTGCTAACCGCCGATCTCTTGTTACGGTTCTAGAAGCCCGGTCGCTGGTGCATCCCCCGTCGCCAGCGACCGGGCGTTCGCTTTTACAGGTGCCGCCCGTACGTCAACGGGCCGCCGGGCCCCGGGTGTTGCTCCCCGACCGCAGCAACAGCGGCCCGATCTCCTCGCCGTCCGCCGTGTTCCCGCGGTTGCCGCCGTATTCGTCCCTCCCGCCGTTCACGGGGGCCGCGAACTCCGCCATCGCCACGTATTCCGCAGGTTCCCCCCGGGACGGCGCACGCGGCGTCTCACAGGTCGTCGGCTCGTCCGCGGCCCCGACGCGGCAGTGCGTCTGGACGGTTCGCCCGCGCGGGCCCATCAGGCTGAGTACGGCGAGGAGTTCACCGTCCGTCGCGTTGCGGTAGTAGGCACGCGCCCAGGTGTCCCGCCCCTCGGTCAGGACGCAGGTCTGCGCCTCGACCCCTTCGGGAGCGGCGACTTCAGGCCCACATCGCTCGACCGTACGCACCAGAGCGTCCACACCGCCCTCGGCGTCCGTGGTGTTCGCGGTGCCCCCGGCCGGCGCCGCGGACCCGTCGATTCCGGACAGCGGCCGACGTCCCGCCTTCGCTTGCGCTCCGGCGAGCAGCGCCACCGACTCCGCCACCGGCTCCTCTGCCGACTCTGCTGCCGCATCACTCCCGGAACCACCGCCGGCGCCACCGGCCGGTCCGGAGCCGGGGCCGGATCCGCCGACAGGGCCGGCGGAAGCGGCCAGCGGCAGCAGCGCGGTACACACCACGACGGCCGCGAGCCCGATCATGCGGAGATTCATGGAGGGCCCACCTGCCGCTGCTGGGGAATTTCTGACGGAGGGCCGAAGATATCGACGGAATGGGACACCCGGAGCCGCCGCACGCCCAATTCCCCGACAACTCGGTTCAGCTCACACCCGTACGAGTGACGCGGACCAGAGCGAACCAGGCAAAGCGCCTGACAGTCCGTAGGCATAGCGGCAGGAAGCACAGAGAAAACGCGGAGACGCGACACGGCACGGAACGCGACGCGCCCCCGTTCCGGATCGAACCGGACCGGGGGCGGGACAGGGCACGCGACCCGTACGCGGTCAGTAGGCGAGCCTGCTGCCACCGTCCGGCGCACTGGTGCTCGCCTCTACGAGCGCGTCCACGACGGCCTCCACATCCGGCAGCCAGGGCGCCGCCGAGCCGGGCAGCGGTGCCCGCTCCCAGCGGACCTGTCCGCCGGGGGCCTCGGACGGCGGCAGTACGAGATAACCGCCCTCGCCGTGGAACCGGAGCGAACTGGGCACCCAGTCCATCGTGTAGAGCAGCTCACCGAGCTGTTCGAGGGTGTACGGAGCCACCAGCAGCGACCAGCGGGTGGGCGTCGCGACGACCGGCCCCAGCCGCATGCCCATCCGGTCCAGCTCCGCCAGCGCGCGAGCGCCGGCCACGGCCGGCAGACTCACCGCGCACGGGGCGCTGCCGCCGGTGGCGAGGATGATCGGGGCCGTGGGCCGGTTGTTCCACCACCAGCGCACCAGGCGCTCGTCGGTGGACGCCGCGAGCAGCTCCGGGTCGAAGGGGTGCGCGCCGGGTACGGCACACTCGGGGTCGGGGCAGCTGCAGCCGTTACCGCGGGTCCCGCGGCCGCCGGCCGACTTGAGACCGGCACCCGGGAGTACGGGCCATCTCCACTCGGTGGCACAGGTGAGCGCCACGTCGAGCTGTGCGGGCCTCCCCTTACGCCGGAACCGGAGCTTGCGTCGCCTTCCGAGGATCTCGCGCATGAGCGCTCGTTCCTTTCCGTTGAACGCCGAGTCCACATGGCACGTAGACCATGTGTGTGCATCACTTCACCGTGCGTACATTTCGACGCTTGGCCGCCCCTTGCCGCAGCCCGATCCCGAGGCGCGGAGCCCAGGGCACGAACAGACCTTCTCGGCCCGGCGGCGTGTGACGCCGTCCCTGAGTGAGCCGAGTGCGGACTGCCTTACGGACTGTCTTCATTGAACGCGTGGCGAGGGGTGGCGTGCGCATGGCGCTTGTTGTCCCGCTGTGCTGTTCTCGCCAGTCCGGGGGGATGAGGTATGGCCTTCGGCGGTTAAGACGCCCAAGTCCGCCGTCGGGTTCCGGAGGTTCCGGGGGCGGTCCCAACTGCCCCTGTCCGTCACCGTTTACGTACCCACCACGTTCGGAATGACGCTCGACCCGGGCTGTAGTGGAACGCAGCCCCTTGAGGACCCCTGGTTGAGCGCACTCAGTCGATCGTAAAACCCAGCCAGGGGGGTAATTTTTTAGCCAACTTCAGCGTCTCACAGACACCCATTGTTCCGCCAGGACAACGCTGGACATTGCCTTAGTTGTGCGTGTACATGTGGACGCATTGATAGCCGCGCAGAATGACATGGGGGTTTGCGATGCTATTGAGCAAAATGCACCATTCTGAAAGTCGGCCGTCATGAGCGCCCCGAACATGCCGAAAGTGGCTGGAATCGATTCCAGTCCCCCCACTCCCGCTCAGACTGCCGCGCCCCTGGACACCCTTCCCACCGCGCCGGGCGCACTGATCCAGGACCGGCTCGCCGGCTGGGTCTCCGATCTGACCACCCTCCATGAACTCACCGAGCGCCTGGCCAGGACCAGCTCCCTGGACGGCGCGCTCAATGAACTGCTGCGCGCCGGAGCGGCCCTGGTCGGCGCCCGCCGCGGCCTGGTCGTGTTCGAACCGGCCGACGGCCTGGGCCCCGTCACCACCCTCGGCCTGGGGCTCACGCACTCCGAACTCGGCCAGCTGGAGACCGTGCCGCGCCACGCCACCTCGTACGGCCGGCTCCTCGACAGCCCCTTCGGGCGGACCGAGCCGGTGGCCGACCCCGATCTGCTCGGGGACGCGGACGGAGACGGGAACGGGAACGGGGACGGAGACGCGAGGCCGGGCCCGGGCTCGGATCGTCGTTCGGGTGGCGATACGGAACTGGACCCGCGCGAGCGAGAGGTCGCGGTCCGGCTCGGCTACGGCGCCAGCTTCGCCGTACCGCTCACCGCAATCGATGCCGACGACGTCACCACCGGTACAACAGTTACCGCTGGTACAGCCGTTACCTCTGACGGCATCGGCACGACCGGCACCCCGGCTGCCGCCGATCCCGCGCCGAGCGCTCCCCCCGGCAGCCCTCCCGGCGCCGCTTCCGCTGCCGCGAGGGGCGCCGGCCCCTATGCCGCTCCCGGGAAACTCGGCGCCGCCGTCTGGCTGTACGACGAACCCGCCGAACCGGGTGAACGGCAGCGCCATCTGATCGGCCTCTACACCCGGTACGCGAGCGAGCACCTCGCCCGGCTGCTGGAGCTGGAACGGGCCCGTACCCACGTGGCCACCCTCACCGAGGAACTGCTGCCCGGCCGGCTGCCCCGGGTTCCCGGCGTACAGCTCGCCGTCCGTCATCGCGCGGGATCGCGCGGCGGCGGGGACTGGTACGACGCGCTGCCCCTGCCCGAGGGCGCCCTGGGCCTGGCCGTCGGCTCGGTCAGCGGCAGCGGGCCCAGCGCGGTGGCCGCGATGGGCCGGCTGCGTGCCTCTCTGCGCGCGTACGCCGTGATGGAGGGCGAGGACCCCGTCGCCGTACTCTCCGATCTGGAGCTCCTGCTCCGGCTGACCGAACCCGCGCGTACGGCCACCACTCTCTTCGCATACGCCGAACCCACCCAGACCCAGTGCAAGATCCTGCTGGCCGGGGCCGGTCACGCGCCCCCGCTGATCGTCGGGGACCGGCGCACCGAATTCGTCGAGACCACCGTGTCCGCGCCGCTCGGCATGCTCGCGTGCTGGGAGGCGCCGAGCGTCGAGCTGTGGCCGGCGCCGGGCGAAACGGTGCTGTTCTACACGGACGGGCTGCTGCGGCGTACCGGCGACCCCATGGACCGGGCCTTCGCGCGGCTGCACGCGGCGGCGGCGAGCGTGCCCGCGTCCGCCCGGCACGATCCTGGCGCGGTCGCCGACCACGTGCTGCGGACCGTACTGCCGGACACGTACGAGCCCCATGCACCACACAAGACTCATACAGCGCACGAGACCCACGCGGCGCACGGAACGCATGCGACGCACGGCACGGACAACACACTCGACACATCGGACAATTCGGCCGATGACATCGTGCTGCTCGCCGTCCGGTTCGGCTGACCCGACGGTTTCCTCACAGGCACCCCGGCCTTGTCATCCCTCGCACATACGATGGAAAAAGACCGGTCCAGTCCGGTCCTGTGTCGAAGTACCACGAGGTCCCACAAGGAGAAGACGTGGCTGAGGAGCTCCCACCGGAAACCCCGGAGACGGAAACCCCGGAGACGGAAGAAGAGCCGATCAAGACGAGGAAGAACGGTCTGTACCCCGGCGTGTCCGATGAGCTCGCAGAGAACATGAAGTCCGGCTGGGCCGACACCGAGCTGCACGGCCTGGAGCCGATCCCGCAGACGGCCCACACCGCCGCCCGCCGCGCCGCGCTCTCCGCGCGCTTCCCCGGCGAGCGCCTGGTGATCCCCGCCGGCAACCTCAAGACCCGGTCCAACGACACCGAGTACGCCTTCCGCGCCTCCACCGAGTACGCGTACCTCACCGGCGACCAGACCCAGGACGGCGTCCTCGTACTGGAACCGAAGACCGGCGGGCACGAGGCGACGGTCTATCTGCTGCCGCGCTCCAACCGGGAGAACGGCGAGTTCTGGCTCGACGGCCAGGGCGAGCTGTGGGTCGGCCGCCGGCACTCCCTCGCCGAGGCCGAGCAGGTGCTGGGCCTCCCCGCCAAGGACGTTCGGGAACTGCCCGCCGCCCTCAAGGACGCCACGGGACCGGTCCGTAATGTCCGCGGGCACGACGCCGGCATCGAGGCCGCGCTGACCGACAAGGTCACCGCCGAGCGCGACGATGAGCTGCGCGTCCATCTGTCCGAGGCGCGCGCGGTGAAGGACGCGTTCGAGATCGGCGAACTCCAGAAGGCCGTCGACGCCACCGTGCACGGCTTCGAGGACGTCGTACGGATCCTCGACAAGGCCGAGGCGACCAGCGAGCGCTACATCGAGGGCACGTTCTTCCTGCGTGCCCGCGTCGAGGGCAACGACATCGGTTACGGCTCGATCTGCGCGGCCGGCCCGCACGCCACCACCCTGCACTGGGTGCGCAACGACGGCGACGTACGCTCCGGCGACCTGCTGCTGCTCGACGCCGGCGTGGAGACCCACACCCTCTACACCGCCGACGTCACGCGCACACTGCCGATCAACGGCCGCTACGACGAGATCCAGCGGAAGATCTACGACGCGGTGTACGCGTCCCAGGAAGCCGGAATCGCGGCGGTGAAGCCGGGCGCGAAGTACCGCGACTTCCACGACGCCTCGCAGCGCGTCCTCGCCGAGAAGCTCGTCGAGTGGGGGCTGCTGGAAGGCCCGGTCGAGAAGGTCCTGGAGCTCGGTCTCCAGCGCCGCTGGACCCTGCACGGCACCGGCCACATGCTCGGCCTGGATGTCCACGACTGCGCGGCCGCCCGGAGGGAGGCGTACGTGGACGGGACGCTGGAGCCCGGTATGTGCCTGACGGTGGAGCCGGGGCTCTACTTCCAGGCCGACGACCTGACCGTGCCGGAGGAGTACCGCGGCATCGGTGTCCGGATCGAGGACGACATCCTCGTCACGGAGGACGGCAACCGGAACCTGTCCGCCGCACTGCCGCGCCGGGCCGACGAGGTCGAGGCCTGGATGGCGGGCCTCAAGCAGGCCTGACCCGGCTGACCCGGCCCGACCTCATATGGCCGAGGCCGTACGGGCGAAATCCGAACGGGGAAAACCCGGGGGAACCTGGGGGGTAGCTGGGGGGAATCCCGTACGGGCGGGAGCGCGCCGTACGACGGAGGCCCGCGGGGAACCGCGCACGGCGGAGGACGCTTCGCTCCGAGCTCACATGGCTCTGAGCAGGGCGTCCTCCCGCCATTTCAGGATCTTGTCGAAGCTGACCACCGCGCCGTGCCCCGGCCGGTTACGGAAATGCACATGATCGGCGAGCTGCTCGATCAGACACAGCCCCCTGCCGTTCTCGGACGTCGGGGCGGGCACCGGCGCGGGCGCGGTGCGCCGCACCACCCGCCGGGAGGGGAAACCCGGCCCCGAATCGGCCACTTCGATACGACATCGCTCGCCGTCCAGATACGCGGTCACCCGGAACGCACCGAGCGGCTCACCCGTACGGGCGTCCCCGCCGTGCTCGACGGCGTTCGCACAGGCTTCACTGAGCGCCACCGACAGATCGAAGGAGATGTCGGGGTCGACTCCCGCGGTTTCCATGGCGCCGAGCAGAAGGCGCCGGGCGAGCGGAACGCTCGCGGCTTCGCGCCGCAAGTGGAGAGACCACCAGATGCTCATGCTCCAGCCTCCTGTCTGCGGCTCGACGTACCGATACGTATTGCCCTCCATCTCGGGTCGTAAGCACGCGATTGTTGTGATAGCCCTCATTCGGCGGACGCGTATGCGGCGCATGGCGCTGTATAGGACAGAGGGTCATCTTCCGGACCTGCCCTACGGGGCCGGGACCCTCAGTGCGATGATGGCTCGGCCATGTCCGAGCCTTTCGCACGCGCCGGAGCCGCTCCGCGGCTGCTGAGGGCCGCGGTCTTCACCGCGGTCTGTGTCGTGTTGTCGGCGACAGGACACGCGCTGGCCGCCTGCGCCGCCGTCCCCTGGTGGAGCCTGGTGCTCGGCTTCCTGTCCGTGTTCGCGGTCGCCGCTCCGCTGGCGGGACGCGCACGGTCGACAGCGACCATCGTCGCCGCCCTGACGGGCGGACAGCTCGCCCTGCATACGGTGTTCGGCCTCGGCCAGCGGCACCTCACGGTCCCGGCGGGCACCGACGACGCGCTGATCAGGATGGCCGCGAAACTGGTCTGTGGAGCCGGCCCCACGTCACTCAGCCATGTCGACGCGCAGCGGATCCTCGCCAACGCGGGGATCAACCCGGCGGGTTCGGCGGGCGGCACGGGAATGGGCAGCCTCCATCACCACATGGCGCCCGCACTCGGATCCGCCGCATCGGTCCCGGCTTCCGCGTCCGGATCCGTATCGGGATCCGGCTCTGTGTCGGCCTCGGTCTCCGACTCGGTCTCTGCCTCGGTCTCTGCCTCCGCCGACGGGCTGCTGCCGTCCCTCCCGATGATTCTCGGGCACCTGCTGGCCGCGCTCGCGACGGGCTGGCTGCTGCGCCGCGGAGATCTCGCGCTTCTGCGGATCGCCGATCTCTCGGCGCACGGCATCAGCGATGTCACCGACAGCGCGCCGCTGCGCGCCCTGCGCGCCGCGCTCGCGCTCGTACGGGCCCTGTGCGCCGGACTGCCCGGCGTACCGGCGCAGGAACCGCGCGCCCCGCGCACCTCGTACCACGCTCCCCCGACACCGGCCGGGGAAGCGCTCCAGCACACAGTGAGCAGACGCGGCCCTCCGGCCGTCCCCGCTCCCGCTTCCGCACGCGTACTCGCGCTCGCCGCCTGACGCGACACACTCCGCACGGACGGGGGTGATGTCGCGCTGCCGCCGCGCGTTCGCGCCGTCGCGACCCCTGTCTGATCACTTTCTCTCCCTCACACCGTGGAGTGTGCTGTGTTCCCAGCGTTGTCATCGTTGTCAGCGTTCTCGGCGTTCCCGGCGTTCGCGGCCAAGAACGTCGCCCGTGTCTCCGTCGCCGGTGGTATCGCCGCGACCACCCTTCTCCTGCTGGCCGGGCCGGCGTCCGCGCATGTCAGCGTGCAGCCGCAGGGCGAGGCCGCCAAGGGCGGCTACGCCACGATCAATTTCAAGGTCCCCAACGAGCGCGACGACGCCTCCACCACCAAGGTCGAGGTGAACTTCCCGGCCGAGCACCCGCTGGCCTCCGTGATGCCCCAGCCCGTGTCCGGCTGGAAGGTCGACGTCACCAAGAGCAAGCTCGCCGAGCCACTGAAGATGCACGGCAGCACCATCACCGAGGCCGTCTCCAAGGTCACCTGGACCGCGACCGGCGGCAGGACCGGGCCGGGCATCGCATCGGGTGAGTTCCAGCAGTTCCCCCTCTCCGTCGGACAACTCCCGGAGGACACCGACCAGTTGCTGTTCAAGACCCTCCAGACGTACGACAACAAGGACGTCGTCCGCTGGATCGAGGCGCCCAAGGAGGGCGAGGAGGAGCCCGAGAGCCCGGCGCCCGTCCTGAAGCTCACCGCGGCCACCGACGACGAACACGGCGGAGCGGCCGACTCGGCCACCGCCGGAGCCGCCGGAGCCGCCTCGAAGCAGGACGGAGCGCAGGACGGAGCGAAGAGCGGAGACACGAAGTCCGAGACGGCCTCCGCCTCCGGCAGCGACACCACGGCCCGGGTCCTCGGCATCGCCGGCATCGTCGTCGGCGCCGCCGGGGTGACCTTCGGCATCCTGGCCGGACGCCGCCGCACCGCCTGACCCACCGCGCGCCCGTGGCACGCGAGGCTGGAACACAGGGCCGGGACACCCCGGCCCCCGGCCGGCCCCGCGTGCCCGGTGCCCGTACCCCACCACCGGAACGACCAGGAAATATCCCCATGCGCAAGAAGACCCTGACCGTAGCCGCCGCGCTCGCCGCGGCGGCGGCACTCACTCTGACCGCCTGTGGCGGCGACAGCGGCGACGACCCCTCGAAGAGCCCGGTCGCCGATGTGTCCGCCCAGGGCAAGACCAAAGCGGCGACCGTGCTCGACGCCCCCTTCAAGAAGCCGAACCTCGTCCTCAAGGACACCGAGGGGAAGAGCTACGACCTCCGCGAGGAGACCAAGGGCAAGCCGACGCTGATCTACTTCGGCTACACCAACTGCCCGGACGTCTGCCCGCTGACGATGAGCAACATCGCCATCGCCAAGAAGGCGCTCCCCAAGGCCGATCAGGACAAGCTCCGGGTCGTCTTCGTCACCACCGACCCCGAGCGCGACACCTCCGCCGAACTCGCCAAGTGGCTGCCCAGCGCCGGCGACGCGTCCTTCACCGGGCTCACCGGCGACTTCGACACCATCAAGGCGGGCGCCCGCCAGCTCGGCATCGGCATCGAGGCACCCAAGAAGGAGAAGGACGGCAGCATCACCTCCATGCACGGCGCCCAGGTCATCGCCTTCTCCCCGAAGACCGACGCGGGTTACGTCCTGTACGGCGAGGACACCACCTCGGACGACTACGCCAAGGACCTCCCCAAGCTCATCAAGGGCGAGAACCCGTGAACCGCCGCCCCTTTCCCGTTCCCGCACTCGCCGTCGGCCTCGCGGCCACGCTGGCACTGACGCTGGCCGGCTGCTCCTCCGATTCGCCCGAACTGAAGGCCGAGGGCGGCTATATGCCGCAGCCTGTCGGCGACCTCGCGGCCGGCTTCCTCGTCGTCGCCAACCACGGTGGCGCCGACGACAAGCTCACCTCCGTCACCAGCGGCCTCTCCGACGACATCACCATCCACCAGACCGAGAACCAGAAGATGCGCGAGGTGAAGTCCTTCGACATCCCGGCCGGCGGCGAACTGGATCTCGAACGCGGTGGCAACCACATCATGTTCATGAATCTCAAGCAGCAGCCCAAGCAGGGTCAGAAGGTCGGCATCGAGCTGCACTTCGAGAAGACCGACCCCATCAAGGTCGAGCTTCCCGTGAAGGCGACCAACTACAACCCCGCCCAGCACTAGCCCCGCACCAAAGGGACTGAACCGAGGGACTGACACGTCATGAGAGCCATCGCCCCACGCTTGGGAACCGCGCCCCTGGTGCGGCTGCTGCTCGTCACCACGGTGCTGCTCGGCACCGTTCTCACCGTGCTCTCCGGCACGGCGTCGGCGCATGCCGCGCTGACCGGTAGCACTCCCGAGGATGGGGCGGTGGTCGCCACAGCTCCCAAGGACATCACCCTCACCTTCTCCGAACAGATCGCCCTGAGCGACAATTCGATCCGAGTTCTCGATCCTGACAACAAGCGGGTCGACGCCCAGAAGGTCCGCAACCTGAGCGACGGCTCCACCGTCCGGTACGCCGTCGACCTGCGATCCGGGCTGCCCGACGGCACGTACACCGTTGCCTGGCAGGCCGTTTCCGCCGACAGCCACCCCATCTCCGGCGCCTTCACCTTCTCCGTCGGAGCACCGTCGAAGACCGCCGCCGCCGTGTCCGACGAGGAGGCCGGCGGCGGACTGGTCGGCACCCTGTACGACATCGCGCGCTACATCTCGTACGCCGGCTTCATCCTGCTCGTGGGCGGCGCGGCCTTCGTCCTCGGCTGCTGGCAGCGCGGCGCGTCCGTACGCCCCCTGCAACGGCTGGTCGTCCAGGGCTGGCTCACCCTCACCGCCGCCACCTTCGCCCTGCTGCTCCTGCGCAATCCGTACACCGGCTCGGGCAAGCTGGGCGACGCCTTCGATCTCGGCGGACTCCAGGACGTCCTCGCCACCAAGACCGGAGCGGCACTCGTCTCCCGGCTGCTGCTCCTCGGCGCCGCCGCGCTCTTCATCGCCGTCCTCTTCGGCGCGTACGCCAAGCAGAGGACATCCCTGGACGGGGAGGGCGACGAGAGGAAGAACGAGGAGGGGAACAAAAAGGAGGACGGGAAGGACGAGGAGCGGGACGAGGAGAAGCAGGACCTCACCTTCGGACTCGCCCTGGGCGGCACGGTCGTAGCGGCCGGGATCGCGGGCACCTGGGCACTCGCCGAGCACGCCTCGACCGGGATCCAGCCCGGTATCGCCATGCCGGTGGACGTCCTGCACCTGCTCGCGGTGGCGACCTGGCTCGGCGGGCTCACCGCGCTGCTCGTCGCCCTCTACCGGGCGCCGTTCATCGAAAGCGCGGCGGTACTGCGGTTCTCCCGCGTCGCTTTCGTCAGCGTCGTGGTCCTCGCCGCGACCGGGCTCTACCAGTCCTGGCGTCAGGTCGGATCGTGGTCGGCGCTCTGGGGCACGTCATACGGGCAGCTCCTGCTGGTCAAGGTCGGGCTGGTCGCTGTGCTGGTCGGGGTCGCGTGGTTCTCTCGGCGGTGGACAGGTCGGCTGGGGCAGCGGGCTGACGGGGAGTCGGAATCCGGTGCACTCGGCGATACGGGCAGGGAAACGGAGGTCATGGCCGGAGTGGAGGTCATGGCGGGAGCGGAGACCGGAACGAAGGCCGGGGCAGCAGTCGAATCCGGAGCCAGGGGCACGGGCGGAACCGGGTCCGGAGCCAGGGAGGCGACGGAGTCGGAGACCGGGAAGGGGGCCGGGTCCGAGACCGCCGCCGCCGCGACAACCGTCGTCGGTGACAGTAAAAGGGTTACCCAACTCGCCCGCCAGAAAGCCGCACTGGCGTCCGCACGCCAAAAGCGGATACGGGACGCCGACCCGACCCGTACCGGACTGCGCCGCTCCGTACTGGCCGAGGCCGGCATCGCCGTCGTACTCCTCGCCGTCACGACCGCGCTGACCTCCACCGAGCCGGGCCGTACCGCCGAGCAGGAAGCCAACCGGACCGGCGGCACGGCCGCCACCACCCCCGCGAAGGACGAGCCCGTCAGCCTCAGCCTGCCCTTCGACACCGGCGGCCGGAACGGCAAGGGCACCGCGCGGCTGACCCTCGACCCGGCCCGCTCCGGCGCCAATCTGATGCGGGTCAATATCTACGGCCCCGACGACAAGCCGCTGGATGTGCCCGAGGTGAAGGCCTCCTTCACCCTCGTGGCCGAGAAGATCGGCCCGCTGCCGATCGTTCCCCAGCGCGCCGCCCCCGGGCGCTGGACCGCGGACCCCGTACTGCTCCCGATGCCGGGCGACTGGCGGCTTCGGCTGACCGTACGGACCTCCGACATCGACCAGACAACCGTCGACAAGAACGTGAAGATCGGCTGACCCATCGTGAGCGACACCCGGCAGGACCAGCACGGCCGCGACCTCCGTGGCCAGGATCAGGACAACCAGGACCAGGGCGAGGGCGGCCACGCCCCCGTCGCCCGTATCTCCAGGCGGCGGCTGCTCGGCACCGCGGGCGCGGCGGGCGCCACCGGGCTGGCACTCGGCGCGGTGGGCGGAGCCACCGGTTACGCGGCCGGCCGTCCGGAGGAAGCGACCGCGCTGACCACCGTCGGTACGGGCTCCGTCCCCTTCCACGGCGCACACCAGCCGGGCATCACCACCCCGATGCACGCCCGTGGCCATCTGATCGCCTTCGACCTGGCCCCGGGCGCGGGACGGAAGGAAGCCGCCGCGCTGCTGCGCCGCTGGTCGGCCTCGGCACGCACCATGATGGCCGGAGAGCCGGCCGGGAACCACGCGGGAGGCGGGGTCAGCGGCAGTCACGACACCGGTATCGCCCTGGACGCGGGCCCTTCGTCCCTCACCGTGACCTTCGGTTTCGGCCGTACGTTCTTCGACCGTACGGACCTGGCCGGGCACCGGCCCGCCGCCCTGGACCCGCTGCCCGCCTTCTCCGCCGATCATCTCGACGCCGGCCGCAGCAACGGAGACCTCTGGATCCAGATCGGCTCCGACGACGCGCTGGTCGCCTTCCACGCCCTGCGTACGCTCCAGAAGGACGCGGGAGCGGCAGCGAGGGTGCGCTGGCAGATGAACGGCTTCAACCGGTCACCGGGCGCCACCGCGCACCCCATGACCAGCCGCAATCTGATGGGCCAGATCGACGGCTCCGGCAACCCAAAACCGGCCGAGCCCGACTTCGACCGGCGGATCTTCGTACCGGCGACCCCGGCGGCCGGCACCCCGGCCTGGATGGCGGGCGGCTCCTACGCCGTCGTACGACGTATCCGCATGCTCCTGGACGACTGGGAGGCACTCAGCGTCGGCAAGCAGGAGAAGGTCATCGGACGGCGCAAGTCGGACGGCGCCCCCCTTACGGGGGGCACGGAGATGACCGATCTGGATCTCGACCGTACGGACCCCGACGGCAAGCCGGTCATCCCCGCCAACGCGCACGCCCGGATCTCGGCACCGGAGCAGAACGGCGGCGCCGCCATGCTGCGCCGCCCTTTCTCCTTCCACGACGGGATCGCGGCGGACGGGACGCCGGACGCGGGGCTGCTCTTCATCTGCTGGCAGGCCGATCCGCTCAAGGGATTCGTACCGGTGCAGCGCAAGCTCGACCGGGGGGACGCGCTGTCGGTGTTCATCCGGCACGAGGCGAGCGGGCTGTTCGCGGTGCCGGGTGGCGCGCGGGAAGGGGAGTACGTGGGCCAGCGGCTGCTGGAATCCTGAGCCGCGCGCGTCCCGCGTCCCGCTGCGACAGCCGTGGCCGCGCGTCGGGCATCCGTCTGCGGCAGCCCTACGACCTGGGGGTTCCGGAGCCCGGAATCATGAACTCGGTCGGCCCATTAAGGTGACCGTATGTCGGCCATGCGCTACACGTATCTCGGTCCTGAGGGCACCTTCACGGAAGCCGCCCTCCGTACGCTCCCGGAGGCCGCCACCCGGGAACTCGTTCCGATGGTGTCCGTACCGGCGGCTCTCGACGCCGTACGGAACGGGGAGGCCGCGGCCGCGCTCGTACCGATCGAGAACTCGGTGGAGGGCGGGGTCACCTCGACGCTCGACGAACTCGCCTCCGGTGAGCCGCTGACGATCTACCGCGAGGTGCTGCTGCCGATCACCTTCGCCCTGCTCGTACGGCCCGGGACGAAGCTCTCCGACGTGAAGACGGTGACCGGTCACCCGGTCGCCCAGCCGCAGGTACGCAACTGGCTGCGGACCCATCTGCCGCACGCGCTGTGGGAGTCCGCCGCGTCGAACGCGGACGGGGCGCGGCTGGTGCAGGAGGGCCGCTTCGACGCGGCCTTCGCGGGCGAGTTCGCGGCGGCCACGTACGGTCTCGAGCCCCTGGTCAGCGAGATCCACGACGCCGAGAACGCGGAGACGCGCTTCGTGCTGGTGGGGCGCCCCGCGCGCCCGGCGGCGCCGACGGGCGCGGACAAGACGTCGGTGGTCATCTGGCTGGGCGACGACCACCCGGGCGCGCTGCTCGAACTGCTCCAGGAGTTCGCCGTGCGCGGGGTCAACCTGATGCTGATCCAGTCGCGGCCGACCGGAGCGGGCATCGGTAATTACTGCTTCGCCGTGGACGCCGAGGGTCACATCGCGGACCGGCGGGTGGGCGAGGCGCTGATGGGACTGAAGCGGATCTGCCCCAAGGTGCGATTCCTCGGCTCGTATCCGCGGGCGGGGGTCTCGGCGGCGGATGTGGGGACGCTGCGGCCCGGTACGTCGGACACGGCGTTCATCGAGGCGGCGGACTGGCTCGGGCGCAGCCAGGACGGCCGCGTCTGACGCCCGGCGCTTCGCCACCGGGTCCCGCACGACGCCTCACGCCCACGACGCCTCACGCCTCGGGCATGTTCGAGGCCTGCCGTCCGATGCCTGTGGATGTAGGGCAGAGTTATCCACAGGAGCCCTTCTCGACCTGGGGACAAGTCGACAACGCAATCCGACACAGTCGACAAATCCCCCCAGGTGCCCCACTTCCATCCACAGGGCGCTAGGCCGCCCCGTGTCAGCTCAATTCCAGTGATCAACTCGTTGGAGGGAGTAATTCCCACCCAAATGAGTAACTGGAGTGGGTTTGAGAGGGGCGCCTTCCCGCTCGCACACCACCTCGGATCGATCAATCCGGCGATCCACAGATTTCCCACACAGCCTGTGGATAACTTGAGTGCCCCTGTGCATTCCTGTGGACAAGGCGCGCGCCCGACCCGGCCCAAGTCCCGTTCCACACAAGGGAAGTGGGTCAACGCGGTAGCAGCAGAATGACTCGTTCCGGGGAATGGAATCCCCTTTATTGACGAACAGCGAACGACCGACGAGGGATTTCACGACAAGTTTCCCAATCAAGGCAATTCAGACAAAGAGACACGCTTGTTGATATCGAGTGGGGCGCTGTCAGCGCGCACCGGTAGCCTGGTGGGGTGATTGACCTTCGCCAGCTCCGTGAGGACCCCGACCGTGTTCGCGCCTCCCAGCGCGCCCGTGGAGAGGACGTCGCCCTCGTCGACGCCCTGCTCTCCGCCGACGAGCGGCGCAGGGCGTCCGGAGTCCGCTTCGACGAGCTGCGTTCCGAACAGAAATCGCTCGGCAAGCTGATCCCCAAGGCTTCCCCCGAGGAGAAGGCCGAGCTGCTCAAGAAGGCGGAGCAGCTGAAGGCCGACGTCAAGGCGGCGGACGCCGAGCAGCACGAGGCCGACGAGGAGGCCAGGCAGCTCCTCCTCCAGCTCGGCAATGTCGTCCACCCTGACGTCCCGGTCGGCGGCGAGGAGGACTTCGTCGTCCTGGAGACGCATGGCGTGATCCGCGACTTCGCGGCGGAGGGCTTCGAGCCCAAGGACCACCTGGAGCTCGGCGAGTCCCTGGGCGCCATCGACGTCGAGCGCGGCGCCAAGGTGTCCGGCTCGCGCTTCTACTACCTGACGGGCGTCGGCGCCCTGCTGGAGCTCGCTCTCGTCAACGCGGCGATCGCGCAGGCGACCGAGGCCGGCTTCATCCCCATGCTGACGCCGGCGCTGGTCCGCCCGCGCGCCATGGAAGGCACGGGCTTCCTCGGCCAGGCCGCGGAGAACGTGTACCACCTGGAGAAGGACGACTACTACCTGGTCGGCACGTCAGAGGTACCCCTCGCCGCGTACCACATGGACGAGATCATCGACGCCGACAAGCTGCCCCTGCGGTACGCGGGCTTCTCGCCGTGCTTCCGCCGCGAGGCCGGTACGTACGGCAAGGACACCCGGGGCATCTTCCGGGTCCACCAGTTCGACAAGGTCGAGATGTTCTCGTACGTCGACCCGGCGGAGGCCCAGTCCGAGCACCAGCGGCTGCTGGACTGGGAGAAGCAGTGGCTGACCGGCCTCGGGCTGCCCTTCCAGGTGATCGACGTGGCCACGGGCGACCTGGGCGCCTCGGCCTCGCGGAAGTTCGACTGTGAGGCGTGGATCCCCACGCAGGGCAAGTACCGCGAGCTGACCTCCGCGTCCAACTGCGACGGCTTCCAGGCCCGTCGGCTCTCCACTCGTATGCGGGACGGCAAGCAGGTCAAGCCCCTCGCGACGCTGAACGGCACGCTCTGCGCCGTACCGCGCACGATCGTGGCGATCCTGGAGAACCACCAGCAGGCCGACGGTTCGGTGCGGGTCCCCGAGATGCTCCGCCCGTATCTCGGCGGCCGTGAGGTGCTGGAGCCGATCGCCAAGTGAGTACGGGTCCCGCTTCCGCGTCGTCAACCGCGACACCGTCGGCGCCCGCGCCCGCTGGCTCGGCCGAGCCGTCCTCCGCGGGCTCGTTCCCGTACAAGCTCGTCGCGACCGACCTCGACGGCACGCTGCTCCGTGACGACCACACGGTCTCCACGCGCACGCGTGAGGCTCTCGCCGCGGTCACCGCGGCGGGCGCCGCTCATATCATCGTCACCGGACGTGCCGTGCCCTGGACCCGGCACATACTGGACGACCTGGGGTACGAGGGTCTCGCGGTGTGCGGCCAGGGCGCGCAGGTCTATCACGCCGGCGAGCACAAGCTGCTGACGTCGGTGACGCTGGACCGGCAGCTGGCCGGACTGGCGCTCGCCAAGATCGAGGCGGAGGCCGGGCCGCTGGCGATGGCCGCGAGCCGGGACGGCCTCGACGGCCAGGTGATGGTCGGCCCCGGCTACCGGCTGCTGGAGGGTCCGCTCCCGACGGTGGCGGTCAAGGATCCGACGGAGTTGTGGTCGGCCCCGCTCAACAAGGTGTACATCCAGCACCCCGAGCTGGACGACGACGCGTTGGCGCGGGTGGCACGGGCGACAGTCGGCAGCCTGGTGGATGTGGTGATGGCCGGAGCCGGGGTCGTGGAGATCCTTCCGCTGGGCCTGAGCAAGGCCACCGGGCTCTCGCTGGCCGCGCGGCGACTCGGCGTCAAGGCGGCGGACACGATCGCGTTCGGCGATATGCCGAACGACATCCCGATGTTCGGCTGGGTACGGCACGGTGTGGCGATGGCGAACGCGCACGAGGAACTGAAGGCCGTGGCGGACGAGATCACCACGTCGAACGAGGACGACGGCATCGCGGTGGTGCTGGAGAAGCTGCTCCTCGGCTAGCTAGCCGTGTGGGGCCTGGTAACTGGTCCTGCGTCCGGGACTCGTACTGGTATTGAGCGTCCTTCAAACAGGGAGGGCGGGAGGGGCGGCCCGCGCTGACGCGCGCTCGAAGCGGCCGCCCCCGGGCGGTGCCCCGGAGGCCGCGCGGAGTAGTTGGTGGCTACTCCGGAGCCTGCTCGGTGCTGCCCTGCTGGGAACTCGACGGACTCGGAATCCCGGTCATCGCCGCGCTCCGCTCCCGGTCCCGTGGTGTGCCCCCTGACACAACTACTCTGCCCGGGACAGCAGTTCGGTGCCACCGATTATTCGCGGCACGGACCGCACCGGCTTATATCCGACCCGTCCCCGTCCCTGCCCGCAGGAGCGGGAAAGGGAAACGGGTACGGGAACGGGAACGGAAGCAGCTCAGCGGCGCTTACGACCGCGGCGCAGGTCCCTCAGCTGATGCACGACATCGTCCACCCTGGCGTCCAGACGGTTGATGTCGGCCGACATCTCGCAGAGCCGGTTGCCCATGGCAGCGACCACCTTGTTGGTGGCGTCGAGCCGCCGGTCCAGGCTGTCGAGCCGGCACGACATCCGGTGCAGGACCGGCCCCAGTTCCTGAAGCGCGGCCCCGACCGCACCCAGGCAGGACTCGACATTGGTCACGCGCCGGTCGAGGTCCGCGTACCCCTTGCGGAGTTCGTCCTCGGCGTCGAGGAGGTACGTACGGACACAGCGCGCGATGTCGCTGTCCCGAAGAAGCATCGCGATGTTGAGCACTGCTCGTCGGGTGTAGAGCGTGAGCTGAGTGACTGCCTGTGGATAACTTTCCCTCCCGTCGGCAGAACATAGTGACACCATGTCACTATGAAAGCGCCGCAGGTCAGAGCCCCGTAGCACGCGCATCCCGTTCTCTGCGAGCTCAGCTCGATGCCGTACGGTCAACTGCCTGATGACGCCTGTGGATACTTCGAAGTACCGGGACACGTCCTCTGTCCGGACATGGATGCCGTCCGGGAGCATGACCAGAGCCTTGATCTTGTCGAGGGCGTCGATGCGCCCGAGATGTTCGACACGCAGGGTGCGCGATTCGAGCAGAGCACCTTCTGGTGGCATGGCTGTTCCTTCCACTTGTGAACCGATGATGGTCGGCCCTCTCCCCGGGCTTCAGGGGTGGAGGTCGGCTCACGGTGGCTACTCACTCAATGACCGGTGCGGCTATTCGAGCCGGCACCGGCAATCCCCAGTTTCACGAACGCTCGACGTCACGAATTCCAGTTGCCTCCACGCGCCCTGAACAACGAGCCGATAAACGTACAGTTACGCGTCAACCCCCGCCCACCGGGCAGGGGTTGACGCCGTAACGGCCCATGCGCAGGCTGACCGCTCACTCCTCGCCCGCGAGCGTCAGCGTCTTGAGCTTCTGGCCCGCGTACCAGGTCGCGACCGCCGAGACACCCACCAGCAGGCACACCGCCAGGGGCAGTCCCACATCGGAGGTGATCGTGCTCCCGTCGCCGATCCTCTCCGCGAGCGCCAGCGCCCACTGCTGGACGCTGAGCGTCCGAGCGCCCGATACCAGGCTGCCGAAGAGCGTCTCCCAGACCAGCGCGTAGACGAGCCCGATGACCACCGCGTGACGGCTGACCGTGCCGAGCAGCAGGAAGAGCGCGCTGTACGCGATCGAGGCGACGAGCGCCGCGACGGTGTAGGCGATCGCGATCTGCTGGCCGTTGCCGTTGAGTATGTATCCGGCGACGAAGGTCGGAATCGCGGAGAACGCCATGGTCACGGCGATCGCCACGATCAGTTTGGTGAAGACGATGGTCGGCCGCTTCACCGGCTTGGACAGCAGATAGACGATCGAGCCGTCGTCGATCTCGGGCCCGATCGCGCCCGTACCCGCGATGACGCCGATCAGCGGCACCATCGTGGCAAGGGCGAAGCCCCCCAGCACATCCGCCGCGACCTGGTCGTCCGCCCCGTTGAGGATGCGGACGGCGGCCGAGATGAGGATCAGCAGAGCGGGCAGTACGAAGAGGATCGCGGCCCGGCGCCGGCCGAGCAGGGCCCGGTAGGTGAGCCGGGCGACTGTGGGGTTGTACATGACGTCACAGCTCCTTTCAGGCCGCTCAGGCCGCTACGAGATAGGAGAAAACCGACTCGAGGGACTCGTCCGAGGGCGAGACCGTGAGCAGCCGGATGGAGTGCTCACGGGCGACCCGCGGCAGCAGTTCGGTGAAGCGGCCGAAGTCGACCGCCTGGATGCGCAACGCGCCCTCGGCGAGATCCACTTCGATACCGGCCGTCGACGGGTCGGCGATCAGCGCGGCGGCGAGCGCGCGGTCGTCGCTGGACCGGACGAGATAGCGGTGCGGACGGTCGGTCATCAGACGGCGGATCTTGCGGAAGTCACCGGAGGCGGCATGGCGGCCGGCCACGATCACCTCGATGTGCGAGGCGAGTTGCTCGACCTCCTCCAAGATATGCGAGGAGAACAGGACGGTGCGGCCCGTGGCGCCCATACGCCGCAGCAGTTCCATCAACTGCATCCGCTGACGCGGGTCCATACCGTTGAAGGGCTCGTCCAGGAGCAGCACGGACGGTTCGTGGACCAGCGCGGACGCCATCTTCACGCGCTGGCGCATGCCCTTGCTGTACGTCGCGATCTTGCGGTCCTGCGCGTACTCCATCTCGACCGTGGCCAGGGCCTCGTGAGCCGCCTTGGCGCCGAGTCCGTGCAGTTCGGCGTTGGCCACGACGAAGTCGAGACCGGTGAGAAAGTCGTACATCGCCTCCCGTTCCGGCACGATGCCGATCTGCCGGTAGACGGACTCGTTGCGCCAGATCCGCTGCCCGTCGAGGGTGACGGTGCCCGTGGAGGGGGCGAGGAAGCCGGCCATCATGTTGATGAGAGTGGACTTGCCCGCGCCGTTGGGACCGAGCAGGCCGGTGACGCCGGGGCCGATCGTCATCGTGACGTCGTTGACGGCGACCACATTGCCGAACCAGCGCGAGGTGTGGTCGATATTGATGATGGTCACAGCCCGACCTTCCGGTAACGGCGCATGAGAACGGCGTACGAGCCGAGGACGAGCGCGAGAACGACCAGCAGATAGACGACGCCCACGCCGGCCGAGGGCCCGGCCTCGCCCGGGAAGGACGAGGAGGCGCCCAGGAAGGCGGTCTGTACGCCGTCGATGAGCGTGACCGGCGAGAAGAGACCGATCCACTGGACGGCACCGATCCTGTCGGAAGCCCAGGCGATCCCCTGGAGGGTGGAGACCGCGCCGTACGAGATGGTCAGCGTGGCGATCACGGCCGCGACGCCGAAGCCGCGGCGCGGGGTCAGGGCCGCCATCACGAGGCCGAGCCCGCCGAAGAGAAGAGAGAGCAGCGCCACCGACACCATCCCCTGTGCGAATCCCTTGGTCTGGTCGACGAAGTCCATCTTGGCGAGCAGGGCGCCGACGTAGAGGATGACGAGCGGCACCCCGGTCAGCACGAACAGGGCGGACGCCATCGCGCCGTACTTCGCGAGCACGTAGTCGACGCACTCGATCGGGCGCGAGAAGTAGAGCGGCACGGTCTTGAAGCGTAGATCGCGCGAGACCGACTGCGGGGCCTGCGCGGCGAGATAGAGACCGACGACGGCCTGCGTGAAGATCGCGTAGCGCGTGTATTCGAGGGGCAGGCTCTTGAGGTCGGTGGCGACGGCGACCGCGACGACAATCGCGGCGGGCAGGCACATCACCGCGAAGAGGATCATCGGCAGGACCTTGGACTTGGCCGAGCGGCCGAGTCCGTACGCGCCGCGCAGCGACTGCGAGTAGAGGGACCGGCGGGCGTAGGCCCGGCCGAGCCGCAGGCCGTCGTAGTTGCGGTAACCGATGTTGTGGATCCGGGTGGTGTCGCTCCCGGCGCCCGTACCGTTTCCGGCGCCCGTACCACTTCCGGCGCCTGCACCGTTTCCGGCGGCTGTACCGTTTCCGGCGGCTGCGGGGTTTCCGGCTCCGCCCGTGGTTCCGGCTCCGAGCTCAGCTTCAGTGTTCATCGCGGGCGCCTCCCTTCTGCGTTGCGTACGGCGCCGAGTCCGGGGCTGCCGCGTGCGTGGCCGCCGAGTCCGTGCCCGCCGGACCGGCGGCGTGGCTCTCGCGCGGTGCGTGGGCTCCGTGGGCCGCCTCGGCGGTCTGCTGCGAGCTGAAGACCTCCGCTATGTGGTGGCGCCGCTGTTCCATCCGTACGAGCCCCAGGCCGAGTTCGGCCACGGTGTCGCGGACGATGTCGTACGTCTCCTCGCCCGTGGCCTCGACCAGCAGGATGTGCCCCGCTCCGGGCAGCCCCTCCTCCATGCCGGGGTGGAGCGTGATCCCGGCCGCGGCGAGGGATTCGCGCAGGACGCGCGTGCCGTCGGGGTGCGTGTCCGTGTCGGTGACCTCGACCGCGAGCGTCGTGGTGATCCGGGTGAAGTCACTGGTGGAGCTGGAGCGCAGCAGCTTTCCGCCGTCGATGACGACGACGTGGTCACAGGTGCGTTCGAGTTCGCCCAGGAGGTGCGACGTGACCAGGACGGAGATGCCGAAGTCGGTGTGGACGCGACGGATCAGGCCGAGCATCTCGTCGCGGCCGACCGGGTCCAGGCCATTGGTCGGCTCGTCGAGGAGCACCAGCTGAGGGTCGTGGACCAGCGCCTGCGCGAGCTTGACGCGCTGCTTCATCCCGGTCGAGTAGCCGCCGATGGGGCGATATCGCTCCTCGTAGAGGCCGACATGGCGCAGGGTGTCGGCGGTTCGCTCGCGGGCCGCGGTCGGGGGGAGCCCGGACATGCGCGCCATATGTACGACGAACTCGGTGGCCGAGACGTCCGGTGGCAGACAGTCGTGCTCGGGCATGTATCCGACGCGCTCACGGATGGCGCCGCCGCTGGTGGCGACATCGAGCCCGAGCACCGAGGCCCGGCCCTCCGTGGCGGGGGACAACCCCAGCAGGATCTTGATCATGGTGGACTTGCCGGCTCCGTTGGCGCCCACCAGGCCGGTCACACCGGGTCCGATGTCCAGGGAGAGCCGGTCAAGCGCGGTCACCCGGGGGAACCGCTTGCTCAGGCTTTCGGTCGCGATGACAGTCACGGTACGAAGGTAGGCGCGTACGCCATGGGGAACGTCAGACCAGACGGCTGTATCCATGTCAGCCTTCAGGCGTACGGGCCCGTAAGGGGCCGCGTCGCCACCCGGTTATCCACAGGTAACACCCGGCCCTTGACGCAGCCGTCAGGCATTGTCACATTCATCAGTGTCACATTACGAACACAGAGCGTGTCCGGGATGGGCGCGGGAGTGACCGGTGGAGGGCAAGGCGGTGACGGGAGTTGAGGCAGTGGCAGGACGCGATCCAGTGGTGGGACGCGCGGCGACGGTGGGACGCGCGACGGTGACGGACGGACCGACCGCGGAGTTGCGCGGGTTCAGAGAGGTGCAGCGCTTGGCGTACGCGTGCGCGGAGGCGGTCGCCGCGCGGCTGAGGCCGGGAGTGACCGAGCGCGAAGCGGCGCGGATGCAGCGCGAGTGGCTGCGCGCCCGGGGCGTGCGTGACTGGTTCCATCTGCCCTTCGCGTGGTTCGGGGACCGTACGGCCTTCACCGGCTTCCGGATACCGCTCCAGTTCTTCCCCACCGATCGCAGGCTGGAAGCGGGAATGCCGTTCATCCTCGACCTGGCGCCGGTGTACCGCGGCTTTACGGCCGATGTCGGATATTCGGGCTGTCTCGGCCCGCATCCCCCGCCCTTGCACGGCAGGCTTCTCGCCGACCTGGAGGCGCACCGCGAGCTGATCCTGCGCGAGGTGCGCGAGCGGCGCTCGCTCCGGGAGATCTACGAGGACGTGGACCGGCTGATGGTCCGGCAGGGGTACGCCAACCGGCATCGGGCCTATCCGTTCGGCGTCATCGCCCACAAGGTCGACCGCGTGAAGGAGCGCCGCTGGTCACCACATGTGTTCGGCTTCGGCGCACAGTCGCTCAAGGGGCTGGCGAGTGACGCGCTGCGTGGTCACCGTGACGGCTGGTCGCCACTGTGGAGCCCGTACAGATTCTCCGACCACCCGCCCGCGCCGGGGCTGTGGGCGGTCGAGCCGCATCTCGGATTCCGGGGTACGGGCGCGAAGTTCGAGGAGATTCTCGTGGTCACGGACTCCCGGGACCCGGAACAGGGCGCGTTCTGGCTGGATGACGATCTGCCGCATGTGCGGCGCTGGGCGGAGGCCGCCGTATGAGTACGAGTGGATGTGCGGGCGAAGGCGCCGGTGGGCAGACGGGCGGGCGCACGGGTGGCCGTGGGAGCGGCGGTACGGGCCTCGGGCCGACAGGGGCGCGGGAGCGCTGGGTGCGGACGGGCGGAATCGAGCTGTGCGTCGCCGAGCTGGGCGATCCGGCGCGGCCGACCGTGCTGTTCGTGCACGGCTATCCGGACAGCAAGGAGGTCTGGTCGGAGGTCGCGGGACGGCTCGCCGAGCGCTTCCACGTGGTGCTGTACGACGTACGGGGACATGGCAGGTCGACGGCGCCGGAGCCGCTGCGCGGCGGCTTCACGCTGGAGAAGCTCACGGACGACTTCCTGGCGGTCGCCGACGCGGTGAGCCCGGACCGGCCGGTCCATCTGGTCGGCCACGACTGGGGTTCCGTCCAGTCCTGGGAATTCGTCACGGTCGCGCGGACGGAGGGCCGGATCGCCTCGTTCACCTCGATGTCGGGACCGTCCCTCGACCACCTGGGGCTCTGGATCAAGCGTCGTGCGCGGCGTCCCACTCCGCGCCGGACGGGCCAACTCCTCGGGCAGAGCGCCAAGTCCTGGTACATCTACCTGCTGCATACACCCGTCCTGCCCGAGCTGGCCTGGCGCGGCCCCCTCGGCAAGCAGTGGCCGAAGATCCTCCGGCGGATGGAGAAGATCCCCGGCGGGGCGTATCCGACCTCGTCCCTGCCGCGGGACGCGGCGCACGGCGCCTGGCTCTACCGGGACAACATCCGTCCCCGGCTGCGCAGGCCGCGTACCGACGCCTACGCGCACGCGCCCGTCCAGCTGATCACGCCGACCGAGGACGCCTTCCTGTCGGAACGGCTCTACGACGGTCTGGAGGAGTGGGCACCGGGGCTGGTACGTCGCTCGCTGCCCGCCAAGCACTGGATCCCGCGGACTCGCCCCGACCAACTGGCCTCGTGGATCGGCGATTTCGTCACCGCCCACGAGGAGGGCGGAGACCCGGTCGGGGTCACGGGACCGAGCGGCCCGTACGCCGAGCGGTTCGGCGGGCAGCTCGTCCTGGTCACCGGCGCGGCCTCCGGCATCGGCCGTGCCACCGCCTTCGCGTTCGCCGAGGCGGGCGCCCGGATCGTGGCGGTCGACCGGGACGCGGAGGGGGCTGCCCGGACCGCGGAACTGGCCCGGCTGATCGGCGCCCCGGAGGCCTGGAGCGAACAGACCGACGTCGGGGACGGACAGGCGATGGAGAACCTCGCCGAAAAGGTCGCGTCGGAGTACGGCACCGTCGATGTCCTGGTCAACAACGCGGGCATCGGGCTGTCGGGAGCGTTCCTCGACACCACCACCGACGACTGGAAGCAGGTCCTGGACGTCAATCTGTGGGGCGTCATCCACGGCTGCCGGCTCTTCGGCAAACAGATGGCGGAGCGTGGCCAAGGCGGCCATATCGTCAACACCGCCTCCGCCGCGGCCTTTCAGCCGTCGAGGCTGCTGCCCGCGTACAGCACGTCCAAGGCGGCGGTGCTGATGCTCAGCGAGTGCCTGCGGGCCGAGTTGGCCGGCCAGGGCATCGGCGTGTCCGCGATCTGCCCCGGCATCGTCAACACCGGCATCACCTCCACGTCCCGCTTCGCCGGCGCCTCCGCGGAGGACGAGGAGAAGCGCAGGAAGAAGACATCGCGGCTGTACGCGCTGCGCAACTATCCGCCGGAGAAGGTCGCCGACGCCGTACTGCGCGCTGTCGTGTGCGACCAGGCCGTCGTGCCCGTCACCCCGGAGGCCCGCGGTGCGCGGCTGCTGTCCAGGATCGCGCCCAGGGTGCTGCGCGCGATCGCCCGGGTGGAGCCTCCGCTGTGAGCGCCGGGGACAGGGATCGGCGGGCGGGGCAGTACGCCATCGTGCCGCGCCGGGTCTCGTTCGACTGGCGCGAGACGCCCCTGCACTGGATACCGGACGAGCCCACCGCCACCCATGTCATCAATGTGCTGCACCTGCTGCTGCCCGCGGGCGAGCGGTGGTTCGTGAAGGTCTTCAAGGAGAGCCTGCCGCTGGTCACGGACCCCGAACTGCTCAGGGACGTCAAGGGGTTCATGGGGCAGGAGGCCACGCACAGCGTGCAGCACTCCTCCGTACTGGACCACCTGGCGAAGCAGAAGCTGGACACCGAGCCGTACACACGGCACGTGGACTTCCTCTTCGAGCGGCTGCTCGGCGAGAAGCCGCCGTGGTGGATCCCGCTGCCGGCCGGGAGGTGGCTGCTGTACCGGCTGGCGTTCGTCGCCGCGATCGAGCAGTTCACGGCCGTCCTCGGCGACTGGGTGCTGCGCGCGGAGGCGCTGGACGGGGCGGGATCGGACGAGGTCATGCTCGACCTGCTGCGCTGGCACGGTGCGGAAGAGGTGGAGCACCGGGCCGTGGCGTTCGACCTGTACGAGCACTGCGGCGGCCCGGATCCCCTGCGATACGCCCGCCGGGTCGGGACCATGTGCGTCACCGTGCCCGTGCTGCTGTGGATGTGGGGCCGGGGCGCCGCCCACCTGATCCGGCACGACCCCCGGCTCGCCGGCCGGACGCGCTACTCCCTGCGTGAGCACAACAAGGCTGTCGGCAAAGGCCTGTTGCCGGCCTGGCGCGACCTGGGCGCGGCGATACCCCGCTACTTCCGGCGGTCGTACCACCCTTCGCGGGAGGGCTCGCTGCGCCGGGCCGTCGAGTATCTGGCGCACTCCCCGGCGGCCCGTGCGGCGGCCGGAGAGGCCTCGGGCGCGGCGGGCCGCGCGGCTCGGGGACACGGGCGGTGAACGTGCCGGGACCGGAGACCGGGCAGACCGGGCGGACCCGGCGATCGGCGCCGTCGGACGGGATCGGGGCAGCGTCCTC
Source organism: Streptomyces sp. NPDC088400 (assembly GCF_044753355.1). Lineage (NCBI taxonomy): Bacteria > Bacillati > Actinomycetota > Actinomycetes > Kitasatosporales > Streptomycetaceae > Streptomyces > Streptomyces sp. NPDC088400. The sequence goes on along the minus strand of NZ_JBIVMZ010000005.1, from coordinate 365,311 downwards.
GTCCGGCACCGAGTACCGGATCGAGGGACTGGCGCAGGCGAGCGGCGCCACGGTCCGTACGATCCGCGCCTACCAGGACCGCGGCCTGCTGCCCCGCCCGGAGCGGCGCGGGCGGGCCAATGTGTACGGCGACGTCCATCTCGCCCGGCTGCGGCAGATCGCCGGTCTGCTGGGCCGAGGCTACTCCCTGGCCTCCGTCAAGGACCTGCTGGAGGCCTGGAACACAGGGCGCGGTCTGGGCGGGGTGCTCGGTCTGGTCGAGGTGCACGGGCCCCGCACCGACATGGAGCTTCGCGCACAGATCGAGCACACCGCCCCTCTCCCGGACGCCGAGGCCGTCACGGTGGCGCTGCCCGCCGACACGATTCGGTCCGTACAGAGGCTGGTTGGCCAGGAGAACATCGCGGCCTTCGTCACCGCCGCAACAGAACGAGAGCTTCAGGCAAGGACCTTGGACGGACTCACCACAACACACAGACAAAGCAGCGATATTGACTAAATAGGCTAAAAGACCAGGTCCGTTGTCCACAGAATCGCCAAATCGCCTGTGGATAAGCGGAGTTGGTTGTGGATCAAACCTATGGACCACGACCATTTCAAAAATGGTTGGCCGAGCGCCGACACCACCCGGCACTCTGTCCGTATGACCGGAATATCCGACGAACGACGCACCGTGAAGGTGTCCAAGTACCTTTCAAAGCATCTGCGCCATCAGCCCGAGCGGATCGGTATCGCTCTCGACGCGAACGGCTGGGTGGCGGTCGACGAACTGATCCGCGCGGCCGCCGAACACGGCTTCCGGATGTGCCGCGCCGAACTCGACCACGCGGTCGCCGTCAATGACAAACAGCGCTTCATGATCGACGGCGACCGGATCCGCGCCAACCAGGGGCACACCGTCGCGGTCGACCTGGAACTGGCACCGGCCGAGCCGCCGGCGTACCTCTACCACGGCACCGTCGCCCGCAACCTGAACGCGATACGGGCCGAAGGGCTGCGCCCCATGGCCCGCCACCACGTACATCTCTCGCCCGACCGCGACACCGCGACCCGGGTCGGCGCCCGCCGCGGCCGGCCCGTCGTGCTGCCGGTGGACGCGGGAGCGATGCACCGCCGCGGCCTGGTGTTCCACATGAGCGCCAACGGAGTCTGGCTCACCGAATCCGTGCCGCCGCGGTACCTGCGATTCCCCGGCTGACGGGCCCCGCCCCGCCGCCCAGGACACCGCGTACGACGGTCGCGCACCACGGCGACGTACCACGGCCGCGTACGACGGACTATGTCCGGAGCTGTGCCAGTGCCTCCGTGGCGATCCTCTCGAAGACCCGCTGATCGGCGGCGAAATCCGAATCAGGGATCGGCGCGTGCACCGCGATCTCGGTGATCCCCAGCTCGAAGTGCCTGCCCGCGAAGTCCACGAACGCGTCGAGGGACTCCATCGGTCCGCTCCGTTCCGGGGTGAAGCCGGTGAGCAGGATCTTCTCGATCCCCGACACGTCCCTCCCGATCTCCGCACAGGCCTTGCCGAGCCGCTCGATCTGCCCGCGGATGGCCGCGCGGGACTGCTCCGGCGTACCCGACTCGAACAGCTTCGGATCGCCCGTCGTCACCCAGGCCCGGCCATGACCGGCGGCCAGCTTCAGCCCGCGCGGACCGGTGGCCGCGACCGCGAAGGGCAGCCGGGGCCGCTGCACGCATCCCGGGATGTCACGAGCCTCGACGGCCGAGTAGAAGGTCCCGTCGTACGTCACCGAATCCTCGGTCAGCAGCCGGTCGAGCAGCTCTACGAACTCCGCGAACCGGTCGGCCCGCTCCCTCGGCGTCCACGCCTCCTGACCCAGCGCCGTGGCGTCGAAGCCCGTACCGCCCGCGCCGATGCCCAGTGTGACGCGCCCGCCGGAGACATCGTCCAGCGAGATCAGCTCCTTGGCGAGCGTCACCGGATGCCTGAAGTTCGGCGAGGTCACCAGCGTCCCGAGGCGGATGCGCGAGGTGGCGGCGGCAGCGGCCGTCAGCGTGGGGACCGCACCGAACCACGGGCCGTCGCGGAAGGTCCGCCAGGAGAGATGGTCGTACGTGTAGGCGGTGTCGAAACCGAGCCGCTCGGCGCGCTGCCACTCGTCGCGGCCACCGTCGTGCCAGCGGCGGACAGGAAGGATCACAGTACTCAGACGCATGTTGCGACCCTATGCGGGTTCGTCGCGTCGGAGGCGTCCCTCTTGAGCCCCACCCGCGCAGAGAACCGTCCCGGAGGACCGTCCCGGAAGACCGTGCGGGCCGAGTACGGTCCCGGAGGACCGTACGGAGCCCGGCGCCCGTGACAGCGCCGTCCCACGCCCTCTCAGATGTGCGCCCCTCCGCCCGACCGTGCACGCCGGTACGCGAGAATGACCCCGTGACCTCGCCTACCGACTCCCCTCTCCCCGCCCGGCCCCGGCTGATCGCCACCGACCTGGACGGCACCCTGCTGCACGACGACAAGTCCGTCTCGGAACGTACGATCGCCGCGCTCGCCGCAGCCGAGAAGGCGGGCATCGAGGTCTTCTTCGTCACCGGCCGCCCGGCCCGCTGGATGGATGTCGTCAGCGACCATGTGCACGGCCACGGACTGGCGATCTGCGCCAACGGCGCCGCGGTCGTCGATCTGCGCGCCGGCGGGGAGCTGCTGAAGGTCCGCCCCCTGCACCGCGAGACCGCCCTGGATGTCGTACGGAGCCTGCGCGACGCCGCCCCGGGGACGACCTTCGCGATCGAGCTGACCACCGGTATCCACTACGAACCGGCGTATCCGCCCTTCCACCAGGACCCGGGCGCCACCGTCGCCACCGCGGAGAAGCTCCTCCACGAGACGGACCCGAACGCCGCCGCCCCCATGGTCAAGCTGCTCGCGCACCACCCCGACCTGACCCCCGACGCCTTCCTCGCACTGGCCCGTACGGCGGCGGGCGACCGCGTCTCCATCACCCGCTCCAGCCCCACGGCCCTGCTGGAGATAAGCGACCTGGGCGTGAGCAAGGCGAGCACGCTCGCGCTCTGCTGCGCCGAGCGCGGCATCTCCTCCGACGAGGTCGTCGCCTTCGGCGACATGCCGAACGACCTGGAGATGCTGACCTGGGCCGGGATGTCGTACGCGATGGGAAACGCGCACCCGGACGTGCTGGCGACCGCCTCCGGACGGACGGCCGCCAACAACGAGGACGGCGTCGCGGTCGTGATCGAGCAGATCCTGGCGAGGGTGTAGTACGACCGGCGCCCGCCACCCGTGTCCTTCCGCCCCTCCTGATCACAGCGGCGCCTCCCAGGTCACCGTCGTACCGGCCTCCCCGAGCCCCCGTTCGCATGTGCTCGTACCGCCCAGCGACTCGGCCCGCCGCCGCAGATTGCGCAGTCCGCTGCGCCGCCCACCCGCCGGGATGCCCACCCCGTCGTCCGTGACCGTCAGCCGGACCGCGCCCCGGCCGTCGGGCAGCCGTACGGTGGCGTCGACGACGACCTCGACGCGGGTCGCGTGCGCGTGCCGGAACGCGTTGGAGAGAGCCTCACGGAGGGCGGCGATCAGATTCTTCCCGGCGAGTTCACCGACCACGCCGTCGATCTGGCCGACGAAGCGGTGGGCGGGCCGGAAGCCCAGGGGCACGGCCGCCATGGTGATCTCCCGCAGGACGCGGGTCCGCACCCCTGACGGCGCCTCGGCCGGTCCACGCTGCAACGCGAAGATGGCCGTACGGATCTCCTGAATCGTCACGTCCAGTTCGTCGACCGCCTTGTCGATGCCCTGGTGCACCTCGGGCGCGACGGGCCCGCGCTGGGCGCTCGCCAGCGTCATCCCGGTGGCGAACAGCCGCTGGATGACAAGGTCGTGCAGATCGCGCGCGATCCGGTCGCGGTCCTCCAGGACGGCCAGCCGCTCCCGGTCGCGCTGCGCCTCGGCCATCATCAGCGCCAGCGCCGCCTGCGAGGCGAACCGGCCGGCCAGGCCCCGTTCCGTCTCACCGAAACGGCGAGCGCCCCGGTCGCGGGGCATGACGAGCGCGCCGAGCACCCGGCCGTCGGTACGCAGCGGCAGCAGCATGATCGGGCCGAAACCGGCCGTCAGCCGCGACGTCAGCCGCGGATCGGTGGCCGCGTCGTCCACGAAGAGCGATTCGCCGGCCAGCAGGGCCGTGGTGACCGGACTCCGGCTTGGGAAGAGGTAGCCGAGCCGGACGGTGGGGTGGTCGGGGGAGACGGCCACGATCTCCAGACTGCCGTCCTCCGTGCGCAGCAGCACCACGCCCACGGCGGACTCCGAAAGCCGGCAGGCCTGTTCCGCGACGACGGCGAGGGCGTCGTCGGCATCGCCGCTGGAGAGCAGCGCGGTGGTGACGGCCACCGAGCCGTCGATCCACCGCTCACGCTGCCGGGCCGCCTCGGACAGCCGGGCATTGCTGATGGCGATCCCGGCCTCGGTGGCGAGCACGCGCACCATGTGCAGGTCGGCGCCGCTGAATTCGGCACCACCCGACTTCTCGGCCAGATAGAGATTGCCGAAGACCTCGTCCCGTACCCGGATGGGGACACCGAGGAATGACTTCATCGGCGGATGGCCCGGAGGGAATCCGGCAGCGCGCGGATCGGCCGTCAGATCGGCGAGCCGGATGGGCCCCGGACGCCGGATCAGAGCACCGAGGAGCCCGCTGCGCCCATCCGGCCCGTGCCCGATCCGCCGGGCCACGTCCTCGTCGACTCCGTACGTCACAAAGTCGGAGAGGCCCTCACCGGTCTCGTCGACGACACCGATCGCGGCGTACCGGGCGCCGACGAGTTCGGCCGCGGTCCCGCAGATCCGGTCGAGGGTGGCGTGCAGCCCCTGGCCCTCGCCGGCGGAACACATCGCTTCCAGGAGTTGTGGCACGCGCGCGGTGGTTTCGGCGGACAGGCCCTCAAGGCTGCCGGCCGCGCGGGCGGCCGCTTCGAGGGGGTCCATGGATTCGGGCGCTTCCATGACCTGAGCCTAGTAAGTCCTATTTGATAGGGAAAGTTGACTTCTGTACACCGTCCCGAATACCGGCCTTCGCATCTGTCCGGGCATCGCCCCGAGTACCGTCCCATGGCGAGGCCCGCGCACCACCCCGCGCCCAGGTATGTGCGCCGCTTTACGTACCGGTCCTGGCTCCGTCCTGGGCATCGAGCAGGTCACCGGCACGCTCGCGCTCCAGCATCCGCCGCAGCGGCCCCTCGTCGGCGGCCAGTTCGGCGTACGGACCGCGCTGTACGGAACGGCCTCCGTCGAGCACGATCACCTCGTCGACCGTGTCGAGCCCCTGAAGCCGGTGCGTGATGAGCAGCGTCGTCCGCCCCTCGGTCGCCGCCAGCAGATCGGCCGTCAACGCGTCCGCCGTGGCCAGGTCCAGATGCTCCGCGGGTTCGTCCAGGACCAGCACGGGGAAGTCGGCCAGCAGCGCGCGGGCCAGCGCGAGCCGCTGCCGCTGGCCGCCGGACAGCTGGGCGCCGTACTCACCGACATGCGTGTCGAGGCCGGCGGGCAGGGCGTCGACCCAGTCGAGCAGCCGGGCCCGCCGCAGGGCGTCGCGCAGTTCGTCCTCGGTCGCGTCCGTACGCGCGAGCCGGAGGTTCTCCCGTACGGAACTGTCGAAGAGGTGCGCGTCCTGGGCGCACAGCCCGACGAAGCGCCGGACGGTGTCCCCGTCGAGCGTGGCCGCGTCCGTACCGCCGAGGCTGCACGTCCCCTCACGCGCGTCCAGGAAGCGCAGCAGCACCTGGGCGAGCGTGGTCTTGCCCGAACCCGAGGGCCCGACGACGGCGACACGCTTCCCGGCGGTCAGCGTCAGGTCGAGGCCGCTGAGCGCGTCCCGCCGCTGCCCCGCGTACCGCGCTGACAGCCCCCGTACCTCCAGCGGGAACGGCGATACGGGCACGGGGGCGGGCCGCTCCGGCTCGTGTACGGGCACGGGGGCGTCCAGCACCTCGCACACCCGCTCCGCTCCCCGCCTGGACCGCTGCCGGTAGCGCACGGCGAGGGGCAGGCCGGTGACCGCCTCGAACGCGGCGAGCGGGGTCAGGACGATCACGGCCAGTTCGACGCCCGCGAGCCGTCCGTCGTGTACGGCCCGGACACCCACGACCGAGGCTGCTGCCACGGTCAGCCCGCAGGCCAGGGCGGAGAGCCCGCCGCCGAGCGCGAGGGCGGTGGCGCCCCGCGAGGCGATGGCCGTCAGCGTCCCGTCGGCCTCGCGCACCTGGCGCATACGGCGCTTGAGCGCGCCCGCGACGGTCAACTCCGCGGTGCCCCTGAGCAGATCGGTGACCCGGGTGGCCAGCAGGCCGCGTGCCGGGGCCAGTCGACGCTCCGCTCGGCGGGCACTGGCACCGCTCAGGAGCGGCACGCCCACACCGGCGACGAGCAGCCCGACGGCCAGTACGGCACCCGCCTCCGGCAGCAGCCACGCGGTGAACCCGACGGCGCCCGCACCGACGAGCAGGGCGGTGCCGACCGGGAGCAGCCACCGCAACCAGTAGTCCTGGAGTTCGTCCACATCGGCGACGAGCCGGGACAGCAGATCCCCGCGCCGGGCCGTGCGCAGCCCGGCGGGCGCGATGCGCTCCAGCCGCCGGTAGACGGAGACCCTGAGGTCGGCGAGCATTCTGAGTACCGCGTCGTGCGACACGATCCGCTCGGCGTACCGGAAGACGGCCCGGCCGATTCCGAAGGCGCGGGTCGCCGTGACCGCGACCATCAGGTAGAGAACGGGGGGCTGCTCGGAAGCACGCGAGATGAGCCACCCGGACACCGCCATGAGCCCGACGGCGGAACCGAGTGCGCAGCTCCCGAGGAGCAGCGCGAGCGCGAAGCGGCCGCGGAGCGTCCCGGCGGCGGCCCGCATCCGCGCGAGCGGATCCCGGGACGACGTGGCGGACTCGTCGGCCGCGTCGAAGGAGGTGATAGGTGCGGCGCGTTCACCGGCAGCGGACCCCATGGCCCCGGCGGTCCCCGTGACCATGCCCGCCTCCACGCGCCGAAGCGCTGCCGCCCCCTCGCCGAAGCCGGCTTCCCCAGCAGGCATCTCCGCCAGCGGGATCACCCGGTCCGCCACCGCGAGCAGCGCCGGCCGGTGGACGACCAGCAGCACCGTACGGCCCGCCGCCAGCCGCCGCACCGCGTCCACGATCCCCGCTTCGGTCTCACCGTCGAGCGCCGCCGTGGGCTCGTCCAGCAGCAGCAGCGGCCGGTCGGCGAGAAACGCCCGTGCCAGCGCGAGCCGTTGGCGCTGACCGGCCGAGAGCCCCGCCCCGTCCTCGCCGAGCACCGTCTCCAGGCCCTGGGGGAGCGCCGCCACGAAGGCGTCCGCCCCCGCGTCCCGCAGCGCGTCCCGTACCTCCGTGTCGTCCGCGTCCGGCCGGGCCAGGCGTACGTTCTCCGCGATCGTCCCCGCGAAGAGATACGGCTGCTGCGGGACCCATGCGATCCGTTCCCGCCAGCGGTCCAGGTCGAGGGACGACAACTCCCGGCCGTCCACCCGGACATGGCCCTCGTCGGGTACGGCGAACCCGAGCAGCACATTGAGCAGCGTGGTCTTCCCGACACCGCTCGGACCGACCAGGGCGACCGTCTCCCCCGGCTCGACGGTCAGTGTGGCCGCGTCCAGCGAGGGCTCCGTACGCCCGTGATGGCGGACCGTCACACCGTCCAGCTCCAGCCGCGGCGCCTCGGGCACCTCTCCCGTACCTCCCGCCGGAGGCTCCGTCTCCAGGACCGCGAAGATCTCCTCGGCGGCCGAAAGCCCCTCGGCCGCCGCGTGGTACTGCGCCCCCACCTGCCGGATCGGCAGATACGCCTCGGGCGCCAGGATGAGCACCACCAGGCCGGTGTACAGATCGAGGTCCCCGTGGACGAGCCGCATGCCGATGCCGACCGCGACCAGCGCGACCGACAGCGTGGAGAGCAGTTCCAGCGCGAATGACGACAGGAAGGCGATCCGCAGCGTGCGCAGGGTGGCCTGCCGGTACTCCGAGGTGATCGCGCGGATGGACTCGGCCTGCGCCTTGGCCCGGCCGAACACCTTGAGGGTCGGCAGTCCGGCGACCACGTCCAGGAAGTGGCCCGACAGCCGGGACAGCAGCCGCCACTGACGGTCCATCCGGGCCTGGGTGGCCCAGCCGATGAGCACCATGAACATCGGGATCAGCGGCAGGGTCACCACGATGACGGCCGCCGAGACCCAGTCCTCGGTGACGATCCGCGCCAGGACCGCGACCGGTACCACCACCGCGAGCCCCAGCTGCGGCAGATAGCGCGAGAAGTAGTCGTCCAGGGCGTCGATGCCGCGCGTGGCGAGCGCGACCAGCGAGCCGGTGCGCTGTCCTGTCAGCCAACCGGGCCCCAGTTCGGCCGCCCGGTCCAGCAGCCGCCCGCGCAGTTCGGACTTGACGGCGGCGCCGGCCCGATGGGCGGCCAGCTCGGTCAGCCAGGAGACCAGACCGCGCCCGACGGCGACCGCCGCCAGCAGAAGCAGCGGAGTGCGCAGACCGGAGCCGTCGGATCCACGCTCGAAGGCGCCCACCACCACCTCGGCGATCAGCATCGCCTGGGCGACGACCAGCCCCGCACCGGCCAGCCCGAGAACCACCACGGCTGCCAGGAAGAATCGGGTGGCCCGGGCATACCGGAGCAGACGCGGGTCGATTGGTTTCACGTGAAACACCTACTCCTACGGCTCTGCCGCACTCCTACGGGTCCGCCCCGCTCCTACGGTCCTACGGGTTCCGCCCCGCTCCTACGGCTCCGGCTCTACGCGTCAGCGATGTCTGCCGCGCGTCACCGGTATCTGCTACGCGTCAGCGATGTGCTGGGTACCGATCCGCTTGCGGAACACCCAGTACGTCCAGCCCTGGTAGAGCAGCACGATCGGCGTCGCGATCCCCGCGCACCAGGTCATGATCTTCAGCGTGTACGGGCTGGACGAGGCGTTCGTGACCGTGAGGCTCCACGTCTCGTTCAGCGAGGACGCCAGGACGTTCGGGAACAGCGTCAGGAAGAGCATCGAGACCGCCGCCACGATCGTCACCCCGGAGAACGCGAACGACCACCCCTCGCGACCCGCCGCGATGGCCCCGATCGCGACGACCAGCGCGGCCATGGCGACGATCATCGCGACGAGGCTCTTGCCGTCACCGTTGTCGGCCTGGGTCCAGAGCAGGAAGCCGAGCGTCACAACGGCGGTGACCGCTCCCAGGACGAGCGCGAGCTTCCTCGCCCGGTCCCGGATGTCCCCCAGCGTCTTGAGCGCGGCGAACACCGCGCCGTGGAAGGTGAAGAGGGTCAGGGTCACCAGCCCGCCCAGGATCGCGTACGGGCTGAACAGATCCCCGAGGCTCCCGACGTACTCCTTGTGCGCGTCGATCTTCATGCCGTGCACGATGTTGCCGAACACGACCCCCCACAGCACGGCGGGGATCAGCGAGGTCCAGAAGATCGTGTGCTCCCAGTTGCGCTGCCACTTCTCCTCGGTCCTCTTGGCCCGGTACTCGAAGGCGACACCGCGCAGGATCAGACAGATCAGGATGAGCAGCGTCGGCAGGTAGAAGCCCGAGAAGAGCGTGGCGTACCAGTCGGGGAAGGCGGCGAAGGTGCCGCCCACGGCGCTGAGCAGCCAGACCTCGTTGCCGTCCCAGACGGGCCCGATGGTGTTGATGAGGACCCGTCGCTCCTTGCGGTCGCGGGCCAGCAGCTTGGTCAGGACCCCGATACCGAAGTCGAATCCTTCAAGGAAGAAGTAGCCGATCCAGAGGACGGCGATCAGGACGAACCAGACGTCGTGGAGTTCCATAGCTCCTCAACTCCTCAGTACGAGAAGGCCATCGGCCGGTCGGCGTCCGCATGGTCGCCGCCGATCTTGGTGGGCGGGTTGAGGTCGTCGTCCGTGAGTTCGGGCGGCCCGGCCTTGACGTACTTCAGCATCAGCTTGACCTCGATGACCGCGAGGACCGCGTACAGCAGGGTGAAGACGATCATCGAGATGAGCACCTCGATCTGGGAGACGCCGGGGGAGACCGCGTCGGACGTACGCAGCACTCCGTACACGACCCATGGCTGGCGTCCCGTCTCGGTGAAGATCCAGCCCCAGGAGTTGGCGATCAGCGGGAAGAGCAGCGTCCAGAGGGCGGTGATCCAGTACCACTTGGCGAACTTCGGACTGAGCGCCTTGTTGTGGAAGAGCACCAGATTCGGCACTTCGTCCTCCCCCGTTCGCAGCGCGGGTGGCAGCAGGAACCTCTTACGGGTCAGCCAGAGGCCGAGCAGGCCGATGGCGAAGGACGCCATTCCGAACCCGATCATCCAGCGGAAGCCCCAGTAGGCGACGGGGATGTTGGGCCGGTAGTCACCGGGCCCGTACTTCTCCTGTTCGGCCTTGTTGACGTCGTTGATGCCGGGGACATGCGAGGTGAAGTCGTTGTTGGCGAGGAAGGAGAGCAGCCCGGGGATCTCGATGGCGACGTCGTTGCGCCCCTTCTCGACGTCCCCGTAGGCGAACACGGAGAACGGAGCGGGCGCCTCGCCCTCCCAGAGAGCCTCGGCTGCGGCCATCTTCATCGGCTGCTGCTTGAACATGACCTTGCCGAGGGTGTCGCCGCTGATGGCGGTGAACATTCCGGCGATCACGACGGTGATCAGGCCGAGCCGCAGCGAGGTCCGCATCACCGGTATGTGCTTCTTACGGGCCAGGTGGAAGGCCGCGATACCGACCATGAAGGCGCCGCCGACAAGGAAGGCGGCCGTCAGGGTGTGGAAGAACTGGGTGAGCGCGGTGTCCTGGGTGAGCACCTTCCAGAAGTCGGTGAGCTCGGCCCGCCCCGATTCCTTGTTGATCCGGTAGCCGACCGGGTGCTGCATCCAGGAGTTGGCCGCCAGGATGAAGTACGCGGAGAGGATCGTGCCGATCGAGACCATCCACATACAGGCCAGGTGGATCTTCTTCGGGAGCTTGTCCCAGCCGAAGATCCACAGTCCGATGAAGGTGGACTCGAAGAAGAAGGCGATGAGCGCCTCGAAGGCGAGCGGAGCGCCGAAGACGTCACCGACGAACCGCGAGTAGTCGGACCAGTTCATCCCGAACTGGAACTCCTGGACGATGCCGGTGACGACACCCATCGCGATGTTGATCAGGAACAGCTTGCCCCAGAACTTGGTCGCCCTGAGGTACTTGGGATTCTCCGTACGGACCCAGGCGGTCTCCAGTCCCGCCGTGAGCGCGGCGAGCGAGATCGTCAGGGGGACGAAGAGGAAGTGGTAGACGGTGGTGATGCCGAACTGCCAGCGCGCCAGGGTCTCCGGCGCCAGTGCGAGCTCCACGTCGCTTCTCCTTTCTCCTTGCATCGCCGTGATCAGACGGCAGCTTGCCCCTTTCGCCCTGGACGTAAGGGCGGGAACCGGGACACGCTTGTGAACGCGTTCACATTCACAAGCATTATGTCGCACGCCCTTCCGGATCTTCGTGGGGGGGGTCCCCGAAGGACGGAGGACCGTCCCGCGTCAAGAGCGCGAACAAGGGGACGGCCTGAAATGACCGTCCCCTACCGGAGAACGACCGTCCCTCACCGGAAACCGGACCGTCCCCCGCCCACCGCCCGACCGCCATCCGGCCCGGCTACAGCTCCTTGCGGAACGCCTCGGCCGACCGCAGGAACAGGTCGTTCGCCTCGGGTTCGCCGATCGTGACCCGTACTCCCTCGCCCGCGAAGGGCCGTACGACCACGCCCGCCGCCTCACACGCCGCCGCGAAGTCGAGCGTGCGCCCGCCGAGCCGCAGCCAGACGAAATTGGCCTGTGTCCCGGGTACGGTCCAGCCCTGGCCGACCAGCCCCCGGTACACCCGCGCACGCTCGGCGACCAGCGCGCCGACCCGCCCCATCAGTTCGTCCTCGGCCCGCAGCGAGGCGACCGCCGCCTCCTGTGCGATCTGGCTCACACCGAAGGGGACCGCGGTCTTCCGCAGCGCGGCGGCCACCGGCTCGTGCGCGATCGCGAAACCGACCCGCAGACCGGCCAGACCGTACGCCTTGGAGAAGGTACGCAGCACGGCCACATTCGGGCGGTCACGGTAGAGGTCGACCCCGTCCGGCACCTCGGCGTCCCGGATGAACTCGCGGTACGCCTCGTCCAGCACCACCAGCACATCGCCCGGCACCCGGTCGAGGAACCGTTCCAGCTCGGCCCTGCGCACCACCGTGCCGGTCGGGTTGTTGGGGTTGCAGACGAAGATCAGCCGGGTCCGCTCGGTGATCGCGTCGGCCATCGCGTCCAGGTCGTGCACCTCACCGGCGGTCAGCGGCACCTGTATGGAGGCCGCGCCGGAGATCTGGGTGATGATCGGGTACGCCTCGAAGGAGCGCCAGGCGTAGATGACCTCGTCACCGGGGCCCGCGGTGGCCTGAAGCAGCTGCTGGGCGACGCCCACCGAGCCCGTGCCGGTCGCCAGGTGCGAGGCGGGCACTCCGAAGCGGTCGGCCAGCTCGTTCGTCAGGCCGGTACAGGCCAGGTCCGGGTAGCGGTTGAAGACCCCGGCGGCCGAGATCGCCTGCTCCATCACCCCGGGAAGCGGCGGATACGGGTTCTCGTTGGAGGACAGCTTGTACGCGGCGGGCCCGCCGGACGCCGCCGGCTTGCCCGGCTTGTACGTGGGAACGCCGTCCAGCTCGGCTCGCAGCTTGGGGCTCTTCTCGCTCACCGCAGGTCCTCCTCGGCCGTTCACTGATCCATACGGCTTCAATACTGCTCACACCACCGCTTCAATACTGCTCACCCTATGAGGATTCGTGGCCGCTGCGAATGGCGGGCATCGTGAAAGCGTGGACACGTCGGGAGACGGCCGCGGCGAGGGGGAGCACTTGACGCCCTGACGCGCGCCGGTGGCTCGCGCCGTGGCGCGCGTCGCCCGTAGTGGTGAGTTGAGACCTCTTCGAAACATGGGCCCATCGACAGGTCCATCCCGCTCGTTGCATGGAAGAACGTAGCTACACCCCCCAACCTCCTGTCCATCCATGGCCGTTGGGTATTTTCGACCATGCAGAAACGTGACTGCGTACGGGTGAATATGCGACCGGCCCTACCGCCCGCCCGAGCCCTACTATCGGCTCGCCATGACAGCAGCAGGGAAACACCAGGTGAGCCGGACGGACACAACCCGCCGGGGCAGCCGGCAAGGTCGGGCGGGCATCCGGGACGTGGCCGCCGCAGCCGGTGTCTCCATCACGACTGTCTCGGACGCGCTCAACGGCAAGGGCCGCTTACCCGACGCCACACGACGCCATGTCCGAGAAGTCGCAGAGCGCCTCGGCTACCGGCCGTCCGCCGCGGCCCGAACCCTCCGTACCGGCAAATCGGGCCTGATCGGCCTGACCGTGACGACGTACGGGGATGAACCTTTCACCTTTACCGAGTTCGCCTACTTCGCCGAGATGGCCAGGGCCGCGACCTCCGCCGCGCTCGCCCGCGGCTACGCCCTCGTCATCCTCCCCGCCACATCCCGCCATGACGTCTGGTCGAACGTCGCCCTCGACGGCACCGTCGTCATCGACCCCTCCGACCACGATCCGGTCGTCACCGAACTCGTCCGCCAGGGCCTTCCCGTCGTCTCCGACGGCCGGCCCGCGGGCACCCTCCCCGTCACCGCCTGGGTCGACAACGACCACGAGGAAGCCGTCCTCGGCCTCCTCGACCATCTCGCCGACGCCGGAGCCCGCCGTATCGGCCTCCTCACCGGCACCACCACGGACACCTACACCCGGCTCTCCACCACCGCGTATCTGCAGTGGTGCGAGCGCGTCGGCCAGGACCCGGTCTACGAGTCCTACCCCGCCCACGACCCGTGCGCCGGGGCCGTCGCCGCCGACCGGCTGCTGGCCCGCCCCGACCGCCCCGACGCCGTCTACGGGCTCTTCGACCCCAACGGCACCGATCTGCTCGCCGCCGCCCGGCGGTACGGGCTGCGCGTACCCGAGGACCTGCTGCTGGTCTGCTGCAGCGAGTCCACCGTGTACGCCTCCACCGAACCGCCCATCACGACGCTCTCGCTCAAACCACGCCGTATCGGCACCGCCGTCATCCAGCTCCTCATCGACGCCATCGAAGGTCTCGACACCGGCCGGCCGGTCGAGCAGGTCATACCGACCGAACTGATCGTCCGGACCTCGTCACAAAGGCGTCCGCCACGCACCACGGTGAGCGCGCCCCGGTCCCCCACGGGCGATTGACCGAGTCGCCCAGGGGATCACCGAAGGACCAGACCATTCGCATTTCGGATGACCCATGCGAAAACGGTCGTAGATCCGGCGGTGCAATCGGATTCACCACCCCTGGTGCGTCACAGAGGGCGAGCGGCATTCCTATGATGGGCGCACGACACCACGGACCTTGTCCTATCGCCGGTGGGCTCACCCCCACCGGACCGGGCGAGGACCGAGAGGTGTACGGCGGCACGACGGTGGTGGAGGGGTCGATGACACAGGGGGCCGGCCAGGGACCTGTGGTGCGTACGGCGACGTTGCGCGACTTCCGCGTACCGCCTTACGCCCAGGTTCCCGTGCAGTCAGGAGAGCCCGGGGAGACGGGCCCCGTTACCGGTGGCCCGTCCGGGCATCCCGGCAACGCGGTCCCGAGCAACGAGCCGCCGGAGGGCTACACGCCCACCGCACGCGATCTTCCGGTGATCAACCGCGGGGACACGCTCCAGGTGCCCGTGGCCGCTGCCGAGACGAGCGGGCCCGACGGCCACGGCCCGCTCTATGTCGTCGGCGACGTGCACGGCTACCTCGACGAACTCGTCGCCGCACTGTCCGAGCAGAACCTCATCGACGCGGACGGCCACTGGTCGGCGGGCAACGCCCGCCTCTGGTTCCTCGGCGACTTCACCGACCGCGGCCCCGACGGCATCGGCGTCATCGACCTCGTCATGCGGCTCTCCGCCGAAGCGGCCGCCGCCGGCGGCTACTGCAAGGCCCTGATGGGCAATCACGAACTGCTGCTCATCGGCGCGAAGCGGTTCGGCGACACCCACGTCAACTCCGGTGCGGGCACCGCCACCTTCCAGGCGGCGTGGCTTCTCAACGGCGGCCAGCGCACCGACATGGAGCGCCTCCAGGACGTCCATCTCCAGTGGATGTCCCGGCTCGACGCGGTCGTCGAGCAGGACGGGCATCTGCTGATGCACTCCGACACCACGGCTTATCTGGACTACGGATCCACCATCGAGGACGTGAACGAGACCGTTCATCAGATCCTCACCCGCAATGACGCCGACGAATGCTGGGATTTGTTCCGCAAGCTCACCAAACGCTTCGCGTTCCGTGACGAGGGCGGCCCGCAGGCTGTTCAGGAACTGCTCTCCCAGTACGGCGGCCACCGCGTCGTCCACGGCCACAGCCCGATTCCCTATCTCCTCGGCGAAGTCGGCACAGAAGACGCGTCGGACGACGAAGGCGACACGGACCCAGTGGTGGAAGGGCCGCACGTATATGCCGATGGACTTGCCATCGCCATGGACGGTGGCGTCACCATGGCGGGAAAGCTGCTGGTGGTACAGCTTCCGCTGGATAAGTGAATCCACGCGGACGTGTGATTTACGCAAACCCCCTGTCACCTTGAGCCGAAACAGCTCTACCATCGGCTTATCCGTAGCAGGCTCTCCTCCGTTTCCGCCAACTGCCCGTTCCACACGGGCAACCAGGCCTTACGGAGTATCGGGGGATGCACATGAACAGCGCTCCGCACCTGCTGAGCGAGGATCGCGCGGATTTCGAGCGGATCCTCGACGACGCACTTCGTAATGCGCATGACCGTCCCGACCTCGCCGAGGTCGGGAAGCGGCTCAACGCCGAGCAACTGCGCACCATGGCCCTGAACGCCACAGCGCTGATCACCACGGCCGCCGCCGCCGAGTACGAGCATTACGCGACGATCCGCGAGGAATCCCGCTCGCCGGCCTCCGTCGCCTCCGGCTCCGTCCGCGATTCCGTCCTGGCCCCGGACGAGAGCGAAGAGACGGATTCCGGCGCGGGGTTCACAGCCGTCATCACCGTGCTGGTGCCTGTCCTCGGAGGTACCGCGGCGGCGATCTTCCTGCTCGTCGGCTACCTCCTCAAAGCACTCGATCCGGCGCCCGCCTTCGCCAACAGCATGCTGGCCGTCGGCTGGTTCTTCGGCGCCATCACCGTGGTCGGCATCCTGGCCGCCGCGGTCGGCCTGCTGATCACGGCCCTGCGCAACGGAGCGACCCAGCTCCCGGCCGAGGAAACGGGCGGCGGGGAGCTGTCGGACGAGGTGGGCCGCGCACGAGAAGCCTGGCGCCACGCCCTGCTGGAGCGGGGCATCCTGCCCTTCCTCCGGGCCGCCCTGGCCGACCCCAGCTCCGACCCGGCCGCGCCGGGGCCGCCCCGCTCGGTGAAGACCCTCCCCACGATCGGCTACAGCCGCCCGAACTACTCCAGCCCCGGCGAAGGCTCCACCGCCGGCCGGCGCCCGACCTTCTCCAGCCCGGACTTCACCAGCCCCGACTTCGGCGGACCGGAGCACAAGCCGGAATAGCCCCGGCCCGTGCTCCGATCCGTAGAGCCCCGTACTCGGATCCGTAGCGACCCGTGCTCCGATCCGTGGCGTCCCGCGCCCTGCGGCCCTGGAGGAGCCCGGAGGCAGGAGGAGCCCCGCCTGAGCGACTCAGTCCCCCGCGGAGGGGCTCCAGGCGGCTCCCAGCCCGTGCTGCGGCGCCCGCTGCCGGGCTCTCAGTCCGCCAGCGGCAGATAGACCCGGTTACCGGCCGCGGCGAACTCCTGGGACTTCTCCGCCATTCCGGCCTCGATCTCCGCCGCGTCCGCCGCCTCACCGTCGGAGACCCCGGCTGCCCCCATGTCGCCGCCGTGCCGGCGCCTGATGTCCTGAGAGATCTTCATCGAACAGAACTTGGGCCCGCACATCGAGCAGAAGTGCGCGGTCTTCGCCGGTTCGGCCGGCAGGGTCTCGTCGTGGAACTCCCGCGCTGTGTCCGGGTCGAGAGCCAGATTGAACTGGTCTTCCCAGCGGAACTCGAACCGCGCGTCCGAGAGCGCGTCGTCCCAGTCCTGTGCCCCCGGGTGCCCCTTGGCGAGGTCCGCCGCATGGGCCGCGATCTTGTAGGTGATGACACCCGTCTTGACGTCGTCGCGGTCCGGCAGGCCGAGGTGTTCCTTGGGGGTGACGTAGCAGAGCATCGCCGTGCCCCACCACGCGATCATCGCTGCCCCGATGCCGGAGGTGATGTGGTCGTACGCCGGAGCCACATCCGTGGTCAGCGGGCCGAGCGTGTAGAACGGTGCCTCCTCGCAGATCTCCTGCTGAAGGTCGATGTTCTCCTTGATCTTGTGCATCGGGACATGTCCCGGGCCTTCGATCATCGTCTGTACGCCCAGCCGCTTGGCGGTCGAGTTCAACTCCCCCAGCGTGCGCAGCTCGGCGAACTGCGCCTCGTCGTTGGCGTCCGCGATGGAGCCCGGCCGCAGGCCGTCCCCCAGGGAGTACGTCACGTCGTACGCCGCGAGGATCTCGCACAGCTCTTCGAAGTTCTCGTACAGGAACGACTCCTTGTGGTGCGCGAGGCACCACGCGGCCATGATCGAGCCGCCGCGCGAGACGATGCCGGTCTTACGGCGGGCCGTCAGCGGCACGTACCGCAGCAGTACACCGGCATGGACCGTCATGTAGTCGACGCCCTGCTCGGCCTGCTCGATGACCGTGTCCTTGTAGATGTCCCAGGTCAGCTCCTCGGCCTTGCCGTCGACCTTCTCGAGCGCCTGGTAGAGCGGCACGGTACCGATGGGCACGGGGGAGTTGCGCAGCACCCACTCGCGGGTGGTGTGGATATTGCGGCCGGTGGAGAGGTCCATGACCGTGTCGGCTCCCCAGCGGGTCGCCCACGTCATCTTCTCCACCTCCTCCTCGATGGAGGACGTCACGGCCGAGTTGCCGATATTGGCGTTGACCTTCACCAGGAATCGCTTGCCGATGATCATCGGCTCGATCTCCGGGTGATTGACGTTGGCCGGCAGTACGGCACGGCCTGCGGCGATCTCCTCGCGGACGACCTCCGGGGACACGTTCTCCCGGATGGCGACGTACTCCATCTCGGAGGTGATCTCCCCGCGGCGGGCATACGTGAGCTGGGTCACCGCCTGCCCGCTCCGGCCCCGGCGCGGCCGGCGCTGCCGGCCGGGAAAGACGGCGTCGAGACCCCGCAGATCGGTCGCTCCGCTCCGGAGAAGCCCCTCGCGCGGCGACGTGTGCTTGAGCCCGTCGTCCTCCGGGCGGGCCGGTCGGCCCGCGTATTCCTCGGTGTCCCCGCGCCCGATGATCCAGTTCTCCCGCAGCGGCTCGAGGCCGTGGCGTACATCGGTGTCGACAGTGGGGTCGGTGTACGGACCGGACGTGTCGTACAGCGTCACGTCCTTGCCGTTGGTGAGGTGCACTTGGCGGACCGGCACATGAAGATCCGGGCGCGAACCCTCGATGTATCCCTTGTGCCAGCCGATGGGCCGTCCGGCCTCGCTCGGAGTCTCCGAGCCGGAGGCAGGCGTGTGTGCGTCCTGATGGGTCATGAGACCTACTCCCTACGCCGGCATTACCCGGTAACAGGTTCAGCGGTCGGCGCAGCGCAGGAGTCCAGGAGATGCTCCCGGGCCTACACAGTCAGCGCCCTCTCAGCCCGGTGCTCCGAGCTCCCGCGTGTGCAAAGGTGCCCCCACGCTAGCGTCAGTTCCGGCGTGCTGAACAGAGGGGGCCTTCTTTGCTGAGCTTTCTTGCGATGATCGGTCGGTGACCCCACCACAGCAGTCCCACGAACCGCATGGCCATTCGCACAGCCATGGACCCGCCGCCCCGGTCTCCCAGCACCTTCGCAAAGTCATCGCGGCGATCCTGATTCCTTTCGCGGTCGCCGTGGTGGTCGGGCTCGCCGTGCTCTGGCCGGGGGGTGCGCCGTCGCACGAGCGCACCGGTGTCGGCTTCGACCGGCAGACGGAGCAGGGACGGGTGGTGCAGCTGGAACAGGTCGACTGCAAGGACGTGAATGCGTCCCAGGTGCCGTCGACCGGTGACACCTCGACGCCTCAGGGACGTGAGGCACAGCAGGCGGAGACCGGGAAGTGCAAGAAGGCGACGATCGAGGTCACGACCGGCAAGGACAAGGGGCGGACCTTCCTCGAGGTCGTCCAGCCGGACGCGCCTCGGCAGTTTCACGTGAAACAAGGCGTTGTGGTGGCCTACGCCCCCGACGCTCCCCGTGATCTTCAGTACTCCGTGACTGACGTGAACCGTAAGTTGCCCATGGCCCTGCTGGCCGGGATCTTCGCGCTCGCGGTGGTCGTGGTGGGACGGATGCGCGGTGTCATGGCGCTCGTCGCACTCGCCGTCTCGTTCGCGGTGCTGACCCTGTTCATCCTGCCCGCGATTCTGCAAGGCTCGAATCCGCTGATCGTGGCGGTGGTCGGGGCCAGCGCGATCATGCTGATCGCGCTCTATATGTGCCACGGTCTGACGGCTCGTACCTCCGTCGCGGTTCTCGGCACACTGATCTCGCTGCTGCTGATCGGGCTGCTGGGGTCGCTCTTCATCGGCTGGGCGAGTCTGAGCGGCAACACCGATGACAACACCGGTCTGATCCATGGCCTCTATCCCGAGATCGACATGAGCGGCCTGCTGCTGGCAGGAGTCATCATCGGCTCGCTCGGCGTCCTCGACGACGTGACGGTGACGCAGACATCGGCGGTCTGGGAGCTGCGCCAGGCGGACCCGTCGATGGGCTCGCGCGCTCTGTACCGGGCAGCCATCCGGATCGGCCGGGACCACATCGCCTCAGTGGTCAATACGCTCGTCCTCGCCTACGCGGGTGCGGCGCTGCCACTGTTGCTGCTCTTCTCGATCGCGCAGTCGAGCATGGGTACCGTCGCCAACAGCGAGCTGGTGGCGGAGGAGATCGTCCGAACGCTGGTGGGCTCGATCGGCCTGGTCGCTTCGGTGCCGGTGACCACGGCGCTGGCGGCACTGGTGGTCTCCGCCGACCGGTCGGCGCCGGGAAGCCGGACCCCGGCCGTGCCGTCCCCCGGCCCGGAGCCGGCAGGCCCGGGGACCACGACACATGGGACCGCGGGGCATGGTGCCGCAGGGCATGGGACCGCTGGACCAGTGCCCGCGGCTCCGACACCAGGCCCGAGGCCGGCGGAGCCGGAGACGGTCTCCTCGTCGTCAACGCAGAACACACCGGTACGCGGGCTCGGCGGCAGCGGCCGACGCCGTAAGAAGTAGCCCGCACGGCCCGGCGGCCCACGGCGGAAGGTCCCGTACGGGCTCAGGAACGGTCGGGGTGACATGCGGACGGGCCCGAGCGGTATGTACCGCTCGGGCCCGTCCGCATCTCTCGTTTCAGCCGGCGTTCTCCTCGGCGAGAATGCGACCGAGTTCCTCCTCCAGGTTTCCCTCGAAGTCTCCGAGGGTGCGCTCCTGACCGAGCGGGACCAGTCGGTCCGTACGGTCGAGGAAGGCCACAAGCGGCGCGGCACTCACCCGGAACAGTGCGTGATCGTCGCCGACCTGGAGCCGGATATGAACATCGGAGAGATCTTCGGGCGCGGTCGGGGCGATATGCACATCGCCGTCCCCGCTGGGCGTATTGATGCCGTCAAGCAGCAGCTCGCGCCCGAAGGTCCAGGTGACAGGGGCGTCGCCGGGCAGATGGAAGGTCATCCGCACGGCGTAGGGATCCCCCATCTCATAGTGGAGTTCCACCGGGATCCGGAACGAGAGCTCCTCGGAGACGAGGAAGCTCATCAGGACCTCGGCCTGGACCGACTCGCGCATCGTGCACTCCGGAGTAGATGAAGCATTGGCTGGGAATGATCCCCGTTGACCCTCTTGACGCAATCGTCCTGTACGCGCTAGCGGATCACAAGGAGTAGTTTTTCAGATACTGATAGAGAAGGTTAGCGAGCTCAGGAGCGATCCAATCTCTCTGCGTAACCAATGGATCGCCGGAAGTAGCCGCTCCTGCTGATGGAAGGGTACAGAAATGGCCATAGCGGCCGCCGTGGAGCCGACCGTGATGGGTACGGCCGCGCAGACCGTGCCCAGTACATACTCCTGACGCTCCACGACCGGCTCTATCCGCCCCAGGGAGCCGATGCGCTCCAGCAGGGCGCTCCGGTCCGGCACGGAGTAGGGCGTGAGCGGGCGGACGGGATGGCGGTCCAGGTGATCGCGGCGGGCTTCCTCGTCGAGCTGGCTCAGCAGGCACTGCCCGATGGCATGGGCGTGGGCCGTCTCCCGAAGGTCGGCCCATTCGGTGACGGCGGGAGCCGCGGGGCTGTCGGCCATGGAAATGAGTTCGATCTCGCCCTCGCGGTAGACCGCGAAGTAGACGGGGGCTCCGAGCGCGTCCCGCCAGCGGCCCATCGAGTCGGCGATTTTGTTGCGACCGTTGCGTGCGATTTCACAGTGGGCGAGTCGCTGCACCTCGTCACCGAGTACGAAAACGCCTCTCTCCCGGCGGAGATAGCCCTCATGCGTCAGAGTGCGCAGCAGGTGGTAGGCGGTGGGGAGATGGAGTCCGGTCTCACGCGCGAGCTGTTTCGCGGGCGCTCCGTCCGGATGGGAGCCCGCCGACTCCAACAGGCGCAGAGCCCGCTGCACCGAACCGATCAAGGTAGGAGCCGCGGTGGGTGGAGCTGTGGCCAAAGGTCACCCCCAGGCGTGCTGACGGGCGAACGCCCGCCCGCGGGGGCCGCCCCCGCGCGCCACCGCACTCCTGGGGGACCAAGGGACCGGAGGAACCTGAGCGGACCCGAGGAACCCTGAGGTCCCGCCCAAAAAGATCGCACAAACCAATGGTCCGGGCGATCGTCGATGCTGCTTTCCCAGGGTGCGGCAGAGATTTGCCACTCTAGGGGCAGGTCAGGGCCAGGGTTGGTTTCCCGTTCACCTTTCCCCCGGGCGGGCTAATAGGCGTACGGGCTGTCTGCCCTACCAGTCACCGCGTGAGGACGAGGACGACATGAACTTCCGTACGACGTAGATCAGTCCGCCGACCAGAGCCACCAGAAGCAGCAGCTTGAACACCACTCCCACCAGGAACGTCAGCACGCTCATGATCAGTCCGCCGAACAGGACGATGGCGATCGCGGGCACCGCGATCCACTTCACCCACCAGGGCAACCCCGTGAATATCTCCCGAACCGCCATCGTCGTTACCTCGCTTCGCCCAGTGCCGCACGTATCTGCCGTACGCCCTCGATGCTAGAGGCGCGGCGGCGGCCACGGGGGCCTCGTATCCCTTGATCTCCCCTGATCCGACCCTGAGACGGAGCTGAGGGGCACCGTCAGCTCTCGGGCGGAGAGAAGACGACCATCACCCGCAGATCCTCCGTGATGTGGTGGAACTTGTGCGCCACTCCGGCGGGTACGTAGACGACGCTGCCCCTGCCGACCTGCGTCGTCTCCATCCCGACCGTGATCGAGGCCCGGCCGCTCACGACGAAGTACACCTCGTCCTGCCGGTGCGGCTGCTGCGGGTCGGTCTCGCCCGCGTCGAGGGCGTACAGGCCCACAGACATGGTGTGTTCCCGCACAAACTGCAGATACGCACCGTTGTTGGCGGCACGCTCCGCCTCCAGCTCGTCCAGTCGGAATGCCTTCATGCCACGATCAGACCATGAAGAATTTCGTAGTCAAGACACTGGCCAACGCGATAGCCCTGGCGGTGGCGATCTGGCTGATCGCGGACATCACGCTGACCGGCGGCACCACCGGCAAGAAGGCCCTCACGCTGGTGCTCGTGGCCCTGATCTTCGGCCTGGTGAACTTCATCGTCAAGCCGGTCGTGAAGCTGCTGACGCTGCCCTTGTTCATCCTCACACTCGGGCTGATCACGTTGGTGGTCAACGCCCTGATGCTGCTGCTGACCTCGTGGCTCGCGGACACACTGGATCTGAGCTTCCACGTGGACGGCTTCTGGGCGGCGGTGCTCGGTGGCCTGATCATCTCGATCGTGTCGTGGGCGCTGAACGTCGTGCTCCCCGACGACAAGGACTGACCGCCGCATGAGTTCCGCGTACCGCGTCTGCTTCGTCTGCACGGGCAACATCTGCCGCTCGCCCATCGCCGAGGCCGTCTTCCGCGCACGGCTGACGGAGGCCGGGCTGGACGGCCGGGTCGAGGTGGACAGCGCCGGCACCGACGGCTGGCACGAGGGGGACGGCGCCGATCCGCGCGCCCTGTCCGTTCTGAACGCGCACGGCTACTCGAGCGACCACTCCGCACGGCGGTTCCGCGCCTCATGGTTTCCGCTCCTCGACCTGGTGATCGCGCTGGACGAAGGCCATCTGCGGGAGCTGCGGCGACTGGCGCCGACGCCCGAGGCCGCCGCGAAAGTACGGCTGCTGCGCTCCTACGACCCCGCCGTGCGGCCGCTCGACGACCCGTCGGACACGCGGTCCGGCGCCTGGCCCGCGGGCCGGTCCGGCGAACTCGGGGTGCCCGATCCGTATTACGGCGGTATGGCCGGATTCGAGGAGTGCCTGGAGATGGTGGAGGCGGCGAGCGACGGGCTCCTCGCCACCGTACGGGACGCGATCGAGGAGGCCGCATGACCATCGGAGACGGCACGCGAGCGGTACGGGCCGGGCTGCCCGACCCGGTGAAGTACGAACCGACCCTGCCCGGACCGGTCTTCGCCGCCCACTTCCATCTGCCGGGCGAACCGACGGGCCCGTACACCTACGGCCGGGACGAGAACCCGACCTGGACCCATCTGGAACGGGCCATCGGCGAGCTGGAATCACCGGGGGAGCCGGTCGAGACCGTTGCCTTCGCCTCCGGAATGGCCGCGATCTCCGCGGTCCTCTTCTCCCAGCTGCGAGCCGGCGACGCGGTCGTCCTCCCGAACGACGGGTACCAGGCCCTGCCGCTGCTGCGGGAGCGTCTTGAGGCGTACGGCGTGGAGGTGCGGACCGCGCCGACCGGGGACGACGCCCAACTGCGGGTCCTGGACGGGGCCCGGCTGCTCTGGATCGAGACACCGTCCAACCCCGGGCTCGATGTCTGTGACGTACGGCGTCTGGTCCGCGAGGCACATGCCGCCGGCGCCCTGGTCGCTGTCGACAACACGCTCGCCACGCCGCTCGGCCAGCGGCCGCTGGAGCTGGGCGCGGACTTCTCCGTGGCCAGTGACACCAAGGGGATGACGGGCCACGGCGATATCCTGCTCGGCCATGTGACCAGCGGCGATCCCGAACTGGCGGCGGGCGTACGGCGCTGGCGCAAGGTCGTCGGGGCGATTCCGGGGCCGATGGAGGCCTGGCTCGCGCACCGCTCGCTGGCCACGCTCCAACTGCGCGTCGACCGGCAGTGCGCGACCGCCCTGACGCTGGCCCGCGCGCTGGAGGAACGCGACGAGGTGAGCGGGCTGCGCTACCCCGGCCTGCCCGGCGACCCTTCGTACCGCGTCGCCTCGCGGCAGATGCGGCGCTTCGGCTCCGTGGTGTCCTTCGTACTCCCCGACCGGGACCGGGCCGAGCGTTTCCTGGACGGGCTCCGGCTGGTGGACGACGCGACGAGCTTCGGCGGCGTACGGTCCACGGCGGAGCGGCGCGGACGGTGGGGCGGCGACGCCGTGCCGGAAGGCTTCATCCGGTTCTCCGTCGGAGCCGAGGACCCCGAGGACCTGGTCGCGGACGTGTTGCGCGCCTTGGACGAGGCAGCTCGCTGAACTGAATACGGGCGGTCCGAGCCTCCCCCCTCGTGGCTCGGGCCGCCCCTGGTTCCACGCGCGGAGAACCATTTGCCCAAGGCTAGTTGACTCTGCGTCAGTGTCCAATCACAGTAGCGACAGCAACCTATCGACTTATTTATAGTTAACGGTCCGGAGTTGCCTCGGGGGCAAGGTTCGAGACGGGAGAGCGGGACGTGGACCTGGCTCTGCTGCGTACCTTCGTCACCGTGCACCGTGCCGGCTCCTTCACCCGCGCCGCGGCGCTGCTGGGCCTCTCCCAGCCCGCGGTGACCGGACAGATCAGAACCCTGGAGCGGCAGCTGGGCCGCCCGCTCTTCCTGCGTCAGGCCCGTGGCGTCACCCCCACGACGATCGGCGACGAACTGGCTCACCGGGCCGCGCCCCACCTCGACGCGCTGATCGAGATCGCCGAGACCGGGCTCGACGAGGATTCCGGCGTACGGACACTCCACCTGGCCGGGCCGCCGGAGTTCACCTCCCTGCGCGCGCTTCCCGCGCTCACCCCGCTCATCGCCCAGGGGCTCGCGCTGCGCACGTCGTTCTTCGGCAATGCCGAGGAAACCCTGGAAGGACTGGCCGCCGGACATCATGATCTGGCCATCGCGACGGCCCGGCCACGCGGCGGACTGCTGACCGCGACTCCGCTCTGCGACGAGGAACACGTACTGGTCGCGGCGCCCCGCTGGGCCGCGCGGCTGGGGCACAACGTGCTGCGCGAGGGGCATGTGGTGCTGGAGCAACTGCCGGTGGTGGAAGTGCACGAGTCCCTGCCGCTCGTCTCCCGCTACTGGTCCGCCGTCTTCGACTCCCGTCCGGCCGCCGCCGGGACCGTCATCGCCCCCGATCTGCGGGCCGTCCTGGAGTGCGCGACAGCGGGCGCCGGACTGGCCGTACTGCCCCGTTATCTCTGTGAAGGGGCGCTGGAGCGCGGAGAAGTGGTCGCGTTACTCGATCCGCCGGTGCCCCCGTTGCGCACCTACTTCCTGGTCGTACGCACCGGAACCCTCTCCCTGCCGCCGGTCGCGCGGGCGCACGAGTGGCTGCTGCGTGCTGCGGTGGACTGGTGACAGCAGGGCCGGCGGTAGTTTCAGAACGGCTGTCACGGGCGAACCTCTTCCCATGACCGAACGGCCCGTGGTCAAGCGCACCGCACGCGCCATCCTGCTCGACGGCGACGACTTGATCCTGATCAAACGCACCAAACCCGGAGTGGATCCCTACTGGCTCACTCCGGGCGGCGGGGTCGAGTCGTCGGACGCCACCGTCGTGGACGCCCTCCACCGTGAAGTGGACGAGGAACTCGGCGCCAAGATCCTCGATGTGGTGCCCTGCTTCGTCGACACCGTGGAGCACATCGCCGACGGCGGGGTGACCGGCGTGAAGGTGCAGCATTTCTTCGTCTGCCGGCTGGAGTCGATGGACGCCTCGCTGCGGCACGGCCCCGAGATCGAGGAGCCGTGCGGCGAGTACGAGATCGTCCGGGTGCCGTTCAGCCGGGTCGGGATCGCCGCCGTCCATCTCGTACCGCTGTCGCTGCGGCATTACCTGGACGGCAACATCGAGGGTGTACGGGCCATGCACGCGCCCGACCTGGGCTGACCTGGCCGGTTCCGCACCGACCGGCACCGGGCAGGACCCGGGCCGGGGCCTGGACGGCCGGTTCTAGTCGGCCGCCACCAGGGCGTCGAGGGAGTCGTGACGGATCCGCTCGAGCGGGATACCGGCGACCTTGAGCGCGTCGAGGCTGTTGCGGATCATCCCGGGTGGACCGGACAGATACGCGTCGAACTCATGCCAGGGACCGTGGTCGCGCACTGTCTCGGGAAGCTGTCCCGTGAGGCCCTGACTGGGCCCCTCGGCGACCACCGAGCGTACCGAGAGCCAGGGATGCGCGCTCTGGAGCCGCAGCATGGTCTCGATGTCGTACAGGTCCTGGTCGCTGCGCGCGCCGTAGAAGACCTCCACCCGGCGCCTGTGTCCGTGCTCGGCGACATCTTCGACGAGCGCCTTGATCGGCGCGATGCCGGTGCCTCCGCCCAGACAGAGCAGGCCGCTGTCCGTACTGTGGTCGACGGTCATGGAGCCGGCCGGAGGACCGAGGCGCAGGATGTCGCCGGGGCGGGCGTGGTGAACCAGCGCGTTGGAGACCCAGCCGGCCGGAACCGCCTTGACGTGGAAGGCCAGCAGACCGTCGGGGCGGGGCGCCGAGGCGAAGGAGTAGTGCCGCCAGACGCGCGGCCACCACGGCGTCTCCACGCTCGTGTACTGCCCGGCGAGGAACGAGTACGGCTGGTCCGGGCGGACCGTGACCACGGCGATGTCGGGGGTCCGCAGTTCGTGCGAGACCACCTCGGCCTGCCACCAGGCCGGGGCGTACTGCTCGTTCTCGGCCGCCGCGTCGATCATGATCTGCGAGATGGTCGTGTACGTCCTGACCCA
Organism: Streptomyces sp. NPDC088400; assembly: GCF_044753355.1. Lineage (NCBI taxonomy): Bacteria > Bacillati > Actinomycetota > Actinomycetes > Kitasatosporales > Streptomycetaceae > Streptomyces > Streptomyces sp. NPDC088400. Next base: position 338,072 of record NZ_JBIVMZ010000005.1, on the reverse strand, counting down.
GGCGCCCTCCGTCTCGTCGTCCCAGGTCGTGGTGGCGTAGCGGGTCAGGGCGCCGATGAGGGCCTCTCCGACGGCCGGGTAGTGCGTGGCCTGGGTGCCGTACTTACGGTGTCCACGGCCCAACTGGCGGAGGTAGTCCGTGAGGACGGCCGGGGAGTCCATGTGCTCGGCCGCGGTGAGCAGCGCCTTGAGGAGCCGGTCGCGCTGGGTGTCCATGGCGACGGGGAAGAGGCTGCGCAGATCGGGGTGCCGGACGAAGAGCAGCGCGTAGAAGTAGGAGGTCAGCTGGTCGGAGACGGGGGCGATCTCGGCCAGCGTGCGGCGGACGAGGATCGCGTCGGGGGACGCGTCGCGGTCCTCGGCGGAGGCGGCGGCTGCGGGCGGAATGACCGCGGACGGCTGCGGGGCCGGAGACCCGGCGGGAGGAGCTGCGGCCGCGGGAGGCGGAGCAGGAGCCGCGGGAGGCGGGGCCGGGGCTTCGGGAGGCAGTGCGGAAGCCGGAGCTTCAGGGGGCAGTGCGGCCGATACCGGAGCCTCCGGCGGCAGCGACGCGGCGGCAGGAGGCTGTACGAAGCCGGACTCCGCGGGCTCGGATCGTTCGGCGCCGGGCCGCGTGAAGAAGTCGGACTGTACGGACTCCGGTCGCGCGTCGGCGGACCGTACAGCGGCCTCCGTGGCGGCCCCGGAGACCGGACCGCCGGCGCCGTCCGTCATCCCGTCGGGGCCGTCGTGAACCAGCGGGTGAGGAGCCGGCCCGTCCCCGTCACGGAAGCCCTTGTTGCGCGGCCGGAAGGCATCCGGGACGTCGTCCACCGGCGCCGGCTGCTGGAGGCCGCCAGGACGCGCGTCGTGCCCTTCTGAGCCCTCGTGCCGAGTCGGTACGGAGCGACCTACCGGGCGTATGGAGGCAAGCGAGCGGCTCGGGACGGGTATTCGCCCCCGGTCCGGCGCGTCCGCCGCATCGTCGGTCGTCGCGGAGTCCGGCTGGGGCTCCGTACGCCCCCCGGTGCGTGGCGCCTTGCGGGGAGCGAACCAGCCACCCCCTCCGGTGTCGTTGGAAGAGCGGCTGGAAGTGCGGTTGTTTCCGGAAGGGCTGTCGTCCCCGGAAGTGCCGTTCTCGGCCGACGTGGTGGTCGGAGCGTCCATGGTGTGCCTCGCCTCGAACATCTTTCGGTCGGTCTGCGCACTTCCGCTACCCGGAATGCGCTAGCAATTCCCCGCTCTGACTAGGACTGTTGGCAGTCCACATTAACCTCCGCCATACCCCCAATTCGGGCATGAGGTGGAGGAGTGTGACATTGTCCGCAGTTCCGGCCGTCGCAGCATGACAGAGCACGTCGTCGCATGGGACAAAGAGCGTGAAGTCCGGCCATCGGCACCGGATTTACCGTTACGCTGCATTGCTCCCGCACTCATCCGCCGACTCCGACCGCGTTTCCCACGACACCCTCGCGTCAGCGTATTACTGCTGGAGGCAGACCAGTTCATAGGCCTCACGCAGATCGCCTCCCGCGTACGCGTGCGTGGCCAGCCCCGCCAGATGGTGATCCGCATTCACTGCCACCGCCCTGGGCACCGCGGCGAAGATCTCCGCGTCCGACATGGAATCACCATAGGCAACACAGTCGTCCAGACCTACCCCGAACTCTGCACACAGCCGGTTCGCGATCTTCACCTTCGCTGCCGGGTTGAGAATGCCCGTCCGGTCGATCGGCTCGGTGAAAGGCAGAACCGGCCAGCGGGAACCGTGGGCGGCATGCGCGCCCCAGTCCAGCAGCCGCGAGACAAAAAAGTCGGGCGAGAGGGAGATAACGGCACAGTAATCCCCTTGCTTCCGGATATCCGCCCAGACCTCACGGATGCCGGTGAGCCACGGCGCACCCTCGAAGGCCGCCGATACCTCCACCGTGGTGAGTTCCGCCCACAACTCCCGGGCACGGACTGCGAACTCGTCCGCAGCCAGCCCTCTGGCCGCGAAGTCCCGTTCCAGCTCGGCGATTTCGGCACTCAGTCCCAGCTGCCGAGAGATCTCCACGGCAGCGGCGGAACCGCGAATAAGTGTTCCGTCGAGGTCGAAGAGATGCAGTCTGCGTGCGCTCGCCATGTAAGCGGAGATTAGTACGTGTGACTGATCCCCGTCGACAGAAGGGCGTCGGACGACCGAAGAGTGAGCCTTGTTTCACGTGAAACCTCGCGTTTCACGTGAAACAACCCGTGCCCCGACCATCTCCTCCGCTCACCGGAAAGGAATGGACGAACGGCCGTCGGCTCCGCCAGCCTGATCCGCATGCCGACACCACACACCACCCTCCCCATCCGGCGCCTGACCATGGCAGACGTCGCATCCTGCGCGGACCTCGCCGAGGACCGAGGCTGGGCTCGCGAGGAGCCCAGGTGGCGCTTCCTGCTGGCGGCCGGCGCCGGATACGGCATCACGGAACCGGAAGGCGAAGGACTGGCCGCCACCTGCGTGGTCAGTTCGTACGGACCGCTCCACGAGCCCTCTTACGGCCCCGCCGGCTCCACCAGCTCCACCGGCGATGACCGCCCCGGTCCCCCGCGCGGCCGGGGCCTTGTGGCCGTCGGCATGTTGCTCGTCGCCGGGCGACATGCCCGGCAGGGCCTCGGGCGACGGCTGATGACCCATGTACTGCATGAGGCGGGAGACACCCCGCTCGCTCTCTATGCCACATCGTACGGCCGACCGCTCTACCAGCAGCTCGGATTCACCGACGCCGGCGGCGTGGAGAGGGTACGGGGGCACTTCCGCTCCCCGGACCGCGCGCCGCGGGTGACGACCCGGCCCGCGACCGCACAGGACCTGCCGGCCCTTGTACGCCTGGATGCCGAAGTCTTGGGAGTGGACCGCACCCATATGATCGCGCGACTTCCCAGCTCTACAGACCGCATCAGGGTCGCGGAGGAAGGCTCCACGATCACCGGATTCGCGGCGGCCTGGTCCACTCCGGAAGCGGAAGCCGTCGGCCCGCTGATCGCCCGGGACACGGAGACCGCGAAAGCCCTGCTCTCTTCGCTGGCCACGTGCTCGGACCGCCCGACGCGGGTGGACATCGACACACGCCACAAGGAACTGCTGAACTGGGTGAAGGAGCACGGCCTGGAGACGAACGTCCTCACGACGGTGATGGTCCATGGCATCCCGGACCTGCCGGGTGACCGGACCCGGAGTTTCGCGCCACTGAGCCTGGCGACGGGCTGACCAGCACACTCCCGCGAAGCCGCGACTCCGGGCATAGTCTGCGGATCATGAGCGATCTGGAGATACGGTCGGCGGCCCCCGGTGACATCCCGGCCATTGTGGCGATGCTTGCGGACGACCCGCTGGGCGCGCAAAGGGAGTCGCCGGACGACGTCGCTCCGTACATGGCGGCATATGAGCGCCTGGCCCACGACCCGAACCAGCATGTAATGGTGGGCGTTCGCGCGGGCCGGGTGGTCGGCACGCTCCAGCTGACGGTCATCCCCGGACTGTCGCGGCGCGGCGCCACCCGCTCGATCATCGAGGCCGTACGCATCCACGCCGATGAGCGCGGTGGTGGGCTCGGCACCGCGCTCATCGAATGGGCGGTCGATGAATCCCGGCGCCAGGGTTGCCAACTGGTCCAGCTGACCTCCGACGCCAGCCGTACGGACGCTCATCGCTTCTACGAACGGCTGGGCTTCACCGCCTCCCATGTGGGCTTCAAGCTGTCGCTCTGACCCGAGGATTCAGCCGTGCACCAGGTGAAGCCCGGGTCACGCCTCGCTTCCGTGCCTCGCTGGAGCGGGAGTTCCCGGCCTCACCTGTTTCACGTGAAACGTCCGGCGGCCTCACGACGCCGAGCCGCGCCAGCCTCCCTCATCCACACCGCCGGGCACATCTGCCTCCGGGTCGTACGGCTCACGGGTAAATACAAACGACCCGAGGTCGAGATGGTCCACCGAGCCGTCCGGTCGGCGCACCACACGCAAAGTCTCCCCCGCGTAGTAGCCGTCGAGGCCTGTCCAGGTGTCATCCGGCTCAACGACAAAGCGGGATCCGCGTCCGCTTCCGCGCAGCGGGTGCAATTCCAAGCCTCGGTCCGCAGCGAGCTTCAGTCCGAAGGGATGCGTGCCCCAGTACCAGGGCCCGGTAAGGCCCAGCAGCGCTTGGTCGACGTCGGGCAGAGGACGCCATGGAGCGGGGATTCGCGGTTCGGCATCCGCCACGATGCCGAGGAGATCGGCGGCGACCGCCCCGATCGGTGGTCCTGAAGTGGCGTTGGCGAGCGCCACCGCGGCCACCCCGTCCTCCACGCTCACCCACAGACAGGCGACAAAGCCGGGCAGCGACCCCGTATGCCCGGCCAAGATCCGGCCACCCTGGGCGGCGAATTGCACGCCGAGCCCGTAGCCCCCGTCCCACTGTCCGGCCTCCGGCGGCACGGACGGCGTCCGCAACTCCGCCACGGACGCGGCGCTCAGCACCGTGTCATGGCCCTCCGCAAGAAAGACGGCGAAGCGGCAGAGGTCAGCGGCAGTCGACCAGAGCTGGCCGGCCGGCGCCATCAGCCCGAGATCCACGGAAGGCTCGGGCAGGAGCACATCGGCCCAGGGATGCACGGCCCAGCCCTCGGCATATGGAGCGACAGGCGTCAGAGTCGTACGGCCCATGGACAGCGGCTCAAGAATCTCGCGCCGTAGCACCTCCCCCCAAGAGCTGCCGCGTACCGCCTCGATGAGCGAACCGAGGACGGTGTAGCCAGGGTTGGAGTAGTGGTGACGCCGTCCTGCGGGGTGCGGTACGGGCCGCTCCCCGAGGACATCGGCGAGTCCCTGGCGGAGCGTGCCCGGAGTCCGTTCCCACCAGGGCGCGGGGGCCTCGGCGCTCAGACCTCCCGTGTGGTCGAGGAGTTGGGAAATGGTGACGTCACCGACCCCGGTGCCCGGGAGGTGTCGCTCCAGAGGGTCATTGAGGTCGAGGAGCCCTTCGTCGCGCAGCCGCATCACCAGAACGGCGGTGAAGGTCTTGGTGATCGACCCGATGCGGTACTGCGTGTCGGCGTCCGGAGCATTCCCGTCGGCGGAACTCCGGGAGCCTGACCACACCAACCGCCCCTCGCGTGCCACCGCCGCGACCAGTGACGGCGTACGTCCTTCGGTCTGTGCGCGGGCGATGCGGTGCAGCAAGGCGCGGCGTGTGCTGGGCAGCAGTTCTTCCAAAGGCGAAGTCATGTATCACATCTACCGGTGCCGCCCCGCCGAGTCGACTTCATTTCGCGGAGCGCCGAAGCGCCGGCCCCAACACGGCCAAGAGTCCGCCGACTCAGCCGTTTCGGCTTCTGTGGCAGTGAGCCCAGTCGTGCGGCGTGAGCACGTTGGGGGCCTGAACAGCCGTGGCGGACGGGACTGTGCCGTACGTCGAACTGCGAGGGGCAATGCGATCAGAGGGCTTGTCACGGACTCCCGCAAGCAACCGACGCGAAGGCTGTCGCAAGCTGGTCGAGCAAGGGCGCCGCGGAGGGGTGGAGGTCACGGCGTAGTGCGAGCGTGTAGATGCCGCGGGTCGGGGGATCGACGAGGGCCACGGTGGTGACGTCGGCCCGCAACGCGCACGTCAGCGCCCCGGGTATCAGCGCGATGGCATGACCGGTTGCAACCAGGGCCAGCTTGCCGGGGAGATCGGCCGCGGTCAGGTCAATGCGGGCGCTGACTCCGGCTCGGGCTGCGTGCTGGCGCAGCAGCGCCGCGGAGCCGTCGTTGTCCTCGACCCAGATCTGGTCGGCCAACGCATCCATGTGCACCGGGCCGCGCCCGACCTGCGGATGGCCGAGGGGTAGAACGACAACCATCTTGTCCAGCCCGAGGAACCGGCTTTCGACCAGTGGTTCTTGGGGCAGTCCTGGTGGGGCATCAGTGACGACAGCGATGTCGAGATCGCCGGCGACCACGCGGCTGTGCAGCTGGGCGCTCAGGCCGGGCAGCAGGCTCCACCGGACGGACCCGGCCCGCTCCAGCAGACCCCGGATGGCCGCAGGGACGATTCCCGCGGCAAGCGAGGGTGTCGCACCGATGGCCAACGGCCGGTCGAACGCACCGTCACGCACGTCGCGTACGGCGCGAACGGCGCGGTCGGCCTCGTTAAGCACGACCAGGGCGTGGCGATGGAACACCTCGCCGGCCGGTGTGGGGCGCACTCCACGCGCATGGCGCTCCAACAGAGCCACACCGAGCTGCTGCTCCAGCCCGGCGATCTGACGGGAAACGGCCGACTGCGTGTGATGAAGCTCGGCGGCCGCCGCCGACAGCGACCCGAGTCGGCACACGGTCACGAAGGTCCGCCACACAGCCAGTTCCATGGCGCCAGTATGGCCACGAGGTATGCGAATCCCGCAGGGCAGTCCTGCGGGATATGCGCTTGTCGCAGTCATAGCGGTGCACGACTCTGGCACGCATGACCACACCGCACACCATTGCCGTCCTCGGCCTGGGGCGCATGGGCGACGCGATCGCGACACGACTGGCTGCCCAGGGCCGGGATGTCGTCGGCTGGACCCGCTCCGGGCGTACTTCAGGCACAGTCAGGACAACCGTCGATCCGAGCGATGCCGTGGCGAAGGCTGACCTCGTGCTCCTGGCGTTGTTCGACGGCGCGGCCTGCCAGCAGGTCCTCGACGACGTCCGCGACTCGCTACGAACGGACACGATGGTGCTGAATACCAGCACCATCGCCCCCGCCCAGGCATCGAAACTGGCCCAGCAACTCGGCCACCGCTACATCCACGCGCCCGTGCTCGGCTCTGTGCCGGCTGCCGTCGCCGGCGCGCTGCAGATTCTCGCCGCCGCTGACCTGGACGTGCTCGATCGAGCCCGACCGGTTCTGGAAACGCTGGGCACCGTGCGGCGCGTGGATGACGCCCCCACCGCCGCTGCGCTCAAGCTGATCGCCAACAACAACCTCGCCGGCGCCCTCCTCGCGCTGCGCGACTCGCTGCAGCAAGCCGACGCTCTCGTCCTGCCCCGCGCCCAGGTACTGGACATCCTCGAACTCGGCCAGCTCGGCGGGCTCGTGGCCCGAAAACGAACCTTCCTCACCGGCCAATCGGCTACTGGCACGGCCGAATTCACAATCGGCGCGCTGATCAAGGACATGGCTCTGCTGGCCGACGCATCCAACACCCCTCTGCGCAGCGCAGCTCATCTGGCCAACAGTCCTGCCGCCCCTGAAGCCGACATCGCCGTTGCCGCCACGGCCCCCGCCGTGGAAGACGCTGTGCTCGAACCTCTTCGCGCCTACATCCGCGGACACGCCACCGGCGACCCCACCCACTTCCGCGACGCGTTCCTGCCCACTGCCCACATCGAGGGAATCCGGAACGGCGCATTCGTCTCGTGGCGCCTGGACGAATACTGCGCTCTCTTCCCCGGATGGCCGGCACCGGACGAACCGACCCGCTCCCGCCGCATCGACGCCGTCGACGTCCACGGCACCGTCGCGACCGCGACCATGACACTCGCGCACAGCCCGGACACGTTCACCGACGTCTTCCTGCTGGTCCGGGCCGACGACACCTGGCATATCGCCAACAAGGCTTATCACCGACACACCTGACACACCTGAGAGCGCGAGAAGCGATGCTCGCACTGGTCGACGCCGCCTTTTGCTTCGGATCCATGAAGCCTTGACGGACCTTTGCGAGCAACCGCCGTGCGCCCTCCTACTCGACGACGAAAGAGGGTAAACGCTACGCGTTCCCCGCATTGGTGTACTTGTCCAGTTCGCGCATCGCTTCGGCGTGGGCACTCATCCGGATACTCACACTGCCGCTCGTGAAGAGCGCCACACCAACGACCGACACCGGCACGGACAGCGCGAGCACAGCCAGGACCTCAGGCCAGTCACGTTCGTCCTGACACCAATCTCCCCTTTGCAGACCGTCGTTGGCCGTACCACGTTCGGTCAACAACCGTGACTCGCACTCCGCGGGGTAGCGGTCGTCGGGCTCCTCATCGACCGTGTACGGCGTGAGCAGCAACAGGGCACACCATGTCCACTGGAGCGTCGCCACAGCCAACAGACCGATACCCCAGGCGCGTATTCGCCCGGCCCTGTCGCGGAAATCGAGGTCGTACTCACGTGATCGCATGGCCGACGAATCTAGCAGCGGGTTCTCGCAGCGTGGCGGGCCCGCCAGGCCCATCCCTGAGCCGTCTCACGTGATGTTGTCCCTGCGTGCGAACCGAACAAGGTCGCTGAGCCCCTGCACAAGGTGTAGGGGCTCGCCGCTCGTGACATGTCGATCTTGCGTGACCTGGGCGTTCTTGGCTGTCTCACGGCCTTGTCACCCATGACCAGTCTCAAAACCGTGGCATTTCCTCGCGAGGGCGAGGTCGAGATCAGGTGGCTTGCGCGTGTCGGCCGAGCACACCACGCTGAGCCCCGAGCACGAGGGCTGCTGGCGAGCCCGGATCGCGCACCGATGAGTTTCCCGCGCCGCGCTGGTCTATTCGCCGGACCCCCAAGGACAGAAGGCTGAGCCATGCGGAAACTGATCTACGGCATGAACCTGACCCTGGACGGCTACATCGCCGCGGCCGGCGACGACATCGGCTGGAGCGGACCGCCGAGCGACGAGCTGTTCCAGTGGTGGCTCGACCACGAGCGGGCGAGTGGCCTGTCGCTGTACGGGCGGAAGCTGTGGGAGACGATGAGTTCCTACTGGCCGACCGGCGACCAGCAGCCGGGCGCCACCCCGGCGGAGATCGAGTTCGCGCGGAACTGGCGGGACACGCCGAAGGTGGTGTTCTCCTCGACGATCGGCAAGGTCGACTGGAACACCCGCCTGGTCACCGGCGACGCGATCTCCGAGATCACCCGGCTCAAGGCCGAGGACGGCGGCCCGATGAACATCGGCGGTGCGACGCTCGCCGGGGCGGCCATGCGCGCCAGGCTGATCGACGAGTACGTGATCGCCGCCCATCCGGTCCTGGTGGGCGGCGGCACGCCGTTCTTCACCGCGCTGGACAGCTGGGTGAACCTGGCCCTGGTGGAGACGCGGACGTTTCCCGGCAGCGTGGTCCTGACCAGGTACGAGACGAGGCGCTGAGCAGCAGGACCCATGCGCTGGTCTCACGGGCCGTGGCCTGCGGTTCTTCTGGTTGTCTCAGGTCGCGTCGCTGAGGTGCTGTCTCAGGGACGTGTCAGTTCCTCAGTAGGGGTCGGGGTCGTGCCAGTGGGAGGGGTCGGGCAGAGCAAGGGCTCCGGCCAGCTTGTGATAACCCCGTAACAAAGGATCTTGAGCCCTTGAAGCGTCATTCGAGCGTGTGGTGGGGTTCAGGTGTCCGAAAAGATCTTGGAGCGCGACGCGGCGCTTCGCCGCGGCCGGACACGACTCCGGCCGACTGCGTGGCCGGTCCGCCAGCCGCGCTCCGCGAGTAGCGGGCCCGTGCGCCGCAGAGGCGCACACGCACCACTGCACGTATGCACGTAAAGGAGAGAAAACATGCGCAAGTTCCAGCGCGCAGCAGTCGCCGCCGCCGGCATCCTGGCCTTCTCCGGCCTGGCCGTCGGAGCCGCCCAGGCCGCCGACCTCCCCTATGTTGAAACGCAGGGCGACGCTGCGACGGACTGCTTCACCAAGGAGACCCAGCGGGGGATGGACCAGGGAGCGGGTCGCCACGTCACGATCGTCCACTGCGAACGCGATCCCCAGAACCCGGGCAGCATGTTCGTCTTCTACCGGGGCTGAGTCGCGAGGCGGGTCACCTCCGGCCCTCTCCACCAAGGCCACAGTCTCCTTGGCTGCGCGCACATCGGAGAACCGGACGCCGCACCCGCACCGGACGTTCCGTCACCGGGCAACATGAAAGGCGGCTCCTCCGCCCCCGTGCAGGGGGCGGAGGAGCCGCCTTCATGTTGCCCGGTGACGGCGATGGTCGGATGGTGGGCGACGGCCACGGCACGCACGTCGAGAGCGCTGAGATTATGAAGCTGGATTTGAGACCCTGCAAAAGTGTAGGTTCCGTTCCGGCTTGTCCACTGCCACCTCTCTGACCATTGAGTTCGTCCCTGTCCCATCAGTTGTCCACTGGGGTTTTCCCAGGTGCCGTGTCCATTTCCTCGACTGCGTCGGCCACCTGTTGCCCGAACTCCGTGGCCCGCATGGGGCGGTTGCACTCAGCTCGCTTCAGGAGAGGTTCTCCGAAGTCTTGTTCCAAGAGCCGGACCTGGTTGATGAGAACGGGTGGGTGGATGCTCATGCTGTGAGCTGCCTTGGTGAGGGTCGGATAAGCCAGGCATCGGGCGAAGCGCCGCAGCCGTTGTTCGGCGTGCTGGCCGGTGAAGGCCTTGCGCAAAATCTCGGGATGGCGGACCGCCGCATCGGCTGAGTGGAGTGCGCTGCGGTGACTTCGTCCCCCACGAGGACGTAGCGGGATGCTGTGACGGTGGGCCCATCTGGTCATGTTGGCGACGCTCATTCCTTTCTCGCGGGCGAGATCGGGGAGGGTTCGGCAAAGGTCGACGTACTGCTCGAACAGCCAGTCACGGTTGATGGTCCCGTGGCGGTTGTAGTCCTGAGGGCCGTCCCGCAGGGGGATGCCGTAGGTCCGTGCAAGACGGATCAAGGTCGGTCGGGAGAAGCCGGAGAGATCAGCGATGTGTTGAAAGGAGCGGTGTTCCTCCAGGTAGAGCCGGGACAGTTCGGGCTTCGGCAGCACCTCTATCGCCTTGACGAAGATCTTCCCCCTGGCTTTGGACTGGGCATCGGTGAGGGAGAGCATCGGAGCTGGTTGCTGGTCCAGGAGTTGGCGAACAGCCTCGATGCTGATGCCGAGGGTCTCAGCTGCGTGCCGGACAGGATGTTCGCGTTCGCGGACGAGTTGGTGCAGGAGGTCGATGTCGACGCGGTCAAGGTCGGGGCTCGGCAGGGTGAGCCCGTCCATCAAGCTGATGGGGGGCTGCCAGATGACAGGCTCGTCGTGGATGCCGTGCTCGGCGAGGAAGTTCCGAGCGTGTTCGTCCAGTGCCTGGGCCAGTTCTGGGGGTCTCAGAGCAGTGTCGTGGGCGTAGTCCCCACGGAACTCGGCGTCCTTGGCGCCGGGATGTCCAGGGGCGGCTTCGATCGGCAATCCGCTGATCCGCTGGAACAGGTGACAGCGCATGATCCGCTCGCGAAGACCTTGGCCTGATGGGGTTCCAGTGCGGCGGCAGATGGCAGCCCACTGCTCGGCCGGCAGCAGCCGGGAGTAGTCCAGGCTGCGGCGACGGGCGTAGTCGATGGGGGCGTCGACGGCATCAAGGTGGTCGGCCAAGCGGATCAAGGCGGTGGCGATGTCAGGCCAGTTCGGGTCGTCGTCCAGTCGTTGCAGAACCCGGGAAATGTCGATTTTGTTGATTACGCTGCCAAGGTGGCGCGTTGCAGTGTGGAACTCGGCTCGGCTGTCGACGATCAGGAGGATGGCCGCAAAGGCAGGCGCCAGGACCCGAGAAGCAATCGCGTCCTGCGACGAGATCAGACGGACAGCCCAAGAACCCCAGAAGACGCTGGGAATCTTCCGGCTGCGCGCCATGATGTCTGTCTCTGTCTTCGCCGGAAATCGGGGAATCGCGGTAGGCATACGGTGTCGAAGCTGCGTTCCGGGGCGGCTCGATGGTGCGAGGCCGGCGAGGTGGACGGACGCCAGGACCTGGCTTCCCTGGCGCCCCCAGCCGTTGATCGTGCTTGCACTGTTCTGCGGATCGTCTCCACGGAGTGTCTCCAGCAGCGGACGTAGGGCGGCCCCGGCCCGGTGAACGTCGGGCTGGTTCAGCACGTGCAGGGCAGCGGTGACAGCGGTTGCGGCGGTGACAGCCCTTGGTGGTGCCATGAGGCCCGGTCTGGTTTCGGCTCGTGTGGCGAGCAGGTGGTCAGGGTCGGGGTGGAGATGAGCGTCGGCGACATCGGCTGATGCCCATCGAGGAAGGGCGTCATCAGGCAGGAGGGACAGCACACGCCCGCTGATGACTCGGATGTCGGTCAGTGCCGAGGACGCCGCCTGCGGCGCGAGGGCGTACACGCCGAAATCCGCGGCGTCCTTCTCGATCACGTCGGTCAGCAGCCGCTGGGCGGTGATCGCCGAATGGTCGGGACTGAGGTGAAGAGGCTCGGTTGCGGTCAGGTCGAAGCCGCAGCCGCCGGTGACGGCTCCGCCCGTTCGGAAGGGTGTGTTGCCGCAGCGGAGAGGGTCGGGAACAGACCGCAGGCTTCGGGGGAGCCGACGGGGGACGCGCCCGCAGCTCGGGCAGCAGTCCGCCAGCATCCGGCGATGCTTCAGGCAGGCGAAAGCCCAGCCCAGCCGCCAGAACAGCATCCAGCGGCCGCCGTTTTCGGCCAGGCAGTCCGGGCAGAAGCGAGACCCACTGCCGCGGCCCCACAGGGCAGTGAGCTGGACGGCGTAATGCTCGTGATCGATTTTCAGGGCCCGTTGGTCATAGTGCTGCAGTGTCATCGCCTGGAGACGGGCCTCATCCAAGCCCGTCGTCATCGAGATCGCCGCCTTCTGCTGCGGGCCCAGCACGACGGTCCAGTCCGCGGGGGTGCCCGGCAGGCGCCTGCCGGCCTTATGCCTGGGCGGCAGGCCGATGTCACGCGTCACCTCGCCCAGCGGTGTCCGAAGTCGCTGGGCGAGTGCCTCCAGCCAAGAGTCCAGGGCCTCGCCGGGAAGCGGCGCGACCCGGATCGGCAGGGTCCGCAGCCTGTCTGTCATGCGGCCTTCCTGGAAGGGGACTTGAGGCGGCTGGTCAGTTTGCCGGTCTCGAAGGCCAGCTCCAGTTCCCGGCGGGCCTCCTCGGAAGCGGCATCGTTCTTGACGCTGCTCAGCAGGTCTTCGTCCAGCCGCTCGGCGCCGGTGCGTACGGCTCTCTGACAGCCGCGGTTGATCAGAGTCATGAGCGAGCCGATGTGTCCGGTGCTGCGGGCGAAGAGATAGTCGGACAGGTCGTCCGCGATCATGCCGGGGTACTTGTTCGCGAGGATGACTCGTTCCTCGATCGCGAGGAGGGTGTCGCGCCATCCGCGGCGCCCCTGCTCGGTATTGATGTCGAACGGTTCCATGCCCAGCCGGGTCGTGCGGCGTCCGGTCTGGGCAAGGACCCCGTCCTCGTAGGTTGATCCCTCGGTGAACAGGCCCCGTTTTTCCAGGCCGACGCCAACCATCAAGAGGGTCACGGGGAATTCGTTGGCGATGTACTTGAAGTGGTTGCTGACCTCGATCCCACTCATGTTTCGCCACCTCAGGAAGTGCAGATCGTCCACGATCAGCAGCTTCGTCTCCGCGGACAAGACGCAGTCGAGCGCGCGATAGCCGAAGTCGGCAGCCGTCCCCCGGTGACGGCCGGGGTGCCCGAAGTACTCCAGGATGGCCCGGTTGAAGTCACGCATCCCGGTGTTACTGGTCAACCCGACTCGGCAGACAGGCCAGCGCTCATGCCCGGCGTCGGTGAACTTGCCTTCCTCTCGGATGACGCGGCGGTGGAGCTTGTGAGCAAAGGCGAGCACGGCCGTGGTCTTGCCCAGCCCTGGAAAGGCATCGAGAGCGATCCCGCCCTTGACCTTGTCGCTGTCCTGGTCGTTGCTGTCGAAGATGTCCCAGAGGTCTTCGTGCAGGGCCTTCATCTGCGGGGTTCCCAGCGGGCCGAGGTTCGCATGCCATTGACGGCGGGCCCGGTTGTACTCGGCCAAAGCCTCCTCACACAGCTTCTTCAGCTGCCGCTGGGACAGGAGTTCCGGACGGATCCGGCGCGGGGCTTCCGCAAGGCGAGCGAAGCCTTCCTTGCGGGACAGCGTGAGGTGATCCAGCCGGGAGCGCAGATCGTCCTCGGCCTGGGCTCGGGTCGGCTTACTCATCGTCATCGATGTCCTTCAAGGCGGTGGCGTAGAAGTCGAGTTCCTCGTCCAGCTCCTCCAAGCCGTCGGCGTCGTCGTCGCCCGCCTCCGGCTCCTGGGCGGTCTCGATCGCCGGAGGCGCCGACTGCTCGGGAAGGGACAGCACGCGGGCGACCGACGGCAGCGAACTGACGGCGTCAGCCTGCGGCTTCGGGAGTTCCAGAGCGGCCTGTTCGCGGGAGAGCCGCAAGGCCATCCGCCGTTCGACCAGGGTGGTGCCCAGGCCCAGGTTCCACCGCTTCAGCAGCAGGGCCATGGCGAGCCGGTCGTCGGGATAGGTGTACTCCTTCGCCGCCAGGCGTCGGGCGAACTGCAGCGCTTCCTCGCTCAGCGGCATGTCCAGACCGGGTGCATGCTCCCACTCAAGGGTGTGCCAGAGGCGTTCGTGGTCCCGGAAGTGGATCCGTGTGGCGTCGTCGGGATCTGCGAAGAACTCCAGCCGCCGCTTGTTCAGGTCGATGTCGGAGCCGGCCATGTCCCGCAGCCCATCGAGGCAATCACCGTTGAAGCGACGGCCGTTGATCTCGATGCCATAGTGCTGGACCGTGCGCATCGTGACGTCGAGAAACTCGAAGGCCAGGTGCGGGTCGCGGGGCACCTCGATGTAGCCCGCCCGCGCGAGGCCGTGCTCGAACATCGCCGCCGGAGACAACTCCACCTTCGGCAGGTGCGGGTCGATCAGCCCCGCGTGTGGCCTGCGGTGATACGTCACCGCGGTCCACTCACGGATGATCGCCTCCAACTCGTGGTGGAAGAAGAAGGCGTCCTTCTCCGGGTTCAGCCCACGCGAGTGGATGTCCGGCCCCTTGTAGCCGGGAAGCCGCTGCAGCAGGTCTTCGCGCAGGGTGCGGAAATACCGCTCAACCGGCCCCTTGTCCCGGCCCGTGCGCAGCCTCGCCGGCTGCACCGAGATCCCCATCCGGCGGCAGACGCTGGTCAGGTGCGCCGACAGGTAGATCTTTCCGTGGTCAACGATCAACGTCTCCGGGACCACCTTCGGGCCCCAGACCCCGGTGACGGGCCCGTGCACGGCCTCGGCCTCCACCAGCACCCCTCGCGGAATGCCATGCTCGGGCCAGGCGGCCTCCCTGGGCCAGCTTTCCGGAACCGGCTGGGGACGGTATGCCTGATAGAGAACGGCTGCGGCGTCGATGGCCTTCGTCGATACCGGAGTCACCCGCAGACCGATGATGCAGCGGGTGTACCAGTCCATCGCGACGGTCAGTTCCGCCTGCATCCACTGAAGCGTCACCGGGTCGAGCGCGAAGACATCCAGCCGTGTGGTGTCCATCAGCACGTACTCGCCCGGCCGTGTGGGCCGTAGCTTGCCGTAGACCTTTCTTGGCCGGTCGGCGATGTCCCGGTTGCGTTGGGTACTGAGCCGGAACGTCGGATGGCGACGTTCCAGCTCCTGCATCCACCGGTAGGCCGTCGTCCGCGGCGGCATCGGAATCTTGACCAGCTTGAACTTGGTCTTGACGCGGGCCTCGATTTCTTCCAGCACCACCTTCACCGAGGGGCGCGACTCCTCCTCGTACTCCGCCAGCACCTCCTCCGCGGCCTCGACCCAGCGCGGATCGGCGTTGCCCAGCCCGCTGTCCGCCTGCGTGGTCTTCGGCACCAGTCCGGCCTCGCCGAAATCGCGGAAGGCCCGTGCCCACCGGCGCACCGTTCGCTCGGTCACTCCCAGTTCCGCGGCCTTGGCCTCATATCGGTCTGTCAACGGCAGGCCAGGGGCGTAATGGGAACGGGGCTCATCCGGCCGCGGAAGGTCCTCGCTGCCGGAGCGGTAGCCCGTCAACATCTCCCGGATATGCCCGGCCCGCTCCAGGACCTCCTTCTTCTCCTCCGTGGTCAGCCGGTTCAGCACGACGGCCGCGACGTCCTCGTCGTCGGCGGGAGACGGGCCCGACCTGTCGTGGAGCAGTTCGGCGCGGTCCGAGGTGAGCAACTCACGCAGCGAGATACGGGCCAGCCGGTCGCGCCCGTCCTTGAGGACGACTTCCATGCCCGTGGCCAGGCTGGCGAATTCCACGACCTCGACCGTCTCGCCGTCCAGCCGGAAGTGCGTCCCGACCCCGAGCTTTGTCCCCGCCCCGCTCATGCGGCCCTCCGCAGCACGTGCCCCGCACTCAGCGGCCGGTC
Organism: Streptomyces sp. NPDC088400; assembly: GCF_044753355.1. NCBI lineage: Bacteria > Bacillati > Actinomycetota > Actinomycetes > Kitasatosporales > Streptomycetaceae > Streptomyces > Streptomyces sp. NPDC088400. Next base: position 322,023 of record NZ_JBIVMZ010000005.1, on the reverse strand, counting down.
CAACGAAGTCGTCACGTGTCCGGACCACAGCAGGTGCAGCACCGCCGATTTCACCAGCGGCCGGGGGCACTCCGGCAGCAGCCGGAAGGCGTCGCCCAGCGACATCCCGTCCAGATCCGCAGCCCTCAGCGCGGCCATCAGATCAGGGTCGAACAGCCAGCCGCGGCGGTAGCCGGCCAGGAAACGGACGTTCTCCAGCACATGTGGGTCCGGCTCGCTCCACACCTCGTACTGCCACCCGCGTGACGTGACAGCCTCCCGGGTCCAGGCGAACGTGAAGGCGACCTCCGGCTTCTGAAGCCGACGGCGCGGCTTGACGTCCACGACCACCGGACCGTCGTCCGTCAGCAGCAGATAGTCCGGGATGTGCTTGCGGAGCTTGCCGTCAACGTCGGCCTTGAGCAGGAAAGGCTGGGCGACGATGTGCCGCACCTCGCGAGCGAAGTCGGCGAACAGCAGCCGCCCCAGCTCCAGCCGCGACTCGTAGATCACATGGTCGCCCACGGTGGCTGACCAGTACGTGCCCGAGTAGTGCTGCTGCCCCTGGAACCAGCGGAATGTCCGCCACGGCCGGGCCTCCCGCAGCAGCCCGAGCGGCACCGATGACCACTCCAGATCCTCTACTACGGCCTCGTCACCACGCCGGACACTCAGCCGTACCGGCGCAGCCAGTGCTGTACCCATCGGACCAACCCCGAGTTTCCCGAGGCGGCCCCACCGGCCGCCGATCGCCGGGGTCCTGCCCCAGCCATGCGCGCAGACGACAACCGGGGCGGTCCTGTACACAAAGAGGGGAACTGCTCGATCACGAGGCATGGATCCCATCCCCCTGTCCTATTGGCCACGCGGTGGACATCGCCGGTGGGAAAAGGACACGGGATCTGGGATCCCACAAAAAGGCGGGCTCAGGTCTGGGCCATGTCGACGAATCGTGAGTAGTGGCCCTGGAACGCCACCGTGATCGTCGCCGTCGGACCGTTACGGTGCTTGGCCACGATCAGGTCGGCCTCGCCCGCACGTGGTGACTCCTTCTCGTACGCGTCCTCGCGGTGCAGCAGGATCACCATGTCCGCGTCCTGCTCGATGGAGCCCGACTCACGCAGGTCGGAGACCATCGGCTTCTTGTCCGTACGCTGCTCGGGCCCACGGTTCAGCTGTGACAGCGCGATGACCGGCAGCTCCAGTTCCTTGGCCAGGAGCTTGAGGTTTCGCGACATGTCCGAGACCTCCTGCTGACGGCTCTCGGCACGCTTCGAACCGCCGGACTGCATCAGCTGGAGATAGTCGATGATCACCAGCCTGAGTTCGTTCCGCTGCTTGAGACGACGGCATTTCGCACGGATCTCCATCATCGAGAGGTTCGGCGAATCATCGATGTAGAGCGGGGCCTGCGAGACGTCCGGCATACGGCGGGCCAGCCGCGTCCAGTCCTCGTCCGTCATCGTGCCCGAGCGCATGTGGTGCAGCGCCACCCGCGCCTCCGCCGACAGCAGACGCATCGCGATCTCGTTGCGGCCCATTTCGAGGGAGAAGATCACGCTGGGCAGGTTGTTCTTGATCGACGCGGCTCGCGCGAAGTCCAGGGCGAGCGTGGACTTACCCATGGCGGGACGCGCGGCGATGACAATCATCTGGCCGGGGTGCAGGCCGTTCGTGAGGGAGTCGAAGTCCGTGAAGCCGGTCGGCACACCGGTCATCTCTCCGCTGCGCGAACCGATCGCCTCGATCTCGTCGAGCGCACCCTCCATGATGTCGCCGAGCGGCAGGTAGTCCTCGCTGGTCCGCTGTTCGGTGACCGCGTAGATCTCGGCCTGGGCCGAGTTGACGATCTCGTCCACGTCCCCGTCGGCGGCATATCCCATCTGCGTGATCTTGGTGCCGGCCTCGACAAGGCGCCGCAGCACCGCCCGCTCGTGAACGATCTCCGCGTAGTACGACGCGTTGGCGGCGGTGGGCACCGACTGGACGAGGGTGTGCAGGTACGAGGCCCCGCCGACGCGGGTGATCTCACCGCGCTTGGTCAGCTCGGCCGCCACCGTGATGGGGTCGGCCGGCTCCCCCTTGGCGTAGAGGTCGAGGATCGCCGTGAAGACGGTCTCGTGCGCGGGGCGGTAGAAGTCGTGCCCCTTGATGATCTCCACTACATCGGCGATGGCGTCCTTGGACAGCAGCATGCCGCCGAGGACGGACTGTTCGGCGTCGAGGTCCTGCGGGGGCACCCGCTCGAAGCCCGAGGACCCGCCCTCCCAGGCTCCGTTGTCACGACCGCGCTCCTGCTGGTCCTCGCGGCCCCGGCCCTCGCTACGGCGCTGTCGAGAGGCCGGCAGACGGTCACTGGGACCGGCATCGGTCCAGGGGTCGTCCAACGGCTCGGGAATGCTCACCGGCCACCTCCTCACGTCCGCTCAACGGACCTCGCCGTGCCACTCTTTCTACGGCACGACACTGACAAAACGAGAGGCCTGACTCCGGTTCCGGCGCGTCGGACGCCGGTCCACGGTAGGCCCGCCGGCACCGTCAGCCAATCTGGTTATCCACAGGCCATGTGGACGACGGACCAGATGCTGTGGAGAACCCGGGCGATCCTGTGCACGGACCGGGGGACAGCACTGTGGACAAACTCATACCGACTTCGACTCACATGCTCTGACCAGGCATTTTTTCGTCCACCGACTGTGGGGGAGAAAAACTTTCCCGCCTGTACCAAGATCGGAACAAGTGGTGCGCGGAAGAGCCTTCACCTGAGACCAAAGTAAGGATCACAGGGGCATTGCATCACTTACCTGTGGAAGATTAGGTTGAGCGCATGACACAGGCTCCCGCGGCTTCCAGAACAGGGCGGCGACGCCACGATCGCGAGATCGTCGCGCTCGCCGTTCCCGCCTTCGGCGCACTCGTCGCCGAGCCGCTCTTCGTGATGGTCGACAGCGCGATCGTCGGCCACCTCGGCACCTCTCAACTCGCCGGGCTCGGCATCGCGGCGACCCTGCTGACCACCGCGGTGAGCATCTTCGTCTTTCTCGCCTACGCCACCACCGCGGCCGTCGCCCGCCGAGTCGGCGCGGGCGACCTCCCGGCCGCCATCCGCCAAGGCATGGACGGCATCTGGCTCGCACTGCTGCTCGGTGCTGCCGTCATCGCCGTCACGCTGCCCACGGCGCCCTGGCTCATCGGCCTGTTCGGAGCATCCGACACCGCGGCCCCGTACGCCATCACCTATCTGCGGATCTCCAGCCTCGGCATACCCGCCATGCTGGTCGTGCTGGCCGCCACCGGTGTACTGCGCGGGCTCCAGGACACCCGGACGCCGCTGTACGTCGCCATCGGCGGGTTCGGCGCCAACGCGGTTCTCAACGTCGGCCTTGTCTACGGCGCCGGACTCGGCATCGCCGGCTCCGCCTGGGGTACGGCCATAGCCCAGTGGGCCATGGCCGCCGTCTATCTGGTCGTCGTCGTGCGAGGAGCACGCCGGCACGGCGCGTCACTGCGTCCGGATGCCGCCGGGATACGGGCGAGCGCCCAGGCAGGCGTACCCCTGCTGGTCCGTACGCTCTCGCTGCGCGCCGTCCTGATGATTGCCACCGCGGTCGCCGCCCGGCTCGGTGACGCCGATGTCGCCGCTCACCAGATCATTCTGTCGCTCTGGAGTCTGATGTCCTTCGCACTCGACGCGATTGCCATCGCCGGACAGGCGATCATCGGCCGCTACCTCGGGGCCGGTGACACCCATGGCGCCCGGGAGGTCTGCCGACGCATGGTGCTGTGGGGGATCGTCTCCGGTGTGCTGCTCGGCACTCTGATCGTGCTGGCCCGTCCGCTCTTCATTCCGCTGTTCACGGGTGACCAGACGGTCCAGGACACTCTGCTCCCAGCCCTGCTGGTCGTGGCGGTCTCCCAGCCGATCGCGGGGATCGTCTACGTACTGGACGGCGTACTGATGGGAGCAGGGGACGGTCCGTATCTCGCCGGAGCCATGCTGGTGACACTGGCGGTCTTCGCGCCGGTCGCCCTGCTCGTCCCCATGCTCGGCGGCGGACTGACGGCCCTCTGGTGGGCGATGGGCCTGATGATGACGGTCCGCCTGCTGACGCTCTGGCTGCGCACTCGCTCCGGCCACTGGCTAGTCACAGGCGCCATCCGCTGACCGGGACGGCAAGGGCTCGTACCGCCGTTTCACGTGAAACGCCCCGTGCGCCCGCTTCCCGCCCGTTTCACGTGAAACAACGAGAGGGCCGCATCCCTGAGGATGCGGCCCTCTCCATGCTCTGTCGAACGCAGCGGTTACGCGGCGACGACCTCGATGCCGAGCTTCGCGGCAACCTCGGGGTGCAGACGCACAGACACCTGGTGCGAGCCCAGGGTCTTGATCGGCGAACCGAGCTCGATGCGACGCTTGTCGACCTCCGGACCACCGGCGGTCTTGATCGCCGAAGCGAGGTCAGCCGGGGTGACGGAGCCGAAGAGACGGCCGGCGTCGCCGGAGCGAACGGCCAGACGCACCTTCACGCCTTCGAGGCGGGCCTTGATCTCGTTGGCCTGCTCGATGGTCGCGATCTCGTGGATCTTGCGGGCGCGGCGGATCTGCGCCACGTCCTTCTCGCCACCCTTGGTCCAGCGGATCGCGAAACCACGCGGAACCAGGTAGTTGCGAGCGTAGCCGTCCTTGACGTCGACGACGTCGCCTGCGGCACCGAGGCCAGAGACCTCGTGAGTGAGGATGATCTTCATGATTCGGTCACCCTCCCCTTATCGCGCGGTGGACGTGTAGGGCAGCAGCGCCATCTCACGGCTGTTCTTGACGGCCGTGGCGACGTCACGCTGGTGCTGCGTGCAGTTGCCGGTGACGCGGCGGGCACGGATCTTGCCACGGTCGGAAATGAACTTCCGCAGCATGTTCGTGTCCTTGTAGTCCACGTACTGGGTCTTGTCCTTGCAGAACGCGCAGACCTTCTTCTTAGGCTTGCGCACAGGCGGCTTCGCCATGGTGTTTCTCCTGTGTGATCAAGAAGTGGGGTGCGAGCCCGCCCTTTAGAAGGGAGGCTCGTCCGAGTAACCGCCGCCGCCGGAGCTTCCGCCCCAGCCGCCGCCATTGCCCCCGCCGCCCTGCGGCTGCTGGCCGCCTCCGGCCGGCGCGCTGGTGGCCCACGGGTCGTCGGCGGGAGCACCGCCGCCACCCTGCTGGCCACCACCAGCGGGACCGCCGCCACCGGGACCGCCGCCCCAGTTGCCGCCGCCCTGCTGGCCGCCGCCGTAACCACCCTGGCCACCGCGGCCGGTGGTCTTGGTGACCTTGGCCGTGGCGTTCTTGAGACTGGGGCCGACTTCCTCGACATCCAGCTCGTAGACCGTGCGCTTGACGCCCTCGCGGTCCTCGTAGGACCGCTGCTTCAGCCGGCCCTGCACGACAACGCGCATGCCTCGCTGGAGCGACTCGGCGACGTTCTCCGCCGCCTGACGCCAGACCGAGCAGGTCAGGAACAGGCTCTCGCCGTCCTTCCACTCATTGGTCTGACGGTCGAAGGTGCGGGGAGTGGACGCGACGCGGAACTTCGCGACCGCCGCACCGGACGGGGTGAAGCGCAGCTCGGGGTCGTCGACGAGATTGCCGACGACCGTGATGACGGTCTCGCCTGCCATGGGTGAACCTCTCGGCGGGATTTGCTTCTGGCTGCTTGCTGCTACTCGGACCCGATGACCTCTGAGCTAGAAGCTCAGTGGGTCTCGGGACGGAGGACCTTGGTCCGGAGGACCGACTCGTTCAGGTTCATCTGTCGGTCGAGCTCCTTGACGACCGCAGGCTCGGCCTGGAGGTCGATGACCGAGTAGATGCCCTCGGGCTTCTTCTTGATCTCGTAAGAGAGACGACGACGGCCCCAGGTGTCGACCTTCTCGACCTTTCCGTTGCCCTCACGGACGACGGAGAGGAAGTTCTCGATCAGCGGGGAGACTGCGCGCTCCTCGAGATCGGGGTCGAGGATGACCATCACTTCGTAGTGACGCATGTGGAACCCACCTCCTTTGGACTCAGCGGCCACGGTCGTTCCGTGGCAGGAGGGTCGTGATGCGTACGCAACGGTATCGGCCGCCGCTGACAATCCAGCTCGACGAGCGAGGGATCGCGTGCCAGGGCAGACACCGGTGCAGACGGTACAGACTACTCGCACTGCGGCTTCGGGTTGAAATCCGGCCGCCCTCGGCCGCAATCTGTACACATCGGGTGTGTGCGGCGCTACAGTGCGCCGCTTCCGGCAAAGCCAGGAGGTGCCAGATGGCACAGGCAATGCGACCGAACTCCGCCACCTCACTCCTCGCCACGGACGGCAAGGCTCATCCGCTCCAGGACACGCTGGTAGCGGTGACGCTGGTACTGGGCCTTCTCGCCTTCGTCTCCGCGTTCTTCAACAACCTGCACCTGCTCAGCTCGTGGTCCGGGCTGGTGGGAATCCTGACGGGCGCGTACGGGCAGTTCATCTCCGTGACGACCCGCGAACGGTTCCTGATCATCCTCGGGCTGGGTGCCTCCGCGGTCGGTTTCTTCCTCGGAATGGCGCACGGCGGTCTGTTCGGCGGGCTCATCGGCTGACCGGACACTCTTCCGTACGGCCAAACGGGGCGCCCCATCGGCGCAGTAGGCTTCGGCGCGAGAGCCGGAGCCCCTGTATCCATGGGGACACACCTGCCGAGGAGCGCCCCGCATGAGCCTGACCCTGAGGACCATCAGTCGTGAGCAGCATCTGGCATACATCCAGAGCCTGCCCGCGGCAAGTCATTGCCAGGTCCCGGCATGGGCTGACGTCAAAACCGAGTGGCGCTCCGAGAACCTGGGCTGGTTCGACAAGAACGACCAGCTCGTCGGTGCCGGACTGGTGCTCTACCGTCAGCTGCCCAAGATCAAGCGCTATCTGGCGTATCTGCCCGAGGGCCCGGTGATCAACTGGTACGCCCCCAATCTGGACGAGTGGATGACGCCGATGCTGGCGCATCTCAAGCACCAGGGCGCCTTCTCCGTGAAGATGGGGCCGCCGGTCGTCATCCGCCGCTGGAACGCGGGTGCGATCAAGTCCGGCATCCAGGACCCGGACGTCAAGCGCCTGCGCGACGTCGAGGCCACGGAGATCGAACCCCGCGCCTTCGAGGTGTCGGACCGGCTGCGCAAGATGGGCTGGCAGCAGGGCGAGGACGGCGGCGCCGGCTTCGGTGACGTACAGCCGCGCTATGTCTTCCAGGTGCCGCTTGCCAACCGCTCTCTGGACGATGTCCTCAAGGGCTTCAACCAGCTGTGGCGGCGCAATATCAAGAAGGCCGAGAAAGCCGGCGTCGATGTCGTCCAGGGCAGTTACGAGGACCTCGGCGAGTGGCAGCGGCTGTACGAGATCACGGCCGAGCGGGATCATTTCCGGCCGCGCCCGCTCTCGTACTTCCAGCGCATGTGGAGCGTCCTGAACACCGAGGACCCCAACCGCATGCGTCTTTATTTCGCCCGGCACGAGGGTGAGAACGTCGCGGCGGCGACGATGCTGATCGTCGGCGGCCATGTCTGGTACTCCTACGGAGCCTCCGCCAACCACAAGCGCGAGGTCCGGCCCTCGAACGCGATGCAGTGGCGGATGCTGCGCGACGCGTACGCGATGGGCGCCACCGTCTACGACCTGCGCGGCATCTCCGACTCGCTCGACGAGACCGATCACCTCTTCGGCCTGATCCAGTTCAAGGTCGGTACAGGTGGCGAGGCCGTCGAGTACATCGGCGAATGGGACTTCCCGCTCAACAAACTGCTCCACAAGGCGCTCGACATCTACATGTCGCGGCGCTGACCACGATGACGGGCCACGGGCCGTCCTCCGGACATTCCGGGGGACGCGTGCGGAAGTATTCCCGGGGAAACCTCCGGCAGATGTCTTCATAAGGACGTCGAGATCCTCAAGACCACCCATATCCTTCACACACCGCAGCCACCAGAAAGGTTCCGGACCGGCATGGCGCTCTCCCTCTACGTCGACACCGCGCGCTGGCGGGCGCACCAGAAGTCGGTCATCGAGCAGTTCCCGGGACTTGTCCCGGTCTGCAAAGGCAATGGCTACGGCTTCAGTCACGAGCGTCTCGCCGACGAGACCACCCGCTTCGGCTCCGACATTCTCGCTGTCGGCACGATCTACGAGGCCGCCCGGATCAAGGACTGGTTCAGCGGCGACCTGCTTGTCCTCACGCCCTTCCGGCGCAATGAGGAGCCGGTTCCGCTGCCCGACCGCGTCATCCGCTCCGTCTCGTCCGTCGACGGCGTGTTCGCCCTGGTGGGCGCCCGGGTCGTCATCGAGTGCATGAGTTCCATGAAGCGCCATGGCGTCAAGGAGGAGGAGCTCGGCCAGCTGCACTCGGCCATTGAAGACGTACGCCTGGAGGGCTTCGCCCTGCATCTCCCGCTCGACCGTACGGACGGCTCCGACGCGGTCGAGGAAGTGATCGGCTGGATGGACCGGCTGCGTGCGGCGCGGCTCCCCCTGCACACCATGTTCGTCAGCCATCTGCGCGCCGAGGAACTGGCCCGGCTGCAGCAGCAGTTCCCGCAGACCCGCTTCCGCGCCCGTATCGGTACGCGGCTGTGGCTCGGCGATCACGACGCGACCGAGTACCGCGGCTCCGTCCTGGACGTCACCAGGGTCGCCAAGGGCGACCGGTTCGGCTACCGCCAGCAGAAGGCCGCCTCCGACGGCTGGCTGGTGGTCGTCGCCGGAGGCACGTCGCACGGCGTCGGTCTGGAGGCCCCCAAGGCACTGCACGGCCTGACGCCCCGCGCCAAGGGCGTCGCCCGGGCCGGTCTGGCCACGGTCAACCGCAACCTCTCGCCGTTCGTCTGGGCCGGCAAGCAGCGCTGGTTCGCCGAACCACCGCACATGCAGGTGTCGATTCTCTTCGTGCCGGCGGACGCCGAGGAGCCCCGGGTCGGCGACGAACTGGTGGCCCACCTGCGGCACACGACAACACAGTTCGACCGCATCGTCGACCGCTGACGTACGACGACGGCGGCCCCGCAGACGTGCTCCTGAGCCCGGAGAGCGCCCAGGAGCACAACCGGGCCTCCCGGGGGCGGTCCGGGGCTCCGCGAGCCGCTCAGGGCGCCTCGGACGGCTTCGTTCCCCACTTGACCCGTGGTCCCTCCGCCTCCTGGGTCTCGTGCGGGGAGGCACTGACCGTCTGCCCGAGGACGAACACGTCCTCCGCCCCGTCCAGCACGCCGCCCGACGGATCGTCCGAGCCGTCCGTCCGTACGCCGTCCCGCTCCGGCATCAGGATGTCCCGCACGACCAGCGCGCACAGATACAGCGTCGCCAGCAGATGCAGGGCGACGGCGAGCTGATAGCCCTCCGCCGGCAGTCCCTTGTGGTCGTCACCGCTCGTCGTGTACGCGAGGTACATCCAGATGCCCAGGTAGTACATGACCTCGCAGGCCTGCCAGATCAGGAAGTCCCGCCAGCGCGGCCTGGCGAGGGCGGCCAGCGGAACCAGCCACAGTACGTACTGCGGCGAATAGACCTTGTTCGTGAGGATGAACGCGGCGACGACCAGGAAAGCGAGCTGTGCGAAGCGCGGCCGGCGCGGGGCTGTCAGGGCCAGCGCCCCGATACCGGCGCAGGCCAGCAGCATCAGCAGCATCGCCACGTTGTTGACGGTGCCGACCTCGATGGACTCGCCCGTGCGCTGCGTGATGATCAGCCAGAAGGAGCCGAAGTCGATCTGGCGTTCCTGGCTGAAGGTGTAGAACTTCTTCCACCCCTCGGGCGCGAGCACCATCACCGGCAGATTCACCAGCAACCAGGCACCGGCCGCGCCCAGCACGGCCGTCCCGTACTCCCTGAGCTTTCCCGCCCGCCAGCACAGCAGCAGCAGCGGCCCGAGCAGCAGCACGGGATAGAGCTTTGCGGCGGTCGCGAGCCCGAGGAGGATGCCGAAGGCCAGCGACCGGCCGCGTGACCACATCAGCATCGAGGCGGCCGTGAGCGCCACGGCCAGCAGATCCCAGTTGATGGTGGCGGTGAGCGCGAAGGCGGGCGCGAGAGCGACCAGCAGGGCGTCCCAGGGGCGGCGCCGGTGGGTACGGGTGACACAGACCGCGACGACCGCGGCGCAGATCATCAGCATCCCCGCGTTGACCATCCAGTACATCTGCTCGCGGAACTGCGTGGAGCCCCCCGGCGTGAGCCAGGAGGCGACCTCCATGAAGACGCCCGTGAGCACGGGATATTCCAGGTACTCCATGTCGCCGTTGAGCCGGTCGAAGTACGGCACCAGATTGTCGGCGAAGCCGCGTCCCAGGAAGAGGTGCGGGATGTCCGAGTAGCAGGCGTGCGTGTACTGGGAGCTGGCGCCCTGGAACCACGCCCAGTCGTAGCACGGCATCTTCTGCACCATGCCCAGCGCGAACATCCCGATCGCCACCAGCGCCACCACCCGCACGGGCGTGAGCCGACTGCTGCCGGACCAGGCCCAGCGCCCGGCCGGGCCGCCGATCAGCTCGCTGCCGGCCGCGGCGATCTCGTCCCGCCGCGTGGGCGGTACCACCGACCGGTCCTGGTCCACGGTTGTCTCTTCTGCGCTCGGCATGCCGACCATCCTGCCGTACGTGGCCGGGAACGCGACGAGGGCCGCCGCACCGTGCGTACAACGAGTGTGTACGTACGGTGCGACGGCCCTCGTGACGGGCGCGTCAGGCCTGGGGACGGGATGCCCCAGGCCGGGCGCTAACCGAAGATTCCTCCACCGTCGTCGTCGGTCTCTTCGTCGGACGGCGACTCGGTCGGCCTGCCGCCACCACCGGGCCCACCGTTGTCATTGCCCCCGTCGGTGCCGGGGTCACCACAACCGAACGGGTTGTTGCAGGTCTCGGACGGACTCGCCGAGGGCGACGCCGACGGCGACGCCGGCGCCGACTCGCTCGGCGAAGTGCTCGGCGACTCCGGCGCCGACTCCGACGCGGACTTGCTCGGCGACGTGGACGGAGTCGCGCCGCCGCCGAGAACGGCCTCACCGATGGGCTCGGGCTTGGGGAACTTCTCCGGGCTCGTGCCCTTGAGCGCCTGCTCCATGTAGTCGTGCCAGATGTCGGAGGGGAACGAGGCGCCGTGGATCTTTTTCTGGTTACCGGTGCCGAACATCTCCAGGAACTTGCGGTTCTTGCTCTTCGCGTTGTCGTCCATCCGGTACATGTCGATGGCGGTCGACAGCTGTGGGGTGTAGCCCACGAACCAGGCGGACTTGTTGCCGTCGGTGGTACCGGTTTTACCGGCCACCTCGCGCCCCTCCAGCCGGGCGTTCTTGCCGGTTCCCTTCTCCACCACGGTCTTCAGTACGTCCGTGACGTTGTCCGCGACCTTCGCGGGGAACGCCGTGCTCGCCTTGCCCTCGTGCTCGTAAAGGGTCTCGCCGTTCTTCAGCACCTTGTCGACGGAGTACGGATCGCGCTGCTCACCACTGGCGGCGAACGTGGCGTAGGCACCCGCCATCCGGATGGCGCTGGGGTCGGAGATACCGATCGAGAAGGACGGGACGTCGGCGCCGACGAGGGAACTCTCCAGGAGCCCGGCCTTCATGGCCGCGTTCCTCACCTCGGGAATGCCGACATCCATACCCAGCTGGACGAAGGGGGAGTTGGCGGATTCCTGCATGGCGTAGCGCAGATCGATCTGACCGTAGGAGTGGCCGCCGTCGTTGGTCTGGAGCCACTCCTTGCCTTCCTCGTTCTGCCAGACCGAACCGTCATAGTTCTTGATCTTCAGTCTGTCGTTACCGTTGTACTTGGACTTGTCCGGCGACACCGGCGTTCTCTCGGCGGCGCTCTGTACCCGTTGCAGCTTGGGGTCGCGCACACCGCTCTCCATCGCCGCGGCCAGCACGAACGGCTTGAAGGTCGATCCGACCTGGGCACCCGTCTGGTCGGCGTTGTTGGTGAAGTGCTTGGTGGCGTCAGAACCGCCGTAGATCGCGACGATCTTTCCGGAGGAGGGATCGACGGAGGCACCACCGAACTGGACGTGCTTGTCGGTGTCCGGGCGCTTCTTCGGGTCGATATTGGCCTTGTAGACCTTGTCGACCGCCTTGGTGAGGCTCTGGACCTTCTTCTTGTTGAAGGTCGTGTGGATCTCGTAGCCGCCCTTGGAGAGGTTTTCCTCCTTGACGCCCTTGTCGTTGTTGTTGACGAAGTACGCCTTGGCGAGGTCGACCAGATAACCGGTCTGTCCGCTCAGCTCGTCGCTCTTCCCTGGAGGCACGGGCATCGGGAACTCGGTGTACTTGGCACGCTCGGCGGCGTCGAGATGCCCGTCCTTCACCATCTCGTCGAGGATCCAGCTCCAGCGGCCCTTGGCCGCCGCGAGGTTCTTGTCAGGTGTGCGCGACGAGATGTAGTCCGTGCCGCCGTACGGGTCGTAGTAGGTCGCGCCCTTGAGTACCGCGGCGAGAAAGGCGCACTCGCTCGGGTTCAGCTTCTTCGCGTCCTTGTTGTAGTACGCACGGGCGGCCGCCTGGATGCCGTACACGCCACGCCCGTAGTACGAGGTGTTCAGGTAGCCCGCCATGATCTCGGGCTTGTCCACGTCGGTGCCGACCTTCATGGAGATGAACAGCTCTTTGAACTTACGGTCCAGCGTCTGCCTCTGGTCCCCCAGGCGCGCGTTCTTCACATACTGCTGGGTGATCGTGGAGCCACCCTGGGTGTCGCCGCCCTTGGCCATGTTGAAGAGGGCCCGGGCGATACCCATCGGGTCGATGCCGGAGTCGTCCCTGAAGGTCTTGTTCTCCGCTGAGATCACCGCGTTCTGCATCGCCGCGGGGATGTTCTCGATCGGGAGGATCTGCCGGTTGGCACCACCACCGGTGGAGACCATCGGGGTGTTGTCGTCCCAGTAGTAGACGTTGTTCTCGGCCTTCGAAGCCAGGGTGTCGTTGGGTACTTCCACCAAGGCGTACGCGATGGTGCTGGCGGCGAGAATCGAGCCGACGAAAGCGACACAGAGACCTGTGGTCTGCTTCCAGGACGGCACCCAGCGCCGCCATCCGTGCTTGTTGTGGCGCGGGTAGTCGATCAGCCGTTTCTTGGACGGCTGTCCGCCGCGGCCGGGACCGTCATGGCCCCCGCCGCCACCGCGCCGGCCCCCGCCGGATCCGCCGCGGCCGGCGCCTCCGCCGTCCGCCCCACGCCTGCGGCCGCCCTTCTGAGCGGCACGTCTGGCTTCGGCACGGCTGCTGTAAGGGCGCTCGTCCTCGTGCGGCTCGGAGGCCGACGCCGCAGTTGTCTCATGGGAAGGGGCAGCACGGCGGCCTGACGGCTGCTGGGCTGCACGCCTGGTCGCGGCACGCCCGCCACCCTGCGGCTGTGGCGGTTTGCGACGGTGCTCGCTCATCGAACGACTACTCCTCGGGCAGGCGCGTACGCCTGGAAGCGGCAGTTGAGTTCCGGTCCCCCCGAACTGAATACGGATGCGCCCCCCTTGGGGCTCATCCGGCATGCAGCCGGTAAGCCGACAGTCTTGACGCTCAAGAGCGTCGCTGGGTTCCCGGTGGTCTGCATGCCGCACAGACTACGCACGGCCAAAACCTACCTAGAGCTGAAGTTCACCCCAAATCAGGCAAGTTGCTTCCTGAGAATTACCGATGTGATGCCGCTCACCAAGGCCCCCCTTGCCCCATCAGTATCTCCGTTCTATCGTGCTGATGTATCGAGTCGATACATCAGCACGATAGAAGAGTCCCTCACAGCGGAGGAGGCGATGGATGAGCAGGCGCTCGGGCATCCTTGAGTTCGCCGTTCTCGGCCTGCTCCGCGAGTCCCCCATGCACGGCTATGAGCTGCGGAAACGGCTCAATACTTCGCTGGGGATCTTCCGGGCGTTCAGCTACGGGACGCTCTACCCGTGTCTCAAGACGCTGGTCGCCCATGGCTGGTTGATCGAAGAGCCGGGCAGCGCTCTCGAGGACGCGCTCGCCGCTTCGCTCGCGGGGCGCCGAGCCAAGATCGTCTATCGGCTGACGGCGGAAGGTAAGGAGCACTTCGAGGAGCTCCTGTCACACACCGGCCCGGACGCCTGGGAGGACGAGCACTTCGCTGCTCGGTTCGCCTTCTTCGGACAGACGGAGCGCGAGGTACGGATGCGTGTGCTGGAGGGCCGTCGCAGCCGCCTCGAGGAGCGTCTGGAGAAGATGCGCGCCTCCCTGGCCCGTACGCGCGAGCGCCTCGACGACTACACGCTCGAGCTCCAGCGCCATGGAATGGAGTCCGTGGAGCGCGAGGTGCGCTGGCTGAACGAGCTCATCGAGAGCGAGCGGGCGGGGCGGGATCAGAGACGGTCCGCACCCGAAGGGCCCGCCGCACAAGGAGACACATCCGGGGAAGCGGACGGCCTGCCCCGGCACCGGGATGCCGCGTCTCCCGGGGGTACGCCCCCGGAACGTCCCGGACCGCCGGATCCGTCCGCCGACACCGCCAAGTGAGGTCCTGCACCTCCGCAGGGTTTCATCACGAACACTGAGAGACACAGGGAGCAAGCGGAATGGGTTCGGTTCGCGTAGCCATCGTCGGCGTGGGCAACTGCGCCGCCTCACTGGTGCAGGGCGTCGAGTACTACAAGGACGCCGACCCGGCGGGCAAGGTCCCGGGTCTGATGCATGTTCAGTTCGGCGATTACCACGTGCGGGACATCGAGTTCGTGGCCGCCTTCGACGTCGACGCGAAGAAGGTCGGTCTCGACCTCGCGGACGCCATCGGAGCCAGTGAGAACAACACCATCAAGATCTGTGACGTGCCGTCCACCGGCGTCAGTGTCCAGCGCGGACACACCCTCGACGGTCTGGGCAAGTACTACCGCCAGACGATCGAGGAGTCCCCCGCGGCTCCGGCGGACATCGTCCAGACCCTCAAGGACAAGCAGGTGGACGTCCTCGTCTGCTACCTGCCCGTGGGGTCCGACGACGCCGCGAAGTACTACGCGCAGTGCGCCATCGACGCCAAGGTCGCCTTCGTCAACGCCCTCCCGGTCTTCATCGCCGGCACGAAGGAGTGGGCGGACAAGTTCACCGAGGCCGGTGTCCCGATCGTCGGCGACGACATCAAGTCCCAGGTCGGCGCCACCATCACACACCGCGTCATGGCGAAGCTCTTCGAGGACCGCGGCGTCGTCCTGGACCGCACGATGCAGCTGAACGTCGGCGGGAACATGGACTTCAAGAACATGCTCGAGCGCGAGCGCCTGGAGTCCAAGAAGATCTCGAAGACGCAGGCCGTCACCTCCCAGATCCCCGACCGCGACCTGGGGGCCGACAACGTCCACATCGGCCCGTCGGACTTTGTCGCGTGGCTGGACGACCGCAAGTGGGCGTACGTCCGTCTCGAGGGCCGCGCCTTCGGTGACGTCCCGCTGAACCTGGAGTACAAGCTCGAGGTCTGGGACTCCCCGAACTCCGCGGGTGTCATCATCGACGCCGTGCGCGCCGCGAAGATCGCCAAGGACCGTGGCATCGGTGGCCCGATTCTCTCCGCGTCCTCGTACTTCATGAAGTCGCCGCCGGTTCAGTACTTCGACAACGAGGCCCGCGACAACGTCGAGAAGTTCATCGCCGGTGAGGTCGAGCGCTAGGCCCTGTCAGCCGGTCTTTGCCGGTTGGTCGCAGTACCTCTCTCGGCGACGTTCGCCCCGTCGCGGGACTCAGAGATCGGTTTTCCCGCGCGTACGAGAAGGGTCCCCAGTGTTCGGGGACCCTTCTCGCGTGCTTCACCGGTACATATGTGACGCTGACTCACATGCCTGTCGTACGTGATCTGCGCGTACTCCTGCGCCTCAGCAATTTCCGCCGGCTGCTCGCGGTCCGCCTGCTCTCCCAGGCGGCAGACGGCGTCTTCCAGGTCGCGCTCGCCGCGTACGTGGTCTTCTCCCCCGAGAAACAGACCTCGCCCGCCGCGATCGCCTCCGCCATGGCGGTACTGCTGCTGCCCTATTCACTGATCGGTCCGTTCGCCGGTGTGCTTCTGGACCGCTGGCAGCGCCGCCAGGTGTTCCTGTACGGGAATCTGCTGCGGGCCCTGCTGGCGAGCTGTACGGCGCTACTGATCCTCGCTTCCGTGCCCGACTGGCTCTTCTACG
Source organism: Streptomyces sp. NPDC088400 (assembly GCF_044753355.1). Lineage (NCBI taxonomy): Bacteria > Bacillati > Actinomycetota > Actinomycetes > Kitasatosporales > Streptomycetaceae > Streptomyces > Streptomyces sp. NPDC088400. The sequence continues at coordinate 305,896 of NZ_JBIVMZ010000005.1, read as the reverse complement.
TTTCAGCGCTGTCCGTGACCGCCGTCAACCGGTTCGTTCTCGCCGGCCTCTCGGCCGCCCTGCCCCACGTGGTCGACGACGACCGTCTCGTCCTCGCGAACTCGCTCTCACCGACCGCCGGGACACTCGCCGCGACCGCGGGAGGTGGGCTCGCCTTCGTCGTCCGACTGACGGCCGCCGACTCCGACGCGGCCGTGATGCTGCTGGGCGCCGTCCTCTATCTCTGTGCGGCCTTCACCTCACTCCTGCTGGCGCGCGAACTGCTCGGCCCCGAGCGGGCGTTGGACCAACTACGACTGGGGGCAGCCTTGGCCTCCACCGCGAGCGGACTCGCGGATGGGATCCGGCACCTCGCACAGCGGCGAGCGGCGGCCGGCGCGCTGGCCGCCATGACGGTGATGCGCTTCTGCTACGGAGCGCTGACGGTGATGGTGCTGATGCTCTGCAGGTACGCCTGGACGGAGCGGGAATCCGACGGACTGGCGCTTCTCGGACTGGCCGCCGCCATCTCCGGAGCAGGATTCTTCGCCGCCGCCGTACTCACTCCCTGGGCGGTGGGGCGGCTCGGGCCGTACGGATGGATGGCGCTGTGCGCGGGGGCAGCGGCCGTACTGGAACCAGCCCTGGGGCTTCCCTTCACCCCCGTACCCATACTGATCGCCGCGTTCGTTCTGGGGTTGGTCACACAAGGCTCGAAGATCGCCGCAGACACCGTGGTGCAGACAGGCGTCGATGACGCCTTCCGCGGCCGGGTCTTCTCCCTTTACGACGTTCTCTTCAACGTCGCCTTCGTCGGAGCCGCCGGAGCGGCCGCCCTGATGCTGCCGCCGGACGGCCGGTCGGTACCGCTCGTAGTGATGGTCGCTCTGCTCTACGCAGCCGTATCCGCGTCCCTCACGCGCGGAGGGCGACGTTTCACGTGAAACGTCGCCCTCCGGAGGACCACGCACGGGGTCATGTTTCACGTGAAACATGACCCCGTGCGCCCCTCAGTGCTGCGTTGCCCACCATTCCTTGAGCGCGGCGATGGCCGCGTCACGCTCCATCGGCCCGTTCTCCAGCCGCAGCTCCAGCAGGAAGGTGTACGCCTTGCCGATCACCGGCCCGGGACCGACGCCCAGGATCTCCATGATCTCGTTGCCGTCCAGATCCGGCCTGATGGCATCCAGCTCCTCCTGCTCCTGGAGCTGGGCGATGCGTGCTTCCAGGCCGTCATACGCCCGGGAGAGCGCGTTCGCCTTGCGCTTGTTGCGTGTGGTGCAGTCCGAGCGGGTCAGTTTATGGAGCCGTTCCAGCAGCGGACCGGCATCACGCACGTAGCGCCGTACCGCCGAATCAGTCCACTCACCCGTCCCGTAGCCGTGAAAGCGCAGGTGCAGCTCCACCAGCCGCGAGACGTCCTTCACCATCTCGTTGGAGTACTTGAGCGCGATCATCCGCTTCTTGGTCATCTTCGCGCCCACCACCTCGTGGTGGTGGAAGGAGACCCGGCCGTCCTGCTCGAAGCGTCGCGTCCGGGGCTTGCCGATGTCGTGCAGCAGCGCGGCCAGCCGCAGTACCAGGTCCGGACCGTCCTCCTCCAGGTCGATGGCCTGTTCCAGGACGGTCAGGGAGTGCTCGTACACATCCTTGTGCCGGTGGTGCTCATCACTCTCCAGATGCAGCGCAGGAAGCTCTGGGAGCATCCGCTCGGCGAGACCGGTGTGCACGAGCAGCGCCAGTCCCTTGCGCGGCCGAGCGGAGAGGATCAGCTTGTTCAGTTCGTCACGTACTCGCTCGGCGGAGATGATCTCGATGCGGTCGGCCATGGCCGTCATGGCCGCGACCACCTCCGGAGCCACCTCGAAATCCAGCTGTGCGGCGAATCGAGCAGCCCGGAGCATTCGCAGCGGATCGTCGGAGAAGGACTCCTCGGGAGTGCCGGGAGTACGCAGCACTTGGGCCGAGAGGTCCTCCAGTCCGCCGTGGGGATCGATGAACTCCTTCTGCGGCAGGGCTACGGCCATCGCGTTCACCGTGAAGTCACGGCGCACGAGGTCTTCCTCGATCGAGTCGCCGTAAGACACCTCAGGTTTGCGTGACGTCCGGTCGTACGCCTCCGAGCGGTACGTCGTCACCTCGACCAGGAAGCGCTGATCAGCGTCTCCGACTCGGGCGTCCTTCTGACAGCCGACCGTGCCGAAGGCGATCCCGACCTCCCATACCGAGTCCGCCCAAGGCCTGACGATCTTCAGAACGTCCTCGGGCCGGGCGTCGGTCGCGAAATCCAGGTCATTGCCGAGACGCCCAAGAAGGGCGTCCCTGACCGAGCCGCCGACCAGGGCAAGACTGAATCCGGCTTCCTGGAATCGGCGCGCGAGATCGTCGGCGACGGGGGACACCCGCAGCAGCTCACTGACCGCGCGGCGCTGCACCTGGCTGAGGGCACTGGGATTGTCTTCATTGGCGTTCGGCACAACAGAAAAGGTTACGTGCCAAGACTCACGCGGTCGTCCCCGTTTCGGTCCCGGCCGCCGATTCACGGGTTTCCTGTGACGCATGAGATTCTTCTGATCATGTGGAGCAGTCCCCAGCACTTCACCACAGCACACATCGTTACCATGCGTGGACGCAGCAATCGACAACCACCAACGGCAACCAACGATGACGAGGGACGGGCGAGCGCGTGGCGGAGGCGGCAGACTTCCAGGGGATGGGTCATTCTCCTGCCCGCCGGTGGCTGCGGCGTACAGCCTCCCTGATCGCCGGAGCGCCGCTCCTGGCAGGCCTGCTGGCCGGCACGGCGGCCCCTGCGGCCCATGCCGCGCCGGAGGCATCCGGCCCCCGTACGGTCGATGTGTCGCTCGACACACTCAGCCCGAGCGCCCCGGTGAAGGGCGACACCCTCACCGTCTCCGGCTCGGTGACCAACCAGGGCAAGAAGCCGATCACCAGCGCCCAGGTGGATCTGCGCGTCGGGCCGCGACTGTCCGGCAGGACCGCCATCGACGACGCCTCCGAGCGTTCCACCAATGCCTCGGGTGATGTGGCCCCGCTCGGCGGCAAGTACAAGGTCACCTTTCCGAAGCTCGCCTCCGGCATCTCCCAGGACTTCGCCCTGTCCGTCCCGGTCAACAAGCTCGGGCTCGGCGAGGACGGTGTGTACCAGCTCGGCGTGTCGCTGACCGGTCAGACCTCCGCCGCTCCGTACCAGCACGTGCTGGGCATCCAGCGCACGTTCCTTCCCTGGCAGCCCGAGGCGACAGAGAAGAAGACACAGCTCACCGCGCTCTGGCCGCTGATGTCATCGGCGCATCTCTCCGCGGAGACCGGCTCCGACGATCAGCAGACCCCTGTCTTCGAGGACGACGGCCTCGCCGAGGAGATGGCTCCCGGTGGCCGGCTGGAACAGATGGTCACCCTCGGCAGCCAGCTTCCCGTCACCTGGGTCATCGACCCGGATCTGATCGCCACCGCGGATGCCATGACCCGGAACTACCGCGTCAGAAGCGGGGACACCGTTGTCCCGGGCAGGAACCAGGCCATTGCCACCCAGTGGCTCAACTCCCTGGAAAAGGCGGTCAAGGACCGCAAGGTCGTCGCCCTGCCGTTCGGTGATCCGGACCTGGCATCGCTGGCCCATCGCGGCAAGAACGTCTCCGGGGCGCTCAGCCATCTGCAGCCCGCCACCGATGTGGCCGGGAAGACGGTGGAGACCGTCCTCCATGTGAAGCCGTCCGTCGACTTCGCCTGGCCCGTGGACGGCGCGATCGACCCCTCGATCATCGATGTCGCGACCTCGGCGGGTGCCCACAAGGTCATCACTCGCGGCGACAGCCTCCAGGACAATCTGCCGTACACCCCCAGCGCCGCCCGCCCGATCGGCGGCGGGACAACGGCGGTCGTCGCCGACACCAGGCTCTCCACAGCCTTCCAGGGCGATATGACGAAGGCAGGCAGCTCCACTCTCGCGGTCCAGAAGTTCCTCGCCCAGTCGCTGGCGCTGACCTTGCAGGAGCCCGGTAACCAGCGCAACGTCGTCGTGGCCCCCCAGCGGATGCCGACGGCCTCCCAGGCGCAGTCGATGGCAAGCGCGCTGCGTGGCCTGGACCCCGAACGCTGGACGCAGTCGGCCGATCTGGTCGAGGCGGCCGCCGCCAAGCCTGATTCCAACGCCACCACCAAGGTGCCCAGCTCTGCCCAGTACCCGAAGAACCTGCGTGGTCAGGAGCTGTCGACCGGGACGTTCCTGGAGATCAAGAAGACGCAGGAACGGCTCGACAACTTCAAGGCCATCCTGAGCTCACCGGATCGCGTGGCCGCTCCCTTCAGCAACGCGATCAACCGGGCGATGTCCACCTCCTGGCGGGGCGAACCCACCGATGCCCAGCAGTACCGCACCACGGTGGAGACCTACCTGCTGAGCCTCACCAGTGAGGTGCAGCTCATCCCGAAGTCGGTCCTCACCTTGTCCGGACGCAGCGCGACGATCCCGGTGACGGTCCAGAACAAGCTGGTGCAGGGTGTCCAGAATCTGGTGCTCCGCCTCAAGTCCGACAACCCGACCCGCCTCAAGCTCGACGGTAACCAGGCGGTTACCGAGCAGCCGATCAAGATCGACGGCGGGCACAGCCAGTCGGTGAAGTTCACCGGCGCCGGCAACGCCAACGGTCCGGTGCAGGTGACCGCGCAGCTCTACACGGTTGACGGCAAGCCCTACGGCGGCCCCATGACCTTCCAGGTCAAGGTCTCCGAGATCACGCCCACCGTGATGCTCGTCATCGCAGGCGGCGTACTGCTGCTGGTGCTGGCCGGGATCAAGATGTACAGCCAGCGCAAGCGGGCGGTGGCCCGCAAGGAAGCCGCCGATCCTACGGACGACGACGGTGCCGACGCAGCCGACGACACCGACAACGGCGAGAACGCCGACGGCGAGGAGAACACGCGCGACACGAAGGACTCGGGCGGTCGGCAGGCCCCGAAGGCCACAGATCCTGAGCAGCCGAGTGACCTGACACCGGACACCGGACCGGAAAGCGCGGACGCGTCGGGCACGGGTGAGAAAGTGGACCGTTGAGCGATGTCGTGGCCGGTCGGCCGGGGACGATGAGGTGGGGTAACCATGAACGCGCCGTACGACGGTGACCGTGGGCAGGGCGCTGGCGGCGATCCGGCAGGCCAGGTTCCGCCTTCTCCGCCGCCTGCCCCGGATCCCTATGTCCAGGACGCCTACACCCAGGATCCCTACTGGGCACAGGATCTCTCCACGCAGGACCCGGTGACCGAGGCGCTGTACGACCGCGCCTCGCACCCGCCGCCGCCTCCGGGCACCTATCAGGAGACCATGGAGCTGTACCAGCGGCCTTCCGCGGAGCAGCCCGCCCCCGATCCCCGCATCTGGGCCCAGACCCCGCCTCCCGAGCCTGCCGGACCGTCGCGCCGTCTCCCGTACGGGGACGACCCCAGAACCACCCAGTTCACGGGCATCGACGACCTGGTCTCACGGGCCGGTGACGAGACTCCGCCACCGGACGCGTTCGCACACCTCTACCGCGACCAGCAGGGGTCGGGGCACGTACTGACCGCGCCGGAGCCCGAGGCGGCTCCCCCGCCCCCCGCCAAGAAGCCCGGCAAGGCCGCGGGACTGCTCAAGTCGAGCGCGGTGATGGCCGCGGGCACGCTGGTCTCCCGGCTCACCGGCTTCGTACGGAGCCTGGTGATCACCGCGGCCCTGGGCGCGGCGCTGCTCGGTGACTCCTTCACCGTGGCCTACACCCTGCCGACGATGATCTACATCCTCACCGTCGGAGGCGGCCTCAACTCCGTGTTCGTACCGCAACTCGTGCGGGCGATGAAGAACGATGACGACGGCGGCGTGGCCTATGCCAACCGGCTGCTGACCCTCGTCATGGTGGCTCTCGGTGCGATCGTGGCCCTCGCCGTGTTCGGGGCGCCACTGCTGGTGCGTCTGATGTCGGACACGATCGCCGGAGATCCGTCCGCCAACAACGTCGCTGTCACCTTCGCCCGCTACTGCCTGCCCACGATCTTCTTCATGGGCGTGCACGTGGTGATGGGCCAGATCCTCAACGCACGCGGGAAGTTCGGCGCGATGATGTGGACTCCGGTCCTCAACAACATCGTCATGATCACCACGTTCGGTCTCTTCATCTGGGTCTACGGAACCGCCGCCGACTCGAGCATGACCGTGCAGACGATCCCCCCGGACGGCGTACGGCTCCTGGGCATCGGCACGCTGCTCGGCCTGGTGGTCCAGGCTCTCGCGATGGTCCCGTACCTCCGGGAGACCGGATTCCGGTTCCGCCCGCGGTTCGACTGGAAGGGCCACGGCCTCGGCAAGACGGTCAAGCTGGCCAAGTGGACCGTCCTCTTCGTCCTCGCCAACCAGGCCGGTGTGCTGGTCGTCACCCAGCTGGCCACCGCCGCCGGCGAAGCGTCCGGCAAGGACGGTACCGGCATCCTCGCCTACAGCAACGCCCAGCTGATCTGGGGCATGCCGCAGGCCATCATCACCGTCTCGGTCATGGCCGCGCTGCTGCCCCGGATCTCCCGGTCCGCCGCCGACGGCGACCCCGGCGCGGTGCGCGACGACATCTCCCAGGGACTGCGCAATTCCGCGGTCGCGATCGTCCCGATCGCCTTCACCTTCCTGGCGCTCGGCGTCCCGCTGTCCATCCTGATGTTCTCGTCGAGTGGGCTGGAATCGGCGCGGTCCATGGGCTTCATCCTGATGGCGTTCGCTCTCGGACTGATTCCGTACTCCATCCAGTACGTCGTGCTGCGCGGTTTCTACGCCTACGAGGACACTCGGACGCCCTTCTACAACACGGTCATCGTCGCCGCGGTCAATGCCGCCGCTTCCACCGTCTGCTACGTGGTCCTGCCCTCGCGCTGGGCCGTAGTCGGCATGGCCGCCTCGTACGGGCTGGCCTACGCGGTCGGCGTCGGTGTCGCCTGGCGCAGGCTGAAGAACCGGCTGGGTGGCGATCTGGATGGCGGCCGCGTCCTGCGTACGTACGCCCGGCTCTGTCTGGCGTCCGTCCCTGGGGCCCTCGCGGCCGGCGCGGTCGCCTACGCCGTCCTGGACCGTCTCGGGAGTGGCGCTCTCGGCGCGGTGGCGGCACTGATCGGTGGTGGCATCGTCCTGTTGGGTGTCTTCTTCGTCTCGGCGAAGAAGATGCGGATCGAAGAGCTGAACGCCATGGTCGGCATGGTGCGCGGACGTCTCGGACGCTAGGACGACGGGGCCGAGCACAACCATCGTCGGCTGCCGTGTGTCGTGCATAGCGTCCGACTGTGGGCACAATTGGCTTGGTTGTTGGATAGTGCGCAACGGATGGGGAGGCAGGAGCGACGGTGGCGGAACGTAGCACGGCTGCCGTCGACGTGGCCGACAACAGCGGTGATGAACCGCTGACCGCCAAGGCGGACAAGGCCACGACCGACGGGTTGGCGAAAGCCCAGGACACGGCGGAGCGATCCGCACCGGACACGGGCAGTGAGCGGCAGAGCTCCGAATCGTCCGTCGAGGCGCCGGAACTGCACAGCGGCCACAAGCTCGCCAGACGTTACCGCCTGGAGGAGTGCGTCACCCGTCTGGACGGTTTCAGCAGCTGGCGTGCGGTCGACGAGAAACTGCGCCGTGCGGTCGGCGTACATCTGCTTCCCGCCGGCCATCCCCGGGCCCGCTCTGTGCTGGCCGCGGCCCGGTCCGCCGCTCTGCTCGGTGATCCGCGCTTCGTTCAGGTACTGGACGCCGTCGAGGAGAACGACCTCGTCTATGTCGTCCACGAGTGGCTGCCGGACGCCGTCGAACTCACCGCTCTCCTCGCCTCGGGGCCGATGGAAGCCCACGACGCCTATCAGCTGGTCAGTCAGATCTCCCAGGCCATGGCCGCGGCCCATCGTGAAGGTCTCGCCCATCTGCGGCTGACGCCCGGAGCCGTCCTGCGGACGTCCAGCGGTCAGTACCGGATTCGCGGCCTCGCCGTGAACGCCGCTCTGCGTGGGATCAGCGCCGAGCGGCCGCAGCGCACGGACACCGAGGCGATCGGCGCACTTCTCTATGCCGCGCTGACACAGCGCTGGCCCTACGAGACCGATGCCTACGGCCTCTCCGGCCTGCCCAAGGACATCGGACTGATCGCCCCCGACCAAGTGCGCGCCGGGATACACCGCGGTCTCTCAGAACTCGCCATGCGGGCCTTGGTCAATGACGGCGCCACCGCCTCCCGCCAGGAACCGCCTTGCACCACCCCGGACGAGTTGGCGGCCGCGGTCGCGGACATGCCGCGCATCCGGCCGCCGGAACCCACTTTCGCCGCCCCGCCCGAGTACCAGCGCACCACCTACCAGCAGGGCACCTACGGGCGTCCGCAGTCCGCTCCCGGGGTCGCTGCCACCGCCCCGGTGGTAGTGCCGCCGCCCCCGCTCCAGAGCCGCACCGGCAAGGCGCTGAAGTGGACCGTCGCAGCACTCCTCATCGCAGCCCTGGGGCTCGGCAGCTGGCAGGTCGCCGACCAGCTCCTCAACCGCAACGAGGCGGAAGAACCCTCTCCCACGCAAACGACTCCCGGAAACGACGACAAGGCCGTCAAGCCCGGCAAGCCCATCAACATCTCCAGTGCGACCGAATTCATGCCCAGCGGGTCCGGGATACAGCAGGAGCAGGTACCCAACGCCATCGACGGCAATCCGGGTACCGCCTGGATCACACCGCAGTACCGGGGCTTCGCCAACTTCGGGAATCTCCCGAATCGCAAAGAGGGCAGCGGCATAATCGTTGACCTCGGCAGCGTGCGGGATGTGTCCGGCGTGAACGTGGACATGTACCGAGGCGGTCAGAAGGCCCAAGCACTGGCTGCCGGGGAGAGTGCGTCGAACCCGACCGCCCTCTCCGACTTCTCCCAGCGCCTCACCAAGCTGGAGACGGTGGGCAGCACTCTCAGCGACACCCTCGACAAGCCCGTGCGGACCCGGTACGTATTGATCCACATCACCGAACTGCCGACAGACGGATCGTCCAGCGATTTCCGAGGCGGAATCTCGGAGATCGAGATCACCGGCTGACCGGACCAGGGGAGGGGGCTCACCGTTGGACGACGCCGCACTCGGCGAAACAAGCGACCAGGACCTCCTGAGCGCTCATGTTGATGGCCACCCTCATGCATTCGGTGAGCTGGTACGGCGCCACCGCGACCGGCTCTGGGCCGTTGCCCTTCGTACGCTGGGCGACCGCGAAGAAGCGGCCGACGCGGTTCAGGACGCGCTGGTCTCCGCCTTCCGAGCGGCCCACACCTTCCGTGGTCAGTCCGCCGTGACCACGTGGCTGCACCGCATCACGGTCAATGCCTGCCTGGACCGGGCTCGTAAGGCCGCCTCCCGCAAAACCTCTCCCATGGACGACACCGAGCGGCTGGAACAGCTCCTTGAGCCCCATGAGTCGGCCGAGGCTCCTGCCGAGCGCCAGGATCTCAACCGGCAACTCCTGGCGGCTCTGGCCAAGCTCCCCGCCGACCAGCGGGCTGCCCTGGTACTCGTCGACATGCAGGGCTATCCCGTGGCCGAGGCGGCGGCAGTTCTGGACGTGCCTGTCGGAACGGTGAAGAGCCGCTGCGCACGCGGTCGGGCCAGACTTCTCCCCATGCTCACTCACCTACGGGGGGACGCCGGGGATAACAGCGGTCCCGGCAGGGGAAGGAACCGGACGCCGGGGGCATCCGTCCCACCGGCATCAGGGCCAAGGGATTCAGGACCAAGCGATCCTGCTGCAGTGAAGGGCGGAGGTGGGCGCACGTGACATCGACGACCGACACGGCTCAGCACCCGGATGTCTCGGAGATCTCCGAACTGGCGGAGGGGCTGCTCTCGCCGTCCCGCACGGCCGATATACGGCGCCATCTCGACGGCTGCTCACTGTGCGCAGATGTCCACGACTCCCTCGCAGAGATCAGGGGACTGCTCGGCACCCTGCCCGGGCCCCCACGGATGCCGGCCGAGATCGCGGGACGTATCGATGCCGCGCTGGCTGCTGAGGCGCTCCTGGACTCGGCCGCGTCCGGCGAAACCGCACCCGTCGACACGGCGCTCGGGAAGACCGGGCATGTTTCACGTGAAACAACGCCTGTTCCTCAGACGTCAGCGCCGACCGCCACGGCAGAATCTGTACGAGCCGACCGCCCCGCCGGCCGTCCGAGGGCCGCTACCGGCCCCGGCAGGGCCGGATACACGCGCCGTCGGCGCCGTATCGCGGTACTGGGTGCCGTCTTCGGAACCGCCGCAGTGGGGGTCAGTCTTCTGGTGCTCCAGTCGTTCCAGGCCTCGAACGAGAGCAGTACCAACAAGCAGGCCGCCTCGGGGGTGAATTCCACTGCGGGCGCCGGGGAGGAGTTCTCCAAGGCACGCCTCCAAGGACGCGTAGACGCGCTGCTGGCATCCGATCGTCCAGCCGGAGAGTCCAAGACTCAACGGGAGGATGGCTCGAGCAGCGACCGCAGCATGTCGAATGCACCACTGCTGGAGCCCGAACCCGAGGTGCCTTCCTGCGTTCAGCAGGGCACCGGCCGCACCGAGGCCGCGCTCGCGGCCGAGCAAGGCATGTACCGGGGCAGCCGTGCCTACCTCGTCGTCCTGCCCCACCCTGCCGACAGCACCCGGGTCGAGGCGTATGTGATCGATGCGACCTGTGTTGACAGCGCCCCCTCGTCCAAGGGGAAACTCCTGCTGACGCACTCCTACCCCCGCCGCTGACGACACCCTGCGTGCCGCCGGGACACCTCGGGAATGCAAGACCCGTAGGATCCGTTGGATGGGGTGAAAGTCGTTGATCCGGCCCCAGTAGGCAGTCTGCAGAGACGAGGAAGAAACCCGTGAGCGACGTCCGTAATGTGATCATCATCGGCTCCGGGCCCGCCGGCTATACGGCTGCGCTGTACACCGCGCGCGCATCGCTGAAGCCGCTGGTCTTCGAGGGCGCCGTCACCGCCGGTGGTGCGCTGATGAACACCACCGAGGTGGAGAACTTCCCGGGGTTCCGCGACGGCATCATGGGCCCGGACCTGATGGACAGCATGCGGGCACAGGCGGAGCGTTTTGGCGCCGAGCTCGTCCCGGACGATGTCATCGCAGCCGACCTCACCGGCGACATCAAGACCGTCACCGACACGGCCGGCACGGTGCACCGCGCCAAGGCAGTGATCGTCACAACCGGTTCCCAGCACCGCAAGCTCGGTCTGCCCAATGAGGACACCCTGTCCGGGCGCGGTGTCTCCTGGTGTGCCACCTGTGACGGCTTCTTCTTCAAGGACCAGGACATCGCCGTCGTCGGTGGCGGCGACACTGCGATGGAGGAAGCCACCTTCCTTTCGCGCTTCGCCAAGTCCGTCACGATCGTCCACCGCAGGGACACGCTGCGTGCCTCCAAGGCCATGCAGGACCGTGCCTTTGCCGACCCCAAGATCAAGTTCGCCTGGGACAGCGAGGTCGCGGAGATCCACGGCGATCAGAAGCTCTCCGGTCTGACTCTGCGCAACACCAAGACCGGCGAGACCTCACCGCTCTCCGTGACCGGCCTGTTCATCGCGGTGGGCCACGACCCGCGGACCGAGCTCTTCAAGGGTCAGCTCGATCTGGACGACGAGGGATACCTCACCGTCGCTGCCCCGTCGACGCGGACCAACCTGTCCGGGGTCTTCGGCGCCGGCGATGTCGTCGACCACACCTACCGTCAGGCGATCACCGCTGCGGGCACCGGGTGCTCTGCCGCTCTCGACGCCGAGCGCCATCTCGCCGCGCTGGGCGACAGCGAGTCGACCGCCGAGCCGGAGAAGACCGCCACCGTCTGATCGTCCATCCTCGACACACACCCACGATTTTAAGGAGGCCGCCGTGGCCGGCGACCTGAAGCATGTGACCGACGACTCCTTCGAAGAGGACGTCCTGAAGAGCGACAAGCCCGTACTGGTGGACTTCTGGGCTGCCTGGTGCGGACCGTGCCGCCAGATCGCTCCGTCGCTCGAGGCCATCGCGGCCGAGCACGGCGACAAGATCCAGATCGTCAAGCTCAACATCGACGAGAACCCGGCCACCGCAGCGAAGTACGGCGTCATGTCCATCCCGACGCTGAACGTCTACCAGAACGGTGAGGTCGCCAAGACCATCGTCGGTGCCAAGCCCAAGTCCGCGCTCGTGAAGGAGCTGGAAGGCTTCATCAGCGAGTAGGACAGTCGACGGTCAGCACGAGCGGCCTTCGATGTTTCACGTGAAACGGGCCCGTTCCTCCAGCCGGGGGATCGGGCCCGTTTTATGTCTCGTCTTCCTTCGTCCGACTCAGAGCGGCCTCAGCGCCGGTTCCTTCTTCACCGCGCCCAGCAACCGGTCCAGCGCCAGTTCCACATCTTCCTTCCAGGAAAGCGTGGTCCGCAGCTCCAGTCTCAACCGTGGATACCTCGGATGTGGGCGCACGGTCTTGAAGCCCACCGCCAGCAGATGATCGGCGGGCAGCACACAGGCCGGTTCCTCCCAGCGGGCGTTACCGAAGGCCTCAATGGCCTTGAATTCACGCCGCAGCAGATCTTTGGCCACGGTCTGCACTATCACCCGGCCGAGTCCCTGCCCTTGGTAACCGGGCCTGATCCACGCGGTCATGAGCTGGACCGCGTCCGGAGAGACCGGGCTCGTCGGGAAGGCCGTGGACCGCGGCACGTACGCCGGCGGCGCGTACAGAACGAAGCCGACCGGCACATCGTCGATATAGACGACCCGGCCGCAGGACCCCCACTCCAGCAGAACGGCCGAGATCCATGCCTCTTTCTCCGCCTCGGCCCTGCCCGTCCTTACTGCGGCTTCCCCGCTGACCGGGTCAAGCTCCCAGTAGACACACGCACGGCAGCGCTTGGGGAGGTCCGGAAGGTTGTCCAGCGTGAGCGGTACCAGCCGACGCCCCATGGAGGCAGTTCCTCACTTCCCTCGCCTGCCGCGTCTCGGGCGGCTGTCAGCGCACTCCGTTCCCGAAGCAGGCTGCCGACGAAGCCGCCGAGCACACCGAGACCCAGTCCAGCTGACACCAATTGGTTGCGGCTCACCGGTCGCATGGCCTCCGCTCTCCTTCTGAGGTGGATCAACGTGGATGCGCCCTACCAGAACGCATCGTATCCACCCAGAGGTTTCCGGCACACCGAGGGACAGCAAAGGGCGGACCGTTTTCCAGTCAGCATGGAACACGGCCCGCCCGGTGGCTGCATGAGAGCGTCAGCTCTCGTCGTCCTCCCCAGCGCCCTCTTCCTCGGAAAGGCTCTTCTCCAGGACACGTCCCTCGCCCGGTGCGAGCGTGCCAAGAATCCGGTCCAGATCGTCTACCGAGGCGAACTCGACGACGATCTTTCCCTTCTTCTGTCCCAGGTCGACCTTCACCCGGGTTTCGAAGCGGTCCGAAAGACGCGATGCCAGATCGGTCAGCGCCGGTGACAGCCGGGCGCCGGCTCGCGGCCCCTTCGACTTCGGAGTGCTCTGAGGACGCGACCCCATCAGGGTCACGATCTCCTCGACCGCTCGAACCGAGAGCCCTTCGGCCACGATCCGATGCGCCAGCCGGTCCTGTTCCTCTGAGTCCTCCACCGAGAGAAGAGCCCTCGCATGACCGGCCGACAGCACACCGGCGGCAACCCTGCGTTGCACAGGGGGTGAAAGCCGCAGCAGACGGAGCGTGTTGGAGACCTGCGGACGCGAGCGCCCGATCCGGTCGGCCAACTGGTCATGCGTGCAGTTGAAATCCTTCAGCAACTGGTCGTAGGCCGCAGCCTCTTCCAGCGGGTTCAGCTGGGCACGGTGCAGGTTCTCCAGCAGCGCGTCAAGCAGCAGCTTCTCGTCGTCCGTGGCGCGGACGATCGCTGGAATGCGTTCCAGCCCGGCTTCCCGGCACGCCCGCCAGCGCCGCTCACCCATGATGAGCTCATAGCGCTCCGGCCCTACCTGCCGTACGACAACCGGCTGGAGGAGCCCTACCTCCTTGATGGATGTGACCAGCTCGGCGAGTGCGTCGTCGTCGAACACCTCACGGGGCTGCCGGGGGTTCGGTGTGATGAATCCGATCGGTACTTCAGCGAAGTGCGCCCCGGCCGTCGGCGCGGGCGCCGCCTCCTGGTCCGGAACCACCGTCTCCGTGTCCGGCGGCACAGCGGCCTGCGGCAGCGATGTCACCTTCGCGGCGGCCACGCCCCGCTCCGTGATCACCGTCGAAGCCGCTCCCGGAGGAGCCGAGGCCACTCCGGCGGAGGGCACCTGCTTCTCCTGCGGAGCGGTAGGGATCAGCGCACCGAGCCCACGCCCCAATCCTCTACGTCGGTCGCTCACTGGATCCCCTCCGACAAACTCTGCTGGCTGTTCTGGCTGCCCATATGGACCTGCTGGGCGTCGTAGTGCACCCCAACCCCCCTTAGAGCGATCTCACGGGCGGCTTCGAGATACGACAGAGACCCGCTGGACCCCGGGTCGTACGTCAGCACCGTCTGGCCATAGCTCGGCGCCTCCGAGATACGTACGGACCGAGGGATGCTCGTCCGCAGCACCTCCTTGCCGAAGTGGCTGCGCACTTCGTCCGCCACCTGCGAGGCAAGTCGCGTCCTGCCGTCGTACATGGTGAGCAGGATCGTCGACACATGCAGCGCGGGATTGAGATGTCCACGCACCAGATCGACGTTCCGCAGCAGCTGCCCCAGACCTTCCAGCGCGTAGTACTCGCACTGAATGGGGATCAGCACCTCGGCACCGGCGACCATCGCGTTGACGGTCAGCAGGCCGAGCGAGGGCGGGCAGTCGATGAGGATGTAGTCCAACGGCTGCTCATACGCCTCGATCGCCCGCTGCAGTCGGCTCTCCCGTGCCACCAGCGACACCAACTCGATCTCCGCACCGGCGAGATCGATGGTGGCCGGGGCACAGAAGAGGCCTTCGACGTCCGGGACAGGCTGGACCACTTCCGAGAGTGGCTTGCTCTCCACCAGGACGTCATAGATCGAGGGGACTTCGGCGTGATGGTCGATCCCGAGCGCCGTGGAGGCGTTGCCCTGTGGATCGAGATCGATCACCAGAACGCGCGCGCCATGGAGCGCGAGCGAAGCGGCGAGGTTGACCGTTGTCGTTGTCTTCCCCACGCCGCCCTTCTGATTGGCGACGACCATGACACGCGTCTGCTCTGGGCGGGGCAGGCCCTCGCCGGCGCGGCCCAGTGCCTCCACCGCCAACTGGGCAGCTCGACCAATGGGGGTGTCGTCCATCGGGGGCGGTGTTTCACGTGAAACATCCTCCCCCGCCGATTCGGTGCGGGGACCGGGGACCGGATCGGTCATCGGTCCCGCGATGTTGGCGTCGGACCGCAAGGATTCACTCTCCTCGACTTCAGACTCGCAATGAACAGAGCCTGCCATGCTTTCGGGGTCGTGAACCAGCGAGGCCCGTGGTTCTGTGGAGGAATCCACCTCTGTGGACAACCCCGTCCCTCTTTCGAGGGGCTTCCGGCCGCGCGGCGTGGAAGCCGCGCGGCCACGGCTGATGATTCCCTGCAGCAGTGAGCGACGTTTCACGTGAAACACGATGCACTCGCCGCAGAGCTAGACCGTCACGACACTCCGCAATGCATGGGTATGGCAGCTTGTATGGAGCATCACTGATAGGCAGTGTGAACTGTACGGCTCAACGGCGACGCCTCACACGGGCGGCCTTGGCCTTCTTCGTAGCGAACCTCACACCGCCGGGGCTCTCCCCGACCTCCACCCGCACCACAGTGGCCAACGGGTCGACGATGCCTTCCCCGACATGCAGCACCGAGGTGTCCACCACACCGAGCTTGCCGAGCGCCGCACGGGCGCCCTGGATCTCCTCCTCGGCGGTGTCGCCCTTGAGTGCCAGCATCTCGCCGTACGGGCGCAACAGCGGCACCCCCCAGCCGGCCAGGCGATCCAGCGGAGCCACCGCGCGGGCTGTCACCACATGTACCGGTTGCAAGGTGCCGAGGACCTCCTCGGCCCGGCCACGCACGACCGTCACATGGTCCAGGCCCAGCAGCTCGACCACTTCCTGGAGAAAGTTCGTGCGTCGCAGCAGGGGCTCCAGCAGCGTGATCTTCAGGTCCGGCCGTACCAGCGCCAGCGGGATTCCGGGAAGCCCCGCACCCGAGCCCACATCGCAGACCATGACGCCCTCGGGCACGACCTCGGAGAGTACCGCGCAGTTCAGCAGGTGCCGCTCCCACAGCCGCGGCACCTCACGTGGGCCGATCAGTCCACGCTTGACCCCAGCGTCCGCCAACAGCTCCCCGTAGCGGACAGCTTCCGGAAAGAACTCACCGAAAACAGTGTGTGCCTCTTCCGGTGCGGGGGGAAGCTCTGCTGCCTCCGTCACGGGAACCGTCCTTCCATACCGATCCACCGACTGGTGGCTGAACTATCAGGCTGACAAAGTTCGGCCCCGCCTGCGTAACAGACGGGGCCGAAAAGCAAAGGACCACTCAGGCAGGGAGCACCACGACGAAGCGCTGCGGCTCTTCGCCCTCGGACTCACTGCGCAGACCGGCGGCCGCGACCGCGTCATGCACGACCTTGCGCTCGAAGGGTGTCATGGGGTTCAGCTTCACCGGCTCACCGGTGGACTTCACCTCGTCCGCGGCCTTGGCACCCAACTCGGCCAGCTCGGTGCGCTTCTTGGCGCGGAAGCCCCCGATGTCCAGCATCAGCCGACTACGGTCCCCGGTCTCCCGGTGCACAGCGAGCCGTGTCAGCTCCTGAAGCGCCTCCAGCACCTCACCGTCATGTCCCACAAGCTTCTGCAGATCCCGGCCGCTCGAGTCACTGATGATCGAGACCGCGGCCCGGTCGGCCTCGACGTCCATGTCGATATCACCGTCGAGATCAGCGATATCGAGCAGGCCCTCGAGGTAGTCGGCCGCGATCTCCCCTTCCTGCTCCAGGCGGGTCAGGGTGTCGCTCCCCTCAACGGCGGACTCGGCGGCGGAGATGGTGCCTTCCGTCACGGATGGACTCCTTCTTACTTCTTGGACGGGTGCTTGGGCCGCTGCTGGCCCTTACGCTGCCCCGACTTGGCTTGGCGTGCGGAACCGGCGGCGGGCTTGCCCGACGGGTTGGACGGGGTGTCCTCCGACTCGTCCTTCTTCTGCAACGAGGTCTTCGCCACCTCACCGGCGGCCTCGGAGTCCTGGGCCTGCGCCGGCTTGTCCGCTCCCGGGTGGGTAGCGGCGGCCTGCCGCTTCGCCTTGGTCTGGCGCTTCGGCTGCTGCCGCTTCGCCGCGTTGCCGGACTCGGCCTCGGCGGCCGCGGTGTCGCTCTTGAGCACCGTGCCGTCGGCCTGCGCGGCCAGGCCCACCTTCGCCAGGCCCGTGATGAACTTGCGCTCGTTGTCATTACGGTCGGGCCCCTTGGCCACGATCGCCTGGACGATGCCGCGCTTGCGACGGGACCGCACCTCGGTGTGCGAGGTGATGCTCTTCAGCAGACGCTGGAGGTACTGGTCCTGCGCCTTGCTGCCCGGCGTGGGGTTCTGGCTGATCACGTACATCTGCTGGCCCATGGTCCACACGTTGGTGGTCAGCCAGTAGACGAGCACACCCACGGGGAAGTTGACACCCGTGACGGCGAAGATCAGCGGGAAGATGTACATCAGCATCTTCTGCTGCTGCATGTACGGCGTCTTGACCGTCAGGTCGACGTTCTTGGTCATCAGCTGGCGCTGCGTGTAGAACTGCGACGCCGACATCATGACGATCATGATCGCGGTGACGATGCGCACGTCGGTCAGCGTGGCGTTCAGGGACGCCACCTTGTCACTGCTGTCCAGGAACTTCGCGGCCAGCGGGGCACCGAAGATGTGCGCCTGCCGCGCGCTGTCGAGCAGCCCCTGGTTGATGACGCCGATGGTGTTGCCGCTGGCGATGCTGGAGAGCACGTGGTACAGGGCGAAGAAGAACGGCGACTGCGCCAGGATGGGAAGACACGAGGAGAGCGGGTTGGTGCCCGTCTCCTTGTACAGCTTCATCATCTCTTCGGACTGTCGCTGCTTGTCGTTCTTGTAGCGCTCCTGGATCGCCTTCATCTTGGGCTGGAGCACCTGCATGTTCCGGGTCGACTTGATCTGCTTCACGAAAAGCGGGATCAGGCAGATCCGGATCAGCACCACCAGGGACACGATGGACAGTCCCCAGGCCCAGCCCGTGTCGGGGCCGAAAATCATCCCGTACAGCGAGTGGAACTGGACGATGACCCATGAAACAGGTGTGGTGATAAAACTGAAGAAACTGGCAATCGTGTCCACTAATCAGGCTCCTTGAGCATTGGGCGAGGTCTCTGCGGCCGAGCTGGGGGTGTCGGGGGCCGGTCCCCCGGAAGGCACGCCGGCAGCGGAGTGCCCGCCCTTTCTGCCGCGCCACGCATTGCGCAGCAGTTCATGCCAGCGAGGACGTCTGCGCGGCGGGACATGGTCCACGCCGCCCGGCGACCACGGATTGCAGCGCAGAATGCGCCAAGCGGTCAGCGCCGTGCCTTTCACCGCGCCATGCCGGTCGATGGCCGTATATCCGTAGTGCGAACACGACGGGTAGTACCGGCAGACAGGCCCGAGAAGCGGGCTGATCGTCCACTGGTACAACTTGATCAGGGCAAGCAGCGGATATTTCATCGCACGCCCCCTCCCAGCAGCCGCCGAAGAGCGGCGTCCAGGTCTCGGGCCAGCTGTGCATGGTCGGCGTCGCCCGCTCCGGGCAGCGCCCGTACGACAACCAGGCTACCGGGGGGCAGCGAGGACAGTCGTTCGCGTATCAGGTGGCGAAGTCGGCGCTTCACCAGGTTGCGTACGACAGCTCCACCCACGGCTTTGCTTACGACGAAACCCGCACGCGTCGGGGAAGCGCTCTCCCCAGGCGCGTGCGGGTCCGTTGCACCGCTGCGTAGATGGACGACGAGAAGCGGGCGTCCGGCCCGGCGTCCTCGGCGTACCGCGGTCGCGAAATCTTCGCGCCGCCTCAGCCGATTCTCGGTAGGCAGCACGTCATGACCTGTTGGCGTTCAGGCGATCAGGCGGACAGACGGGCGCGACCCTTGCCACGGCGGGTCGCGAGAATCGCGCGGCCGGCACGGGTACGCATGCGCAGCCTGAACCCGTGGGTCTTGGCGCGACGACGGTTGTTCGGCTGGAAGGTGCGCTTGCTCACTCGGGGGCTCCAGAAAATGATGTGTGTGATGGCGGGACATCGCCTGGCTGTCACCGTGCGCCCACGAGAAGCTCGCGATCACGCCCGAGCGCACCGCTTCACAACCACAGATCGTGATCTTTGCCCATCGGAGGCAGGCGGCAGCAGCCATCGACAACTCGACCTGGTCACGGTACGCGCGGCTACGCCATCCGGTCAAACCAGCTCTGTGCCGGACTCCATTGTGCACAGGCTGTGGACAACAACTTGAACCGCGTGGGCCGCCTGACTACCGTGGCCGGACTCCGGCTCATTTCCTGCCGGTCTTCCCACCCCGTCCCGAGAACCACACATTCGTGGGACCTGCGAGAGAGCGTGCCTTGTGGCTGATGTACCTGCCGATCTTGCCGCAGTGTGGCCACGAGTGCTGGAGCAGCTCCTCAGGGAGGGCCAGCAGGGCGTAGAGCCCAAGGACAAGCAGTGGATCGAACGCTGCCAGCCGCTCGCCCTGGTCGCCGACACCGCACTGCTGGCCGTCCCGAACGAGTGGGGCAAGCGGGTTCTCGAAGGCCGCCTCGCCCCACTCATCAGCGAGACCCTGAGCCATGAATGCGGCCGGCCCATCCGGATCGCCATCACCGTCGACGACTCCGCCGGCGAACCCACGCCGCCGGCCCCGCCGCTGCCCCAGCAGCACCGCTACCAGGGCCCGCAGCACGACGAACCGCGGCAGAGCGATACATACGACGGCTACGGCCGCCGGCCGTCGGACGACGGCATGCCGTCGGTACGGCCCGCCTACCCGGACTACCAGCAGCAGCGCCCCGACCCCGGCGCCTGGCCGCGCACCCAGGAGGACCTGTCCTGGCAGCAGCACCGGCTCGGCGGTTACCAGGAGCGCGACCCGTACGCCACCGCCCGCCCGCAACAGCCTCAGCACGACTACCGGCAGCCCCAGGGCCCCGAGCACTCCCCGTACGATCAGCATCCCGACCGGCATGACCGGCATGATCTCCAGGCCCCCCAGCCACCCCGGCACGGCGGGGCGCACAGCGTCGGCCGCACCGGGACGCGCGGCGGGGCCCCGGGGCCGCTGGGTGCCCAGCCCGCCCCCGCGCCGGGCCCCGGCGAGCCGCATGCCCGGCTCAACCCCAAGTACCTCTTCGACACCTTTGTCATCGGCGCGTCCAACCGGTTCGCGCACGCGGCAGCGGTCGCCGTCGCCGAGGCGCCGGCCAAGGCGTACAACCCGCTCTTCATCTACGGGGAGTCCGGGCTCGGCAAGACGCACCTGCTCCATGCCATCGGGCACTACGCGCGCAGCCTCTACCCGGGTACGCGGGTGCGGTACGTGAGCTCGGAGGAGTTCACGAACGAGTTCATCAACTCGATCCGGGACGGCAAGGGCGACACCTTCCGCAAGCGTTACCGCGATGTCGACATCCTCCTGGTCGACGACATCCAGTTCCTGGCGAGCAAGGAGTCGACCCAGGAGGAGTTCTTCCACACCTTCAATACGCTCCACAACGCCAACAAGCAGATCGTGCTGTCCTCGGACCGGCCGCCCAAGCAGCTGATCACCCTGGAGGACCGGCTGCGCAACCGCTTCGAGTGGGGACTGACCACCGATGTCCAGCCGCCGGAGCTGGAGACCCGTATCGCGATCCTCCGTAAGAAGGCGGTACAGGAGCAGCTGAACGCCCCGCCCGAGGTGCTGGAGTTCATCGCCTCGCGGATCTCCCGCAACATCCGCGAGCTGGAGGGCGCGCTGATCCGGGTCACCGCGTTCGCGAGCCTGAACCGGCAGCCGGTGGATCTCGGTCTCACCGAGATCGTGCTCAAGGATCTGATCCCGGGCGGTGAGGACGCCGCCCCCGAGATCACCGCGAGCGCCATCATGGCGGCGACCGCCGACTACTTCGGTCTGACGGTGGAGGACCTCTGCGGCTCTTCGCGGAGCCGGGTGCTGGTGACTGCGCGGCAGATCGCGATGTACCTGTGCCGCGAGCTGACCGATCTCTCCCTGCCCAAGATCGGTGCGCAGTTCGGCGGCCGCGACCATACGACCGTGATGCACGCGGACCGGAAGATCCGCGCGCTGATGGCCGAGCGGCGCTCCATCTACAACCAGGTCACCGAGCTGACCAACCGCATCAAGAACGGCTGACACAGCCTGCGCACGGCCTCTGCCGAGGGCGCTCCGGGACCACCGTCCGACTCACGGTCCCGGGGCGCCCTTTGCCGTCCCGCGACCCTCCGGACGATCCTGCCGGAGGCCTCGAACCGACGGTCCGCACGTCCGGTTCGGCGCTCTGAGGGTGGTCCGCGGGTGGTCTACGGGTGGTCCACGGGCCCCCGCGCGATCGCGTCGGCGTGTCGCTTCCCGCCCCCGCTGTTCGAATACGGCGCCATGCGGAGGGCTTCTCCACAGATCGGGGAGAAAACTTCCGTCCACAGCCTGGGGATGGGGAAGTTGTCCAGATCGTGTCCACAGCCGACCCCTCCGGAAGATCATCCAACCAGGTCAGGTCCCTGTGGAATTGTGGCTGACGCCGCTCCACAGCCTGTGGACGAAAAAGTCTTCCACAGGCAGCCCGCTTCGTTGTCCACCGGCGGCCCACAGGCAGGCCTCCCTTGCCCACAGCTTCTCCACAGCCCTGTCCACTGTTCGGCAACGAAACGCCCGGCGTCGCTGAGTCGAGTGAAAGGCGTCACACCAAGGAGGTCGGTTGGGCTGTGGGGAACGTGGGTAAAGCTGGGGACAGCGCTGGGGAGAAGTACCTGTGTCCTGTGCATCGGGTGTGCAGAACTTTCGCCCGTCCACAGAACGACCCGGTTGTCCACGGCTGCCGCCCACAGGGTCGGTGGACAAAAAAACGGGTCTGACCTGCATGGATGGCGTTATCCACGGTTTCCACAGGCCCTACTACTACTCCCACTCAGAGTTAACGAGGAATCCGCTTCGAAGAAGGCCCTGTGCACAACTCGGCCCCGGAGCCTTCAGCACCTGTGACAGCGACTTGACCCGCAGCCGCACCGACTGTCGGTGCCGTGCGTCAGACTGGTCCCCGGCATCACAGCCGACGACGAAGGCCAGCAGGGCGAGCCAGCAACAGCAGGAGGCGGTTCCGGTGAAGATCCGGGTGGAGCGCGATGTACTCGCGGAGGCGGTGGCCTGGGTGGCCCGTAGCCTCCCGGCCCGTCCGCCCGCGCCCGTGCTTGCGGGCCTTCTGCTGAAGGCGGAGGACGGCGCACTCAGTTTCTCCAGCTTCGACTACGAGGTGTCGGCGCGCGTCTCGGTGGACGCGGAGGTGGAGGAGGACGGCACCGTCCTCGTCTCCGGCCGGCTCCTCGCCGACATCTGCCGGGCTCTGCCCAACCGCCCTGTCGAGATTTCCACAGACGGTGTACGGGCGACCGTGGTCTGCGGTTCCTCGCGGTTCACGCTCCACACCCTTCCCGTGGACGAGTACCCCGCGCTGCCGCAGATGCCGACGGCGACGGGCACGGTCCCCGGTGAGGTCTTCGCCTCGGCCGCCTCCCAGGTCGCCATCGCCGCAGGCCGCGACGACACGCTGCCGGTGCTCACCGGCGTACGGATCGAGATCGAGGGCGACACGGTCACCCTGGCCTCGACCGACCGTTACCGCTTCGCGGTCCGTGAGTTCCTCTGGAAGCCGGAAGCCCCTGACATCTCCGCGGTCGCTCTGGTCCCGGCCAAGACGCTGCTGGACACCGCCAAGGCGCTCACCAGTGGGGACACGGTCACCCTGGCGCTCTCCGGCGCGGGTGCCGGCGAGGGGCTGATCGGTTTCGAGGGCGCGGGACGGCGCACCACCACGCGGCTGCTCGAAGGCGATCTGCCGAAGTACCGCACGCTGTTCCCCACCGAGTTCAACTCGGTAGCGGTCATCGAGACCGCCCCGTTCGTCGAGGCCGTCAAGCGTGTGGCCCTGGTCGCCGAGCGGAACACCCCGGTGCGGCTCAGCTTCGAGCAGGGCGTGCTGATCCTGGAGGCGGGCTCCAGCGACGACGCACAGGCTGTGGAGCGGGTCGACGCGCAGCTCGACGGCGACGACATCTCGATCGCCTTCAACCCGACCTTCCTGCTGGACGGCCTGAGCGCGATCGACTCGCCGGTCGCTCAGCTCTCCTTCACGACGTCCACGAAGCCGGCGCTGCTCAGCGGCCGGCCGGCCGTCGACGCGGAGGCGGACGAGGCGTACAAGTACCTGATCATGCCGGTACGCCTGAGCGGCTGACCCCACAGGTGAGTGTCCAGGTCCGGGCGTAGGCTCGGGCCTGGGTACGAATCGCCACAACGCTTAAGGAAACGCCTGATGGAGCTCGGTCTCATCGGTCTCGGCAAGATGGGCGGCAACATGCGCGAGCGCATCCGCCGCGCGGGCCACACCGTCATCGGTTACGACCGCAATCCCGACCTCGCCGATGTGCACAGCCTTCAGGAGCTGGTGGGCAAGCTCAAGGGCCCGCGCGTGGTCTGGGTGATGGTTCCGGCCGGTGCCGCGACGCAGGCCACCATCGACGAGCTGGCGGAGCTGCTCTCCCCGGGCGATGTGGTGGTGGACGGCGGGAACTCCCGCTGGACGGACGACGAGAAGCACGCGGTGGAGCTGGGCATCAAGGGCATCGGCTTTGTCGACTGCGGCGTCTCCGGCGGTGTCTGGGGCCTCGAGAACGGCTATGCGCTGATGTACGGCGGCACGCCGGAGCATGTCGAGAAGGCACAGCCGATCTTCGACGCGCTCAAGCCCGAGGGCGAGTTCGGCTCCGTACACGCGGGCAAGGTCGGCGCGGGCCACTTCGCCAAGATGGTCCACAACGGCATCGAGTACGCCATGATGCAGGCCTATGCCGAGGGCTGGGAGCTGCTGGAGAAGGTCGACTCGGTCACCGACGTCCGCGAGGTCTTCCGCTCCTGGCAGGAGGGCACGGTCATCCGCTCCTGGCTGCTGGACCTGGCGGTCAACGCGCTGGACGGTGACGAGCACCTGGAGCAGCTGCGGGGCTACGCGGAGGACTCCGGCGAGGGCCGCTGGACGGTCGAGGCGGCCGTCAACCACGCGGTGCCGCTGCCCGCGATCACCGCGTCCCTGTTCGCGCGCTTCGCGTCCCGGCAGGACGACTCGCCGCAGATGAAGATGGTCTCCGCGCTGCGCAATCAGTTCGGCGGCCACGCGGTCGAGTCGAACAAGCCCATGAAGTAGGCCCCAGCAGTAGGAAGGCTCCCGCACGCGCGCGGGAGGCGGAACGTTCAACCGGGGAAGGCCGGCGTCACCCATGCATGTCACGCATCTGTCGCTGGCCGACTTCCGGTCCTACGCCCGGATCGAGGTCCCGCTCGAACCGGGCGTCACCGCGTTCGTGGGGGCGAACGGGCAGGGGAAGACCAATCTGGTCGAGGCGGTCGGTTATCTGGCAACCCTCGGCAGTCACCGGGTGTCGTCGGACGCGCCGCTGGTGCGGATGGGCGCGGAGCGCGCGGTGATCCGGGCGGCGGTCACTCAGGGCGAGCGCTCCCAGCTGGTCGAGCTCGAACTCAACCCGGGCCGGGCGAACCGGGCGCGGATCAACCGGTCCTCGCAGGTCAAACCGCGTGACGTGCTGGGCATCGTACGAACCGTGCTGTTCGCGCCGGAGGACCTGGCGCTGGTGAAGGGCGATCCGGGCGAGCGCCGGCGCTTTCTCGACGAGCTGATCACGGCGCGGTCGCCCCGTATGGCGGGGGTGCGGTCGGACTACGACCGGGTGCTCAGGCAGCGCAACACCCTGCTGAAGTCGGCGGCGATGGCACGGCGGCACGGCGGGCGCGGCATGGACCTGTCGACGTTGGATGTCTGGGATCAGCATCTGGCGCGCGCGGGGTCGGAGCTGCTGGCGCAGCGGATCGATCTGATCGCGACCTTGCAGCCGCTGACGGACAAGGCGTACGAGCAACTGGCGCCCGGTGGCGGTCCGGTGGCACTGGAGTACCGTTCCGCCGCCCTCGACTCCGCCTCCCCCGACTCCGTAGTCGACCTTTCCGCAGCCGGGACTTCCGCTGGTCCCGGCCCCGGCCCCGACTCGGCGCCGGCCGCCGTGGCCGCTCGTCCTCGCGACGAGCTGTACGAGCGGCTGCTGGCGGCCCTCGCCGGTGTACGCAAGCAGGAGATCGAGCGGGGCGTCACGCTGGTCGGTCCGCACCGCGACGACCTGGTGCTCAATCTGGGCCGGCTGCCCGCGAAGGGGTACGCCAGCCACGGCGAGTCCTGGTCCTACGCGCTGGCGCTGCGGCTCGCCTCGTACGACCTGCTCCGCGCCGAGGGCAATGAGCCGGTGCTCGTACTGGACGACGTCTTCGCCGAGCTGGACACGCGGCGGCGGCAGCGGCTCGCGGAGCTGGTGGCTCCGGGCGAGCAGGTGCTGGTGACGGCGGCGGTGGACGACGATGTACCGACTGTGCTGGCGGGGGCGCGGTTCCTGGTGGCCGACGGCGCTGTGGAGCGCGTATGAGCGGCCGGGGAGGGCCGGAGACAGGACAGTCGGCGCGGTCCGACCGGTCCGGCGTACGCGCGTCGGCCGCGCAGCCGCCCGCCGAACTTCCCGGGGTGTCCCGGGCCTCCGGCGCGTCCGAGGGTCCCGAGGCGCCGAAGCCCCCCGAGTCGTCGGGTGTGGACCTGGCACGGGTCGCGTTGCGCGCGGCGAAGGAGCAGGCGCGGGCGCGTGGCGCGGCCGCCCAGCAGAAGAAGCAGGCCAGGCGCGGTGGCGGCCTGCGCTCGGGATCCGGGGTGGACGGACGCGATCCGTTGCCGCTGGGGGCTGCGATCAACCGGCTGATCACGGAGCGGGGCTGGGAGACGCCGGCCGCCGTGGGCGGAGTGATGGGCCGGTGGCCGCAGATCGTCGGCGAGGACGTGGCGAAGCACTGTGTGCCGCAGCGGTACGACGACGGGAACGACGAGCGTGTTCTGACGGTGCAGTGCGATTCGACGGCGTGGGCGACACAGCTGCGGCTGCTGGCCCCCCGGCTGGTGGCCCGGCTGAACGAGGACCTCGGGCACGGCACCGTACGGATGATCAAGGTGCTGGGGCCCGGTGGGCCACCGCAGCGGTTCGGCCGGCTGCGGGCGCCCGGCAGCAAGGGGCCCGGCGACACGTACGGATGAGGGGGCGATGCTCCCCTTGACGCCCCTGTGGACGCGCCCCTCCGGTGCACGGCTCGGCGCCCCCTCGGCAAACGGGTTCGAGGCCGCCGTCCTGGCCTTCGTTGAGGCCGCCGTCCTGGCCGGCAGCCTCGACGAAGACCGATTCCCGACTCGTGCCCCGGACCGCGGCCTCGCCCCTGGATCCGGGCCCCGCGACCGAGGCATCGCAACCTCCCCCTCGGCCCTGACCGAGCCGCTCCCCGACCCCTTGTCCCGAGCCTCATCGACAGCGCTGTGACCTGCGGCGATACCGGGGAAGAGTGAAGCGTCCCTCACCGTAGCGGCAGGTTGACAGCCCGAAGCGCTCAATGCCGGTGTGAGCCTCTTGGAGCCCCTTCCCGAATATGGGGAGTCGGCAGGCGCTCATTCAGGGCGGCACATGCGGACTCAGGTACCGGCAAACCCCCATTCGGGTCGGCGCTACCGGTAGACTGGTGGCAAATCCCGCTGTGCTTGCGGGAACCGTCAACAGATGCTGACACATAGCCGAACGACGCAGCCGGTCCCGCTTGCTCGGAGAACGGCCTGTGCTGTGCCAGAAAGGGCGCTTCGTGGCCGATTCCGGCAACCCCAATGAGAAGACTCCGTCCATCGCCACTGGTGAGCACGGCGAGGTGACCGCCTCGTACGACGCCAGTGCCATCACTGTGCTCGAGGGCCTGGACGCGGTCCGCAAGCGGCCCGGCATGTACATCGGCTCCACAGGTGAGCGCGGCCTGCATCACTTGGTGTACGAGGTCGTCGACAACTCGGTCGACGAGGCTCTGGCCGGGCACGCGGACACCATCGACGTCACGATCCTCGCCGACGGCGGGGTCCGTGTGGTCGACAACGGCCGCGGTATCCCGGTGGGCATCGTTCCCTCCGAGAACAAGCCGGCCGTCGAGGTCGTGATGACCGTGCTGCACGCGGGCGGCAAGTTCGGCGGCGGCGGGTACGCCGTCTCCGGCGGTCTGCACGGCGTGGGCGTATCCGTCGTCAACGCGCTGTCGTCGAAGGTCGCGGTCGAGGTCAAGTGTGACGGCTACCGCTGGACGCAGGACTACAAGCTCGGCGTGCCGACAGCGCCGCTCCTCCGCAACGAGGAGACGGACGACTCCGGCACGACCGTGACGTTCTGGGCCGACTCCGACATCTTCGAGACGACCGAGTACTCCTTCGAGACGCTGTCCCGGCGTTTCCAGGAGATGGCCTTCCTCAACAAGGGCCTGACCCTGACGCTGACCGACGAGCGCGAGTCGGCGAAGGCCGTCGTCGGCGCCGATGTCGCGGGTACGGACACCACCGAGAGCCTGGCCGAGGCGCCGGCCCGTACGGTGACGTACTTCTACGAGGGCGGCATCGTCGACTTCGTGAAGTACCTCAACTCCCGCAAGGGCGAGCTGATCCACCCCACGGTCATCGACATCGAGGCCGAGGACAAGGAGCGGATGCTCTCGGTCGAGATCGCGATGCAGTGGAACTCGCAGTACAGCGAGGGCGTGTACTCGTTCGCGAACACGATCCACACGCATGAGGGCGGTACGCACGAGGAGGGTTTCCGCGCGGCGATGACCGGGCTGGTCAACCGCTACGCGCGCGAGAAGAAGTTCCTGCGGGAGAAGGACGACAACCTCGCCGGCGAGGACATCCGCGAGGGTCTGACCGCGATCATCTCGGTGAAGCTGGGCGAGCCGCAGTTCGAGGGCCAGACGAAGACGAAGCTGGGCAACACCGAGGCGAAGACCTTCGTACAGAAGATCGTCCACGAGCACCTGACGGACTGGTTCGACCGCAATCCGAACGAGGCCGCGGACATCATCCGCAAGGCGATCCAGGCCGCCACGGCCCGGGTCGCGGCCCGTAAGGCGCGCGACCTCACCCGCCGCAAGGGGCTGCTGGAGAGCGCGTCCCTGCCGGGCAAGCTGAGCGACTGCCAGTCGAACGACCCCTCGAAGTGCGAGATCTTCATCGTCGAGGGTGACTCCGCCGGCGGTTCCGCGAAGTCGGGACGTAACCCGATGTACCAGGCCATCCTGCCGATCCGGGGCAAGATCCTGAACGTCGAGAAGGCGCGGATCGACAAGATCCTCCAGAACACCGAGGTGCAGGCGCTGATCTCGGCGTTCGGCACCGGCGTGCACGAGGACTTCGACATCGAGAAGCTCCGCTATCACAAGATCATTCTGATGGCGGACGCCGACGTCGACGGCCAGCACATCAACACCCTGCTGCTGACGTTCCTGTTCCGCTTCATGCGCCCGCTGGTCGAGGCCGGACACGTCTACCTGTCCCGCCCGCCGCTCTACAAGATCAAGTGGGGCCGCGACGACTTCGAGTACGCGTACTCCGACGCGGAGCGCGACGCCCTGGTCGAGCTGGGCAAGCAGAACGGCAAGCGCATCCGTGAGGACTCGATCCAGCGCTTCAAGGGTCTGGGCGAGATGAACGCCGAGGAGCTGCGGGTCACCACGATGGACGTCGACCACCGGGTGCTCGGCCAGGTCACCCTGGACGACGCCGCCCAGGCCGACGACCTGTTCTCGGTGCTGATGGGCGAGGACGTCGAGGCACGGCGGTCCTTCATCCAGCGCAATGCCAAGGACGTCCGCTTCCTCGACATCTGAGTCGGTCTCAGCTGACGGATTCGAAAAGGCCGAAAGGAACACTGACCAGCAATGGCCGACGAGAACACCCCTGACACACCCGACAACCCCAGCATCCCCGAGAACTCCGGCGTCCCCGGCACTCCTGGCTCGCCCGTCGTGGAGGAGACCGTCGAGGGCGTGGAGGGCCTGGCGATGCGTGTCGAGCCGGTCGGGCTCGAGACGGAGATGCAGCGCTCGTACCTCGACTACGCGATGTCCGTCATCGTGTCGCGTGCGCTGCCGGACGTACGGGACGGGCTCAAGCCCGTCCACCGGCGCGTGCTGTACGCGATGTACGACGGCGGATACCGGCCCGAGAAGGGCTTCTACAAGTGCGCCCGCGTCGTCGGTGACGTCATGGGTACGTACCACCCGCACGGCGACTCCTCGATCTACGACGCCCTGGTCCGCCTCGCGCAGCCGTGGTCGATGCGGATGCCGCTGGTGGACTCCAACGGCAACTTCGGTTCTCCGGGCAACGACCCGGCCGCGGCCATGCGGTACACCGAGTGCAAGATGATGCCGCTGTCGATGGAGATGCTCCGGGACATCGACGAGGAGACCGTCGACTTCGCGGACAACTACGACGGCCGTAACCAGGAGCCGACGGTCCTGCCGGCGCGCTTCCCGAATCTTCTGATCAACGGCTCGGCGGGTATCGCCGTCGGTATGGCCACCAACATCCCCCCGCACAACCTGCGCGAGGTGGCGGCCGGTGCCCAGTGGGCGCTGGACCACCCGGAGGCCAGCCACGACGAGCTGCTCGACGCGCTGATCGAGCGGATCAAGGGTCCCGACTTCCCGAGCGGCGCGCTGGTCGTGGGCCGTAAGGGCATCGAGGAGGCGTACCGCACGGGCCGTGGCTCGATCACGATGCGCGCGGTGGTCGAGGTCGAGGAGATCCAGAACCGCCAGTGCCTGGTGGTCACGGAGCTTCCGTACCAGACCAACCCGGACAACCTCGCTCAGAAGATCGCGGATCTGGTCAAGGACGGAAGGGTCGGCGGCATCGCGGATGTCCGCGACGAGACGTCCTCCCGTACGGGCCAGCGGCTGGTGGTCGTCCTGAAGCGGGACGCGGTCGCCAAGGTCGTACTGAACAACCTGTACAAGCACACCGACCTCCAGTCCAACTTCGGCGCGAACATGCTGGCGCTGGTCGACGGCGTGCCGCGCACGCTGTCGCTGGACGCGTTCATCCGGCACTGGGTGACGCACCAGATCGAGGTCATCGTCCGGCGCACGAAGTTCCGGCTGCGCAAGGCCGAGGAGCGGGCGCACATCCTGCGCGGTCTGCTCAAGGCGCTCGACGCGATCGACGAGGTCATCGCGCTGATCCGGCGCAGCGACACGGTCGAGACCGCGCGCGAGGGCCTGATGGGGCTGCTCTCGATCGACGAGATCCAGGCGAACGCGATCCTGGAGATGCAGCTGCGCCGGCTGGCGGCCCTGGAGCGGCAGAAGATCGTCGCGGAGCACGACGATCTCCAGCAGAAGATCAACGAGTACAACGCGATCCTGGCCTCGCCCGAGAAGCAGCGTCAGATCGTCAGCGAGGAACTGGCCGTTCTCGTCGACAAGTTCGGGGACGACCGGCGTTCGAAGCTGGTCCCCTTCGACGGTGACATGTCCATGGAGGACTTGATCGCCGAGGAGGACATCGTCGTCACGATCACCCGTGGCGGCTATGTGAAGCGTACGAAGACGGACGACTACCGCTCGCAGAAGCGCGGCGGCAAGGGCGTACGGGGCACGAAGCTCAAGGAAGACGACATCGTCGACCACTTCTTCGTCTCGACGACGCACCACTGGCTGCTGTTCTTCACGAACAAGGGCCGGGTCTACCGGGCGAAGGCGTACGAGCTGCCGGACGTGGGCCGCGAGGCGCGTGGTCAGCACGTGGCCAACCTGCTCGCCTTCCAGCCGGATGAGCAGATCGCCGAGATCCTGGCGATCCGGGATTACGACGCCGTGCCGTACCTGGTCCTGGCGACCAAGGCCGGTCTGGTGAAGAAGACCCCGCTCAAGGACTACGACTCGCCGCGTTCGGGCGGTGTCATCGCGATCAACCTCCGGGAGACGGACGCGGGCGCCGACGACGAGCTGATCGGCGCCGAGCTGGTGTCGTCCGAGGACGACCTGCTGCTCATCAGCAGGAAGGCGCAGTCGATCCGGTTCACCGCGACGGACGACGCGCTGCGTCCGATGGGGCGGGCCACCTCGGGTGTCAAGGGCATGAGTTTCCGAGAGGGAGACGAACTGCTCTCGATGAATGTCGTCCGGCCCGGTACGTTCGTCTTCACCGCCACAGATGGTGGATACGCGAAGCGAACCGCGGTCGATGATTATCGCGTCCAGGGTCGTGGAGGCCTCGGTATCAAGGCGGCGAAGATCGTGGAGGACCGCGGTTCCCTCGTCGGCGCGTTGGTGGTCGAGGAGACGGATGAGATTCTGGCCATCACCCTCGGCGGTGGTGTGATTCGCACGCGAGTCAACGAAGTCAGGGAGACCGGGCGTGACACCATGGGCGTCCAACTGATCAACCTGGGCAAGCGCGATGCCGTGGTCGGTATCGCTCGTAACGCCGAGGCGGGCCGTGAGGCGGAAGAGGTCGACGGGACCGATGACCCGGCGATCGACGAGGCCGGTACGGCCGAGGTTGCCGAGGGCACTCAGCCCTCGGCAGGGGAGCACGAGGAGTAGATCGTGAGTGGAGCCACGGGCGCCGGATCGGCCGCTTCCGGAGCGAACGGTGCCCGTGGCCCTGCCACGGACTCCCAGGGGGTAACGGTGACCGATACCCGGGGGCAGCAGCCCCCCTACAAGAAGTACGGCGCTGAACAGCCGCAGGCACAGCCACAGCCGGCCGCGCAGCCGTACCACCCGCCGCAGGCGTATCCCACGCCTCAGGGTGGCGGAACGCGGGGCGGACAGCAGGGTCAAAAGGGAGCTTCTGTGACAACGGCCGGATCCACCACCGCTCCTGGGGCCAAGGCTCCGGGGACAGCAGGGCCGGCCGAGGCCTCGGCCCAGCCGGCTCCGGCGGGCGCCGCGGTACGTCTGCCGCGCACGGGCGCGCGGACGACTCCGCGTACCCGCAAGGCGCGACTGCGGGTGGCGAAGGCCGATCCGTGGTCGGTGATGAAGGTCAGCTTCCTGCTCTCCATCGCGCTGGGCGTGTGCACCATCGTCGCGTCCGCGGTGCTGTGGATGGTCATGGACGCGATGGGTGTCTTCTCGACGGTCGGCGGGACGATCAGTGAGGCCACGGGCTCGAACGAGAGCAACGGCTTCGATCTCCAGTCGTTCCTGTCGCTGCCGAGGGTGCTCGTCTTCACGTCGGTCATCGCCGTGATCGATGTGGTCCTGGCGACGGCTCTGGCGACGCTCGGAGCCTTCATCTACAACCTGTCGGCGGGCTTCGTGGGCGGTGTCGAGCTCACGCTCGCCGAGGACGAGTGAGAGCGCGGTATCGATTTTGGGACTGGCCCTGAAGTGCGCTAATCTTCAGGGGCAGCGCGGGGCTATAGCTCAGTTGGTTAGAGCGCATCCCTGATAAGGATGAGGCCACAGGTTCAAATCCTGTTAGCCCCACCGCGATGATCGGCCCGTACGGAGTGCATCCGTACGGGCCGATTGCATGAGGGGTCGCGCGCATACGCGCATAGGTAGGACGGCGTTTCAGGGATCGTCCAAGCGGATCGCCTAAGTGTCATCTAAGTGGCTCTTCCTATCAGCTGCTCTTTCTCCCTTGATCGCGACGGCAGTTGGGCCGCGGGGAGGTCACCGATCGGTATCGGTCGGTGTGTATAGTCGGGCCCCAGAAGTCCCCTACGTCAAGGAAAGACGAGGTCGCGCGGTGAAGAAGCTTCTCTTGGTCGCACTGGCCGCCATCGGCGGGCTCCTCGTGTACCGCCAGATCCAGGCGGATCGCGCCGAGCAGGATCTGTGGACGGAGGCGACCGACTCCGTGCCC
Organism: Streptomyces sp. NPDC088400; assembly: GCF_044753355.1. Classification (NCBI taxonomy): domain Bacteria; kingdom Bacillati; phylum Actinomycetota; class Actinomycetes; order Kitasatosporales; family Streptomycetaceae; genus Streptomyces; species Streptomyces sp. NPDC088400. Next base: position 272,896 of record NZ_JBIVMZ010000005.1, on the reverse strand, counting down.
GCAGGTTCGGGTGTGTGAGTCCCAGTAGCCCTGAAATGCGAGCCCCGGCCGCCGAGCGGCCGGGGCTTCGTGCTGTCCGGGGATGTCGCGGAGCGTTTGAATTCGCTTACGCAAAGCGGTGGCTTGCTGGAGCAAAAGCGATGGACGGCGGGTAATTCAGGCCATGTCTGAGTTCGCGACGGGCAGGGGGCATGGCGGGGTGGCGGGGATCCGGAGGACGGCGCAGACAGCGACGGTGCCGCCGGGGCAGGATGGACCGGCACCGCGACCGCCGCGGCGCACGAGGGCCGAGACGGCCGAGACGGCAAGGGGAAGCGCGTGAAGTGGCAGCGCGTGAAAGCGCCGCACGTCAACGTACGGCGCGTCAACGTACGACGTGGCAGGCGACGGGTGACGGCGTGCGTGGCGGCGATCTGCGCGGTGGCGGCGCTGCCTGGGCAGGCGTGGGCGGCCGGTGAGCCCAACCCGTACGTCTTCGATCCCGAGGCGCGGCCGGTCACCGGAGCGGCGACCACGAGCGACGCGCGGCCGCTCGATGCCGGCGCCACCTACCGCGACGCGATCCGGCCCGGCGGCACACGGATCTACCGGCTGGATCTCGACGCGAAGACGAACGCCTATCTTTCGGCGGTGGCAGTACCCGAGTTGGGCACCGGGACCGACTACGGGGACCGGATCTCGGTCTCCCTGCAGGACCGCGAGGGCAGTGACTGCAGCTCCAACGACGCGCGGTTCGGCACGGTCGGGAAGTTCTCGCAGCCGCTCGCGGCCTATGCGTACCGGACCATCGAGGAGGGCGCGTACTCCTGCCAGGAAGCGGGACCGTACTTCCTCGTCGTCGAGCGGACCGACGAGGAAACCGCCGACTCCGAATCCTGGGACCTGGAGATCCGTCATGTCTCCGAGCCGGGGCTCGAAAAGGCCGGATCCGGCCCCTCGGAGGCGCCGTCGGAGTGGCCCAGCGCCTCCCCCGCGCCGGTCGGCGGCCAGCCGCGGGCGCGCGAGGGCGGCACGAGTTTCTACGACGCGGCGGCGGTGACCGACGGCGAGTGGACGGCGAAGATCGAGCCGGGGGAGTCGCTCTTCTACAAGGTGCCGGTGGACTGGGGGCGGCAGCTCTTCGCGAGCGCGGACCTGGGCAGTTCGGGGGGAGAGGGCTTTGTGAGCGGGGCGCTCGCCGTATCCCTGTACAACCCGGCGCGGGGGTTCGTCGACAGCGCCAACTCGGCCGCGTACGACGGGAAGCAGAAGACGACGGCGCTCGATCCGCTGCCACCGGTGGCGTACGAGAACCGTTTCGGCTCCCGCACGGGTGACAAGGACATGCGGTTCGCGGGCTGGTACTACCTGAAGGTCGCTCTCAATCCCGAGGTGGGCGAGAAGTTCGGCGAGAAGCCGTACGGGCTGACGCTGCGGGTGGACGTCAAGGGGCAGGCGACGAGCGGTCCGGGGTACGACGGGCCCGCCGGCGATTTCGCCGTGACGGACGACGACCGGGACGTGGCCGCGGACGGGCCGAAGAACGACACGATGGTGGTGGTCGCGGCGGGCGGGATCGGCGCGGGCACGGTGCTGGTGGTGGGGCTCGGGGTGTGGACGCTGCTGGCGCGGCGGCGCGGGGTCACTCAGGGGGCGGGGCAGGGGCTTGGGCCTGCGCCTGGTTCTGAGTTCGGTCCTGGCCCTGGCCCTGGCCCCGGAGGCTTTTCGGGGCGGCCGCCGCAGCAGAATCAGCAGGCGCAGGGGTACGGGCCGCCCCCCGCCCGGTAGTCGCGCCGGGCGGGTCTCAGATCTGGGTCAGCGCCCAGAAGCCCACCGCGAAACAGGCCAGTGCGAGCAGCAGAACCGGGACCGTCACCTTCGGGGGCGGTCCCGGACGTGTGCGCGGGGCGTGGTGGGCCGGTGTCCGCGCGGCCGGAACGTGCTGCGGGCTCTGTGCGGTGTACGGACGGGTGAGGGCCTGTTCGTGGAGGACGGCCGATGTCTGGGCCTGCGACAGGGGCGTGGGCGTCTGGACGGGAGGTGTCTGGACAGGGGACGTCTGGACAGGGGACGTCTGGACAGAGGACGTCTGGACAGAGGACGTCTGGACAGGGGACGTCTGGACGGGGGGTGCCGGTCGCGGCGGGTGCGGAAGGGCGGCGGCCGGCAGCTGCTGAGGGGCCGGTTGCGTGCTCGGAGGTGGGGGGAGGTGGAAGCTGCCGGTCTCCGACATGGAGGCGCCGGAGGGTTCCTGCACGGATGCCTCGCCACCGGTCCGCTGTGCCAGGCGCGGGTCGGTGTACGGGGCGGAGGGGTGGCGGACCGGCTGTGGATCCACGACGGGGCCGGTGGGGCCGGCCGGGTCGGTGGGAGTCGCGGAACCTGGGGGAGTCACGGGGCCGGCGGGAGTCGCGGGGCCGGACGGGCCGAACGCGGAAGGCAGCGGGCCGATCTGGTCGAAGACCTCGACCGGCTCGTCGTCGATATCCGGCTCGGGAAGCAGCTCCACGGCCGACGTGAGCGCCTTGCGGGCTCCTGTGGCCGTACGGAACCGAGCGTGCGGGTCGGGCTGCAACAGGCCCGCCAGGACCTGCCACAGCGGCTCAGGGATGCCCTGAGGCGCTCCTGGGGTGCCGTGCGCGACGAAGTGTTCGACGAGGGCCTTGGCGTCCGGCTTCTGGCCCTGGAGCAGATAGAGGGAGACGAGACCGACCGCGAAGAGATCGGCGGGGAAGTCGGGCTCGTGGCCCATCATCTGCTCGGGCGCGAAGTAACCGGGTGTTCCCACCACGTAGTTGGTCTCCGTGAGACGCGGCTCGCCCTTGCGCATCGAGATGCCGAAGTCGGACAGGCGGAGGTGGGGACGCGCCGTTCCGGTGGCCTCCAGCAGGATGTTGGCCGGTTTGATGTCGCGGTGCACGACCCCCTCCGCGTGCACCGCGGACAGACCGGACAGCAGCTGGTCGAGCAGGGTGCAGACGAAACGGGGAGGCAGTGGACCGTAGTCGCCTATGAGATGCGCCAGCGATCCGCCGCTCACCAGATCCATGGTGAACAGCACCTTGTCGTCGTCCGCGGCCCAGCTGGCCGGGGCGAGGACATGCGGGTGATCGATCCGCAGGGCCTGTTCCCTGACGAACCGCAACAAGGCGTGCGCGTCGCTCTGTTGGAGGACCTTCGCCGCCACATAGCGTCGGCGCCGGTGGTCCCAGGCGCGCCAGACGGCGCCGGCACCACCGCGGCCGATCGGGTCGATCAGCTCGTACCGCCCCGCGAAGACCTCACCCATTGCGCCGCGCTCGCTCCCAGTCGTCCCGTACGGAGGCCTGCCCGCCCCCGTACCCAGCCTTTCCGCGCCCCCGCTGTTCCGGATCCCCCGTCCAGAACCCCCGTGCAGATCCCGATGCCCCGGATCCCTGCGGGTCCGCGATGATCCGGGAAACAGGAACTAGCTCTGGTGGGCCTCGTAATGCGCGACCGCTTCCGCGGTGCGCCCGGCGCCGTAGACCCTAAGGAACTCTGCCAGTTCGGGCTGGGTCGCCGCGAGGGTGTCCGCCGCGTCGATGATGTCGCCGGCCCCGGCGACCGACCGCAGCAGGGACTGGATCTCGCGAACCACCCTGCGCACGGTCGGCGCTCCCGAACTGTTCGTCGTCTGGGCGGTGCCGGTGAGAACCGAGCCGCCCTGCGACTTCTTGATCTCCGTCATCCGGTCCGTGGCCTCCCCGGCGCTGACACTGCCGTCGGCGACCTGACCCGCCAGATCCTGCAGGGCCTGGACCCGCTGGACCACCGCGGGATTGCCGATCTTGGCACGCTGACCGCTCATCAGCTGAGAGAGCATCGGTGCGGAGAGCCCCAGCACCGCGGCGAGCCGGGCCTGGTTCAGGCCCAGATCATCGATGAGACGACGGAAGAGCGCCCCCAGCGGCTCGCCGTACCAGCTCCGCTGAAGCTCTCTGGCTCTTGCGGTCGATTCCTGTTGTACTGCATCCATTCGCGTCTCCCCATCGCTTCCCCAATGCGGCAGCTTCGCTGCTGCGAACCTCGTGGGGCATCTTACGGAGAGTGGTCGCGCACGGGGAGCCCCAATCGTTTTGCGGGATCACGGGGTACACCCGGTACTCTGGTCGCGGTGATGGACGAGCCGCTTTCCGCTGCTCGACCGTACCCATCCCGTCCCGGGGCCTTAGCTCAGTTGGTAGAGCGCTGTCTTTGCATGGCAGATGTCAGGGGTTCGACTCCCCTAGGCTCCACGACTTGAGAGGTCCCCTGACCTGCGGAAACGTAGGTCAGGGGACCTCTCTGTGTTCATAAACGTCAGCACCGTGTCAGCACCGGTCTGATTTACGGTGCGTCCCATGGTGTACATCAGGAAACGGGACAAGCGCGACGGAACGGCGAGCTTCACCGTCATGTGGAGGGCCGGCGGAGCCCGTGGTGGCAAGCAGGAGTCCGAGGTCTTCGAGGACGAGACGGCCGCCGAGCGCTTCCGTGACCTGGTGAACGGCCACGGTCAGCAGTGGCCGCCCGGGTGGGCGCGGGGGCGAGGGTTCGTGTCCGACCTGCGCAGGCCGGACACGATGTTCGAGCCCTTCGCCCTGGCCCACATCGACCGGCTTACCGGCATTCAGGGCGATACTCGATCGAAGTACAAAAAGCTGTGATCGACAACATGTCGCCCTGGTTCAAGCCGTACTCGGTCGAGGACGGCGAGGGCAGCATCATCCGGGACATGGTTCAGGACTGGGTCAACGATCTTCAGAATGGCCGTGCCGCGCCGCTGGACCCCCTGGCCGGAAGGCGAGGACCACGTACAAGCCCAAGACGATCGCCAACCAGCACGGGCTTCTGGCCGCTATCTTGCAGGCTGCCGTCGATGCCGAGCCATCCCTCCGGGCATCCAACCCGTGCGCAAGGACACGCTTGCCCCGGCTGGATGGCGAGGAGGACGAGGAAGAAGCAGTCTTCCTCGAACGGGACGAGTGGGTGTGGATCCACGAGTGTCTCGGCGTGGACCCCGAGGCTCAAGAACTGACGGAACTGATCACGGAGACCGGGTTCCGCTGGGGCGAAGCCATTGCACTCCAGCCCCGTGACATGCGACGTCGCAACGGGCGCCCTGCGATCCGCGTCCAGCGCGCGTGGAAGCGGGGCGAGGACGGGAAGCCGTACATGGGCGCCCCGAAGTCCAAGAAGTCCCGCCGGACGGTCGTCATCAGGTGGAGCCTGTGGGAGAGGCTTCAGCGCCGGGCCAAGGGGCTCAAGCAGAACGATCTTCTTTACACCAGTCCCGAAGGCGGACGATGGGACGCAGGAAACTTTCGTCGCCTGCGATGGCAGCCCGCCATCGAACTCGCGGCGGAGAAGTACGGCCTGATCAAGCGGCCCAGGATCCACGACCTCCGGCACTCGCACGCGTCGTGGCTGATCGCCGCGAAGGCCGCTGCCCGCCATCCAGGCCAGGCTGGGGCACGAGTCCATCACCACCACCGTGGACCGGTACGGTCACCTCCTGGACGCCCTGGACGACGAGGTCATGGCCGCTGTCGAATGGGCCATGGATCCGACCGCACCGCTGCCGGGCTTCCTGCTCCACTCCGGTCTCGCTACCGCCGTCCCGCACCAGCGGAGCGCGGTCGCCTCCGACCCGTGGACGGACATGGACGAAGGTGAGGAGCTTCGCGGGACGGTTGGCCCCGTATTCGTCCTCACCCTGGCGGGCCGCGAGATACCGTTCGCCGACCGCCGGCATGCCCAGGACGTCGCAGATCAATGGGACGGCGACCGTGCAGGGAAGATCGCGGAACTGCGAGCCCGGGGCTGGACCGAAGAACTCACCAACCGAATCAGAGCCGCCGGCCCGGAGGTGCGCGAACGGTGGACCGGCGGCGGACAGGTCTGGACCCGGATGCCGGACCGGCAGTTCGTCCACCACCAGGTGGCCTCCTTCAGCCCGGACGGCAGCCTGTCCTACGAGCCCCAGCCCTTGGCCAGCCGATGGGCCTGGGAGTTCGAGACCGACCTCTACAGCCACAAGGCCGCACAGATGCGCACCGAGTTCCGGCCGGGCCCGGCAGCCACTACGGAGGCGTACGCCCGAGGGACCAATAAGGCGGCTGTGCAACTGGCTTTCGAGAGCGCCTGCGAGAAGGCCCGAGACGTATGTGGGCAGAGTCCGTATCTCGACCTGGTGAATAGCGTGGGTTCGTAGCGCTCTGCAAGACGCGGATGGCCTCTGCGGTGGATTCGATACCGTTCAACCCGTCGTGCTCACGGGTGGGCAGGCGGAAGGCTGCCTGTCGGCTCAGAGGCCGGGGACGGATATGGACGCCGCATGGGCCGCCGTGGTGGCCCGGATGATCGGAGCCATGATTGGGGGCTCCACTACATACTTTGGTCCGGCGCGGGCCCAGAGCCGATCCCCCGCAGCCAGTTCGGTGTGACGCTGATCCCAACTTCGTTCTCACCCGCTGAGCGACCGGCACGTGTTGCGGCACCGATGGCGCGGGAGCGGCCGGCTGGGCCGCGAAGGTCGGCCAGGGGGCTGCCGGGATCGCGGCGGCGGGCCAGCCATTCGGCGCGGTTCTCGGCCGCTGTGCCCAGTCGGAGGTGAGCGGGCTGCTGGCAGGAGTGGTTGTCGCAGGTGTGGCAGACCGTCGGGCTGTCCGTCCCCCAACCGAGGCGAGGGATAACGCCGTGCGCCAGCTGGAACCCGTACCGGTGACCCGGCACAGTGCCGCGTCGCGTCCTGCCCGGCCGCGAGGCGGCCCTGAAGCCGGCGTGGCCGGTGCTGGAGATCCCGCCGAGGAAGAACCAGCAGTCCTCGGTTGACGAGGTGCGGTAGACCTTGGCCCAGTAGCGGGCCCGAACGGACTCGTTGGCCAACCAATCAGCCCACTCAACCGCCGGTATGCGTACGGGAGTCGGTTCACCAACGAGAGCAAGTTGTTCGTCAACGGGAGCGGGCCCGGATCCGTTCACCGCTGCGAGCGGGAAGAGTCCGGGCCCGAAGTCGTTCTCAGGCGGCATCGGCACGGCCGTCGTCCGGTGGCGAGACCGGGGTCGGCGCGTCGAAGGCCGGATGGGACGGGGGCGACGCCCCTGCCCGGGGCCGAGGGGCCCGACGGGAGCGTGGCGGGCGTTCGGCTCGGGCGCGCAGGGACTCGGTCACCTCCTTGGCGCGCGCGGCGGTAACAGGCTTCGCTTCACGTTCCAGTTCCTCCGCCGGCACACCCAGCAGATCCGCGACCAGGCCTGCGTCGTTGTCGAACAGCCGCAGGACGACCGCAGCGGCCTCCCGCGCCGCAATATCAGCTTCGTCCTTCGCACGTGCCGCCTTCACCGCGGCCTCGCGCGTGGTCAGGACGTTCGCCGCCGCCATCTCCCGTACCTTCGCCTGGAGCGCTTCGACAGCACGAACCCGCCGCCGCAGCTCTCCCGCGCTCACCGATCCTGCCGGAATCGTGCTCACCTGAGCCTCCAGTCTTGTTCGAAATCGCTGCTCATCGCGCGCACCGTAGGCACAGGTCCGCGGACATCTCGAACCGGCGAAGCGACGTCGATCAGGGCGGTGACAGGAGGTCTCGGCCAGTACCCCTCTGGCTTTGTACACGAGTTGTGGTTCTGGCTCAGGTTGTGTGATCGGTGACGCTGGGTAAATGGGTCAGAGATCGAACAGCGAGTCTTCCTGCAGTTTGGGCTCGGGTGCGAGGACGGCGCGAAGGCCGCCAATGATCTGCCGCCACCTCGGACCATCCGGTGTCTCGTCCCAGAGCTCGGCGAGCTCGGACGTCTCGGCAACCACCCGGTCCAGCGCCTCGACAGCAAGCGGCTGAAGATCGTCGGCAAAGATCGGCAGGACTTCGTCGGGCCCGTAGCTTGTGCTGATCGGCTCACCGCCCGGGCACTGTGCCGCGATCAGAGCGACGGCAGCGACGGCCTCTGCCCCTTCCGGGCTTTCGAGGTAGTTCCGAGTCTGGATGGTGCGGGTCAGGGTCGCCCGCACGAGACTCTCGCGCTTGTCCTTGGGTGTCTCGTCCAGGGTGTAGGCGAAGTCCGCGGCCATGTCATTCTCGAACGGGCCGATATCCCAAGTGCCCATTGTGATCTCCTCGCGTCAAAGTGCGGTGATCATCGCATCGGCCACTGACATTGGCTGTCATGAGGCAAGCAGGACACGTTTCCGTAGAAGCGCGAAGCCTGCGCGGCCGAACATCTGGCGCTTGAGCATCTTGATGCGGTTGACATGCCCTTCCACGACGCCCGAGCTCCAATGGTCGCGAAGGACCGGACGTGCCTGGTGAGGGCGTCGATTTCGGGGCAGTTGGCCAGTACGTTCTTCAGGTGGAGGTGTTCGGTCTCGGAGAGGGTTTCCGGGCGGCGGAGGACCCACCCGGCGACGGCCCGGGGCGAGGGCGGACGGGCTGTCACGGGCCGTGGCGAGGTGCGCTTCTGGCGGAGGTAGGCGCGAACGCGCTGGTAGCTGCACTGATAGCCGAGCGGGACGATCTCTTCCCACAGTTTCCAGGCGTTGGTGCGACCCTCGTTCCAGCAGTCGTCGAGGTAGGGCTTGTACTCGTCGAGGACGGAGGCCCGGGTCTGCCACTGACCGGTGAAGAGGTCTTCCGGCCGGGCGGCGTCCGCGTACCGTTTGACGGTTCGGCTCGTCATGCCGAGCTGCCGCTGGATCGCGCGACGGCTATGACCTGCCTCGACCAGGGCATGGATGGTGGCGTGGACGGTTCGGGTGCGGTCGGCGAACCGGTGGCCGGTCGGCCACGGTGAGCCGGACGACTCCTCAGTCGGGTCGGTTTCCGCCTCGGTCGGTTCAGGCGTCTCGGGCACCAGGACTCGCAGACATTGCCGGTGCTGGGCGATGCTCCGCTCGGCGGCCTCGCTGAGGTTGTGCCAGAGGTGCCACCGGTCCGCGACCTGCACGGCCTGCGGAGCACCGGCGCTGGCTCCCCCGGCGAAGAACGGTGCACGGTCCCGGCAGACCACCTCGATTCCAGCAGCTGGAGTGCGACACTTCGTCCCGCACTCGGAACATCAGCAGGAAACCGCAGGTAGGAACCGTGAACCCGGGAAGACCACGCTCCACAACCCGGACACGAGGCACCCGCGGCCGTACACCGCACATCAACACGCACTATCGCGATGTTCACGTCTACCGACAGCACCGCGACGTCTGCGATCGACGGGAACAACAACGCATCCAGCCGGAGCAAGATCTCATTCACAGCACCGGACTGTCAGCCCAGTCACTCGCGCCACTGCTCGTTTTGAGGCAACTTCCCGAGGTACCACAAGGAGTTCAGTCGTCACTCACAGCGCTCGGACCACACAAACCGAGCCAGAAGCACTACTGCTCGATAAAGCCAACCGCACTGCGGCCAGGCCGACGATGACTACTGCGGAACCTCGCCGAAGATCATGCGGTGCCCACGTGCAGTGTCCATGTACTCGCGAACCCGGTGGATCAGTCCGTCCCGGAGCTCGAAGACGAAGCAGTAGTCGTTGGCGTAGTGGCTGCCGTCGGCCAGAGTCGCGGTCATGGTCTCCTCCACGACCACCCGCTCACCCTCGGCGTAGAAGCCGTGAAAGGTGACGGTGACGTCCTGCACGAACATGCGAGGGAAGTCCTCGGCGAGGAAGTGCACGATCGCCTTCCTGCCGATCAGATGGCTGGGGCTCTCCAGCGCGACGGCGGTGGCGTTCCCCGGGGGCGCCAGCCACTCGGCGTCCTCGGTGAAGACCGCGGAGATCCGGTCGGCATCGTGGCTGGCGAACGCCTTCCAGGCGTTCTCAACGATTGCGTGGCTCTGCTGTGACATGCCCGCGACCCTAGGTCGCCCAAGGCGAAGGGGCTGGCGGTTCTCCGACATCACCCCCTGGGACCTCGGGACTGACCCGCCCGCCTTGCGTAGTCCGCGCCGCGCTCGGTACGGGTGCACGGGCTGTCGTCTACCTCTGGAGCACAATCTGTAGGCCCCAAGGCCCACCACACAAGTTGAGCCAGAACCCGAGTTGTGACGTCGTTTGTCGATGAGTTCGGGAGTCGTCCTGATGCCAGTCAGGTCGACGTTCACGACTACGGGAGGCGCACGCCGTGGACGTGTGTGGTGCGCGGTTACCACTTTGCTGTGGTGCTTCCGCTCGGTGCGCCCGGGGCTCGTGGGCGTGTTGCCTGACCTACTGGGATTCGACCCGCTTTCTGGTTTTTTACCAGGTGAAATCAAGGTTCGCAGGTTCGGGGTGTGGACGCCGTGGGCAGCCTGCCGACGGCACCGTGACTACGAAGGGCAGGGCCTACATGAGCACGTACTTCTTCTACATCGCTCACACCGGTAAGGGAACGAACGGGAACGGGGTCTCGGCCATCGATCCGGCCACCGGGCAGATCCATGCGACCGTGTCGCTGGGAGCGCCGGGGGTGGGAGGGCTCGTTGCCGCGCCCGGGGCGTCGGTGCTGTACGCGCTGGTGGACGACCAGGCCGAGGTCCGGATCATCGACTTGGACACGCTCGCGGTGACGGGGTCCATCGATGTTCCCGAACTCCGTGGCCACGCGCTCGCCGTCGCCCCGGACGGCAAACGCCTGTACGTCGCGCACGATGAGGGCGTGGCCGAGGTCGACACGGCCACCCGCACTGTGGAGCGCACCCTGGCCAATGGTGACGATTCCGCGGTCTACGGGCTGGCGCTCTCCGCCGACAGCCGTTTCCTCTATGGCGTCGGCCGCCATTGTGTGGTCCGCTTCGACCTCACCACCGGCACGTCGAAGTCGGGCCCGGAGCTGCGCGGCCTCACTGCTGTGCTCGTCTCCCCGGACGGCAACCGCCTCTACGCGACCGCCCCCGGCAAGGCGCTGTACCTGCTGGATGCCTCCGAGCTCACGGTGGCCCACACGCTGGAGGGCTGGCCCGAATGGGGGCAGGAAGTGCTGAGCCCGGACGGCAAACGGCTCTTCGTGACGGACCCGGGCTCGGACGGTGACTGGGGAGGAGTGGTTGACACCGCGTCACGCGAAGGGGTGGCCGACTTCGCCCAGGCTCCCGCCGGACGAGAGGACCTGCTCCCGGTGGCCCTCTCCCCGGACGGCACGGTGGTGTGCACCGCACACCGCAAGGCGGTGACCGTCGGCATTGATACGGACAGCAAGTCGCACTCCGATGAACTGCCGGGTGAGGCCGTGGCCATCACCGCCGCCGCACCCCTGCGCCCGCAATCCACCCGCCTGGAGACCGGCACCGCCCGCACCCTGGTCCCCCTCCGAGTCGAGGGCCTGACCGCCCGCCTGACCACCACCGGCGGCGCCCCGGTCAGCGGCGCACGGCTGCGCTTCACCTCCGCCGGCGGCCTGGACCTGGGCACCGCCACCACCGACACCGACGGCCGCGTGACCCACACCACCGAACTCCTCCTGCCCCTGGACCCCGACACCCGCGGCATCGACACCAGCCACCTGACCGGCCCCTACAAGGTCACCTACCCCGGCAAGCCCGCCTACGAGCCCACCGAAGCCGAAGGCACCCTCGACTGACCTGCCCCAGCTCCGCACATCCGCAGATGGGTGACCCCACCGTCGCATGGCCGCGACAGTGACTCCCGAACTCATCGACAATTGATCAAGTGAGGGCGGCCCGCGCTGGCCCGCCGCTACGAGCAGAAGGCCGGGAAGATCACCGACGTTCTGATCACCCACCTCGACCATGTCGCGCACGCCCGTAAATACGCCGACGCCTTCAAGGCCCGGCTGTGGATCCACGAGGGGGACCTGCACTCCCTGCCCGATGCGGACCACATCATCCGGGGCACGGAACCCGTCGAGATCGGGCCGGGCGCCATCGCCCACCCCTTCCCCGGGCACGCGCCGGGCTCCACGCTCTTCATCGCGGACGAGAAGTTCTGCTTCACCGGCGACGCGTTCTTCTGGTCGAACGGCCAGCAGACCCTCGAAGTGGCCCACAGCGTCGTCTACGACTCGATCGAGACGCTCGCCGCGTCCGTGGCCCGCGGGGCCGAGGAGCTGACCTTCGAGTGGGTCCTGCCCGGCCACGGCGATCTGCACCACCTCCCCGCCGATGAGATGCGGGAACGGATGCGCGGCCTCGGCCGCCGCGCCGCGACCTACCCCGCAGAGCCCATCGACTACGGGGCCGTCCGCTACTGACCGGTCGGCCAAGGGCCCGGGGGCGGGCGCGAGGACCCGCCCCTGGACCCACACCGCACGCGTACTTTGTGACACCTCACACCGAAAACGACCCACCCCCGGAAACGACCCGAAGGACTGGCTGAGCAGCAACCATGAGCGACACAACGAACACGACAGCGAGCGGGCCCGGATCACATACCGCCGGCCCGTGGGCGGCGCTGGCCGCCCTGTCGCTGGGACTGTTCATGATCGTGGTGGACATTCACCAGCCGGCTCGACGACCGCTACGGCCCCAAGCGGGTCTTCGTCGCCGGGCTGGCCGTGTTCACTGCGGCTCCCTGGGCGCCGGACTCTCCACCGGCGTGGAGACGCTGGTCACCGCCCGCGCGGTGCAGGGCCTGGGAGCGGCGTTGCTGACCCCGCAGACCCTGACCCTCACCACTCATCTCTTCCGGGACGGCGACCGCGGCCGGGCGATGGGAATGCTCGAGTACGGGCGTACGCCGACACCGAACCCCGAATCCCGAGCGCGTCGTCATCGAGATCACGATCGACCGGGCCATGGGCCGGGCCCGCTTCCCCAGTCGAAGGAGACGGAAGTCGCGTCCCGGTGAAGGCGTTTCTCGAGGACCAGATCGACGACACTCTGCTGTCACGTACGCGTGCGCTGTTGATCCAGAGGAACTGTCCGTTCCTCAAGGACCCCTGGAATGAGTCCGACTCCGTGATGGACGAGTTCTACCGGGGATTCGCCGAAGTTCTGCAGCGTCTCATCGGCCAGGAAGTGACCCGCTGAAGCGGGTGTCTCGGTCGGCGGGCTGTACCCGTTGTCCAGATTCTCACGGAAGTGAACTTCGCCAGGTTATGCGCATTCTTTAGCTTGCCCAGCCCTGCGGAAACGCTTGGCGCGGGAGACAGGAAGAACCATGCGGCTCTGTGTGTCCGCGAAACCGGACCAGGGGGAGGGAACGCAATGCCGACGCCTTTGATGGGCCTGCTCCTGCTCATGAGTGTGGTGGCTGTGCCGACGTGCATCCTGGCGATCGTTCTCATGTTGAGGAACCCACCCCGTTCGCTGTCCAAGATCTGTGCGATTCTCGCCCTGATCTTCGGTTTCTCGGCCACGGCCGTGTACTGCTACGGCTGGTTCACCGTCACCCTGGGGGGACCGTTCCCGGAGCTGTGCGAGGACAGGAACGCGTCCGGCGCTCAGTTGGCAAGCCTGCAGCAGGACTACTGGCCCCTTCGCAACGCCTGCATCTATTCCGACGGCTCGACGGTGGAGCACGTTTCCATGTCGATCAACGTGTTCGTCTACGTGCCGGCTGGTCTTGCCGTCCTCCTGATCTGTGCCGCCGTGTTCCTGTACCGGCGGGCACGACACATTCCCGAAGGAACCTCATGACCATCGAATTCTCGCGGCGCGCCGTACTCAAGCAGCTCACCGGCGTCGCTGCCGGAGCCGCACCGGTCTCCGGGGGAGGCGCACTGCTCGCTCCCGCCACCGCCGTCGCCGCGGACACCACGTGGCGAAGATCGACCTCGGCGAACGGCGGGAGCATCCCGAACTCCCGTTCTTCGTTCACCGGCACCTGCGACATCCAGGGAACCGGCCTGACCGTCGTCCTGCGCGAAGGAGACACCGCAACGGTCTACGGGCAAGGGACCGCCTTTTCTCCCTGGAGGATCCCTGGGCTCACGCGAAGCCGGCCGGCACCCCCGGCACCCGCTCGGTGAACACCGCGGACGCGTCCGCTCGTACCACGACCCCGCCCACGGCACACTGCCGCGCGCTCAGGCGCTCCAGCCGCCGCCGACCGCCCGGCTCGACAGGTACGAGTCGCGCAGCGCCATGCGCAAGCCGGGGACGATCTCGTCGAACCGCGTGGCGAGCGCCTTGAGCGCCTGCTTGTGGGTGCGGAGGTCTTCGCGGCTCCACACGCAGGTCACCTCGAGCTCGGCTGCGAACACGGCCATGGCCAGCTCCTCCAGCGGGATCGACGCCGGGACGGCTCCGCTCAGCACGGTGTCGCGTACCCGTTCCTGGAGGGCGCGCACCTTCTCCGGGTGGGCGACGGTGACACGGTCGGTCGGGATGAGTCCCATCACCTTGCCGCGGGAGACGGCGACCTCTCCCGCGGTGGAGAGCTGGTCGCGGACCGGTGTCTCCGCGGTGTGGGCCTTGTTGTGCACGAACTGGAGCCAGCCCTTCGGCTTGCTGTCGGGCAGGTCGCCCCACACCGCGGCGGTGAAGGAGTCGTCCGGCGCCTTCCCGGGCTTTCGGACCACCTTCCCTCCCGTGGCGCCGAGCAGCCCGTCGCGCGCCAGCTCGGTCAGGGCGCCGGCGCGCAGCAGCTGGCCGCGGCCCTGCAGGTTGTCGAGCTGGAACTTGCCCTTGTCCACGGTGTAGCAGAGCAGGTAAAGCCGCTGCGGAAGCGTCTGGATCATGGTGTCTCCCAGGAAAGGATGAGGGTCGGCGGGACGGTCGTGTGCCGGGCGCAAGTCCGCCCTGGAGCACCACCGGTTGACGGCTCGGTCTCAGGTGGCATACGGCACGGAGCCGAGTGGCCTCATGCCTTGTGGGCCTCGAAGCCCAGGTGTTCTGCCAGGAAACGTTCCGCTGCGGCGTAGAGGGCGATCACGTTTTCCGGGTTCTCGATGGCGTGGCCTTCGTCCTCCATGACGGTGTACTCGACGGGGACGCCTCGTGCGCGGAGGGCTTCGACGAGCTGCTCGGACTCGGCGAGGGCGACGCGGGCGTCGTTGGCGCCGTGCACCACCATCAGCGGTGTGCGGATCCGGTCGACGCGGCTGATCGGGGAGCGGGCCAGCATGTCGGCCTCCTGCTCGGGGTCGGCCGGGTCACCGACGTAGGTGAACCAGTTGTAGGCGAGCATCGGTTTGACGAAGTCGGACTGGCTCCGCATGAAGTTGGCCAGGTCCGAGATGCCGACGATGTCGACGGCGGCGGCGAAGACGTCCGGGGTGAAGGTGACACCGACCAGTGACGCGTAGCCGCCGTAGGAGCCACCCATGATGGCCACGCGGTCCGGGTCGGCGTATCCCTGGTCGACCGCCCATCGAACGCCGTCGATGAGGTCGTCGTGCATCGTGCCGGCGAACTCCCCGACATTGCCCCCATTGCCCCCATTGCCCCCGGGGTTCTGGGCGAGGGTCACGAGGTCGCCGGTGGCGATGTCCAGTTCGACCAGGTCGAACTGGGCCCGGTCGCGCAGGTTCAGCTGGGTGATCACCTTGCCGGGCCGCCCGGCGGGCAGGTCCAGTCCCATGGTCCGCACCCCGGGACAGGGCGTGAGGTCCACCGCGGCGGCGTCCGGGTTCTCCAGGTCGACACGGTAGAGATGCACGTTCTCGTCGCCGCCCTGGTCTCGGCAGTAGAGCAGCCACCTCGGGTCACGGGTCCAGTGGTAGCTCACGACTCCGCGGTCCTCGGTGGTCACGCACCGCGCGTCATCCGGCGCGTCGACGCTCTCGATCCAGACGTTCATACGGTTCTTCCACAGCGCCAGGTACGCGATCTTCTTGCCGTCCGGCGAGAGGGTGGTCTTCGCGCGAGGCGGCGGCCCGAAGAACTCCTTGACGGAGATGGTCTCCCGCAGTGCCATGTCGATCCTTCCTGGGGTCGGCGCCCGGTGTCGCAGGGAGGCGAGGGCAACAACCTTCCTGTCACTTAATGACAGTGTCACTAAATGACAAAAGCTGCAAGCGCGCACTCATGAAACGTCCGGCCATCAGGCCGGTGCCTTCGCCGTCGCGCCGGCCATCGGTGTGGAGCGGCTGGTGACGGAGCCGACCCCGCACAGTTCACCGACGCCTCGGAACGCGTGGCACGTGCCGTCCGCAGGGCCACGGGAGGGGCCGTGGGGAACCGGTCGCCGCCTGAGCCGGCCCATCCCGAAAGCCCCATCCCGAAAGCCCACCCGAAGGTCTGTCCCCGCGGCCCCGGGTGCTGGACGGCTGTACGGGCACGGCGCCGCCCCGATCCCGTGCCCGTACGGCCGCCCCAGAACGAACCGGCCGTCACGTACCCCACCCGCCTGGACCCCGTCGGTGGTGTCCTCGGCCCTGATCCGTCGGCGGGTGTGCGGATGTCACCCGGGCGCGGACGTCCAGAAGCGGTTCAGCACCGCTGCGGACCGGCGGGAGGCCGCGACCGAGGCTTGTCTCGACATCCTGCGAGCCGGCCTCGTACCCGCCCCCTGACGTCCGGAGCCCGGTCATGTCCGACGAGCAGGTCTCCTACGCCCTGTCCCCGGACAGGGCGTAGCGCCGTCGTCAGGGCTCCTGCCGTCAGGGCAGGTGTCCCCCCGGACCCGTCGTCCCGTCCGCGGCCTGTTGTCGTCGCTCAGGTGGTGACAGGATCCCCCACGGCTCCGCCGGTGGCCCTGCGTACCGCTTGCGCGATCCGGGCAGGGACGTCGGCGAAGTCCCGGGGGTCGGCGCCCCCCCAGGATGGCGGCCCCGATGTTTTCGTTGAGGACCCGCAGGGCGGCCGAGGCCGCAGCGGCGTGCAGGCGTACGTCGAGGTCCTCGGCCGGAAGCCGGAGTCGTTGCGCGATGATCTCGGCCATCTCGCGCTCCACCTGGTCGCAGGCCATCAGCCAGGCCGTACGGATGGCCGGCTCGGTGTCCGCCAGCCGGATCATCTTGACCGCGAGCGCGGTGTCCATCCGCTCCACGTCACTGGCCTCACGGCCGAACCTGTTGCTTTCCGCGGCGAAGTGCACCTCCAGCGAGAGTTGCGGAGGCCAGCTGTGCAGCGTGGACATCTCCCACTCCACGCCCTGCGTCACGATGGGCTCGGCGCAGCTCTCCTTGCTGCGGAAGTGGCGCCAGATGGTGCGCGTCGACAGGCCCACGGCCTCGGCGATCTGGTCGCCGCTGGTCGCGTCGACCCCTTGCGCCCAGAAGAGCCGGGATGCTTCCCGTGAGACATCCAGCTGCGCCCCGGTGGTGTCCTCGCGTACGGATCTGAGGCGCGTACGGATCTCAGGTCGTGGCCGCGTCTCCCACGGCGCCTCCCGTGGCGTTGCGGACCGCCCGGGCCAGGAGCTGGTGCGTGTAGGCGAATTGGCGCGGGTCGGCACTGTTGAGCAGGGCATCGCCGGTCTCCTCGTTGACGACCCGTAGGGCGCCCGAGGCGGCCGCCGCGTGCACCTGCACCCTGATGTCGTGGGCCGGCAGGTTCAGTCGGCCTGCGATGATCCCGGCCAGTTCGCGTTCCACCTGGTCGCAGGCCATCAGCCAGGCCGTGCGGAGTGCGGGCTCCCTGCTGGTGAGCGCGATCATCTTCACCGCGAGCGCGTCGTCGGCGTGCTTCGCTCCGTCGGTGTCGCGGGCGTACCTGCTCATCTCATCGGCGAGATGGTGCTCAAGGGAGAGTTCGGGTTTCCAGCGTCGCAGGGCGGCCATCTCCCATTCGACGCCGTGCGAGACGATCGGTTCGGCGCAGCTCTCCTTGCTGCGGAAGTGGCGCCAGATGGTGCGCGTCGACAGGCCCACGGCCTCGGCGATCTGGTCGCCGCTGGTCGCAGCTACGCCCTGCTCCCAGAAGAGACGCGAGGCCTCTCGAGAGATCTCCAGCCGGATTCGGCGGCGTCGTTGCTCGCTCATCCCAGATCCGACGCGATTGTTCACCTGCACGGGTTCACCTCGTCATACATCCGCGAAAGAAGGGGACGGCCGTGGTCACCCCGCCGTGCTGAGGCGTGTGCCGGACGGGCCGTGGAGGGCCGGTCCGGCACGGGCGAGGAGCGGGGAGGGCGTCGGTCAGGCGCGCTGGGCGGGCAGCAGGCCCACGGCCTTCAGCCGCTTGTCGGAGGCCCGGGCGGCCCAGGCGACGGCCAGGAAGCCGACGGCGAGGAGCGGGTAGCCCATGGCGATCTTGGCGAAGCCCAGCGAGCCGACCTCGTCGGCCTGGTAGAGGTACTGCTGGACGACGAACCGGGCGCCGAAGATGGCGGCCAGCGCCAGGGTGGCGATGTCGTAGTAGATCCGCGAGCGCTTGTCCGCCCGCCAGGCGGTGCCCTTGCCGGTCGCCGAGTTCCAGATCAGGCCGGCCAGGGGCCACCGCAGCAGCACGGAGAGGACGAAGGCGACGGCGCCGACCAGGCTCAGCCAGATGCCGATGAGGAAGAAGTCCTTCGCGGATCCCGTGTACCAGGTGATGCCGGCGGCGATCGCCACGCCGAACACGCCGCCGAGCGCGGGCTGGATCGACTCCCTGCTCATCAGCCGCTGCACCCCGATACCCAAGGCGACGAGCAGGGCGGCGAGGACGCCCGCCTTGAGTCCGCCGACGTTGTTGCCGACGACGAACACCACGGGGGGCAGCGCCGAGAAGATGAGCCCCTTGGTGCCGCCCGCCTGCTCGAGTGCCGACTTCTGCTTCCGCCGGTCTGTCGTCTGCATGTCGGTCGCCGCCTCCTGGGGACTGGTGGTCTGCATGATGATCAGCTCTTCCGGGTTCGTCTGGGGCGAGTCACTTTGGCACTGAACGACAGTCTGGCAGTAAGTGACGAACGAGGCCACCCCGCGCGCTATGACCTGGGTCACTTATCGGCGGGGTTGCTGCTCAGCGAGTCGCCCGTCGTCAGGTACGGCGGCGCGGTCCGTGCGGCGGGATCGGCGATCACGGTCCGTGCGGCGGTTCGGTGATCGCGTGATCGCCGGCGACCTGTCCCGGGCCGACGGTTCGGCTCCGACCAGCCGCGGTGTGGTCGGATGCCCCTCGCGGACCGCTCGTGGGCCGCGACCGTACTCGTCAGCGCCGCGCCCAGGGCCGCTCCAACGCCGCCACCACTGTCCGCCACCGCCGTCCGCCGCCGGAGTCGGCTACGTGCCGATCCGGACCCGGACGAAGGTTGGTGCTCCAGGAGTCCCCCCATCGCTTGTGCTGCCGCACGGGACTGTCCGGTCAGACGAGTTGGTAGCCGCGCAGATTGGTGAGGAGGAGATAGCAGTCCTGCAGGGACCCCGAAGTGTCGCCCAGAGAGCGGTAGATGCCCCACTTCGGGCGCACCCGGTCGGCGAGGAAGGTGTCGACACCGGTCTTCGACGCGTCGATGACGGTGGTCGAGCCGCTCTTGAGGATCCAGCGCACCGAGCCGGCCGAGCCGTCGCCGACCTTGATCTGGAAGTCGACGTCGGTCCATTTGTCGTGCAGCGGGTCGAGGCTGGTGCGGCCCACGAGAGTGTCGCTCTCGAACAGCTTGAGCTCGATGGTCTGTGCCCCGTTCACCCGGCGCAGGGACTGCACGACGATGGGCGAGCTGCCGGTGCCCGGCTGCTTCATCTGCATGATGTGGGTGAAGGTGGTGGTCGCCTTCAGGGAGCTGGGGATGTACATCGAGTACGTGATCCGCCAGGTCTGGCCCGAGGTCCATGTGAGGTAGTTGCCGCCGCTGCCGTTGCGCAGACCGGTGACCTCCTGGCGCTGGCGGTCGGTGGACGTGTCCCGGTCGACCGTGTGCATGTTGAAGCGCCAGTTGTTGCCGATGGCGAAGATGTGCGGCTGACCCGACGTGTGCGAGTCGGCGCGGTCGTCCTCGATGGTCTCGAAGGCGCCGAGGCCGTTGCCGCTCGCCGACGGCGCCCACCTCTGCTGCCAGGAGGCGGCGTGCGCGACGCCGGGCAGGGTTCCGACGGTGGCCGCCGCGGCGCCGCCGAGTGCGGCGCCGAGCAGGGTCCTGCGGGATGTGCTCATGACTGACTCACCTCGTTCTGCGTGGGGGGTGCCGCGCGGCTGGGGAAGCGGACGGGTGTCATCCGCTGCCGGGCCGCTCCGTCCTGAGCTGCTCGTTCATGATCAGAAAAGCGCCGAGGCCGTGGAAGTCATTGGTCTCCCTGGGCCGTGCGATGTAGAAGTCGTAGTCGCCGACGTTGGTGCCGATGGAGATGTCGGTGAGGTTGGTGCGGCCGTCGGAGCCGAGCGACACCTTGGCGAGGACGCCCTCGTAGCCGCGCCGCGCGACGGACCGGTAGTGCGCGTCGACGTACCCCTGCTGGGCGCCGCGCGAGAGGGCGTAGGTGAACATGCTGGAGCAGGAGGTCTCGGTCCAGCTGTCGCTCCGGCTCCCCTTGTCGATCACCTGGAACCACCGCCCGGTGCCCGGATCCTGGTACCGCTCCAGCCCGGCGGCCAGATCCCGGAGGATGCCGACGAGTTGGGGACGGCGTGCGTGCCCCGTGGGGAGGGCGTCGAGCACGTTGACGATCGCCATCGAGTACCAGCCGACTGCCCGGCACCAGTGCTCGGGGGCGAGTCCCGTCCGCGGATCGGCCCAGCTCACGGTCTTCGACTCGTCGTAGGCGTGCCGCAGCAGCCCGTTCGGCACCTGGAGGTGGCGCCCGTAGACGTAGAGCTGCCTGGCCGCCTCGTCGTTCGCGTAGGCCGAGTCGCCGAACTCCTTGCCGTACTCGACGAGAAACGGGTTCACCATGTAGACGCCGTCCGACCAGAGCTGGTGGGCGCGGCTGCTGGTGTCGGCGTGCCAGAAACCGCCGTCGGCGGTCCGCGGGTAGCTGTTCAGCCGGTCACGGATCTTCTTGGCCGCCTTGCGGTAGCGGTCCTCGCCGGTCTCGTGGTGCAGGATCACCAGCAGCCGGCCGGCCTGCATGCTGTCGAGGCTGTCGAAGTTCTGGTCGATGGTTCCGTCGTCGTGCACGAAGCGGTCGACGTAGCTCTTGATGTACGAGAGGTACCGCGGCTCGTGTGTGCGCAGGTAGGTGAGGTACTGGCCGTAGAGATACAGGCCCACGGGATACGACCAGCCCCCGATGGTGCTCGGTGTGAAGCGGGCCGTGGTCGAGTCGACCATGGCCACGGACCAGTCCGTGGCTGCGGCCGGGCGGGTGACCGAGGAGTGCCGCGGGGCCGTTGGCGGGGTCGCGGCGGAGACCGTCAGCAGACTCGCGGTGGCGAGCGCTCCCGCCGTCAGGGCGGCACGGAGACGGCTCATGATTCTCCTGCTTTCAGGACTCGGTCCTCCGATGCTTCCTGAATGCTTCGTTCCGCACGTTGGGTACCGAAGGGTTCCTCGCTCATGGGGTGTTCTCGCTTCCCTGGAAGGTGGGGGTGCGTGGAGTACGGAGAGACTCCACGCGGACGCCGACCGTTCACATGTATGCACCAGGTTCATGCACCGGGTTGAGGGGTGTGGAACAGAGTCCCGGTCAGGCCAAGCGTGGTCAATGGTCCGGACCGATACGGGCGGATCCGTTTCCGGCCAATCTCCCCTCGGCGCAAGGGGATTGACGGCGCCCGGGGGTGGGGCCGTAAGGCGGCCGGGGGGTGGGGCCGTAAGGCGGCGGGGCCGTCGCCGTGATCTCGGCGTGGGGGCTACGGCGATCTCGGCGTGGGGCCACGGCGACGACGCCGCATGCGGCCTCCTCGGCGTGGGGCCACGGCGACGACGCCGCATGCGGCCTCGTCGATCGAGCGGAGCGCCAGGGAGGACCGGAGGGGCTGTACTTCCGTCCCGTGCGCCCGTCGGGTCTCACCGGGATCGGTGCGTGCTGCTTGAGCAACGCATGCCGGCCCCCGTGTTGACACGTCAACACGGGGGCCGGATCGAGCCGGACTCGGCAGAGCTGATGCCGAATCCGGGGGTTGGGTCAGAAGGTCACATAGGGGCCGGACGGCTCTGCAACTGCTCGACCGCGTGGACGAGGGGGGCGAGTTCGGGTGCGGCGGCTGCCGCGTCGAGCGCCTCGCGCAGGGCCGTGTTGTTGGTGGGGCGGGCTTCCTCCAGCAGGCTCCTGCCCTTGTCGGTGACGTCGGTGTAGATGCCGCGCCGGTCGGTGGGGCACAGGTAGCGGGAGAGCAGGCCGCGGTTCTCCAGCCGGGTGACCAGGCGGGTGGTCGCGCTCTGGCTGAGGACGACGGATTCGGCGACCTGGCGCATCTGCAGGTGGCCGCCCTCGCCCTCGTGCTGCCGGCTGAGGACATCGAGCAGGGAGTACTCGCGTGCGCTCAGGTCGTGTGCGGACTGGAGCGCGCGTTCGATGCTGCCCTCGATGCGCCCGTGCAGCAGCGAGAGCGCAGACCAGCTGTGGGCGAGAGCGGTCATCGCGGGGTCTGTAGCGGTCATGTCGGCTTCCTCGGTCCGGGCGGTCGACTGGGGCGCACCGCGCAACGGCACCCCTTAGTCGCATACGCCACTATACCGCGTTTGCCATATGCCGCGTGTGCAATTATTGTTCATGCTCGTAAGGCGCTTGCGCATTACTTCCTCGTCTGCATTGTAAGGACATACGTCATGCCGCTCGCACTGCTGGCCCTGGCCATCGGGGCCTTCGGGATCGGTACCACCGAATTCGTGATCATGGGGCTGCTGCCTCAGGTCGCCGGAGACCTCGGAGTCTCCGTGCCGACGGCCGGCCTGCTCGTCACCGGTTATGCGCTCGGTGTCATGATCGGGGCGCCGATCATGACGGTCCTCGGTACCAGGATCTCCCGCAAGAACATGCTCATGCTGCTCATGGGCCTGTTCATCGTGGGGAACGTCATCTCCGCCGTGGCTCCCGTCTTCGCCGTCATGCTCATCGGCCGGGTCGTGGCCTCGCTGGCCCATGGCGCCTTCTTCGGTATCGGCTCCGTGGTCGCCGCCGAGCTGGTGGCACCGGAGAAGAAGGCCGGGGCCATCTCCCTGATGTTCACCGGGCTGACCGTGGCGAACGTGGTCGGCGTCCCGCTGGGCACGTTCGTCGGCCAGAGCGCGGGCTGGCGCGTCACCTTCCTGATCGTCGCGGTCCTCGGTGTCGTCGGCCTGGCCGGTGTCGCCAAGCTGGTCCCGGACCTCCCCAAGCCCGAGGGCGTACAGCTGCGGCACGAGATGGCGGCGCTCACCAACCCCCAGGTGCTGCTGGCCATGGCGATGACCGTGCTCGGCTTCGGCGGTGTCTTCGCCGCGATCACCTACATCGCGCCGATGATGACCGAGGTCAGCGGCTACGCGGACTCCTCCGTCACCTGGCTGATGGTGCTCTTCGGGCTGGGCATGGTGGCCGGGAACCTCATCGGAGGACGGTTCGCCGACCGCCGGCTCATGCCGATGCTCTTCACGGCCCTGGGCGGTCTCGCGGTCGTCCTGGCGCTGTTCACCGTCGGTGCGCCGAACAAGGCCGCGGCGGCCGTGGCCGTCTTCCTCATCGGCGCGCTGGGCTTCGCCACCGTTCCCCCGCTCCAGAAGCGGGTCCTGGACTACGCGCACGACGCCCCCACTCTGGCGTCGGCCGCCAACATCGGCGCCTTCAACCTGGGCAACGCCCTCGCCGCCTGGCTCGGCGGCATCGTGATCTCCGCCGGATACGGCTACACCGCCCCCAACGCCGTCGGAGCCGTGCTCGCCGCCGCCGCTCTCGTCCTCGCGTTCGTATCGCAGCGCCTGGAGCACCGCTCCGGGCCCGTCGCCGCCCGGTCGCGGCAGCCTGCCACCGGGCGGGCCGACACGCCGGACGCCGAAGTCGTCCACCACTGACCCCCGGCGCGCGCCGCTGCGGCGGAGCGCCCCCTACGCAAGGAAAGACCTACATGAGCACCACCTCAGTCGCCCCACTGACCACCGAGGACGCGGACGTGCTCGTCCTCGCCGCCCGCCGCGCCGCGGAGGTGGCCGGCGTGCCCGTCAGCGTCACGGTCCTGGACGCGGGCGGCCACCTGCTGGCCTTCCGCCGGGACGACAGCGCCGTGCTGATCTCGGGCGAGACCAGCACCCGTAAGGCGTACACATCTCTCCAGCTCAACGCCCCGACAGCCGACCTGGTGGATCTGGTCAAGCCCGACGGCCCCTTCCACTCCCTTCCCACCGCTCTGGACCGGCCCCTGCTGTTCATCGCGGGCGGCGTACCGGTCCACCGGGACGGACGGCTGGTCGGCGCGCTCGGGCTCGGCGGCGGCACCCCCGAGCAGGACCACGGCTTCGCCACGGTCGCTCTCCAGGCGCTCTGAACCACGCTCGGCCACTCAGGAAGGCGAGAGAGCCGCGCTCACCGCGAACCCCCTCACCTTCCTCTCCGCTCTCCCGCCCCTCTTGAGGGGCCTCGCGCACCCGGCGCGAGAAAGAACATTCCAGAAAGGGCATCCATCATGACGTCGATTCCGAATGTGACGCTCAACAACGGTGTCACCATGCCGCAGCTGGGCTTCGGTGTCTTCCAGGTCCCCGACGACGAGACCACCGCCGCGGTCAGCAGCGCCCTGGAGGCCGGCTACCGCAGCATCGACACCGCCGCCATCTACGGCAACGAACGCGGAGTCGGCCGCGCGCTGGCCGACTCCGGCATCCCCCGCGAGGAACTGTTCGTCACCACCAAGCTGTGGAACGACGACCAGGGCTACGACGCGACCCTCGCGGCCTTCGACACCTCCCTGGAGAAGCTCGGCCTGGACCACGTCGACCTCTACCTGATCCACTGGCCCACTCCGGCCCGTGACCGGTACCTCGACACCTGGCGCGCCTTCGAAAAGCTGCTCGCCGACGGCCGGACCCGCGCCATCGGCGTGTCCAACTTCCAGGTGCCCCACCTCCAGCGCCTGCTGGAGCACACCGGCATCACCCCGGTGGTCAACCAGGTCGAGCTGCACCCCGCCCTCCAGCAGAACGAGCTGCGCGCCTTCCACGCGGAGCACGGCATCGCCACCGAGGCATGGAGCCCGCTGGCCCAGGGCGCCGTGCTCGGAGACCAGGTCATCGTGGACATCGCCGACAAGCACGGCGTCAGCCCCGCCCAGGTGGTGCTGCGCTGGCACCTCCAGACCGGCAATGTGGTCATCCCCAAGTCGGTCACCCCGGAGCGCATCCGACAGAACCTCGACGTCTTCGGCTTCGAGCTGAGCGACGACGCCATCGCCGCGATCGCCGGCCTCGACACCGGCACGCGCACGGGACCGGACCCCGACAGCCTCAACTGATTCACCGACATCAACTGCCATGCTGATCACGCGGACGCACTCACCAGGCAGTCCGCGGATCACGATCCCCCTTTACCCCCGGCAGGCAATGCCGCACCGAGGAATCCCCGTCACCGCGTCCGCCCACCGGCGGGCCAGGGGGAGCCTCGGCTGCGTACGCACCTGCCGCCGTCGAGCGCTCCGGCGGCAGCCACATGCCCGGGCGCTCACCGTTCCAGAGAGGGCATAGCACCGTGAAAATCGACCTTTCCGGCCGGACCGCGCTCGTCACCGGTTCCACCCAGGGCATCGGTTACGCCATCGCCGCCGGTCTCGCCCGCGCCGGCGCGCGCGTCGCCGTCAACGGCAGGCGCGCCGAGACGGTCGAACAGGCCGTGCGGAAGCTGCGCACCGAGACGGACAGCGACGACATCGTCGCCGCACCCGGCGACCTGGCGGACGAGGGCGGCACACGAGCCGTTCTGGACGCCGTTCCGCAGGTGGACATCCTCGTCAACAACCTCGGCATCTTCGGCGCGACCCCGCCGCTGGAGATCGACGACGCCGAGTGGCGCCGCTACTTCGAGGTCAACGTGCTCTCCGCCGTGCGACTGATCCGCGCCTACCTGCCCGGTATGAAGGAGCGGGGCTGGGGCCGCGTGCTCTCGCTCGCGAGCGACTCCGCCGTCGTCGTCCCTGCCGAGATGATCCACTACGGCATGACGAAGACCTCGCTGCTCGCGGTCAGCCGCGGTTTCGCCAAGGAGGCCGCCGGTACGGGGGTCACCGTCAACTCCGTGATCGCCGGACCCACGCACACCGGTGGGGTGGAGGACTTCGTCCGCCAGCTCGTCGGCGACGAACTGCCCTGGGACGAGGCTCAGCACCAGTTCATGGTCGAGCACCGCCCCCAGTCCCTGATCCAACGCCTCATCGAGCCCGAAGAGATCGCGAACATGGTGGTCTACCTCAGCTCGCCCTACGCCTCCGCGACCACCGGCGGCGCGCTGCGGGTCGACGGCGGCTACATCGACTCGATCCTGCCCTGATGCCACCGTCGGCCGGGCGGGCGCGGGTCCGCCGGTCTGACGCACCGTGACCGGGCCGCAGGCGCGTCTGCGCCTGCGGCCCGGTGTGCGGTGACGACTCGGGAGCCTCGGCGGCTCAGGTGAAGTTCACGTCACTGCACAGGAAGTACGTCTGGTCCATGTGCGAGGCCTGCCAGATCGTGTAGACGACGTGCCGGCCGCTGTAGCCGCTGGTGGTGACGGGGATTTCGTAGTTCTGGCTCGGCGCGTACCGGTCGGTCCGTTTGACCAGTTGCAGATCGTTCCAGGTCAACGCCTGCTTGGTGGGGTCGAAGCCCTGCCGGGTGACATACACGAGGAAGTAGTCCGCGCCGTGGACGGCCTGGTCGTACAGCTTCACCGTGAAGTTCTTGGCGACGTTCGTGGTCTTCCACGCGCCGGGAGTGTCCATCGAGTTGTAGCGGCCGCTCTCGGTCCGGCCTCCGCTGCACAGCTGCCCGTTCGGAATGACCGCCTGGAAGTTGCCCGCGGAGCCGTCGCGGTAGAGCCCGTTCCAGTTCCACATGGCGTTGGGGTTGTCCTGCCAGGCCTGCCAGCACATCGGGTCCAGCTGTGCCATGGCGGGGTTCTGGAAGTCGCTGCCCCAGCGCAGCCAGCAGCCGTAGTTGCGGGACGAGGGGTCGACGACGGATCCGTGGGCGGAGGCGGTGCCGACCGACGGGATCAGACAGATCAGTAAGGCGGAGAGCAGACCGAAGGCCCACAGGAGCCGTGACGGCGGTCTGTGATGCGCACGATCGTTCCGGGACGTGCGGGACGGATTCATGGGGGATCTCCTTCTTCCGGTAGTGGGGTCCGGTATGGGAGCGCTCCCAGATTATGATTGGGCTGCATGGCCGCCTAGGTCTGAAACGCGCCATCGAAGGTGCGGGGGAAGCGCGGGGCGGCTCCTGGAGTAATGGGCCGCCCCGCCGTTACGAGCCGGTTCCGGCGAACTGGGCCGCTTGAGGGACTGCCGTTCGGTGCGTCTTACGAAGAACGTCTCGCGTTTCCGTAAGCGCTTCGCGGGGCGGCGGCAGTCCGTGTCACAGAGAAGGGGGGGGGGGGGGGGGGGGGGGGGGCCGCCGCCCCCCCCCCCCCCGCCCACCCCCCCCCCGGGGGGGGGGGGGCGGGGCCCAGTAAGGGGGGGGGGGGGGGGGGGGACGGGGGGTGTGT
>NZ_JBIVMZ010000005.1:146263-245594 GCF_044753355.1 Streptomyces sp. NPDC088400 | reverse complement strand
TGGGTGCGGGCTGTTGGTGGCTTATCACTAACATGGGGCCGGGTGCCCTTACGGGGTGCGGGGGGGGGCGCCGGGCGGTTCCACCGTCTGGGGCGTTCCGGCCTGTTCAGCAGGCCGGAACGCCCTTCTCGCCATTTTCCCGGCCAGGTTCCGGGTGTGCTCACGGACCGCTTTCGCGGGGCTGGTTGGACCGTACGAGTGGTGTTCATCCGAAGAGCTGCGGACTGTCGGCGTCGCTCCGTGGATTTTCGAGATGCGTACACATCATGAGGAAGGTATGTAGATCGACCAACCCGAAATCAACCCACCCAAAACCAACTAACCCGAAATCTACCAACCCGGAAATCGACCAATCCGAAAGCGAGGGGTCATGGCCACCTTCAAGGTCAAGAAACTGTGGACCGTATTCATCACCGCGTTCTTCGCGGTGCTCGCCTCCCTGGGACTGTCCACTCCGGCCGCGGCCGCCGGCGCCGCCGTGCACCAGCCGGCCGAGCAGCCCGCGCCCGCACCCGCCGCGCACCAGAACGCCAAGTCCGCGACGGCCCGGGTGCCACTGCCCAGGTCGATGCCACGTGACCGGTCGCTGCCGCCCACGATCAAGCAACGTATCCGTGCCGAGGCGCACGGTTCGTCACCGTCGGTCCGTCACCTGCCGGCCAGTCCGCTGAACGAGGCCGACGCCCCCACGCTGCGTGAGATGCGCGACGTACGTGAGAGCGCGTCCGCCGCCGGCGCGGCCTCCGTCGCGGCGTGAGGCACCGGGATCACCGCGGTCTCCCGGCGCCTCACGAACTTGCTACGTCACCTGGTACGTCCCCCGTGGCACAGCCCCCGTCGCGACGAACGCGACGCACGGTCTGTGATCGGCGGCAGGGACAAGGACGTCGAGGACACCAGTGCCGTCAAGGACGCCAGAGACGTCAGGCAATGCGCGGAGGACGTCAGGGACGATCGTCCCGGTCCGCTTCCGCCTCCGCCTGTTTGGCCTGTACCTCGGGGTCGAGCGGATCGACCACATGGCTGCCGTCGACGGACGTCAGCGGGTCGCGGTCCGAGACCTCGGTCGCGGCGGGCGGTTCCACCAGCCAGTCCGGATTCGCCTGCTTGTCCCACCACTTCCAGGCGGCGAAAGCGCCGCCGGCCAGCACTCCGAGGACCGCGAGGCCCTTGGCCACCCGGCCGGCCCTGGCCCGCCGCTCGTGCTTCCTCACCAGCTTCTGGATCTCTTTCGCCGTGACCTGTCCGCGCAGAGCGGCCAGGGCGGCCGCCGAACGCGCGGCGGCCTGTTCGGCCATCGGCTGTGCGGTGGCCACTGCCTGCTCGACCCGCGGCACCGTGTAGTCCGCCGCCTGACGGGCGGCCGTGCGGGTGCGGACGGCAGCGCGGTGAGCCGCGACATCGACCTTTGGAGGTACGCGGGGCGCCACATGGGCGCCGTACTGAATACGAGCCTGCTGGGCGGCCTTCGACATAGTCGGGGCGAGCCGTACGCGCGCCTCGTTGGCATACAGAGCGGCCTGCTCCTTGGCCGTACCGGCGTAGGGGGCCACCGCTTCCGCGGCGTGCTGCACGCTCTCCTTCGCCGAACCGGTAGCGGCGCGCACGCTGTCCATGCGGGTCACAGGATCATCCTCCTCGGTGGCGTTCCGTATTTCGCCTATCCACCCTTTGCGAAATCATGCCCGCCGGGCTCGGTCTCGGCATGTGATGCGGGCATCCGGGTCAGTGGGTGGCGACATGGGTGATGTTCGGGCATTGCGGTCCAATACGAGCCGAGCGGGAGCTTGTGGACGACAATGCCACGCTTCGCCTCGGCATGCGCGGGTCCTGACGTGACTCAGCCGTCGGTCCTGTTTTCGGCATGCCCTCGTTGCGTCCTCGATCCAGCCTCCTCCGTGTCGGCTCTGCGCCGGCTCTTTCCGCACTCTGTCTGTTGTCTGTGGTTCTGCTGCCCTGTGGATCTGCCTCCATACGGCCCCGAAATCGCCCCAAGTCGGGCGTAAAGCATGTTCGGGGGCAGCGGCCGGGCGGTATCCGGGCCTCTCATGCGAGGATCGTGCGAGTCAGAGAAGACTTACGGAAGGCAGATCGTGGCCGAGCAGCTTTACGCCACCCTGAAGACCAACCAGGGCGACATCGAGATTCGGCTCCTGCCGAACCACGCGCCGAAGACGGTCAAGAACTTCGTCGAGCTCGCGCAGGGCGAGCGGGAGTGGACCCACCCGGCGACCGGTAAGAAGACCACGGACCGGCTGTACGACGGCACCGTTTTCCACCGTGTGATCAGCGGTTTCATGATCCAGGGCGGGGACCCGCTGGGTAACGGCACCGGCGGCCCGGGGTACGAGTTCGAGGACGAGTTCCACCCGGACCTCGCCTTCGACAAGCCGTACCTGCTGGCCATGGCCAACGCCGGTCCGGGCACCAACGGTTCGCAGTTCTTCATCACCGTGTCGCCGACCGCCTGGCTGACGCGCAAGCACACCATCTTCGGTGAGGTCACCAGCGAGGCCGGCAAGAAGATCGTGGACGCCATCGGCGCCACCCAGACCAACCCGCGCACCGACCGTCCGGTGCAGGACGTGGTGATCGAGTCGGTCGTCATCGAGACCCGCTGACCGCTCACAGACAGTCCGGATCCCTGGTCCGGATCCCCGGTTCGGGGAACCTTCCCGCCCTGCCCGTCCGTAGTGGTTACATACCGGACGGGCGGGGCGGTGCGCTGTGTGCCGTCCGCCGTCACGAGGACCGAGGGGACCGATGGACCACCCGCCAGGAGGCCGTGGAGGCCAGGACCAGCCCGCCGTCAGTGAGGGTCCGCCCAGCTGTTACCGGCACCCGGGCCGGGAGACGGGCATAAGCTGCACCCGCTGCGAGCGCCCCATCTGTCCGGAGTGCATGGTCAGCGCCTCCGTCGGATTCCAGTGCCCGGACTGTGTCCGCGGTTCCGGTACGGGGCGCGGGGCGACGGCCGCCGCGCCGCGCACCCTCGCCGGCGGCACGATCGCCGCCGATCCCCGGCTGCTCACCAAGATCCTGCTGGGCATCAATGTCGCGGTCTTCATCGCCGTTCTCGCGGTGGGTGACAACTACCGCCTCGTCGCCGATCTCGATCTCATCGGGATTGCCCGCGATCCTCAGCTCGGCCAGGTCGTCGGCGTGGCGGACGGTGAGTGGTACCGACTGGGCACCGCGATGTTCCTGCACCAGGAGGTATGGCACATCGGCTTCAACATGCTGGGCCTGTGGTGGCTCGGCGGCCCGCTGGAAGCGGCGCTCGGCCGGGTCCGCTTTCTGGCGCTCTACCTGCTCTCCGGCCTGGCCGGCAGTGCCCTCACCTACCTCGTGGCCGCGCCGAACCAGCCCTCGCTGGGCGCTTCCGGCGCCATCTTCGGTCTGCTCGGCGCCACCGCCGTACTGATGCGCCGGCTCAACTACGACATGCGGCCGGTCCTCGCCCTGCTGGCGCTGAACCTGCTCTTCACGTTCACCTGGGCCGGTATCGCCTGGGAGGCGCATGTCGGTGGCCTGGTGGCGGGTACGGCGATCGCGATAGGCATGGTGCACGCGCCTCGTGAGCGCCGGGCGCTGGTGCAGTACGGCACGTGCGCGCTGGTGCTGGTGGCGACGGTCGTGACCGTCGTGGTCAGGACGGCGTCGCTGACTTCGGGCGCCTGAGGCGGCTTCCGGCGTCCGAGGTGACCTTCGGTCGGTGTCCGAGGTGACCGTCGGTGTCTGAGGCGGCTTCCGGCCAGGACGGCCCGTACTCCACAGTTGTCCACAGTGTGTGCCGGATCTTGTGCATCCTGTGGGGAACATGCGTGCCCCTTGTCGCCAATGTGGGTTTGACCAGTGGCGACAAGGGGCGTCGGCGTCATCAGAATGGCGGATGCAGTCACACCGGCGTCAACATCTCGTGGAGTTATCCACAGATCGTCTGACCTTTTCCCCTGCTGTGGACAACGCTGTGGATAAGTAGGGGTAGAGCTTGACGGTGGGGTGGTGGACCGGCTACTTCCACTGGGTGGAGACGCCGAAGCCGGCGGCGATGAAGCCGAACCCGACCACGATGTTCCAGTTCCCGAAGCTCTTGACCGGAAGGTCGCCGTCGGTCACATAGAAGACGACGATCCAGGCGAGCCCGATCAGGAACAGGGCGAGCATGACCGGTGCCACCCAGCTCCGGTTGGTGAGCTTTATGTTGACCGCCTGCTTCGCGGCCGGCGGCGGCGTGAAGTCGGCCTTCTTGCGGATACGTGACTTCGGCACGAGGGACTCTCCTGTCGATGCGCTGCGTGACCGCGCAGGGGGACGAAAAGGGGTGCCGGGGTGGGGAGCAGGGGGAACACCACCGTCCCCGGGCGTCCGTTAGCGTAGTGCTTCCGTGGCGCCTAAGGAGATAAGGGTACGTTGAGCAATTCCGCCGACTCTCCCCCAGGGCCGGTCCGCCGATCCGTCCGACGGCCCGTCCGGCTGCTCACCGCTGCCGTCTTCGCGCTCGCCGGACTGATCTTCGTGACCAGTTTCAACACGGCCAAAGGCACGAACATCCGTACCGACGCCTCGCTGCTGAAGCTCTCCGACCTGATCCACGAGCGCGACCGCAAGAACCACGAGCTGGGTGACAGGACCGCCGCGCTACGGCACGACATCGACACCCTCGTCAGCCGCGACGACGGCTCCACCGAGGCCGAGAACGCCAAGCTGCGCGCCCTGGAGAAGACCGCGGGCACGGAGAAGCTCACCGGCCAGGGGCTCACCGTCACCCTCGACGACGCGCCGCCGAACGCCACCGCGAACCCCGGTTACCCCGAGCCGCAACCCAATGACCTCGTCATCCACCAGCAGGATCTCCAGGCCGTCGTCAACGCCCTGTGGGACGGCGGTGCCGAGGGCATCCGCGTCATGGACCAGCGGTTGATCTCCACCAGCGCGGTGCGGTGCGTGGGCAACACGCTGATCCTCCAGGGGCGTGTCTACTCTCCGCCCTACAAGATCACCGCTGTTGGTGACCAGGACAGGCTCCGTAAGGGACTCGCCGACTCCCAGGCGCTCCAGAACTACCAGCTGTACGTCAAGGCGTACGGCCTCGGCTGGAAGGTCGACGAGCTCGGCAGGACGACGCTCCCGGGCTACTCGGGCACGGTGGATCTTCACTACGCGAAGCCCGTCGAGTAGCCGGCGTCGGTCCGGCGTCCGCTCCGGGCGTCCGTCCGGATCCGTTCCGGGCGTCCGTCCGGGTGTCTGTGACGAAGAGCAAGCCCGAACCTCAGTACACCTGACGCATGCGCCGCCCATGTGTCACCGTCGCCCTTTAGTCTGGTGCGGTGCCGCCTGGGGCGGCACCGAACGGAAGGGACAGCATGTACGGCTGGATCTGGCGGCATCTGCCGGGCAACGTGTGGCTGCGGGCGTCGATCTCGCTCGTGCTGGCGCTCGCCGTCGTCTTCGTGCTGTTCCAGTACGTCTTCCCGTGGGCGGAGCCGTTGCTGCCGTTCAACGACGTGACGGTCGACGGAGCGGGGGCCGCCTCATGAGCGCGCGCATCCTCGTCGTCGACAACTACGACAGCTTCGTCTTCAACCTCGTCCAGTACCTGTACCAGCTCGGTGCCGAGTGCGAGGTGCTGCGCAACGACGAGGTGGCCACCTCGCACGCCGAGGACGGCTTCGACGGTGTCCTGCTCTCCCCCGGGCCCGGTACCCCCGAACAGGCCGGTGTCTGCATCGACATGGTGCGTCACTGCGCCGGTACCGGCATGCCCGTCTTCGGCGTCTGCCTCGGCATGCAGTCGATGGCCGTGGCGTACGGCGGTGTCGTCGACCGCGCCCCCGAACTGCTGCACGGCAAGACGTCCCTCGTCACGCACGAGGGCAAGGGCGTCTTCACGGGACTGCCCTCACCGTTCACCGCGACCCGCTACCACTCGCTCGCGGCCGAGCCGGCGGAACTGCCGGCCGAGCTGGAGGTCACGGCCCGGACCTCGGACGGCATCATCATGGGCCTGCGCCACCGTGAACTGCCCGTCGAGGGAGTGCAGTTCCACCCCGAGTCGGTCCTCACCGAATACGGTCATCTGATGATGGCCAACTGGCTCGCGCAGTGCGGTGATCCGGGCGCGGTGGGCCGGTCGGACGGCCTGGCGCCGGTGGTGGGCAAGGCACTCGCGTGACCGCACCCCGTCCCGGCGACGACGCTGGTTACGGAGGCTCCCACGAGCAGGGAGCGTACGGGGACGCCGGCGAGTTGGAGGCGGCGGTCGACGGGCTGGCGGATCCGCTGAGCGATCCGCTTCCGGGCCAGCGGCAGCCGCCTCGGGAGAGACCCGGGCAGGGGCGGCACCGCGGGCCGCGGCGGGACCAGCAGGAGCCCCCGGGACCTCCGGGGATCCCCGGGCAGCAGGAGCAGCGTGGAGGCCCGGGACAGCCGGAGCACCGCAGACCCCCGGACGCGCCGTGGCTCCCGGGCGACGGCCTCGGCACGGCGCCCGTACCGGCCCCACAGCCCCCGGAGCCGGAGTGGTCCGGCGACTACTACCGCCAGTACGCGGAGCAGGACCCGCAGGGGGAGTGGTCCGGCGGCGCCCCGTACTACGCGCAGGGGCCTCAGGGGCCTCAGGGGCCGGACCGGGCCGCCGCCGTACCCGATCCGGCCACCGATCCCGCATCCGCCGCTCCACCCCCCGTACCCGCCGCTGACGCACCTGCCCCTGACGTACCCGCTCCTGTTCTGGACGACCGGACGGTCGGGCTCCGTACGGCGGACACCCGCCGCGCGGCCGAGCCGGGTGCCGGGAGATGGTCCGAGTCCCAGCCCGGGACGGGTTCCGGGGACGGTTCCGGGGCGGGGGCGGGCTCCGAGGCCGCTCGTGGCCGGGAGGAGCCGGAGACGCCCACCGGAGGCCGCGCCGAGCGCCGTAAGGCGGCCAAGGGCGGCAGCCGGGCCCGTAAACGCCCTGAGCCCCCGGCGGCCGAGTCCGAGCACGGCTCGGTAGGCGGCGCGCCCTCCCGGCCGCTCTCCCGTGTGGAGGCGCGCCGCGCGGCACGCCTCCGTAAGGAGAGCCCCGCTGTCATCGCCAGCCGCGTGGTCGGCGAACTGTTCATCACCTTCGGCGTCGTGATGCTGCTGTTCGTCACGTATCAGCTCTGGTGGACGAACATCCGGGCCGGGATGTACGCGGGCCAGGAGACGAACAAGATCCAGGACGGCTTTGCGAACGGCAGGAAGCCCGGTGCCTTCGAGCCCGGCCAGGGCTTCGCCATCATGCACATCCCCAAGCTGGACGTCGTCGTGCCGATCGCCGAGGGCATCAGCAAGTCCAAGGTCCTGGACCACGGCATGGTCGGCCACTACGCGGAGGGCAGGCTCAAGACGGCGATGCCCGACGACAAGCAGGGCAATTTCGCGGTGGCCGGTCACCGCAACACCCACGGTGAACCGTTCCGGTACATCAACCAGTTGAAGCCCGGCGACGAGATCATCGTCGAGACGCGGGAGGCGTACTACACGTACGACATGGCCAGCATCCTGCCGCAGACGCCACCGTCCAACGTGAGCGTGATCCGTCCCGTACCGGCGGGTTCGGGGTTCACGAAGGAGGGGCGCTACATCACGCTGACAACCTGCACACCGGAGTTCACCAGTACCTATCGCATGATCGTGTGGGGCAAGATGGTGGAGGAACGGCCACGCAGCAAGGGCAAGCCCGACGCTCTCGTCGGCTGAGGCCGATCGGAAACGACAGGGACGGGGACGGGTGCGGTGGCAGCGAGGACCGACAACGACGAGCAGAACGGCACGCCGCCCCCGCCGGACCCGCCCACGACCGAAGCGGCACCCCCCTCGGACCCCGATCCAGCCCCTGATCCGGCCCCTGAACCGGCCTCTGACGCGGTAGCGGCCCGTCGGCCCCGGACCCGGGGCTGGATCGCCGGCACGGTCAGCGTCTTCGGTGAACTGCTCATCACCGCCGGTGTGGTGATGGGCCTCTTCGTCGTCTACTCGCTGTGGTGGACGAATGTCCTGGCCGACCGCGAGGCCGCCAGACAGGGCGACGACGTACGGCACGGCTGGGCGCGGGGCGCCACCGGCGACAGCCCCCGGACCTTCGACTCCGAGGACGGCATCGGTTTCCTGCACGTTCCCGCGATGGGCAAGGGCGAGGTGCTGGTCAAGAAGGGCACCAGCACGTCGTCGCTGAACAACGGCACCGCCGGCTACTACACCGAACCCGTCAAGTCGGCGCTCCCCTGGGACAAGAAGGGCAACTTCACGCTGGCCGCGCACCGCGACGGCCACGGCGCGAGGTTCCACAACATCCACAAGCTCAAGGACGGCGATCCGGTCGTCTTCGAGACCCGCGACACCTGGTACGTCTACAAGGTCTTCAAGGAGCTGCCGAAGACCTCGAAGTACAACGTGGACGTGCTCCAGCCGGTCCCCAAGGGATCCGGGAAGACCAAGCCGGGCCGCTATCTCACGCTGACGACCTGTACGCCGGTCTACACCTCGGACTACCGCTACATCGTGTGGGCCGAGCTCGTCCGTACGGAGAAGGTCGACAAGGAGCGCGCGCTCCCGCCGGAACTCCGCTGAGGAGCGCCTGAGAAGCCTGACGAACTGTACGGAGCAGACGAGCTGTACGGAGCAGACGAGCCGTACGGAACAGACGAGTCGTACGGAACAGAAAGAACAGCCCCGGCACCCGATGTGAGGGTGCCGGGGCTGTTCACGTGCTTCGGTCCGGGGACCTGGGCGAACCTAACCGGTGGCGCCGCCGAAGAAGCCGCCGTTGTCACCATTGTTGCCGTTGTCACCGTTGTTGCCGTTGTTGTTGCCACCCAGCGTGGTCAGGGTGACGGTGTCTCCCTTGTTGACCTGCTGGCCGGCTCCAGGATCGGCCTTCACCACGAGGGCGTTGCCGTCGTTGGACGAGCCCGGCGCGAGCGAGACATTCAGCCCCAGGCCCTGGAGCGCGGCCTGTGCCTCTCCGAGGCGCTTGCCGACGATGTCGCCAGGGATCTGGACCGGCTGCTGCTGCGGGCCCTTGGAGACGCTCAGGGTGATCTGGGCGCCCTTGGCGGCCTGCGTGCTGCCGCCCGGGGACTGCGCGGTGACGGTGCCGGGGGGCTGATCCGAGTCCACCTGGGTCCGTGCGACCGTGAAGCCGAGCGTCTTCAGCTGCGCCTCCGCGCTGTCCGCCGCCTGACCGGTCACGTCCGGTACGGGGATCTTGCTCTGCTTCGCGATCGTCAGCGTGATCGTGGACTTCTGCTCGGCCTTCGCGCCGCCCTTGGGATTCTGATCGAGGACCGTGCCGGGGTCCTGTTCCGAGGACTCGGCCTCCTCGGTCTTGACCTCGAAGCCGTCGTTCTTGAGTATGCGGCTCGCGTTGTCGACGTCCTTCTGCGTGACGTCGGGAACCTTGACCTGGGGGGCGCCCTCCGAGACGACGACCTGGATGGTCTCGTCCTGGTTCATCTTGCCGCTCTCGGGGTTCTGGCTGCAGATCGCCCCCTTGGGCTCGTCGCAGCGTTCCGAACCCGATTCGGCCACCTTCACACTCGCGTTGCTCGCGAGCTGCTCGGCCTCTGAGAGGGTCTTGCCGACGAGTTGCGGGACCGGCACCTGGCTGTTGTCGCCGGCGTTGCCGGGGAAGATCGACCGGCCGATGAGGATCGCGCCGATCAGCACCAGGACGCCCGCGACCACCAGCAGGATGGTCGAGGTGTTGGACTTCTTCGGGGGCTGCCGACGCCGCTCCCGGCGCTCGTCGTACCCGTCGTAGCCGCCGTCGTTCGGGTTCACCGGCGGCAGCATCGCCGTCTGGCCGCCGGCCGGTTCGTGCTGGCGCAGCGCCGCCGTCTGCTGGTCGCCGCCGCCGTAACCGCCGCCGTAGCCGACCGCGCCCATGGCGGCCGTGGCCGCGACGGGCTGCCCGTCGAGGCAGGCCTCGATGTCGGCGCGCATCTCGTCGGCGGACTGGTAGCGGTAGTCCGGGTCCTTGACCAGGGCCTTCAGCACGATCGCGTCCATCTCGGGCGTGATCTCGGGGTCGAAGACGCTCGGCGTCTGCGGCTCTTCCCGGACGTGCTGATAAGCCACCGCGACCGGGGAGTCGCCGATGAAGGGCGGCCGGACCGTCAGCAGCTCGTACAGCAGACAGCCGGTGGAGTAGAGGTCGGAGCGCGCGTCGACCTGCTCGCCCTTGGCCTGCTCCGGGGAGAGGTACTGGGCGGTGCCGATGACGGCCGAGGTCTGCGTCATCGTCATACCGGAGTCGCCCATCGCGCGGGCGATGCCGAAGTCCATGACCTTGACCTGGCCGGTGCGCGTCAGCATGACGTTGGCCGGTTTGATGTCACGGTGCACGATGCCGTTGCGGTGCGAGTACTCCAGCGCCTGGAGGATGCCGACCGTCATTTCGAGCGTGCGCTCGGGCAGCAGTCTGCGCCCGGAGTGCAACAGCTCACGCAGGGTCGATCCGTCGACGTGCTCCATCACGATGTACGGGAGGGAGACGCCGTCGACGTAGTCCTCGCCCGTGTCGTAGACGGCGACGATCGCCGGGTGGTTGAGCGAGGCGGCTGACTGGGCCTCACGGCGGAACCGGGCTTGGAAGGACGGGTCGCGGGCGAGATCCGCCCGCAGCGTCTTCACGGCGACGGTGCGGCCGAGCCGGGTGTCATGGGCGAGGTAGACCTCTGCCATGCCACCACGGCCGAGCACCGAGCCCAGCTCGTACCGGCCGCCGAGGCGACGCGGCTCTTCCATAACTGTTCCAGCCCTCTCCGTCGGTCCCGACCGCACCCGTGTGTGGTCCGGCGGTGTGCTGCTCGCGCCTACGCTACCGGGCACGCCGTATGCCGTTGGCCCGTAACGGTGACCTGATATACGACCGGTATCGCAATGTGCAGATATGGACGTGAGGCGTGACCGGCGTCACTCCTTGCTGTCGACGACTGCCTTCATCACGCTCTTGGCGATGGGGGCGGCGAGACCGCCACCGGAGATGTCGTCACGGCTGGCCTCCTCGTCCTCGACGACGACCGCGACCGCGACCGGCGAACCGCCGTCCGTCTTGGCGTACGAGATGAACCAGGCGTAAGGGTTCTTGCTGTTGTTCTCGCCGTGCTGGGCGGTACCGGTCTTGCCGCCGACCGTCACTCCCGGGATCTGCGCGTTCTTGCCGGTGCCGTCGTTGACGACGGTCTCCATGACGCTCTGCAGTATCTGGGCGTGCTCCTGGCTCAGCGGCCGGTTCATTTCCTCGGGCTCGGTCTGCTCGAGCACGTCCAGGTTGGGCGCTTCCAGCCGGTCGACCATGTACGGCTTCATCAGCTTGCCGTCATTGGCGACCGCGGAGGCGATCATGGCCATCTGGAGCGGGGTGGCGCGGGTGTCGAACTGGCCGATGGAGGAGAGCGCGGTCTGCGAGACGTTCATGTCGTCGGAGAAGTACGAGGCATCGGCCCGGACCGGGGTGAAGTGCTCCGCGTTGAAGCCGAACTTCTTCGCGGTCTCCAGCATCTTGTCCTTGCCGAGGTCCGCTCCCAGCTTGCCGAAGACGGTGTTGCAGGACATCCGCAGCGCCTCGCGGAGCGAGACGTTCTTGCAGGGGATGTTGTTCTCGTTCGGCAGCGGACTGGTGGTCCCCGGCATGATCCAGGGCAGCGGCGAGTCGGTCGCCGCGTCGGGGTCCGTGACCGTGCCGTGCTCCAGGGCGGCGGCGGCGGTGAGCACCTTGAACGTGGAGCCGGGCGGGTAGGTCTCGCGCAGGGCGCGGTTGAGCATCGGGTCGTTGGCGTCGTTCTTCTTACCCAGCGCGGTCCAGGCCTTGCTGTCCTTGTCGCTGTTGCCGGCGAACTTGGAGGGGTCGTAGCTGGGAGCGGAGGCCAGCGCGAGGATCTTGCCCGTCTGCGGGTCGAGGGCCGCGACGGCGCCCTTCTTCTTGCCCAGGCCCTTGAACGCGGCCTTCTGGGCGGCGCTGTTCAGGGTGGTGACGACATTGCCGCCCCTCTGCTTCTTGCCCGTGAACATCCCCATGGTGCGGTCGAAGAAGAGCCGGTCGTCGTTGCCGCTGAGGACGCCGTCCTCAAGATTCTCGATCTGGTTGGCGCCGAAGGCCTGCGAGGCGTAGCCGGTGACGGGTGCCCACATGGGGCCGTCCGTATAGGTGCGCTTGTACGCGAAGTCGGTGCCGTCGGTCTTGGCGGAGCCGGTGATCGGCTTGCCGTCGACGATGATGTTTCCGCGCTCGTGGCTGTAGCGCTCGATGAGCACCCGGCGGTTGTACTCGTGCGTGTTCAGCTCTTCGGCGCGGCCGTACTGGATCCAGTTGACCCGGATCAGCAGGGCGAGGACGAGGAGCCCGCAGAAGATCGCGATGCGGCGCAGGGGCTTGTTCACGGTCGGACCACCTGGGTCATCTCGGCGTCGGGTGACGGGGCGGGAGCCGGTGCGGGCCGACGTGCGGTGTCACTGATACGGATCAGGATGCCGATCAGAGCCCAGTTGGCGAGGATCGAGGAGCCACCGGCCGCGAGGAACGGCATGGTCATACCGGTCAGCGGGATGAGGCCCAGGACGCCGCCGGCGACGACGAAGACCTGGATGGCGAAGGCGCTGGAGAGGCCGATCGCGAGGAGCTTGCCGAACGGGTCGCGGGCGGCCAGGGCCGTACGTACACCGCGCTCCACGATCAGACCGTAGAGCAGCAGGAACGCCATCGTGCC
This sequence comes from Streptomyces sp. NPDC088400, assembly GCF_044753355.1. Taxonomy (NCBI): domain Bacteria; kingdom Bacillati; phylum Actinomycetota; class Actinomycetes; order Kitasatosporales; family Streptomycetaceae; genus Streptomyces; species Streptomyces sp. NPDC088400. The sequence continues at coordinate 232,857 of NZ_JBIVMZ010000005.1, read as the reverse complement.
CGCGAGACCGAGTTCCTCGCCGACGGTGGTGAGGATGAAGTCGGCGTTGGCGGCGAAGCCGATGAGGTCGGAATTCCCCTGGCCGAGCCCGGCGCCGAGGGTGCCGCCGGAGCCGAAGGACATCAGGCCGTCGGCGATCTGCTGGCAGGCGCCGCTGCCGTCTGTCTTGTAGCAGGCGAAGGGGTCGAGCCAGGCATTGACACGGGACTGGACGTGCGGCTCGAAGGTCGCGACGCCGACGGCCCCTCCCACGGACATCAGCAGACCGAAGACGATCCAGCTGGTGCGCTCGGTCGCCACGTACAGCATGACCACGAAGAGACCGAAGAAGAGCAGCGAGGTGCCGAGGTCGGTCTCGAAGACGAGGATCAGGATCGACATCGCCCAGATGGCGAGGATGGGGCCGAGGTCACGGCCACGCGGCAGATAGAGCCCCATGAAGCGACGGCTGGCGAGGGCCAGGGCGTCGCGTTTGACCATCAGATAGCCGGAGAAGAAGATCGCGATGATGATCTTGGCGAACTCACCGGGCTGGAGGGTGCCGAAACCGGGGATCTGGATCCAGATCCTGGCACCGAACCGGGGCGGGAAGAACACCGGCAGGATGAGCAGCACCAGCGCCACGGCCATGGAGATGTAGGTATAGCGCTGCAGGATGCGGTGATCCTTCAGGAGGATCAGTACGGCCGCGAAAAGAGCGACGCCCAGCGCCGCGAACATCAGCTGCTTCGGGGCGACGGGTTTGAAGGGGGAGTTGTAAGCGATCTCGGCGAGCCGGATCAGCCGTGGCGACTGGTCGAGGCGCCAGATCAGTACCAGACCGAGGCCCTGGAGCAGCGTCGCCAACGGCAGCAGCAGCGGATCGGCGTAGCGGGCGAATTTCCGCACCACGAGGTGTGCGACGGCCGCGAGCAGGCCGAGTCCCAGCCCGTAGCCCAGCATTCCGGAGGGGACCTCGCCGTCCATGGCGAGGCCCACGTTCAGGTACGCGAACACCGGGATGGCGACCGCGAAGGCGAGCAGAGCCAGCTCGGTGTTGCGCCGGCTCGGTGCGTCGATCGCGCCGATGGTGGTCGTATTGGTGACAACGCTCATGGTGGTGAAGGGCCCCCTACGGCCGCCTACTACTGCTTCCCGCAGTTCGAGGCCACTTTTTGCTCGTCCTCCGAGAGGCTGGGGCCTGGAGTGGGAGCTGCTTTCGGCTTGATGTCGGTGGTCTTCGCGGAGGAGTTCGTGCCGGTCGTGCCGCCGCCGGCTTCGCCGGTGACCGCGTCGGCCTGCTTGTCGGCCGCCTGGCGGCGCAGCTCGTCCTTCTTGCAGGCCGACGCCTGGACGGAGAGCTCCTCGATCTTGACGCGTCCGTCGGCCAGGCTGCCCTCCGCGATGGTGGCCTCGACCTGCTTGCGCTGGTAGTCCGGGAGGTACTTGAGTTCGATGTCCGTTTCTTTCTCCACCTTGGAGAGCGAGAGCCAGCCCAGATCCTGGCTGATGCCCCGGTAGAGCGCGACATGTTCCTTGTCGGCGCCGACGTAGTACTGGGTCTGCGTCCAGCGGTAACCGCCGTACAGACCGCCGCCGACCACGGCCAGCGCGAGCACGGTGTAGAAGGATCTCATGAACCACTTACGGCCCGTACGTGGTTTGGTGAAGTCCCCGTCGCTGTATGCGCCGAAGCTGCCCTCGGGCGGCATGCCGTCGTAGTCGGAGCTGTCACCGCTGCCGGGCGGGCCGAAGCCGCCGCCGGGCTGCTGCGGTACGCCGCGGCCGAGGCCGGCCGCACGGCCCGCGGGGGTCTGCATCGCGGCGTCCTCGGCGGAACTCAGCGGGAGCTGGTTCTCGGCGACCGCGCCGACGACGACCGGGGTGTCGTTGAGCTGACCGGCCAGGGTGTCGTTGGTCTCGGCGTCCAGGACGTCGGCCACGATGCAGGTGATGTTGTCGGGGCCGCCGCCGCGCAGGGCGAGCTGGATAAGGTCCTGGATGGTCTCCTGCGGGCCCTGGTAGCCGGCGAGGGTCTCTTCCATCGTCTGGTGGGAGACAACGCCGGAGAGGCCGTCCGAGCAGATCAAGTAGCGGTCGCCGGCGCGGACTTCACGGATCGAGAGATCGGGCTCGACGTGGTCGCCGCTGCCCAGCGCGCGCATCAGCAGGGAGCGCTGCGGGTGGGTGGTGGCCTCTTCCTCGGTGATCCGGCCCTCGTCGACCAGCCGCTGCACCCAGGTGTGGTCCTGGGTGATCTGGGTCAGGACGCCGTCCCGGAGCAGGTACGCGCGGGAGTCGCCGACGTGGACGAGGCCGAGCCGCTGGCCGGTCCAGAGGAGCGCGGTGAGCGTGGTGCCCATGCCCTCCAGCTGGGGGTCCTCCTCGACCATCACCCGCAACTGGTCGTTGGCGCGCTGCACCGCCGTACCGAGCGAGGTGAGGATGTCCGATCCGGGCACGTCGTCGTCGAGCTGCACGAGCGTGGAGATCACCTCGGAGGAGGCGACCTCACCGGCGGCCTGGCCGCCCATGCCGTCGGCGATGGCCAGCAGCCGGGGACCGGCGTAGCCGGAGTCCTCGTTGCCTTCCCGGATCATGCCCTTGTGCGATCCGGCGGCGAAACGCAGAGAGAGACTCATGCGCACCTCGCCCGTCGGCTCGCCGGTCGACTGTCGCGCCAGCCGGTCTCGAGCCACACTGCCCACCCTCCGGTCGGGAGCCTGCTGCGGTCCGCTGTCGGGACCGCTGCGGCTCGCTCGCTCCGCTCGCTCATTGTCGTACTACTTCCGCAGCTCGATGACGGTCTTGCCGATGCGAATCGGAGCGCCCGGCGCGATCGGTGTCGGGCTGGTGAGTCGGGTCCGGTCGAGATACGTGCCGTTGGTGGACCCGAGATCCTCGACGATCCACTGGCCGTCACGGTCCGGGTAGATCCTGGCATGCCTGCTGGACGCGTAGTCGTCGTCCAGCACGATCGTCGAATCGTGCGCGCGGCCCAGCGTGATGGTCTGCCCCTGGAGCGCCACCGTGGTTCCGGTGAGGGTGCCCTCGGAGACGACCAGCTTGGTGGGTGCTCCCCGGCGCTGACGACCGCCGGACTGCTGTTGCTGCTGGCGCTGCTGCGGCGGCGATGCCGCGGCAGCGGACTGGCGCGTCTGCTGCGGACGGGAGTCGGCATTGCGGCGTGAGCCGCGCTGCGTGACGCGTGTTCCGAACAGATCGCTACGAATGACCTGAACGGCCACGATCACGAACAGCCACAGAACGGCCAGAAAACCTAGCCGCATGACCGTCAGGGTCAGCTCTGACATTGCCCCCGCTTCACCCTTCGGCTTGCCTGTAAACGATGGTGGTGTTGCCCACGACGATCCGCGAGCCGTCGCGGAGCGTAGCGCGGGTGGTGTGCTGTCCGTCTACCACGATGCCGTTGGTGGACCCGAGATCCTGGATCGTAGGGGGCGTTCCGGCGCGGATCTCGCAGTGCCGGCGGGAGACGCCGGGATCGTCGATCCGTACGTCGGCGTCGGTACTGCGGCCCAGGACGAGGGTCGCACGGGAGATCTGGTGGCGGGTGCCGTTGATCTCGATCCAGCGGCGCACCTGGCCCTGCGGCATGGCGCCGGAACCCGGCCCCGCGCCGTGTCCCGCCGCTGGTCCGGGGCCTGCGGACGGTCCTCGTCCCGCCGAGGGCGAGGCTCCGGAGCCGGGCGGCGGAGCGGCCGGCATCGGGGGCGCCGCGCTCGGCGGATATCCGTAGCCGCCGGGGGCACCGCCGCGGCCGGCCGCGGCCGGCGAGGCGCCGGCGGGGCCCTGCTCGGAAGCCTGTGACGAACTCGACGCCAGAGTGCGGCTGCGTACCCGGTACAGACCGGTGTCGAGGTCCTCCGCCTTCTCCAGATGGACCTTGATCGGGCCCATGAAGGTGTAGCGCTGCTGCTTCGCGTAGTCGCGGACCAGCCCGGACAGCTCGTCGCCGAGCTGGCCGGAGTAGGGGCTGAGCCGCTCGTAGTCGGGCGTGCTCAGCTCCACGATGAAGTCATTGGGTACGACGGTCCGCTCGCGGTTCCAGATCGTTGCGTTGTTGTCGCATTCGCGCTGGAGGGCGCCGGCGATCTCGACGGGCTGGACCTCGGACTTGAACACCTTCGCGAAGGTGCCGTTGACCAAACCTTCGAGACGCTGTTCGAAACGCTTCATGACTCCCATGGGGCACCTCCTCCGTCGTTGCCGTCCTGGTACTGCTTACTGATCGTATCCACGCGCAGGGAAATCGGGTGGTTCCCCTTGTCTGCCCCGTCCATGAGTGTCACCTCTCACACGGGATCGTAGAGGCGGCCTGCCGACAGTGTCCCGCACCCTGGGAGTACACAGGAGGAGCGGGTGGCGACCGGTTCAGGTTCCCTGTTCCGCCGCCGGGTCGTCCAAACAATCGGATGTGAACCCACCCTCGCCAGCGTGCTAATCTTCTCGAAGTCGCCAGGAGCGCACACCAGCAGGTGAAGCACCAAACGACACACCCAATGCGCGGGTGGCGGAATAGGCAGACGCGCTGGATTCAGGTTCCAGTGCCCGAAAGGGCGTGGGGGTTCAACTCCCCCCTCGCGCACAGAAGAGAAGCCCCGCAGGTCATCGACCTGCGGGGCTTCTTCGTTTTTCGTTCGTGGACGTCTTCGGTTCTCCGGACGTCTTCGGCTCTCCGGGGTTCTCCGGACGTCTTCGGGGGTGGGTTCGGCTTCGCATTCCGGCCGGTTTCTTGTCCGGTTCGCTGTGGCTGTGGCTGTGGCTGTGGCGGCGCGGTGTGAGAGATGCCTCCCGCAGGGCTGAGGCCCTGCGGGAGGCATCTCCCGGCTCTCGGCGGTGTCCTGGTACGCCCGTGATCCTCGGCGCGTCCGCGCTCGGGGCGTCGGGGCGTCGGGGCGTCGGAGCGCTCGCGGTGCCGAAGCGCCGGCGGTGTCGGAGCGTTCGCGCGGTGGACGCTCAGGGGTGGGGTCAGGCCGAGAGGCGGGCGGCCAGGGCCTTGGCCTTCTGGGTGGCCTCTTCGTCGGCCTTGGCGCGGGACGCGTCGGCGAGCGGGATCAGTTCGGCCATCTCCGGCTTGGAGCGGGCCAGGGTCAGCTCCGGGACGATGAAGTCGATCTCGGTGACGCCGAACATGCCGTTCAGCACCTTCTCCAGGTAGTTCTGGACGAACTCGAAGTCCTCACGCGGGGTGCCGGGAGCGTACGAGCCGCCGCGGCTGGCGACGATCGTGAACGGGGTGTCCGCCAGCGTGCTGTCGGGGCCCGCGTTGTGGCCGACGATGATCGCCTGGTCCAGCCACGCCTTCAGGGTGGACGGGATCGAGAAGTTGTACATCGGTGCGCCGATGAGTACGGCGTCGGCCTCGGCCAGCTCGGCCGCGAGCTCGGCGCGCAGTTCGTTCTCCGCGCCCGCCATGACGGCGGCGGTGTCCAGGTGCGGCAGCGGGGTGGCGGCGAGGTCGCGGTAGATGACCTTGCCCTCCGGGTGCTGTTCCGTCCAGGACCGGACGAAGGCGGCGGTGATGTCACGCGAGGCGGAGCCCTCGGGGAAGACGGCGGAGTCGATGTGCAGAAGCGTGGCCATGACGGTCTCCATGGGTGGCGCGGGACGGGCGGATGAAAAATCCGTATGCACTATGGATAACATAGTCGCTTACTTTTTTTCATCCCGTTGGCCCGGGCCAGTACTCTGTGCGTATGGCGGACCACAGCGAGGACGCGTGCAAGAAGGTCGACGTGGGCATCACGCGGGTCTTCGGGCTGCTCGGCAAGCGCTGGACCGGGCCGATCATCTCCGTACTGATGGAACGGGCGGCTTACTTCGCCGAGCTGCGGCGGGCGATCCCGGGCATCAGTGAGCGCATGCTTTCGGACCGGCTGACCGAGTTGGGGGCGGCGGGTCTGGTCCTGCGTGAGGTCGACGAGGGGCCGCCGCTGCGTGTCTCGTACCGGCTGACCGAGGCGGGGGCGGCGATGGAACCCGCGCTGAAGGAACTGTCGCTGTGGGCCGATTCCTACCTGTGGAAGAAGCCCGAAGAACCCTGTTAGGGCGTGGTCCCGGGGCGGCTTGGGACGTGATGGTTCATGGTGGTCCCGGCGCGGCCGGTCAGCTGCGCGGGAGTTGTCCACAGGCGAGGACGGTTGTCCGCGCTCGGCGGTACCGTCGTGGGCAGTTGATCTCACGCGAGGTCGGGTTACGAGTACGGGGGAGGCGACACGCCATGGGCGAGGTCGAGGCAGTGGTGTCCGGACGGCGGACGGCTTCCGGGCGCATTCCCGAGGTGCCGGGGTTCGCGCCGCGTATGGGCGCCGCCGATGCTCCCAAGGCCCGGGGGAAGGCGCTGCGGGACCGGGTGCCGCGGTCCTCGCACGACGCGGTGGCGTTCGGGGCGGGGCGGCCCGACGCGGTGCGGGCCGTCGAGGAGTCGAGCCGCGGTCGGGTGTCCGAGCTCGTGCCGATCCGGGTGGGACGGATGGCCGCGACGCCCTTCGCCTTTCTGCGGGGCGCCGCCGGGCTGATGGCGCACGATCTGACGGGTACGCCGGTCACCGGCGTCGGTGCGCAGATCTGCGGTGACGCGCATGCGGCGAATTTCGGCCTGTACGGAGACGCGCGGGGCCGGCTCGTCATCGATCTCAACGACTTCGACGAGACCGTGGTCGGTCCCTGGGAGTGGGACGTCAAGCGGCTCGCCACCTCGCTGGTGCTGGCCGGCCGGGAGGCGGGTGCGGACGAGGACACCTGCCGGCGAGGGGCGTACGACGCGGTGGGCGCCTACCGGCGCACGATGCGGCTGCTGGCGAAGCTCCCGGCGCTGGACGCGTGGAACGCGATCGCCGACGAGGAACTCGTCTCGCACGCGGACGCGCGCGATCTGGCCGGCACGCTGGAGCGCGTCTCGGAGAAGGCCAGGAACAACACGAGCGCGCGGTTCGCCGCCAAGGCCACCGAGGCGCTGGACGACGAGAGCGGGGAGGGCTCCGCGGGACGGCGCTTCGTGGACGCTCCGCCCGTGCTGCGGCGGGTGCCCGACGAGGAGGCCGCGGCGGTCGCCGCCTCGCTGGAGGAGTACCTGGGCACGCTCTCCCAGGACCGGCTGCCGCTGCTCGCGCGGTACGCGGTCCACGACGTGGCGTTCCGGGTGGTCGGCACCGGGAGCGTGGGGACGCGGTCGTATGTGGTGCTGCTGCTCGACCACCGGGGCGAGCCGCTGGTGCTCCAGGTGAAGGAGGCGCGGGCCTCCGCCCTGCTGCCGCATCTGCCGGCCGTCGGATTCGAGGCACCCGAAGTGGTGCACGAGGGGCGCCGCGTGGTTCTCGGTCAGAAACGGATGCAGGTGGTGAGCGACAACCTGCTGGGCTGGACGACCGTCCAGGGCAGGCCCTGTCAGGTACGGCAGTTCAGGAACCGCAAGGGGAGCGTGGACCCGGCGGCGCTGCCGGCCGACCAGGTGGACGACTACGGCCGGATGACCGGGGCGCTGCTGGCCAGGGCACACGCCCACAGCGTGGATCCGCGCCTGGTAGCCGGGTACTGCGGCAAGAACGAGGAGCTGGACACGGCCGTCGCGGCCTTCGCCGTGGCGTACGCCGACCGGACGGAGGCGGACCACTCCGCGCTGGTGGCGGCCATCAGGAGCGGGCGGACGGCGGCCGAGCTCGGGGTGTGACAGCCGGGCAGGGGACGGAGGCGGCCGCGATCGCCCGTAGGCTGGACGGGTGATGCACGACGCCCCTGGGGAGCCGACGATCCGTAACGAAGACGAGCAGGACGTACGAGACGTGCCGGATGCCGCGGAGTCCACGGCGGCCGTGGGCCTGAGCGGCGCGGCGGATGCCGGGCCGGGGGAGTCGTCGGCGGCAGGTGACAGGGGTGACGAGGCAGTCACGTCCGACGCGGCAGCCACGGCTACAGCATCGGAAGCGGCCGTGGAGGCTGCGGCCGAGGCAGAGAGGGCCGACGCGGCCTCGTCGCGGCCCGAGGCGCGGCTGGAGAAGGCCGTGCGCGCAGCCGAGCAGGCCCTGATCGAGTTCGAGATCGCTCTGGAGACCTTCCGGATCGAGGTGGAGAACTTCTCCCGGCTGCATCACCAGCGGCTCGGCCCGATGTATGCCCGGTTGGACGAGCTGGACGCGATGATCGCCGAGGCCCGTGCGGCTCGTACCGGCGACCCCGAGGATCTGCGCAAGGCGCGCGAGGCCCGTGCGATCGTGCAGCCGATGCCTGGCATCGAGGAGCTGTTCCACGACTGGCTCGACTCCGACGGCCTGTCGTCCGAGGCGGCGGCGATGCTCACCGGTCAGCAGGTGCGGCCGCCCAAGCGGGTCCGGCCGAGCGACGAGGCACGCAAGCTCTACCGGGATCTGGTGCGCAAGGCGCACCCGGACCTGGCGCGGGAAGACGCGGAGCGGACCCGCCGCGAGGAGTTCATCACGCGGGTCAACGCGGCGTACGGGCGCGGGGACGAGCCGCTGCTGAAGGAACTCGCCGAGGAGTGGGCGGCGGGTCCCGCACCGCGGGCGCCCCAGCTGAGTGAGAGCGAGGAGCTCTACGCCCGGCTGGAGTGGCTGTCGCAGCGCAAGGAGATGCTGACGCTCGTCGCCAAGGAGCTGGAGGAGAGCGCGATCGGAGCGATGCTCAAGATGGCGCCCGACGACCCGGACCGGCTGCTGGAGGAGATCGCCGAACAGTTGCTCGCGGAGGTCTCCGAGCGTGAGACACGACTCGCCGGGCTGGTGGAGTAGGTTTTCCGGAGCCCCGGACCGGGGCCCGTCCTGGCTCCGGACCGGATTCCGTCCTGGCTCCCGCAGGGATCCCGGCACCGGATTCCGGTACCGGGTTCTGGCGCCGAGCCCCGGCGCCGGATTCGGCTTCGGCACCGGTCCCGTACGAGAGAAGGCGACACTCATGAATTTCGCTCCGCTGCCCTCGGTCGACGCCGCGGCGGTTCCGTCCGACAGTCTGGTGCTGGACGTCCGCGAGGCGGACGAGTGGGCGGCCGGTCATGTCGAGGGTGCGCTGCATGTCCCGATGAGCGACTTCGTCGCCCGTCTCGGCGAGGTGACCGAGGCAGTGGACGGGGGCCGGAGGGCGTATGTGATGTGCCGGGTCGGTGGCCGCTCGGCACAGGTCACCCAGTATCTGGTGCAGCAGGGCATCGACGCGGTGAACGTGGACGGCGGCATGCTCGCTTGGGACGGTGCCGGGCGTCCGATGGTCACCGACGACAACGACAGCCCGGCGTTCGTCCTCTGAGGCACGCCCGACCCTAGGAGCGGGCACGGGCTGAGACCGGCCGCTCGGCCGCCGCAGCGGATCGGAACAAGATCGGACCGGTCTGGCCCCCCCCGGACGCGGAGCCGGCCCGGGTGCCGAACTCGGACCGGCTGGAGCCGTCCCGGCGAGGCCCCGGCCCAGGGCTCCGGTGTCAGCGGTCGAAGTCCAACTCCACCTCCGCGGTGGCCGGATGGGACTGGCAGGCCAGTACATAACCGGCTTCGGTCTCTTCCGGTTCGAGCGCGAAGTTACGGTCCATCCGGACCTCGCCCGAGACCAGGAACGCCCGGCAGGTCCCGCACACACCGCCCTTGCACGCGTACGGCGCGTCCGCGCGGCTGCGCAGCACGGTCTCCAGCAGGGAATCCCCGTCCTGGACCGGCCAGGTGCCGGAGCGGCCGTCGAGGGTCGCGGTGAGGGTGCTGTGGGCGGGAGCCCGGACCGCGGCCGAGGACGCGGCCGGCGTGGCACCGGCCGCCGCGTCGTCGACGTGGAAGATCTCCTGGTGGATACGGGCCCGGGGCACCCCGAGTCCGCGCAGCGCGCGTTCGGCGCCGACCACCAGACCCAGCGGGCCGCAGAGGAACCAGCCGTCGACATCGGCCACCGGGAGCAGCGCGGGCAGCAGTCCGCTGAGCCGCGCCCGGTCCAGCCGCCCGGACGGCAGCCCCGCCTGCTGCTCCTCCCGCGAAACCACGCTGACCAGCTGAAAGCGGTCCGGATAGCGGTCCTTGAGGTCGGCGACCTCCTCCAGGAACATCGTCGAGGCCACCGTGCGGTCGCTGCGGACCAGACAGAACCGGGCATCGGGCTCGCGCGCCAGCAGGGTGGCCGCGATCGACAGCACTGGGGTGATGCCGCTGCCGCCCACGATCGCCGCGAACCGCCCGGCACGGGGCGTGAGTACGAAACGACCGGCCGGCTCCATGACCTCGACCAGGTCGCCCACGGCCAGCTCCTTGAGGGCGTATGTCGAGAACTCTCCGCCGTCGACCAGCCGGATGCCCACCCGCAGCACGGGGTCGGCCCCGGCCGGCGTGCAGATCGAGTACGTACGCCGGATCTCCTCGCCCCCTGAGGTGCGGCGCAGGGCGATGTGCTGGCCGGGGAGGTGCCGGAACGTCTCGCGCAGCTCGGGCGGCACGGCGAAGGTGACGGCCACCGCGTCGTCCGTGAGCCGCTCGACCTCGCTGACCCGGAGCGGATGGAACATCTACAACTCCTTGAAGTGGTCGAACGGTTCGCCGCAGGCCGTGCAGCGGCGCAGCGCCTTGCAGGCAGTGGAGGAGAACCTGCTCAGCAGCTCGGTGTCGGTCGAGCCGCAGTGCGGGCAGCGCAGGGAGAGCGTCAGCGGCACCGGTCCGTCCACGGTGTGCGGGCGGGGCGGAGCTATGCCGAACTCCGCGAGCTTGCGCCGGCCTTCGGCGCTGATGTCGTCCGTCGACCAGGCCGGGGAGAGGACCGTGACGACCGAGACCTCCCGCATCCCGTGCTCCCGCAGCACGCGCTCGATGTCCGAGGACATCGCCTCGATCGCCGGGCAGCCGGTGTAGGTGGGGGTCAGCTCGACCCGTACCTTCCCGGGGCCCGACACCTGGACCGCACGCAGCACGCCCAGCTCCTCCAGCGTCACCACCGGCAGCTCGGGGTCGGGAACGGCACCGGCGAGCTCGCGCAGCTCCGCCTCCAGCGCCGTGGAGGCGACGGGGGAACCCATGCCGGTCACCATGACGCGCCCGGGTGGCTGCGGTGCAGATGCTGCATCTCGGCGAGCATCCGCCCGAACGGCTCGGTGTGCAGTCCCTGCCGGCCCGCGCCCGCTGTCCAGGCCCCGGACCGGGGCCCGTCCGGCACCGGCAGCGTCGCCCGCTCCAGCACGGCGTTGATGGAATCGAGCCAACTTCCCTCCAGGGCCTGCCAGTCGATCTCCAGCCCTTCGACGGGCCGGAACATCTCGCCGGTGAACCGCCAGAGCGCCGAGCAAGCTCGCCGCATCCGCTCGTGGCTCTCGCCCGTGCCGTCGCCGAGCCGCAGTGTCCAGTGCTCGGCGTGGTCCTGGTGGTACGCGACCTCCTTGGCCGCCTTCGCCGCGAGTCCGGTGAACTCACTTTCCCCCGCAGCCAGTTGCCGGTACAGAAACAGCTGATAGGTGGAGAAGTAGAGCTGGCGGGCGATCGTGTGCGCGAAGTCGCCGTTCGGCTGCTCGACCAACTGGACGTTACGGAAGGACCGCTCCTCGCGGAGATAGGCCAGCTCGTCCTCGTCCCCCACGAGCGAGAGCAGGATCCGCGCCTGGCCCAGCAGGTCGAGGGCGATATTGGCGAGGGCGACATCCTCCTCCAGTACCGGGGCGTGACCCGCCCACTCCCCCAGCCGGTGCGAGAGCACCAGCGCGTCGTCGCCGAGGGCGAGGGCCGCCGCACGGGCCGGGGCCGTCATCGGTACGCCGGTCACAGGGGCTTCACTCGGCACAGATGTCGTCACAGGTGTCTCACCCCTTCCGGGATCTCGTAGAAGGTCGGGTGCCGGTACGGCTTGTCGGCGGCGGAGGCGAAGAACGGGTCCTTCTCGTCGGGCGAGGAGGCCGTGACCGCCGTGGACGGCACCACCCAGATCGACACGCCCTCGTTGCGCCGGGTGTAGAGATCACGGGCATTGCGCAGTGCCATCTCCGCGTCCGGGGCGTGCAGGCTCCCCGCGTGGGTGTGGGACAGCCCCCGGCGGGAGCGCACGAACACCTCCCACAGCGGCCAGTCGGTCGAGTCGCTCATGCCGTCGCCTCCCGCCGTGCTCCGTCGGTGCTGTGCTTCGCCGCGTATGCGGCAGCCGCCTCGCGCACCCAGGCTCCCTCGTCGTGCGCCCGGCGGCGCTGGGTGATCCGCTGTTCGTTGCACGGCCCGTTGCCCTTCAGCACCTGCTGGAACTCGGTCCAGTCGACCGCCCCGAAGTCGTGGTGGCCCCGCTCCTCGTTCCAGCGGAGATCCGGGTCGGGGAGGGTCAGCCCGAGGGCCTCGGCCTGCGGGACACAGATGTCCACGAAGCGCCGGCGCAGCTCGTCGTTGGAATGCCGCTTGATCTTCCAGGCCATGGACTGCGCGGAGTGTGCCGACTCGTCGTCCGGCGGGCCGAACATCATCAGGGACGGCCACCACCAGCGGTTCACCGCGTCCTGCGCCATGTCGTGCTGCGCGGGCGTCCCCCTGCTGAGGGCCAGCAGCAGTTCGTACCCCTGCCGCTGGTGGAACGACTCCTCCTTGCAGATCCTGACCATCGCGCGGGCGTAGGGGCCGTACGAGCAGCGGCACAGCGGCACCTGGTTGGTGATCGCCGCGCCGTCCACCAGCCAGCCGATCGCGCCGACGTCGGCCCAGGTCAGCGTCGGATAGTTGAAGATCGACGAGTACTTCTGACGGCCGGTGTGGAGCTTGTCGAGCAGCTCGTCGCGGCCGGTGCCCAGAGTCTCGGCCGCGCTGTAGAGGTACAGGCCGTGTCCTGCCTCGTCCTGGACCTTGGCCATCAGGATCGCCTTGCGGCGCAGCGACGGCGCGCGCGTGATCCAGTTCGCCTCGGGCTGCATGCCGATGATCTCGGAGTGGGCGTGCTGGGCCATCTGGCGGACCAGCGAGGCGCGGTACGCCTCCGGCATCCAGTCGCGTGGCTCGATGCGCTCGTCGGCGGCCACGGCGGCGTCGAACGCCGCCTCCAACCCTTCCACCGTCGTCTCCATCGCCGCCTCCGCAACTGTCCCCGTGGTCACTGCCGTCATCCGGACCCCCTACCGACCGATCGTTCGGTTCGCTGGCTTCAATGGTGAGTCGACGGCCCGTAGGGTGTCAACCTCCTGTGGATAACTGACTGGGCTACCGGGCGGGGATCGGACGGCATGGATTCGTACGACGACAAGGGTGTGAATGCCGGGCCGCCACCCGGCATGGGGATAGCGGGCCTCTCCCTCCCCGGTCAGGTGGTGGCCGCTGTCGCTCTCGCGGTCGTCGGGCTGCTGGCCTGCACTCATCTGGCCATGGTGTTTCTGCATGTCGCGCCGTCCAACACGCTCACCAAGCAGCACGGCGAGGCTGTCGACGACTGGGTCTATCCCGAGTTCGAGCAGAACTGGAAGCTCTTCGCGCCCAACCCGCTCCAGCAGAACGTCGCCCTCCAGGTACGTGCCCTGGTCGTGGACTCCGGTGGCGCATCCACGACCACCGGCTGGATCGATCTCTCCGCCGAGGACGGCGAAGCCATCCGCGGGAACCTCCTCCCCAGCCACATCGACCAGAACGAGCTGCGCCGGGGCTGGGACTTCTACGCCGGATCGCACGGCGACGACGGCCGCCCCAACGGTCTGCGCGGGCAGCTCTCCGAGAGCTACGTCCGCCGCATCGTGATGTTGCGCCTCGATGACCACGATCTGGGCGGGTCCGTGGAACGTATCCAGCTCAGGTCCGCCACCAGGGCCGTCGCCTCCCCCTCCTGGAGCAAGGAGAGCGTCTCCACGCGGCCGTCCTACGAGTTCTACCCGTGGTGGACGGTGAACGCCGGGGATCTTTCCGAGGGCGTACGGAACGGCCGCACGGAGGCGGGCGAGTGAGCGAGCCGACGAGCAAGGACATCAGTGGGCAGGTAAGTCAGCGCCCTGACGAGCCAGTTGACGGCCCAGTTGACGGCCCCGTTGGCGAGCGAGCTGAAGAGCGAGCCGGCGGACCGGCGTTGACCGGGCGGTTGAGTTCCGACCTGCGCGGCGTCGCCCGTGCCGTCCAGCTCCTGACATCGACCGCCCTCGGCCCGTACCAGAGCGCCGTCGTCCGGATCGGATTCGCCGGCACCTGGCTGCTCTTCCTGCTGCGCGAACTGCCCCACCGTCGTGAGCTGTACGGGCCGGACGGCCCGTGGAGCTGGGGCATGGCCCAGCAACTGATCGCCAAGAACGGCGCCTTCACCGGGCTGATGTGGTCGGACAGCACGGTGTGGTTCGAGGTGGTGTTCGCCGTCGCAGTGCTGTCCAGCGTGCTGCTGATGCTCGGCTGGCGCACCCGCACCATGTCCGTGCTCTTCATGTTCGGCGTGCTGTCGCTGCAGAACCGCAGCATCTTCATGGGCGACGGCGGCGACAACATCATTCATCTGATGGCGATCTATCTGACGCTGACGCGGTGCGGTCGGGTCTGGTCGCTGGACGCCAGGCGTGCGGCACGGGCCGAGGCCGGGCGGACCCCGGTGGCCGCCCCGGTGGCTGAGCAAGGAGCCACGGCTCGGGGCGGCGCCGCACGGGACCTGGTCGGGCCGGTCCTCTGGGGTGCCCTGGGCCTGTGCCTCCTCGTCGGAACGGTGACGGATCGCGTCCCCGTCGAAACGTGGCTGCTGGTCCTGCTCTGGGGGACCTGGGCCTCGCAGGGGCTGTGGTGGGCGGCGAACCGCTACGCGCCCCGTGGTGAGCCGCGCGCTCTGCTGGACGTCCTCGCCAACCTCATCCACAATGCCGCACTCGGCGTGATCATGGCCGAGGTCTGTCTCGTATACGCCACCGCCGGCTGGTACAAGGTCCAGGGCTCGCGCTGGCAGGACGGCACGGCCCTGTACTACCCGCTCAAGCTGGACTACTTCACCCCCTGGCCGGAGCTCTCCGGTCTCCTCGCGTCCGGCGCCGTCGTCGTGATGCTGCTGACGTACGGCACCGTCATCGTGCAGGTCGCCTTCCCGTTCACGCTCTTCAACCGGCGTGTCAAGAATGTGCTGCTGGTCGCCATGATGATGGAGCACGCGGGCATCGCCGTACTGCTCGGACTGCCGTTCTTCTCGCTCGCGATGATCGCCGCCGACGCGGTGTTCCTGCCGACGAACTTCCTGCTCTGGTCCGCCGGCCGGATGGCCGGGCTGCGGAAGCGGCTGCACTCCCGGGTCCGCACGCGCCTGCCGGAGCAGCGGCACGAGAGCCCGGAGCAGCCACGTACCCTCGTCGGGTGAGCAGTGAGAGACCGGCCGAGGCCGTTGACACACCGGCTGAAGCCCTTCAGACCCCGGTCGAGGCCGTGGAAGCGGTTCAGTATGACGACGGCTTCGGCCCGGAGATCGGCGTCGGGCCGCACCCCGGTCCCTGGCCGGAGGGTGAGCGGTACGACCCCGAACTGCTGGCGGCCGGTGACCGGCGCAATGTCATCGACCGCTACCGGTACTGGACGCGTGAGGCGGTCGTCGCCGATCTCGACACCCGTCGGCACGACTTCCATGTGGCGGTGGAGAACTGGAGCCATGACTTCAACATCGGCTCCTTGGTCCGTACCGCCAACGCCTTCCTCGCGAAGGAGATCCATATCGTCGGGCGGCGGCGCTGGAACCGGCGCGGTGCGATGGTCACCGACCGGTACCAGCACGTCCGCCACCACGCCGGAACCGAGGAGCTGACGGCCTGGGCGGCGGCCGAGGGGCTGCCGATCATCGGGATCGACAATCTGCCCGGCGCCGTGGCGCTGGAGCGGACCGAGCTGCCGCGCCGCTGTGTCCTCCTCTTCGGGCAGGAGGGCCCCGGCCTGACCGAGGAGGCTCGCGAGCACGCCTCGATGGTGTGCTCGATCGCGCAGTTCGGATCGACCCGGTCGATCAACGCGGGAGCGGCCGCGGCGATCGCCATGCACGCCTGGGTCCAGCGGTACGCGGACATCCCGGCACCGCCCGCCCTCTGACAGGTCTCAGGCCTGGCGCCTGACCTCCACCACCCGGAAGCGGTTCGCCACGAACGCCGCGTCGCACAGCGCCGCGTTCGCCGCCGGGTTGCCCCCGGAGCCGTGGAAGTCGGAGAAGGCCGCGGTCTGGTTCACATACACCCCGCCCGTGAGATTCAGCGAGAGCTGCGCGGACTCGTCCAGGCAGACCTCCTCGATCGCACGCTCCGTCTCCGGCGAGGTCGTGTACGCGCCGACGGTCATCGCGCCCTTGTCCCGTACGGTGCGCCGCAACAGCTCCAGCGCGTCCGCCGTCGAATCCACGGCAACCGCGAACGACACCGGGCCGAAGCACTCGGACAGATACGCCACCTCCGCCGCCTCGCCCGTGGGCCCGCCCTCCCCGGACTTCTCCCACACCTTGCGGGCACCGTCGGCCTTCACGATCGCGGGCGTCCGGACCACCGCGTCCGGGAAGTCCGGATGCGTGACCTCGCGCGAGGGGAGCGCGACGTCCCCGAGCCCGGCGGCCGCCTCCAGGCGGGCCTTCACATCGGGGTTGACCAGCGCACCCAGCAGCGCGTTGGCACGGGCGTCGTCGCCCAGCAGCCCGCTCACCGAGGCCGCGAGATCGGCCACCACGTCGTCGTACGACTTCTCGCCCGCGTCCGTGGCGATGCCGTCCCGGGGGATCAGCAGGTTCTGCGGCGTGGTGCACATCTGACCGCTGTAGAGGGACAGCGAGAAGGCGAGGTTGGCGAGCATTCCCTTGTAGTCGTCGGTGGAGTCGATGACCACGGTGTTGACGCCGGCCTTCTCCGTGTAGACCTGCGCCTGGCCGGCGTGGGTCTCCAGCCAGGTGCCGAACGCGGTGGACCCGGTGTAGTCGATGATCCGGATCTCGGGGCGCACGGCCAGCGACTTGGCGATGCCCTCACCGGGACGCTCCACGGCCAGAGCGACCAGATTCGGGTCGAAACCGGCTTCGGCGAGCACCTCGCGGGCCACCTTGACCGTCAGCGCGAGCGGCAGGACCGCGCGCGGATGCGGCTTGACCAGGACCGGATTGCCGGTGGCCAGGGAGGCGAACAGGCCCGGGTAGCCGTTCCACGTCGGGAAGGTGTTGCAGCCGATCAGCAGCGCGATCCCGCGCGGGGCGGCCGTGAAGGACTTCCGCAGCGCAAGAGGGTCGCGCTTGCCCTGCGGCTTGGACCAGTCCGCGGCGGCGGGCGTACGGGTCTGCTCCTGATACGCGTACGCCACGGCCTCCAGGCCGCGGTCCTGGGCGTGCGGGCCGCCCGCCTGGAACGCCATCATGAAGGCCTGTCCGCTGGTGTGCATCACCGCCTGCGCGAACTCGTGCGTACGGGCGCTGATCCGCGCCAGGATCTCCAGGCAGACCAGGGCGCGAGCCTCGGGGCCCGCCGCGCGCCACGCGCCCATGCCCGCGCGCAGAGCGGGCAGCAGCACGTCCATGTCCGCGTGCGGATACTCGATCTCCAGCGCCGGCCCGTACGGCGAGATCTCGCCGCCCGTCCAGCCGTCCAGGCCCGGCTGATCCAGCTCGAAGCGGGTCCCGCGCAGCGCCTCGAAGGCGGCGAGGCCGTCGGCGGGCGCGCTCTCGCCGTACGCCTTGGGATGCTCGGGGTGCGGCGACCAGTAGGCGCGGGTGCGGATCGTATCGAGGGCCTGGTCGAGCGTGGGCCGGTGCTTCTCGGAGAGCTGCTGGGGACTGAGCTGGGCGACGGCCATGACGGACCCACTCCTCGGTCGGGCTGAGCATCAGGGACACGGGCAGGGATGCGAGCGGACGGACAGAGTTAGAGTAACCGAACGATCGGTCGGGGCAAGAGAGTCCGGCGAAACCTGTGGATAACTCGGCCGTGGACCACTCGGCTCACTCATACGGGAGGATTGCGCCCATGACAGCAATCGAGCCCGACCGCGTCGTCGCGGTTGTCGGCGCCGGCACGATGGGCCAGGGCATAGCCCAGGTGGCGCTGGTCGCCGGCCATTCCGTACGGCTCTACGACACCGTGCCGGGCCGCGCGGAGCAGGCCACCACATCCATCGCCGGGCGACTCGACCGGCTGGTCGAGAAGGGCCGGCTCGACGCGGCGGCGCGCGAGTCCGCGTCGGCGCGGCTGCACCCGGCCGCGGAACTGGCCGAACTGGCCGATTCCGCGCTCGTCGTCGAAGCCGTCCTGGAACGCCTCTCCGTCAAGCGGGAGCTGTTCGCGGCCCTGGAAGACATCGTTTCCGACGACTGTCTGCTCGCCACCAACACCTCCTCCCTCTCCGTCACCGCCGTCGGCGGCGGGCTGCGCCACCCGGGCCGCTTCGTCGGACTGCACTTCTTCAACCCGGCGCCCCTCCTGCCGCTCGTGGAGGTCGTCAGTGGCTTCGCGACGGACGCGACGGCCGCCGACCGCGCGTACGAGACGGCCCGGGCCTGGGGCAAGACGCCGGTGCGCTGCGCCGACACCCCGGGGTTCATCGTCAACCGCATCGCCCGCCCCTTCTACGCAGAAGCGCTGCGCGTGTACGAGGAGCGGGCCGCCGACCCCGCCACGATCGACGCGGTGCTGCGTGAGTGCGGGGGCTTCCGGATGGGGCCCTTCGAGCTGACCGACCTGATCGGCCAGGACGTCAACGAGGCCGTCACCCGGTCCGTCTGGGAATCCTTCTTCCAGGACGTGAAGTTCACGCCGTCGCTCGCCCAGCGCAGGCTGGTCGAGTCGGGGCGCCTGGGCCGTAAGTCGGGCCAGGGCTGGTTCCCGTACGGAGAGAACGCCGCGCCGAGGCCGAGAGCGCACACCGCGGGGCCCGCGCCCGCGCCCTCCTCGATCACCGTCCAGGGCGAGCTCTACGCCGCGTCCGCTCTGCCCGGCCTGTTCGAGGAGGCGGGCATCGAAGTCGTCCGTGAGGACGACGCCGTGCCCGACTACCCGGGCTGGATCGAGCTGTCCAACGGCACACGCCTCTTCCTGGCGGACGGTACGGCGGCCGACGACGCCGGGATGCCCGTCATCCACTTCGATCTTGCGCTGGACTACCGGGAGGCGACCAGGATCGCCCTCGCGCCGGCCGCCCGGGTGGAACCGAAGGCCGTGGAGGAGGCTGTCGGCCTCTTCCAGGCGCTGGGCAAGGATGTCAGCGTGATCGCCGACATCCCCGGCATGATCGTGGCCCGCACGGTCGCGATGCTGGCCGATTTCGCGCTCGACGCGGCCGCGCGCGAGGTGGCGGCCCCGGACGACATCGACACCGCGATGCGGCTCGGCGTCAACTATCCGCGGGGGCCCCTGGACTGGGTGCTGGAACTGGGCGTCCGGTGGGTGCTGGCCACGCTGCAGTCCCTGCACGACGAGTACCCCACGGGCCGCTACGCCCCGTCCCAGGAACTCCGCCGTCTGGTAGCCGCGCGGGAGGACGACGCGTCATGACCACAGCCAAGCGCGACACCTACACGCCCGAGACCCTGCTGACCGTGGCCGTCCAGGTCTTCAACGAGCGCGGCTACGACGGCACGTCCATGGAGCATCTCTCCAAGGCGGCCGGGATCTCGAAGTCCTCGATATACCACCATGTCGTCGGCAAGGAGGAGCTGCTGCGCCGTGCGGTCAGCCGCGCTCTGGACGGCCTCTTCGGGATCCTTGAGGAGGAGGGTGCGACACACGGACGGGCCATCGGGCGGGTCGAGTACGTGACCCGCCGGACGGTCGAGGTGCTGACGGCCGAACTGCCCTATGTGACGCTGTTGCTGCGGGTCAGGGGCAACACCGGGACCGAGCGCTGGGCGATGGAACGCCGCCGGGAGTTCGACCAGCGGGTCGCCGATCTGCTCAAGGCGGCCGCCGCCGACGGGGACCTGCGGGCCGATATCGACATCAGGCTGGCGACCCGGCTGCTCTTCGGCATGGTCAACTCCCTGGTGGAGTGGTACCGGCCGCACGCGGCCGGAGGTTACGACCGTGACCAGGTGGCGGACGCGGTCGTACGGCTGGCTTTGGACGGGCTGCGCACGGACCCTCAGGGCCCGCAGGGCTGAAAGGGCTGAAGGGCTGAAGGGCTTCCCGGAGGCCTCGGCGGGAGGCCCTCGAAGGAAGCTGCTTCCTGAGGAAGCCGCTTCCTGAAGACGCCGCTTCCTAAGGAGGCGGCACGGCGCCCGCGCCCGGGTCCAGGTCCGTCTCCTCGAACACCAGCAGCGTGCGCGTCGACAGGACCTCGGGAATGGCCTGAAGTCTGGTCAGGACCAGTTCGCGCAGCGTCCGGTTGTCGGGCGTGTGCACCAGCAGCAGTACGTCGAAGTCGCCGCTCACCAGAGCGATATGCGTGGCGCCCGGCAGTTCCTGGAGCTGTTCGCGGACGGTGCGCCAGGAGTTCTGCACGATCTTCAGGGTGATGTACGCGGACGCGCCCTGACCCGCGCGTTCATGGTTGACCCTGGCGCTGAATCCCCGGATCACGCCGTCGTCGATCAGCCGGTTGATGCGGGCGTACGCGTTGGCGCGCGAGACATGGACGCGCTCGGCCACGGACCGTATGGAGGCCCGGCCGTCCGTTTGCAGAATCCGGAGGATGTCCCGGTCGATCGCGTCCAGCGGACGTGGTGGGGGAACCGGCTCCAGGCCGTCGCCGCCTCTGCCGGGCGTCCGGTCGGCGTCGTCGGCCATTTGTTCAGCTCCCATGTCTCCCCGCCTCTCCGCAATGGACGGCCTGTTTCCATCCCAGGCTGTGGAGAACCGTTTGTCCACAGGCTGGAGCCGCCTGTAGCCAAAATGCCTGAACGACCGAACAATCGGTAGGTGAGGCGTGCGGCATCTCGGCGCCCCGTTCTCCCCGTTCCCATGAGGAGGTGCACGCGTGAAGAAGAGCAGTACGCCGGTCCAGGAACCGCCCGGTGGCGCCGTCCACCGGCCCACCACGCCCCCGGTATGGCAGCCGCGTACCGACCCCGCACCGCTGCTCCCCGATCCCGAGCCGTACCGCGTGCTGGGCACGGACGCCGCGGCCGGCGCCGATCCCGCACTGCTGCTGCGGCTCTACACCGAGCTGGTCCGCGGCCGGCGGTACAACACGCAGGCCACCGCCCTCACCCGGCAGGGCAGGCTCGCGGTCTACCCGTCGAGCACCGGACAGGAGGCCTGTCAGGTCGCCGCCGCGCTGGTCCTGCGGGAGCGGGACTGGCTCTTCCCGAGCTATCGCGACACCCTCGCCGCCGTGGTGCGCGGGCTCGACCCCGTACAGGCGCTGACGCTGCTGCGCGGCGACTGGCACTCCGGCTACGACCCGCACGAACACCGGATCGCGCCGCTGTCCACCCCGCTCGCCACCCAGTTGCCGCATGCCGTGGGTCTGGCGCGTGCCGCCCAGCTCAAGGGGGACGATGTGGTCGCGCTCGCCCTGGTGGGCGACGGTGGCACCAGCGAGGGCGACTTCCACGAGGCCCTGAATTTCGCCGCCGTATGGCGGGCCCCGGTGGTCTTCCTCGTACAGAACAACGGCTTCGCGATCTCCGTACCGCTCGACAAGCAGAGCGCGGCGCCCTCCCTCGCCCACAAGGCCGTGGGGTACGGCATGCCGGGCCGGCTCGTCGACGGCAACGACGCGGTCGCGGTCCACACGGTGCTCGGTGAGGCCATGGCCCGTGCCGGGCGGGGCGAGGGACCGACGCTCGTGGAGGCCGTGACGTACCGCATCGATGCCCATACGAACGCGGACGACGCGACGCGTTACCGCGCCGACGGCGAGGTCGAGACCTGGCGTGCGTACGACCCGATACGGCTGCTGGAGCACGAGTTGACGCAGCGCGGGGTGCTCGACGAGGCCGGGATCAGGAAGGCCGCCGAGGCCGCCGAGACGCTGGCCGCGCGGCTGCGTGAGCAGTTGAACACCGAACCGGCGCTGGACCCGATGGACCTGTTCGCCCATGTCTACGCGGAACAGACCAGCCAGCTGCGCGAACAGGCGGATCTGCTCCGGGCCGAACTGGACGCGGCTGCCGGCAAAGGACCGGGTGAGGAGCGATGACCACGGTCGCGGTGAAGCCCGCCACCATGGCGCAGGCGCTCCGACGCGCGCTGCGTGACGCGATGGCCGAGGACCCGTCCGTCCATGTCCTCGGAGAGGACGTGGGCACGCTCGGCGGTGTCTTCCGGATCACCGACGGGCTTGCCGCCGAGTTCGGCGACGAGCGCTGTACGGACACGCCGCTCGCCGAGGCGGGCATCCTGGGGGCGGCCGTCGGGATGGCGATGTACGGGCTGCGGCCCGTCGTGGAGATGCAGTTCGACGCCTTCGCCTATCCGTCGTTCGAGCAGCTGATCAGCCACGTGGCGAAGATGCGCAACCGCACGCGTGGCGAGATGCCGCTGCCGATCACCGTGCGGGTGCCGTACGGCGGCGGGATCGGCGGGGTCGAGCACCACAGCGACTCCTCCGAGGCGTACTACATGGCGACGCCCGGCCTCCATGTCGTCACCCCGGCGACGGTCGAGGACGCGTACGGACTGCTGCGGGCCGCGATCGCCTCCGACGACCCGGTCGTCTTCCTGGAGCCCAAGCGGCTCTACTGGTCGAAGGCACCGTGGTCACCGGACGCTCCGGCGGCCGTGGAGCCGGTCGGACGGGCTGTCGTACGGCGCCGGGGCAGCAGCGCCACCCTCATCACCTACGGGCCTTCCGTGCCGGTCTGTCTGGAGGCGGCGGAGGCGGCGCGCGCCGAGGGCTGGGATCTGGAGGTCGTCGATCTGCGATCGCTGGTGCCGTTCGACGACGAGACGGTCGCGGCATCCGTACGGAGGACGGGACGGGCGGTCGTCGTCCATGAGTCCACCGGCTTCGGCGGCCCCGGCGGGGAGATCGCCGCGCGGGTCACCGAGCGCTGCTTCCACCATCTGGAGGCACCGGTGCTGAGAGTGGCCGGATTCGACATTCCCTATCCGCCGCCCATGCTGGAGAGGCACCATCTTCCGGGAGTGGACCGGGTGCTGGACGCGGTCGCGCGGCTCCAGTGGGAGACGGAGAGCTGATGGCCCAGGTGCTGGAATTCAAACTGCCGGACCTCGGGGAAGGACTGACCGAGGCGGAGATCGTCCGCTGGCTGGTGGCGGTGGGAGATGTCGTCGCCATAGACCAGCCGGTCGTCGAGGTCGAGACGGCCAAGGCCATGGTGGAGGTGCCCTGCCCCTACGAGGGCGTGGTGACGGCGCGCTACGGCGAGGAGGGTACGGAGCTGCCGGTCGGGGCGCCGCTGCTGACCGTGGCCGTGGGGGCGCAGGCCAGGGACGAAGCGGCGTCGGCGGGGTCGCCCGCGGCACCGTCGGCCCCGGAGGCGTCGGCCGGGGCGAGGCCGCGACCGGACGTGTCGGCTCCCGGCTCGGACGGTCATGCCTCTTCGGGCGGTTCGGCCCGCGACGACGCGTCGGCACCGGCTGACGGGGCACCGGTCGCGGCCCCGTCAGCGGCTCCGGCCTCGGCCGGGGCGTCGGGCAATGTGCTGGTCGGGTACGGGACGGGGGCGCCGGTGCCGCGCAGGCGGCGGGTCCGGCGGCCCCCGCTGTCCGAATCCACCGCACAGCCGGTGAACGGTTCGGCCGGGCCGGTTCCCGTCGTCTCGCCGCTGGTACGCCGGCTGGCCCGCGAGAACGGCCTGGATCTGCGGAACCTGACGGGCTCGGGACGGGACGGGCTGATCCTGCGGTCCGATGTCGAGCAGGCGATCCGGCGGGGCGCGATGTCCCCGGCCTTGTCCGCACCGCCCGCCGCACCTCCCGTCGTACCTGTGTCCGTGGTCGCGGCCGAGCCCTCGCGGGCACAGCCGGGAGCCACCCGGGTGCCGCTGCGAGGCGTACGGGGCGCCGCCGCGGAGAAGCTCTCCCGCAGTCGGCACGAGATCCCCGACGCGACCTGCTGGGTCGACGCGGACGCCACGGAACTCCTGGCCGCCCGCACGGCGATGAACGCGGCCGGAGGGGCCAGGATCTCGCTCCTCGCCCTGCTCGCGCGGATCTGTACGGCGGCTCTCGCGCGGCATCCGGAGCTCAACTCCACTGTGGACATGGCCGCCAGGGAGATCGTGCGCCTGCCCGAGGTGCATCTGAGCTTCGCCGCGCAGACCGATCGCGGGCTGGTCGTCCCCGTCGTACGGGACGCGCACGCGCGCTCGGCGGAGTCGCTGAGCACCGAGTTCGCGCGGCTGACGGAAGCGGCGAGGGCCGGCGGGCTGACGCCGGGCGATGTGACCGGCGGGACGTTCACGCTCAACAACTACGGGGTGTTCGGCGTGGATGGTTCCACGCCGATCATCAACCACCCCGAGGCGGCGATGCTCGGGGTCGGCCGGATCGTGCCCAAGCCCTGGGTGTACGAGGGGGAACTGGCCGTCCGCCAGGTCGTCCAGCTGTCGCTCACCTTCGACCACCGGGTCTGCGACGGCGGTACGGCCGGAGGTTTCCTGCGGTACGTGGCGGACTGCGTCGAACAGCCGGCGATGCTGCTGCGCACCCTGTAGCCGCTGTGGGCCCCGGGTGGAGGTCCACGTAGGGGTGGGCCTCGCGTCGAGGTCCGTGTACGAGTGCGGTCCGCGGACGGGTGCGGTCCGCGGACGGGTGCGCTTCGGCGTGCGGAGGGGGAACCCTGTGTGCTCCGGGCAGGGCGGCGCGGCCCATACTTCAGCCATGACCGCCTATGACGCCATCGTGCTCGCCGGAGGTGCCGCCAGGCGGCTCGGCGGGATCGACAAGCCGGGAGTGCGCGTCGGGGGCCGGGCGCTGCTCGACCGGGTGCTGGCGGCATGTGAGGGGGCCGCCCGCACCGTTGTCGTGGGCGGCCGACGGCCCACGGCGCGGCCGGTGTGCTGGGCGCGCGAGGAGCCGCCCGGTGGCGGACCGCTCGCCGCGCTCGACGCGGGGGTTCGGCGCGCCGACGCGGCCACCGTGCTCGTGCTCTCGGCGGATCTGCCGTTCCTCGGGACGGAGACGGTGCACCGGCTGATCGAGGCACTGGACGTCTCCGGCCGCGAGGCGGCGCTGCTCACCGATGCCGGCGGCCGGGACCAGCCCTTGGTCGCCGCCTACCGGACCGAGCCGTTGCGCCGCGAACTCGCCCTTCTCGCCACCGAGTACGGCAGTCTCTCCGGTCTGCCGCTGCGTCTGCTGTCGCAGGAACTCGACCTCGCCCGGGTCGACGCCGGTCCCCTCGCCTCCTTCGACTGCGACACCTGGGAAGACATCTCCACAGCCCGGGCCCGGATCAGAGAGCATGGGACTGTGCTGGACGAATGGATCACCGCAGTCAAGGCCGAACTCGGCATCGAATTGGATGTCGACACCCACGCCCTCCTCGACCTCGCCCGCGACGCCGCGCACGGCGTCGCCCGGCCGGCGGCGCCGCTGACGACCTTCCTGGTCGGTTACGCGGCGGCCAAGGCCGGGGGAGACGGGCCCGCAGCCGTCGCCGAAGCGGCCCGCAAGGCCGCGGCGCTCGCCGTTCGCTGGGCGGACGAGGCCGCGGACGAAGAGACGGACACCGACGGGGCCGGGGCCAAGAGGGACGACACCGGATGACGGCCCAGGACCGCGAGGTCGAGGGGATCGAGGATGCCCTGGCCCTGGTCGGCCGACAGCCGGCCGCGACGCACGACCCGGGCCGGGACACCGGCCCGGCGCACCGCGCGAGCCAGGGACCGGGCCACGGCGCGAGCCGGGGCGGCGGTGCGGGGCCGTACGACCACGCTGCGGATCAGGACCACGTCCGGAGTCGGGGCTCCGCGAACCCGGCCCGGGACGACCGGGCGTCAGGGGCGGCCGGCACGGACGCCCGGTCCTCCCGGCATCGGGCCGGGTCATGGGACGCGGCCCGCGCGCTCGCGGCGCGCTCGGCGGGGCCGGTTCCGGTCGCCCGCGCCCGCCGGGTCCCTCTCGACCAGGCTCTCGGTCAGGCCCTCGCCGAGTCCCTGACCGCGCAAACCGATCTGCCGTCCTTCGACACCTCGGCCATGGACGGCTGGGCGGTCTCCGGACCCGGCCCGTGGACCGTACAGACCGCGAGCGACGCGACACAGACCGCGAAGGACGCGAAGGACGCGAAACAGAGCGCTGAGGACACGGGACAGCGCGCGAGCGACACGGGACAGCGCGCGACGGACGCTCCCCCGGCAGCCGACGACAACGGCATCCTCGCCGGACACGCGTCCGCCGGGCCGCTCCCCGACGGCGAGGCGGTACGGATCGCGACCGGCGCCCGGATCCCGGCCGACGCGACCGCGGTGATCCGCACCGAGCATGCCCGTACGGACGGCAGCGGCCGTCTCCACGCCGAGCGCGAAGTGATCCAGGGGCAGGACATCAGGCCGCGCGGCCAGGAGTGCCGCTCCGGTGACCGGCTCCTGCCCGCCGGTTCCCTGGTGACCCCGGCCGCACTGGGCCTCGCGGCGGCCGCCGGGTACGACGAGTTGCTCACCGTCCCGCGCCCGAGCGTCGAGGTGCTGGTCCTCGGCGATGAACTTCTCGCCAAGGGGCTTCCCCATGACGGGCTGATCCGCGACGCCCTGGGCCCGATGCTCGCCCCCTGGCTGCGCACGCTCGGCGCCGACGTGATCGCCACCCGCCGCCTCGGCGACTCCGCCGAGGCGCTGCGCCGCGCGGTCGCCAAGTCCACGGCGGATCTCGTGATCACGACGGGCGGTACGGCCGGGGGGCCGGTCGACCATGTCCACCCGGTCCTGCGGAAGGTGGGCGCCGAACTGCTGGTGGACGGCGTCGCCGTACGTCCGGGCCATCCCATGCTGCTGGCCCGGCTGGTCTCGGGGCGGCATCTGGTGGGACTGCCGGGCAACCCGCTCGCCGCGGTCTCCGGTCTCTTGACGCTCGCCGAGCCTCTGCTGCGCGCGCTGGCGGGCCGGGCGCCCCGGGTCCCGTATCACGCGCCGCTGCGCGACGCGGTGCATGGCCATCCGTACGACACCCGTCTGGTGCCCTTCGTCCACCGCGATGAGGGACTCGTGCCGTTGCGTTTCAGCGGTCCGGCCATGCTGCGTGGCATTGCCGCAGCTGATGGGATCGCGGTCGTGCCGCCGGGCGGCGCACGGCCGGGTGAGGAGTTGGAAGTGCTGGATCTGCCATGGGCAGCCTCGGCTGATGGCGGGTGTTTCACGTGAAACTTCCCGGCCATGACGCGATGGCCAGGCAGGCCGACGAGTATCTGGTCACCGCGCGGGTGAAGCTGCCGCGCCGCAAGGCCGTACGGCCACTGCGCCAGGTCAGCAGGCGACTGCTGATGGCCCTGTTTGTGCTGGCCCTGACGGTCTTCATCGTCTACATCGACAGACAGGGCTACCACGACAACGCGGATGACTCGGTCGACTTCCTCGACTCCGTCTACTACGCCACCGTCACGCTTTCCACGACGGGTTACGGCGACATCGTCCCGTACAGCGACGGCGCGCGGCTCGTGAACGTGCTGCTCGTGACGCCGCTTCGGGTGATCTTCCTCATCATCCTGGTCGGCACCACTCTTGAGGTCCTCACGGAACGGACCCGGGAGGAGTGGCGGCTGAACCGCTGGAGGTCCAACTTGCGTGACCACACCGTCATCGTCGGCTACGGCACCAAAGGCCGGTCCGCGATGCAGACCCTCTGCGCGACGGGCATCAAGAAGGAACAGATCGTCATCGTCGACCCCTCGGGCAAGGTGATCGAGGCGGCCAGCGCGGAGGGGTTCGTGGGGGTCATCGGCGATGCGACCCGCAGCGATGTACTGATGCGGGCCGAACTCCAGCGCGCCCGCCAGATAGTCATCGCCACCCAGCGCGACGACACGGCGGTCCTGGTCGCGCTGACCGCGCGTCAGCTCAACCGGGGCGCGAAGATCGTCGCAGCCGTGCGTGAGGAGGAGAACGCGCCGCTGCTGCGCCAGTCCGGAGCCGACGCGGTGATCACCAGCGCCAGCGCGGCCGGCCGGCTGCTCGGTCTCTCCGTACTCAGCCCCAGCGCCGGCACGGTGATGGAGGATCTGATCCAGCAGGGCAGCGGCCTCGATCTCATCGAACGCCCGGTCATAAAGTCCGAGGTGGGCCGGAGCGTACGGGAGACGGACGACCTGGTGGTGAGCGTTCTGCGCGGCCACCGGCTGCTCGGCTACGACGACCCGGCCGCGAGCCCGCTCCAGCTGACCGACCGTCTGATCACCATCGTCCGGGCGGAGAGCACCTCGGCCCCGGACTATTCCGGCTGACGCGCGGGCTGTTGGCGCCGGCCGTCGCCATGGGGCTCCATGGGGCCGTAGGTGACGGAACGTCCGCGTCATGCCCCACGGGGCGCCTGTGCGGCTGCGCGGCAGTTGGAAAGCCACCGCGGAGAACGCCGCCGGGAGACCCGCTCCGGAGGGCCGTCGAGGAGTAGCCTCGCGGCCATGCATGCGATCACGATTCCGGAACCCGGCGGCCCTGAGGCTCTCGTATGGGCCGAGGTGCCCGATCCCGTACCCGGCGAGGGAGAGGTCCTCGTCGAGGTCGTGGCGAGCGCCGTCAACCGCGCCGATCTGTTGCAGCGCCAGGGCTTCTACGATCCGCCGCCCGGCTCGTCCCCGTACCCCGGCCTGGAGTGCGCGGGCAGGATCACCGCGCTTGGGCCGGGGGTCTCCGGCTGGGCCGTCGGCGACGAGGTCTGCGCGCTGCTCGCCGGCGGCGGATACGCCGAGAAGGTCGCCGTACCGGCCGGGCAGTTGCTGCCCGTACCGGAGGGGCTGGACCTGGCCACGGCCGCGGCGCTCCCTGAGGTCACCTGCACGGTCTGGTCGAACGTCTTCATGATTTCCCACCTGCGGCCGGGCGAGACGCTGCTCGTGCACGGCGGGGCGAGCGGGATCGGCACGATGGCGATCCAGCTCGCGAAGGCCGTGGGCGCGCGGGTCGCGGTGACGGCGGGCGGCTCCGACCGGCTGGCGCGCTGTGCCGAGCTGGGCGCGGACATCCTGATCGACTACCGCGAGCAGGATTTCGTCGAGGAGATCCGCAAGGCCACGGACGGCGCCGGCGCGGATGTCATCCTCGACATCGTCGGCGCGAAGTACCTGGATCGGAACGTGAAGGCCCTGGCCGTGAACGGCCGGCTCGCGGTGATCGGCCTCCAGGGCGGGGTGAAGGGCGAGCTCAATCTGGGCGCCCTGCTGAGCAAGCGCGGCGCCGTCACGGCGACCTCGCTGCGGGCCCGTCCACAGGCCGAGAAGGCGGCGATCGTCGCGGCCGTACGGGAGCATGTCTGGCCGCTCATCGCCGGTGGCGGTATCCGTCCGGTCGTGGACCGGACCCTGCCGATGGCGGAGGCGGCCGAGGCACACCGCGCCCTGGAAGCGGGCGGCCATGTCGGCAAGCTGCTGCTGCTCACCTCCGCGACAACCTGACCGCGGCCGACCAACGCCTGACCGGGGTCCGACCACTGCCTGACGTGGCACGGCGCCATCTGTCAGAGGCCCCGCGATCTGCCCGAAGCGCCGCACTCGGGTCCCGTACAACGGCCGACGGCCCGGCACACCTCCTGGTGTGCCGGGCCGCGCGGGACGAAGCAGGGACGAAACGGGAGTGAGTCCGGACGCTCGGTGAAGTCCGGAGGCTTACAGATACGGGCCGGAACGGATCGGCCCGTGCCCCTGCTCCTCGTCCTCCTCCGGCACCGAGCCCGGCGGAAGCGCGCGGCGCATCTGCTCCAGCTGGGCCCTGGCCGCCATCTGCTGGGCGAACAGCGCCGTCTGGATCCCGTGGAAGAGGCCCTCCAGCCAGCCCACCAGCTGGGCCTGTGCGATACGCAGTTCGGCCTCCGAGGGGATCGCCTCGTCGGTGAAGGGAAGCGAGAGCCGCTCCAGTTCCTCGACCAGTTCGGGGGCGAGCCCGTCCTCCAGCTCCTTCACCGAGCCGGCGTGGATCTCCTTGAGGCGTACCCGGCTCGCCTCGTCCAGGGGAGCCGCCCGCACCTCCTCCAGAAGCTGCTTGATCATGCTGCCGATCCGCATGACCTTCGCGGGCTGCTCGACCATCTCCGTCACCGGGATCTCGCGTGCCTCGTCGCCGGATCCACCACCGCCGAGCGCCATCCCGTCCTGTCCCACCACGAGGACATGGGGGCTCTCCTGCGACCGTTCGTTCCTCGGCATCTCCATGTGGCCCATTGTCTCGCACCTGCCCATCACCACGTGGTGTGCCCCCGTACGAAGACGACCCACCACGGTGAAGCGCCATGGTGACGCACCTGCGTACGGGGGCACGGATCCGGTCGGGGCAGGGGGCTATGTCGCCGCGCGGCGCGCCACCGTCCGGTGCGAGCGCGTGACCAGGGCCGCCAGGATCGCGGCACCCAGCGGAACGGCGATCAGGAGGAGGGCCAGCGTGCCCCAGGGGATGACGATCGGCACATGAGGCAGCATGTCGCTGCCCACGCCTTGACCGAACGCCTCTTCGTGCAACTCCAATGCGTTGCGACGCTCCGCCAGACGCAGTCCGATCGAGGGGAGCACCCCGGCCGCCGAACCCAGCACCACACCCATCGCGGCGACCACCGCGCACTGGAATCCGCTGAGCGTCCGGCGGACCCGTGCCGGGGCTCCGACCGCCGCCAGGGTCCTGAGGTCGGCCTCGGCGTCGGCCTGGGCGAGTCCGGTGGCGATACCCGCGGCGCCGATCGTGACCAGTCCGGCGAAGACGGTCAGTGCCAGCAGCACTATGTCGCTCTCGCTGGTGTAGCCGTTCTCGATGTGGAGGTTGACGGCGGCACCGGTCGCGGCGAGATCGCTGTCCAGCTGCTGCTTCTGCGTGCTGGTCGGCGTAGAAGCGGTCGAGAAGTACGCGCCGACCGGGAAGGTGTCAATGCCCGCCGCCTTGACCGTGGCCGGGGAGACGATCATCGAGATGCCGTACGTCTCGTGCCCTCCCGAGACCTGGTGCGCCGGGAACGACTTGACGGTGCCGGGAGATTCCTTGCCCTTCTCATTGATCGCGTCCGCCTTCTCGACGTCCGTGACCAGCCGGATGTCGATCGTGTCGCCCGTGTTGCCCGAGTTGACGTCGTGCACGTTCCGCTTGTCGAGCGAGACGATCTCGCCGTCCGCCAGGGCCTTCTCCGCCGCCGGATCCTTGATGCCGAGGACCTTCAGCATCCCGGCGTCGCCGACCACCACGCCCTCGGCGAAGCTGTTGTAGACGTCGGACTCCTGACAGCGCGGGTCCCTGGCGAACTTGCGGCGCTCTGCCTCGCTGAGCTTCTCCGAGATATCCATGCCCGCGTCGTCCCGGAGGGGACAGCGATTGGCCTTGGGGATCACCACTTCGTAGCGCCCGCAGGCGTTCTCTTCGGCGTACATGACGCAGTCGGGCTTACCGACCTTCATATGCGCCGCATCGGCTCGTACGCTGATGGGCAGGTTCTTCTGAACAGCCGCACGAATGGCCGGAACATCCCGGCTGTCGCTCTGCTCGACCATGACGGAGACGGCGCCGCTGGGCAGCTGCGGCTCGTACTTGGCCCTGTTCTCCGCGTCTTGGCTCGCGGAGTACGTGGACACCGCCACGGTGCCGGCGACCGCGGCCAGCACCGCCGCCACGGCAGGGGCCGTGCGGCCCCGGTTGCGTACGGCGTCACGCAGTGCCAGGCGCGGCGAGAGCGGCATCCAGCGGCCGATCCGGCCGAACAGGCCCACCAGGGCCGGTGTCAGTGCGACCACGCCGAGTTCGGCGATGGCGCTGCCGCCCGCGACGATCATGATCTGGCTGCTCACCACTGATCCGTACAGCGCGATCGCCGCACCCAGCACGAACGCGATCAGCCCCAGGACCGGCAGCACCCTGCTGCTGTTGCGTACCCCGCGGCGGCCGGTGAGCGAGGCCAGGACGGTCTGCCGGGAGGCGGTGACGGCGGGGACGATCGCGGCCAGCAGACCGGTGAGTACGGCGAGCAGTGCGATACCGAGAAGCTCCAGCGGCCGGACGTTGAAGCCGCCGAAGCGCTTGCCCGCGTACTCCTCAAGTACGGGTCGCAGGGCGACGGCGAGGCCGGTGCCGAGGAGCGTACCGACGACGGCCGCGGCGACACCGATCACCAGACCGCCGGCGAGGACGATGGCCCGGATATGGCGCCGGTCGCCACCGTTGGCGCCCACCAGGCCGAGCTGACGGCGCGAGCGCCGGGCGCCGACGGCGAAGGCGGGGCCTGCCAGCAGGCAGATCTCCAGCATCGCGAGGCCGACGATGGTGCCGACTATGGCCATCTCCTCGCCCTCGTCCCCCGTCCCGGCGTACCTGTTCCAGTCGTCCTGCTGGAACAGGGGAACGTCCGCGTCGGCGGGAGGGTCGAGGATCACGGCGCGTGAACTCACCTTGACGCCAAGAGTGTTGGCCTCTTGCACCATGTTCCACGTGAAACCACCGGAGACGCTCACCAGGTGGCTGGTGTCCGAGTCCGTTCCGGCCAGTCCGTCGGCCTTCAGCGCCTTGTCGAGCGGGGCCAGGAAGGCTCCGGGAAGGGCGTTCACCTGGTCGGTGTTGAGGCCGTCGGGCAGTTCGTACGTACCGACGATCCGGTAGTCGGCGTCGAGTCCACGCGCCGTGAGCTTCCCGCCCACGCTCAGACCGCTGTTTTCCAGGAAGTGGGTGGTCACGGCGACCTCGCCGGCCCTCTCGGGGAAGCGGCCCGTGTCGAGTGTCATGATGCCCCGGGCCATCGGGTCCGAGGCCTTCAGCTCACGGATCTCGGCCTGCAGCAGACCGTGCGCGGTGCGGAGCTTCCCGGATCCCTTCGTGTCCTCAAGCGTGCCGGCGCCCGGCGGGAAGGCCTTCGAGACGTCGGTATCGCCCTCGGGCCACGGCTTTTCTCCGCCGTCGAAGTCGCCCTTCGGTGTGTAGCCGCTGCCCTCCGGGTCCTGGAGGAGGGGCGCACCGCCGAGGTGAGGATCGGTGAACCGGGCATCGGCCTGGCCGAGTTCACGGTTCAGGCTCTCCGCGGTCGAGATTTCCGAGCTGCGGAGGGTCAGATCCAAGGCGCTCACGCCGAGGACGGGAAGGGCGATCATGGCGAGGACGAGGAAGCTGCGTCCCTTGAAACGCCAGGCGTCACGGCGGGCGATGCGCACCGCGGCGCGCCAGGAATGGAACCAGGTCGTCACAGTTCGGCCGCCTGGTCCGCGAGCAGCGAGTCCGGCTGGCTGCGGAGGGTCTGGTCGACGACCGCGCCGTCCCGGAGGAAGACCACACGGTCGGCCCAGGCGGCGAAGCGCGGCTCGTGGGTGACCAGGATGCCGGCCGCGCCCGCGTCGCAGCGGGTGCGCAGCAGGGCGAGTACGGACTCACCGGTCTCGGAGTCCAGCGCGCCGGTCGGCTCGTCGGCGAGGACCAGGCGGCGGTCGCCGACGAGCGCGCGGGCGATCGCCACGCGCTGCTGCTGGCCGCCGGACATCTCGTCGGGGAAGCGGTCGGCGAGCTGTTCGAGCCCCATCTCGCTCAGTGCGGCCAGGGCCTCGACGCGTGCCTTGCGCGCGGAGACGCCGTCGAGTTCGCGCGGGAGAGCGATGTTCTCGGCGGCGGTGAGGGCGGGTATCAGGTTGTAGTCCTGGAAGACATAGCCGATGCTGCGGCGGCGCAGGGCCGCGAGCTTCTTGCGGTCGGCGGTGTTGATCTCGGTGCCCTCGACGATCACGCGGCCCGAGGTGGGTGTGTCGAGGCCACCGGCGATGGTGAGCAGCGTGGACTTGCCGGAGCCGGAGGGGCCCATGACGGCGACCAGTTCGCCGGGGAACACATCGAGGTTCACGCCCCGCAGGGCGTGCACCTCGGTGGCGCCGCTGCCATGGACACGGGCCAGGTCCTGGAGTTGCAGCACAGGCGTCCGCGCCTGCTGCGGCTGAGAAGCGCGCTGTGACTGATGTTGCTGGTGGGTCTTATGTGACTTACGAGGCATGAGGAATCCCCCTTCGGCGTAGGCCTGCGAGGGCGTACGCAATGAGCGGATGTGTGTGAGGAGTCAGAAGCGGGGCGAGAGACGCGGGGGCGGTCTGCCCCGAGGTGCCCGACGGGTAGGTACGGGGGCACCGGCCCGGCACAGGCGGAAAAGTCGGCGGCCGCCGAAGTGATGAAGGTGCCGGAGCCACGGTGGGCGGGTTCCGACTCCGTGATCCCCGGGCTTTACGGACCTGGGCCTTACGGTCCTCGGTCCTACGTTCTCCGGTCCGGCGGGTTCACGGTCCTGCGAGTTCACGGGCCCGAGGCCTCATAGGCCGTCGGCCTCCTCCCGCGCGGTCCCCACCGGCATCTTCGGTTCGGGCAACCCGGGTGACGGCTTGATCGGTTCCGGCATCATCGAGAGGCGGATCAACCGCTGCTCGGAGTGGTCGAGCCAGCGGGCCTCGGCCTCCGTCTGGAAGATCAGCTGTTCGAGGACGAGCAGCCAGGCCACCTCGTCCCGGTTGGCCGGGACGGTGTCGAGGGCCTGGGCCTTGAGGCGCGTGTAGTCCTGCATCGCCTTGATGGTGTGCCGGCGCTGCGACTGGATGACCTCCCGGATGTCGACCCCGGGCGCGCCCACGGCCATCGCGAGCTTGATCGCCAGCTCGTCCCGGGGCGGGCTGGCGCGGTCGACGGGCGTACGGAACCAGGACTTCAGCTCCACGCGGCCGGCGTTGGTGATCGCGTAGAGCGTGTGGCCCGCGTCGTCCTCGCCGTCCTGCGTGACCATGCTGTCGCGCTCCAGGCGGCTCAGGGTCGTATAGACCTGACCGACGTTGAGCGGCCACGTGGAACCCGTACGGGTCTCGAACTCCGTACGGAGCTGAGAGCCGTAGCGAGGACCGCGTTCCAGCAGTGCGAGTAGTCCATGGCGGATCGACATACTGAGTATGTTGCCGGGCGGCGGGGCGTCTCACAAGCGACTTGAGACGGAGCCTGTAAGTACGCCGTAAGGATGACAACCGGCGGTGAGGGCCAGCGGCGAGGGCCGGCGGCGAGGGTCGGCCGTGAGGGCCGGCGGCGAGGGAGAGTGTCCAGGGCCGGCGGCGGTCAGCGGCGCCGGAGCCGCAGTCCGATGAAGCCGAGCCCCAGCCCGAGCAGCATGATTCCGGCGCCCATGGTCAGTACGACGACGGGCCGCGCGGCGGTCTCCGTGACGCCCTGGTCCTCCGTCTTACGGGTGGCGGTCGGCGGGTGGTCCCGCGGTGCGGAGGGTGTCCGGGAAGGCTGCACGGGCTTCTCCGTCAGCCCTTCCGCGTCCCCCGTCCCGTCCCCTTCCCCATCCCCTTCGCCCTCTTCCCCGTCCTCGTCCGTCCCCTCTCCCTCAGCCGCCTCACCCGTGCTCCGGCCGGACGACGAAGCGGACGGGGACGCGGAGGGGGACGCGGAGGCGGACGCCGCCGTATCGGAGGAGGGAGCGGACGCCGAAGAGGAAGCCGCCGAGGAGGGGGACGCGGCTGACGGGTCGGGGCGCGCCGCGGCGTCCAGTTCCTCGTCCCCGCTCTCGTCCCCGTCCTCGCTCCCGCTCGGGTTCGCGTCCGCCGCCGAGTCGGCTCCGCCCCCCGCCGGCCGCCCCGGCCGTGGACGTCCCTCGCCCGACGGATGCCCGGCCAGGGAGCCGGCCGACCCCGCGGACACGGCGGGAGGCGTGGTGGGTGGGGAGGACTCCTTCGCGTACGCGACCGGCGCGGCGAGCGCGGCCAGCAGCAGAGTCGCGACCGCGATCGCGCAGGGAGTGCGGAGCGTGGGAGTCACCGACTCAGAGTCACATGAGGCGATAACTCCGGCATCTCGAATGTCCGGGACGAGACACGTACGGATGAGACACGTACGGATGAGACACGTGGGCGCGAGGCATATCCGAACGAATGAACTAGCTAACTAACCAACGAATGAACGGACGGCCGGACGAACGGACGGGTGGGCGGACGAACGAGCGCACGCGCTCCAGCGAAGGGGGCCGGCGGAGGCCCGGCCCGCCGCCTATCCGGCGTCGCCGGTGGAGAGCGTCAGCTCGAACTCCTGCTCCTTGGGCAGCACGGCGGCGCCCGGCCGCGGGTACTGGTCGATCACGATGTCCTCGGCCTGGGAGCCGTCGTTCTGCTTCTTCGGCTCCGACCAGGTCCAGCCCGCCGCGCGGAGGCAGTCCTTCACCGAGAGGATGTCCTTGTAGCGCAGGTCGGGAGCCGTCACCCGGGACGGGTCCGTGGCGTCCTCCGACGCTTCCGAGCACTCCGAGGCCTCGATCGTCCGGTTCCGCTCCGGGCCGCGGTGCTCCGCCGCCACGGTCGCGCTCTCGCTGGGGTCCGCGCCGCCGCCACCCTTGTCGTCGCCGTTCATCGACAGTGCCGCGACCAGTCCGGCGATCGCCACGACCGCGACCGCGATCGAGCCCACGATGACCGGCATGTTCCGCTTGCCGCCGCTGTTACCGGGACCGTTGCCAGGACCGTTACCGGCACCGATGCCGGAGCCGTTCGTTCCACCGGGCGCGCCCTGGCCATTGTGGCCGGAACCGGCCATCTGCTGCTGCGGCATGGTGTACGGCGACGGTGTGTGCGTCTGGTAGGCCGGGGACGCCTGCGGATAGCCGTAGCCGGGGGCGGGCGTCTGCATGTGCGCGGGCGTCGGCGGACCGTACGGACCCGGCTGGTACGGCGACTGCACGCCCTGCTGAGCCGGGGCCGGCGTCGGCATCGACTGGTCCACCGGCGGGAAGACCGCCGAGCCCACGCCCGAGCCGCTGCTGTTCTGCGGAGCGCCCTGCACGATCACCGGGGCGCCCGTCTGCCCGGCGGACAGCACGCGCGCGCATTCGTCGCGCATCGCCTCCGCGCTCGGGAAGCGCTCGTTCGGATTCTTCTTCAGCGCCCGCGCCACCAGCGCGTCCATCGCCGGGGTGATCGCGCGGTTGAAGCTGGACGGAGCGACGGGCTCCTCCTGCACATGCGCGTACGCGATCGCCAGCGGCGAGTCCGCGTCGAACGGCAGCCGGCCCGTCAGCAGTTGGAAGAGCATGATCCCGACCGAGTAGAGGTCGGAGCGGGCGTCGACACCCCGCCCCAGCGCCTGCTCGGGCGACAGGTACTGCGGCGTGCCGACGACCATGCCGGTCTGCGTCATCGAAGTGACACCCGACTGCATGGCGCGCGCGATGCCGAAGTCCATCACCTTGACGATGCCGCGCTTGGTCATCATCACGTTGCCGGGCTTGATGTCCCGGTGGACCAGGCCCATCTCGTGGCTGGTCTCCAGCGCGGCCAGTACATCCGCCGTCACCTTGAGCGCCTTGTCGGCCGGCATCGCGCCGTACTGCGCGACGTCCGCCTGCAGTACGGAGCCGAGCGGCTGCCCCTCGACGTACTCCATGACGATGTACGGCATCATCGCGCCGTCCAGCTCGTCCTCGCCGGTGTCGAAGACGGAGACGATGTTGGTGTGCGACAGCTTGGCGACGGCCTGGGCCTCGCGGCGGAAGCGCTCGCGGAAGGACTGCTCCCGGCCCAGCTCCGTGTGGAGCGTCTTGATGGCGACCTGGCGGTCCAGCGCGGAGTCGTACGCCAGGTACACGGACGCCATCCCGCCCTCGCCGAGCAAGTCGCGAAGCTGGTACCGGCCGCCCGCGACCGAACCGCCCGCGTAGCGGCCCTGTGCGCCGTCCTGGCTCATGACTGTGCTTCCCCCTCGGCGCGCTGACGCGTCGTGCTGAACTCGTTACCCGTTGCCGAACCCGTCGCCGAACCCGTCGCCGAGCCCCGTTTGCCGAACGCGATACTGCTCACGCTCTGAACGCCCTGCTGCTCACGCTCTGTCGCCGAGTTGCCGAACCCGTCGCGGACCGCAGTGACTTCGACACGGTGATCCGCTGATCCGCTATTACAGGCCAAGTCTGCCGTAGGGCACCGACACGTCAAGCCAGGTGCCCGTTCCGTGACCGTAAGCACAGCAAGAGTCTCGGAAGCGTTACAGGAAACCCATGGAATTTGCATGGGCGACGCCCTAGCGGGTTTCATGACCGGTCCATCCTGGACCGGCGTGTCACCCGAAGGCTGTAGCGTGATGTGCCATAGCCACCCTTGAATCACCCCCTGAGACACACAGACCCACCGCCGGCCGCACGCGCGGTCACCGAGCGGACAGAAACGACGGCGAGGACTGATGGCACCCGAACCCGAAGCAGGCGGCGGAGTGTCGGATGCTGCGGACTCCTGGGGCGACGGCGGGCTCGTCGGTGGGCTGGTCGGAGACGGCCGCTACCGCATGACCCACCGCCTCGGCCGCGGCGGTATGGCCGAGGTGTTCGCGGCCGAGGACGTACGGCTCGGA
The DNA here is from genome assembly GCF_044753355.1 of Streptomyces sp. NPDC088400. Lineage (NCBI taxonomy): Bacteria > Bacillati > Actinomycetota > Actinomycetes > Kitasatosporales > Streptomycetaceae > Streptomyces > Streptomyces sp. NPDC088400. The sequence goes on along the minus strand of NZ_JBIVMZ010000005.1, from coordinate 194,607 downwards.
CGCACCGTCGCCGTCAAGCTGCTCCGCGCGGATCTCGCCGAGGACCCGGTCTCCAAGGCCCGTTTCACGCGCGAGGCCCAGTCGGTCGCAGGCCTCAACCACCACGCGGTGGTCGCGGTGTACGACTCCGGCGAGGACACGGTCAACGGGCAGACCGTCCCGTACATCGTGATGGAGCTGGTCGAGGGCCGCACCATCCGTGACCTGCTGATCAGCGCCGACGCCCCGCCGCCGGAGCAGGCGCTGATCATCGTCTCCGGTGTGCTGGAGGCGCTGGCCTACTCGCACCAGCACGGCATCGTGCACCGTGACATCAAGCCCGCCAACGTGATCATCACGGACGCGGGCGCGGTGAAGGTGATGGACTTCGGCATCGCGCGCGCCCTGCACGGCGCGCAGTCGACGATGACCCAGACCGGCATGGTCATGGGCACGCCGCAGTACCTCTCCCCCGAGCAGGCGCTGGGCAAGGCCGTCGACCACCGCAGCGACCTGTACGCGACGGGCTGTCTGCTCTACGAACTCCTCGCGCTGAGACCCCCGTTCACCGGTGAGACCCCGCTCTCCGTGGTCTACCAGCATGTCCAGGACATTCCGGTGCCGCCCTCCGAGGTCTCGGACGTGGCCCCGCCGGAGCTGGACGGGCTGGTCATGCGCTCGCTCGCGAAGGAGCCCGACGACCGGTTCCAGAGCGCCGAAGAAATGCGCGGGCTGATCCAGTACGGCCTGCAGATGCTCCAGCAGCAGGGCAGCCACACCGGTGTGTGGAACACCGGCGCGGTCGACCCGCACATGGGCGGCAGCACCCCGGCGATGGGTATGTCCGCGACGACGGCGATGGCCCACCCGCCGCACCACGACACCTCGCAGGGCCCGATCCTGCCGCCGATGAACCCGGACGACGGCGGATACGACGGCCGCGGCCGCCGCCGCAGCTCCGGCGGCCGCTCCAAGATGTACCTCTTCGTCGCGCTCGCGCTGATCGCGATCGTGGCGGGGGTGGCGTACGCGATCAACTCCGTGGGAAACACGGGCACAGGCGACACGACGGACAACGAGCCGACGGTCAGCACGAGCGAGTCGGCCCCGTCCGACGATCCGACACCGTCGGAAGAGCAGAGCACCGAGGAGAGCGAGGAGACGGACAACTCCTCGGGCGGGAACCAGAATCCGGGCTGGACGCCCTCGTACTCACCGTCGTTCACGCCCAGTCCGTCCGGCGTGCCGACCAACGACACGCAGCCCACGGCCGATCCGGGTGAGACGGACGACACCGGTGACAACAACGGGGGCGGCGGCGAGACGGACGACGAGGATCCGCCGCCGACCGAGGGCGATCCCACCGGGGGCACCCCTCCCACCGGCGACACCAACGCGGGCACCTCCGCGGGTGCCGACACGGCCGGCGCCGTCGGCTGACACACGGCGGGACGGAAGAGCAGCGGGACGGACGGAAGGGCGGGGAGGGTACGCGCGCGGCGCGCCCTCCCCGCCCTCCTTTCGTCCGCCGCCCCGTCACCTCGCCCCGTCACTCCGCGCCTCACCCCGCGAAGGCCTCGCGGACCGCGTCGTACTCCCGCGTCCACCAGACCGCCAGGGCCGACACCGCGGCGAACAGCGGGTCGGCCCTTCGGTCGTCCAGCTGGTACCGCCAGCGCAGTATCCAGAAGTCGTTGAGGCGCTCCCACCACACCCGGTGCGCGGCCGCGGCCAGTTCGTCGGCGCCCGCCCCGGCCGCCCGGCGGTAGGCGCGCGCGTATGCCCGTACCTTCGGCAGCTCCAGTTCGCCGGTCGGCCGGACGAAGAAGATCGCCGCCGCCCGTACCGCCTCCTCGGCGCGCGGCTGTACGCCCAGCCGGTCCCAGTCGACGATCGCGGCCGGTTCCGCGCCCCGGTAGAGCAGGTTCAGCGGGTGGAAGTCGCCGTGCACCCAGCCGGTGGCCGGCTCGGCGCCGGGCGGCGGGCGGCGGTGGGCATGGCGCTCCAGCAGGGCGCGGCGCTCCAGCAGGCGGTGTTCGGCGAGCGAGTCGAAGACGTTGCGGGGGGTACGGTCCCGGGCCAGGCCCAGTAGTTCGTCGATCAGCGCGAAGGTGTTCGCCGGGTCCGGACTCTCGTGCGTGAGCGCCGCCGGGTCCGGCCCCATCACCTGCTCCAGGCAGGTGTGTACGAGCCCGAGGAGCCCGCCGAGCCGCTTCGACGCGGCGGATGTCAGCTGGGCGCCGTCGCGGTGGCGCCCGTCGACCCAGGGGTGCAGGGCGTAGCAGTCGCCGCCGATCACCGCGACGGTGTCGCCGTCGGTCTTCTCGACGGGCGGGGCGACGGGCACGCCGAGCGTCTGGAGCCGCTGGGTCGCCCGGTGCTGGCGGGCGATGGCCTCGTGGTCGCCGTCCAGATGGTGTTTCAGGAAGTAGCGGCCCCGGGTCGTGGAGAGCCGGTAGCCGCGGTTGAGCAGTCCCTGGGCGACGGGTTCGCAGGACAGGGGCTCGCCCGCGTTCCGGTAGCGGCGGAGCAGCATCCGGACGGGCGGGGCGGAGACATGCGCCTGCCCTTGACGAGGGGCATGCGGGGCGCGAGCGGCGAAGGCGGGTGCGGGGATTAAGGCAGTCGCGGCAGGCGCAGCGAATTCATATGAGCGCGGCACTTGTCAGATGTTAGATCACGCAACGTATTGGCTCCGTCGCTCCCGGCAGTAGTCGAGCGTATGTACGGAGACGAACTGCGGCACAAGCCGCATATAGACCGGCTCGAACGGTTGTCCATCCACTTGGTAGGGCCCGGAACCGAACAGTTCGAGCTCCTCCGCCGTCGGTTCGACCAGTTCGGCGGTGCCGGTGAACTGCACCGACCACTGCTCGGCGTCCTCGCTGCCGTAGTTGTCCGCCCCGTACGCGACCACCCCGCCACCGCACGCCCGGTGGTAGCCGTGGCCCGCGTGCATGCGCAGCAGGACAGAGCCGTCGGTCACGACGACATGGCGTGCGGGCGTCACAAAGGGCATCGCGCGCATGCTCGTCGCCACCCGGCCGTACGGGACGCGGGAGAGCAACTGCAGGGCGCGGAGGTCCTCGGTGAGCATGTGGTCCACTCTCCGTCGTCGGCCCGCCCGGCGACAGAGGAGGCGGCCCCGGAAGCGGAGGACGTTGGTCCCGATTAGGAAAGGTCCGGTCGCGGTACGAGGGCCACACGCCGCCCGCCCAGCCACGTAGGCCGAGCCCCGCAACCTCGATGCCGTCGGCCTCAGTCTCAGTCTCGGCCTCGGCCTCGGCCTCAGCGCCTCTCCGCCTGGAGCCGTGCCACATACGCCGCCGCCTGCGAGCGCCGCTCCATCCCCAGCTTGGACAGCAGGCTGGAGACATAGTTCTTGATCGTCTTCTCGGCGAGATGCAGCTGCTCGCCGATGGCGCGGTTCGTCATGCCCTCGCCGATCAGATCCAGGATCTTGCGCTCCTGGTCGGTCAGACCGGCCAACTTGTCGTCTTCCTTGGGCTCGTTGCCGCTGCGCAGCCGCTCCAGCACCCGGGCCGTCGCCACCGGGTCGAGCAGCGACCGCCCCGCCGCCACATCCCTTACCGCCGCCAGGAGTTCATTTCCGCGGATCGCCTTCAGCACATATCCCGAGGCCCCGGCCATGATCGCGTCGAAGAGCGCTTCGTCGTCGGCGAACGAGGTCAGCATCAGGCACTTGATGCTCTCGTCCCGCGAACGGACCTCCCGGCAGACCTCCACCCCGCTGCCGTCCGGCAGCCGTACGTCCAGCACCGCCACATCGGGGCGCGCCGCCGGTATCCGGGCCATGGCGTCCGCGGCCGTCCCCGCCTCTCCGACGACGTCGATGTCGTCCTCGGAGGCGAGAAGTTCATGGACGCCCCGGCGGACGACTTCATGGTCATCAACCAGAAAAACAGTGATTTTTCCATCTTCATACACAGAATTCAGTCTCACACACTCACCCCTTCCCTGCCGCAGATCAGCGGGATAACGTGCCGTTGTTCCGGCGGCCTGCAAGGCTGTGACCAGTGGTTGTTCCGGACTTTGCCGATTTACTTGGAAATCCAAGCAAAATGGCAGGTCAGAGGGGTTTCGCGGTAATGCGGCCCACTGGGTAACGTGCCTGTGACAGGGCGCTCGCCGGGGCACCTGTCACGTCTGTCCCGACCGGGTCGCACCCACCCCGTGCGCGCGGTCGATTCAGGCGAGCCGCACTGGTTCCCGGCGGATCCCGGGGGCCGGACAGACGGAGGAGCACGCACGTGACCGTGGAGAGCACCGCCGCTCGCAAACCGCGACGCAGCAGCGGTACCAAGCGCGCCAGCGCGAAGAAGACGCCGCAATCCAAGAGTTCCGAGCCCCAGCTCGTACAGCTGCTCAGCCCCGAGGGCGAGCGCGTCGAGCACCCTGACTACCAGATCGATCCGACGCCGGACGAGCTGCGCGGGCTGTACCGGGACATGGTCCTGACCCGCCGCTTCGATGCCGAGGCCACGGCGCTCCAGCGCCAGGGCGAGCTCGGACTGTGGGCGTCGCTGCTGGGCCAGGAGGCCGCGCAGATCGGCTCGGGCCGCGCGCTGCACGACGACGACTACGTCTTCCCGACCTACCGCGAGCACGGCGTGGCCTGGTGCCGCGGGGTCGACCCGACCAACCTGCTGGGCATGTTCCGCGGGGTGAACAACGGCGGCTGGGACCCCAGCTCCAACAATTTCCACCTGTACACGATCGTCATCGGCTCGCAGACCCTGCACGCCACCGGCTACGCCATGGGCGTCGCCAAGGACGGCGCGGACAGCGCCGTGATCGCGTACTTCGGGGACGGCGCCTCCAGTCAGGGCGATGTCGCCGAGGCCTTCACCTTCTCCGCCGTCTACAACGCGCCGGTGGTCTTCTTCTGCCAGAACAACCAGTGGGCGATCTCCGAGCCGACCGAGCGGCAGACCCGCGTACCGCTCTACCAGCGCGCGCAGGGGTACGGCTTCCCGGGCGTCCGGGTCGACGGCAACGACGTACTCGCCTGTCTGGCCGTGACCCGCTCCGCGCTGGAGCGCGCGCGCCGGGGTGAAGGGCCCATGCTGGTCGAGGCGTTCACGTACCGCATGGGCGCGCACACCACCTCCGACGACCCGACCAAGTACCGCGCGGACGAGGAGCGGGAGGCCTGGGAGGCCAAGGACCCGATCCTGCGGCTGGGCCGGTACCTGGAGAAGCAGGGCCTGGCCGACGAGGCCTTCTTCACGGCGCTGGAGGAGGAGAGCGAGGCGCTGGGCAAGCGGGTGCGCGAGACGGTACGGGCCATGCCCGACCCGGACCCGCTGGCGATCTTCGACCATGTCTACGCGGACGGGAACGCGCTCGTCGACGAGGAGCGCGCCCAGTTCACCGCGTACCAGGCGTCGTTCGCGGACGCGGAAGAGGACGCGGAACCCGACAGCGGCTCCGCCGGGGAGGGCAAGTAGCCATGGCAGCAAAGAAGCTTCCGCTCGCGAAGGCGATCAACGAGTCGCTCCGCAAGGCGTTGGAGACCGACCCCAAGGTCCTGGTCATGGGCGAGGACGTCGGAAAACTCGGCGGCGTCTTCCGGGTCACGGACGGACTCCAGAAGGACTTCGGCGAGGGCCGGGTCATCGACACCCCGCTCGCCGAGTCGGGCATCATCGGCACGGCCATCGGTCTCGCGCTGCGCGGCTACCGTCCGGTGGCGGAGATCCAGTTCGACGGTTTCGTCTTCCCCGCGTACGACCAGATCGTCACGCAGCTCGCGAAGATGCACGCCCGCTCGCTGGGCAAGATCAAGTTGCCGGTCGTGATCCGTATCCCGTACGGCGGCGGCATCGGCGCGGTCGAGCACCACAGTGAGTCCCCCGAGGCGCTCTTCGCGCACGTGGCGGGCCTGAAGATCGTCTCGCCGTCCACCGCGTCGGACGCGTACTGGATGATGCAGCAGGCCATCCAGAGCGACGACCCGGTGATCTTCTTCGAGCCCAAGCGGCGCTACTGGGACAAGGGCGAGGTCAACACCGAGTCGATCCCGGGACCGCTGCACGCGGCGCGGGTCGTCCGGGAGGGCTCGGACCTCACGCTCGCCGCGTACGGCCCGATGGTGAAGGTCTGTCTGGAGGCGGCGTCGGCGGCGGCCGAGGAGGGCAAGTCGCTGGAGGTCGTCGATCTCCGGTCGATGTCCCCGATCGACTTCGACACGATCCAGTCGTCGGTGGAGAAGACGCGCCGCCTGGTCGTGGTGCACGAGGCGCCGGTCTTCTTCGGCTCGGGCGCGGAGATCGCCGCCCGCGTCACGGAGCGGTCCTTCTACCACCTGGAGGCCCCGGTACTGCGGGTCGGCGGCTACCACGCGCCGTATCCGCCGGCCCGGCTGGAGGACGAGTACCTCCCGGGCCTGGACCGGGTGCTCGACGCCGTCGACCGCTCGCTCGCGTACTGAGGAGTGCCGTGACCATGACTGCTGAGACCTCAGCCGACACTTCATCCGACATCTCCGCCGGCACTTCCGCCGGCACTTCCGCCGGTACTTCCGCTCGCTACCGCGAGTTCAGGATGCCCGACGTGGGCGAGGGGCTCACCGAGGCGGAGATCCTCAAGTGGTACGTACAGCCCGGCGATTCCGTCGAGGACGGCCAGGTGGTGTGCGAGGTCGAGACCGCGAAGGCCGCCGTCGAACTGCCCATTCCGTACGACGGCGTGGTGCACGATCTGCGCTTCGAGGAGGGGACGACGGTCGACGTCGGCGCGACCATCATCACGGTGGACGTGGCGCCGGGAAGCGGCGAACCGGCTTCGGCTTCGGCCCAGGCTCCTGAACCCGCTGAACCTGCCGAGCCCGTCGGCGAGAAGGCCGAACCGGCTGGCCGTACGCCGGTCCTCGTCGGGTACGGGGTCGCCGAGGCGTCCACGAAGCGCCGTGCGCGCAGGGGCACTTCGGTGCCCGGACAGGTGACGGGGGCTCCGGCGGCTTCGGTGCCTTCGGACACTTCGGCTGCTTCGGCTGTTTCGCCTGCTTCGGCTGTTTCGCCTGCTTCGGCGGCGATCCAGTCCGAGATGAACGGGCACGCGGCTCCGGTCCCGTCCCCGTCCGCCCGTCCGCTGGCCAAGCCTCCCGTGCGCAAGCTGGCCAAGGACCTCGGGGTGGATCTGGCGACGATCACGCCGACCGGACCGGACGGGATCATCACGCGCGAGGACGTCCACGCGGCGACGGCCCCGGCGCCGGACGTCCAGGCCCCCGCACCGGTGACCGCGACGGCCGCCGCCACCCCGCAGCCGACGGCGGTGGTGACGGACACCGGCGGCCGGGAGACCCGTATCCCCGTCAAGGGGGTACGGAAGGCCACGGCGACGGCCATGGTGGGCAGCGCCTTCACCGCGCCGCACGTCACGGAGTTCGTCACCCTGGACGTGACGCGCACGATGAAGCTGGTCGAGGAGCTCAAGTCCGACCAGGACATGGCCGGCCTGCGGGTCAACCCGCTGCTCCTCGTCGCCAAGGCGCTGCTGGTGGCCATCAAACGCCACCCCGAGATCAACGCCACCTGGGACGAGGCCGCCCAGGAGATCGTGGTCAAGCACTACGTCAACCTGGGCATCGCGGCCGCGACCCCGCGCGGCCTGATCGTCCCGAACATCAAGGACGCCCACGACAAGACCCTGCCCCAACTGGCCGAAGCGCTGGGGGAGCTGGTGTCCACGGCCCGCGAGGGCAGGACGACCCCGGCGTCCATGCAGTCCGGCACGGTGACCATCACCAATGTCGGCGTCTTCGGCGTCGACACCGGTACGCCGATCCTCAACCCGGGCGAGTCCGCGATCCTGGCGGTCGGCGCGATCAAGCTCCAGCCCTGGGTCCACAAGGGCAAGGTCAAGCCCCGCCAGGTCACCACGCTCGCGCTCTCCTTCGACCACCGCCTGGTGGACGGCGAGTTGGGCTCGAAGGTCCTGGCGGACGTGGCCGCGATCCTGGAACAGCCGAAGCGCCTGATCACCTGGGCGTGATGGCCTGGTCCCGACGGCCCGGGCCCGATGGGACCGCGTGACCGGGGGATCACCTGGCCCGACCACCTGGGCGAGGTGACCTCCCGGTCGGAGGAGCAACGAGTGCTGTGGTGAGCAAGGACGACCACGAGATCGAAGACCTTCAGGTGGAAGTGGCCGGCCTCCTGCTGGACCACGTCTACGCGCCGCTCCTGACCAGCACGTACGGGGAGTCCTGCCCGCCCCGTCGGGGGCCCCGGCTGTCCGGGTCGCCCTCGGCGACAGGGGCGAGTGCGTGCCGTCCCGGCTGACGGCGTACGAGATTCCCCTGGGCGCGGGCGAGGAACCGCGTACCTCGCACGACGTCGTCGCCCTGCTTCGCGCGGTACACACCGGAACGCACATCTACCCCTCGGGCAGGGTTACTTCCGTCATGGGGATCGACTTGTACCTGGTCGATCCGGCGCACGTGAAAGAGGCTCCGTTCACCACGGACGACTGGGCTTCGACCCTCCTGCGGTGCCTGGCCCATCCCTCCGAGGAACGGTCGGAGGCGCGTCTGCGCGGGTTCCTGTTCAGGGAAGGGGGCCTGTTGCGCCTGTACATGGACAGTGACGAAGTCCCCGGCGTGATCGCCGCCGACGTACGACCGGGCGGTGCGCTGACCGCTCTCCTGGCAGCGCTGCCCTCACTGCTCGGCGAGGAGTGGCGGACCTCGGACGCGGTGGACGACCCGCACTGCCGGTATCTGGTGGACCTCACCGATTGGTGACCAGGCAGGCGGATGCGCCTTTGATTGCAGAGCGGAGCCATTACCGTTCGTTCCGTAGCCGAACGGTAATGGCTCGGGGAGGGGGCTGGGTTGGACGCGTACGCGCGGTTGCTCGCCGACCTGACGGAGGCCGGTGCGCTGGACGAAGCGTGGCGTGGCGCGTTCGGGCGGGCCCGGCGGTCCGCGTTCGTCCCGGAGACCGTCTGGGCTGCGGACGATGCCTCCCCGACTGGCTACCGCCGGCTCACCCGGGCCGACGACCCCGTCGGCTGGTGGGCGTTGGTGAACGCGGACGACGTGGTGGTGACACAACTGGACGACGGCGTCGGCGAAGACGCTGACGACGCCGACGGTGGGAGCGGCGGGCGCGGGGCGGACGTTCCGGTCGCCACGTCGTCGGCGTCCATGCCCTCGCTGGTCGCCACCATGCTCCGGCATCTCGACGTGACCGACGGCCACACCGTGCTCGACATCGGCACCGGCACGGGATGGACAAGTGCCCTTCTCTCGGCCCGGGTAGGCGACGGGAACGTCACCACCGTGGAGGTCGACCCCCGGATCGCCTCCGGGGCGGCGAAACGGTTGGCGGCGGCCGGGTTCGCCCCGAGGTGCGTCGTCGGGGACGGTCTCGCCGGATGGCCGTCCAAGGCGCCGTACGACCGTATCCACTCAACTGCGGCTGTACGGAGCGTGCCCCGGGCCTGGATCGAGCAGACCCGGCCGGGCGGAGTCGTCGTGACCCCTTGGGGCACGCCGTACGCCAACGCGGGACTGCTGCGGCTGGTGACCGGCGAGCGGGGCGGTGAGTCGTACGGCCGTTTCGTGGCCGACGTCAGCTTCATGTGGATGCGGTCCGAGCGGCCCCCGCCGATGACCGGGGCGGCCGAGCCCCGGTCGCCCAAGGCCCCTGATCCCTCTGACCCCCTTGGCCTCCCTGATCCCCTTGGCCTCCCTGATTCCCCCGGGCGCTCGGAGATCGACCCGACCTCGCGCTGGAGAACGTGCACGCCGCCTTCGCCATCGGGCTGCGCGTCCCCGGCGTGCGGTACGCCCACACCTGGGACGACGCCGAACCGCAGGGCACCTTCCGGATGCGGCTCGCGGACGGTGCGGGTTCCTGGGCCTCCGTGAGGTACGAGGGGTGGGCGTCCGAATCCGCCGTGCGCCAGGCCGGTCCCCGAAGGCTCTGGGACGAGATCACCGCCGCCCGGCTCTGGTGGGAGGGTGCGGGGCGCCCGGACCTGACGCGGTTCGGCGTGACCGTCGGGTCCGACGGCGAACAGGCCATCTGGCTGGACGCCCCTGGCAACGCGGTGAGTTGAGAGCTGTTCGCTGTGCGCTGGACGAGCGTGGCTCATGGCCCATTTGTCGACCAGGCGGGATGTGTTCAGACAGGATCTAGGACTGATCTAGGACCGCACGACGGCAGAAGGCGCGGGGATGACAGGCGGCACAGCACCCGGAGCCCGCAGGGGCGGGCCGGTCGGCCGCTCGGGAACGGCCGTGCCGGTGCGCCGGAACTCGCTCGGGCTGACGCCTCGGATCCGTTTGAACGCCGCGCTGAACGCGAACGCGTCCGAGTAGCCCACGGCGCGGGCGATCTCGGCGACGGTCGCGGCCTCGCGCTCGGTCAGCAGGTCTGCCGCGAGCGTCATGCGCCGACGGGTGAGGTAGGTCAGCGGCGGTTCGCCGACCAGGTCGGCGAATCTCTTCGCCAGGGTGGAACGCGACACCCCGGTCCGCTCGGCCAGTGAGGAGATCGTCCAGGGCGCCGCCGGTTCGGCGTGCAGCAGGCGCAGCGCGTCGCCGACCACCGGGTCCCGCTGGGCGGCGTACCAGGCCGGTGGCTCGCTGCCGGGCCGGTCGAAGTACTCGCGCAGCGCGCAGATCAGCAGCCAGTCCAACAGCCGGTCCAGTACCACCTGTTGGCCCGGAGTGTCGGCGGCGACCTCGGCGGCGAGGTGGTCCAGTACGGCGTCGGCCCCGCCGCCGGAGGCCACGCGCAGGACGACGGGCAGCGCGTCCAGCAGCCTGCGGCTGATCTCGCCACGTACCGGGTAGGCGCCGACGATCAGCGTCGTCGCGCCGTCACCGTAGCCGTAGCCGTCGCAGCTGTTGTCGTTCCAGCCGAGCCGGTGCCGGGTCCCGCCCTGCTCGGGCGTCGCGCAGTGCTCGCCGCACTCGATCGGTTCGGCCCTGGTGCCGACCTCGTCGACGAAGGTGAACGGTGCGGGGCCCCGCACGATGACCGTCTCACCGTCGCGGAGCCGTTCGGGCGGGCGATGCTCCGGCACGATCCAGCCCGCCCCGCCGAGGACGGTGCACAACGTCAGCGGTGCGCCGTCCACGAAGTGCAGTGCCCAGGGAGGGGTCAGGGTCGAACTGCCGAACAACGAGCCCTGGGCCCGCATCCCGCGGAAGAGGTCAGCGAATGCGTCCATCCCGCCGAGGTTAGACGATCACACATGCGATCCGGCTTTTCGCCCATGGATCCGTCCGAGAGGGTGCCGTTGAATCGCTGCCATGAGCAACGACACCACCCTCGTCCTCGGCGCCACCGGCAAGACCGGCCGACGCGTCGCCGCCCGGTTGCGACTGCACGGCACGCAGGTGCGCACCGCCTCCCGATCCAGCCCGACCCGCTTCGACTGGTCCGACCCCGACGGCTGGGATTCGGCCCTCCAGGGCGTCACCGCCGCCTACGTGGTGCCCCCGCCCGTGCCCGGACCGGTGCACGAGTTCGTGGCGCGGGCGGAGGCCGCCGACGTGCGGCGCCTGGTCCTGCTCTCCGGACACGGCGCCGACACCTGGGGCGACTCCCCGTTCGGTCTTGACATGCGCTCGGCCGAGGACGCGGTGCGCGGCTCGGCGCTGGAGTGGACCGTTCTGCGGGCGTCGAACTTCAACCAGAACTTCGATGAGGACGTCTTCCACGCCCCGCTGCTCGGCGGCGAGTTGGCGCTCCCGGCCGGTGCGGTCCCCGAGCCGTTCATCGACCTGGAGGATGTCGCCGACGCGGCGGCCGCGGTGCTGGCCGAGCCCGGCCCGCACGCCGGGCGGACCTACGAGCTGACCGGGCCGCGTGCGCTGACCTTCGCCGAGGCCGTCGAGCTGATCTCACGGGCGTCCGGGCTGCCCATCGCCTACCAGCAGGTCTCCCCCGACGAGTACGTCGCGGCGCTGGTCGAGCAGGGCTTGAGCGAGGACGACGCCCACCACGTCGCCGAAATGTTCGTGCTGATGGAGCGCGGGGTGTTCGCTGAAACGACGGACGGTATCGCCACCGTGCTGGGGCGCGCGCCCCGGACCTTCGAGGACTACGTCGTACGGGCCGCGGCTGCGGGGGCCTGGCGGCGATGACCTCTCCACCCATCCGTCGGACGCCATCGACCTGCCCGAGGCGCCCTTCCTGGCACGGCGCCACTCCATGTCAGGCCTGGGCTGTCGGGCGGACGACGATGTCGTTCACGTCGACATCAGCCGGTTGCTCGATCGCGAAGGCGATGGCGCGCGCGATGGCATCCGGCGCGATGGCGATTTCCTCCCGGCGTGCGAGGAGTTGGGCCCTCAGCTCGGGGTCCGTCGCCGCTTCCGCGAAGTCGGTCGAGATGAAGCCCGGCGAGACGGTCGTCACGCGCACACTGTCGCCGGCCTCTTGGCGCAGGCCCTCGGAAATGGCCCGTACGGCGTTCTTCGTCCCGGCGTAGACCGCCAGGTTGGGCGTGATGCTCAGGCCCGCGACGGAGAGGGTGTGCACGAACTGCCCGGCACCCTGCTCGCGGAAGACCGGCAGCGCGGCGGCGATGCCGTACAGAACACCCTTGACGTTGACGTCGATCATCGTGTCCCAGTCCTCGACGCGCAGGTCGTCGAACCGGGAGACGAGCCCGACACCGGCGTTGCTGACGAGCACGTCGAGCCTCCCGTAAAGCTCACGCGCCAGCGCCACCAGGCTGGACAGGTCCTCGTGTCGTCGTACGTCCGTGGCGAGGAAGCTCGCCTCGCCGCCCGCCTCGTTGATACGGGACGCCAGCGCTTCGAGGCGGTCCGACCGGCGCGCGGCGAGGACGAGCTTGGCCCCGCCCTCGGCGAGCCGAAGCGCGGTGGCCTCCCCGATTCCGCTGCTCGCGCCCGTGATCGCGATGACTTTTCCCTTGATCCCTGACATGGCTTTCCTCTCGGCCTCTCCGGCACAAAGTCCTAAACGGACACGTGTCCGTCTCGCTTTCGACAGTACCGGACATGTGTCCGCTTAGCCACTCGGCGGGGGTAGGATGGCCCTCATGATCGAAAGGGAGCGGGCGACCGAGAAGCCAGGAGCGACGAAGCGTTCCGACGCCGAGCAGAATCGCGCCCGGATCCTGGAGATCGCGCGCACCGCCCTGACCGCGTCGAGCGACGCGACCATGAACTCGATCGCCAAGCGCGCCGGTGTCGGCCAGGGCACCATGTACCGGCACTTCCCGAACCGCGAAGCACTCCTGCTCGCGGTCTACCGCCACGACGTCCAGGCGCTGATCGACGCGGCCCCCGAACTCCTCGCGCAGGAAACGCCGTTCGAGGCGCTGCGCCTCTGGTTCGACCGCCTCGCCTCCTACGCGAGGATCAAGCACGGCGTCGCGGCGGCAGTGGAGGCCGCCACCCGCGCCGATCTGTCCAACGAGTACTACGACCCGGTGATCGCCGCGATCACGCTGCTGCTGGACGCGTGCAAGACGGCCGGTACGGTGCGACCGGACGTCGACGCGGACGAGGTACTGCTGCTCGTGAGCTTCCTGTGGCGCATGGAGAACCCCGACTGGGAAGCGCGCTCACGGCACCTGCTCACTCTCGTCATGGACGGCCTGCGCGAGCGCCCGGACCACGAGCGGTGAACGTGCTCCGTGCCGCCGGGCGCGCGTGACGCATGGCGAGCCGCCCGTACGCGTGCCTGCGGGGCAGTTCGGACGCCCGGAGGCGGACGTTGATGGGCTCGCGGTAGCAGTAACAGGTGTACGTGTACGCCTCCTCCGCGTCGAACGGCACCAGCGGCACGTCAACCTCGGGGCGCCACGTCACCGCGTACAGCACGCCCAGGACCAGTACGACAAAGCTGACGGCGAGCACCACGACGCCCCACAGGGCCTGGTCGTTCCCGGGATCGGTCACCGTGCGGTGTCCGTACGGTCATGTGCGTCGTGCGTGCCGGGCTCGTCGTGCTTGTCGGTGATGTCGAGCTCGGCGTAGACGGTTTTGCCGGTGGGGCAGGGCGCGGTGCCCCAGCGGTCGGCGACCTGCGCGACGATCAACAGGCCCCGGCCGAAGCATTCCTCGTCCTCTGCGAGGCGCGGGCTGGGCAGCCGTTCTCCGCGTGGATCGCTCACCTCGATACGGAGGGCGTCGGCGCGGAGGCTGGTCCGTACTTTGAAGGGGCGGTTGCCCAGGCAGCCGTGCAGCAGGGCGTTGCCGGCGAGTTCGCTGACCAACAAGGCCGTCGACCAGGCGAGTTCGGGATGCCCCCACTCGGTGACGAGCCGCGCCGCCCGCCGCCGGGCGAGAGTGACGCTCCCGGCGACGGGGGTGTAGTCGAGCTGGTCTTCCTGGATGACGGGCTGAGGTTGGGGCTGGGGCGTCTCTTGGGCTGAGGCCATGGACGCGGCACCTCCGTATGAGGGTGGGGGTCGCCCGTACGGGGTGCGCGTGGTGGTGGCGATGTCGCGGCCGACGCCTGCGGTGGTGCTGACGGCAGGGCAGGGCGATGCACTTCCACCAAGTGGCGCCGCTGTGCGAGCGGTTGCGCACTGAAAGTAGCGGCGTCCGTGATCCAGGAGCAAGCAGTCCGGGGAATATCTTCCCCATTTGAGTGATGCGCTCCCGCCGGGCGTGCGGGGCTGCAAGACTGATCGCCGGTGAGGAGGAGAGTGATATGCGGTCATCTGGGGTACGCGTGAGCGGCAACCGAACCTCCACAGTGCTGGGACGCAAACTGGGTGGTGAGCTGCTGCGCTTGCGTACTGCGGCCGGTAAAACCCAGCAACAGGCGGCTGAGGAGCTGAGTGCGACGGCGACGAAGGTCGTCAAGATGGAGCGCGGTTGGGTTCCGATGCGAGACCCGGACATCAAGGCGCTGTGCCACTTTTACGGAGTGGTTGACGTCCACGCGGTGGATCAACTTGTGAGGCTGGCGAAGCAGGACCGGGATCGCCGGAAGGTCAAGGGCTGGTGGAACGACACTCCCACGCTGGAGACGCAGGTGGAGTACATCGCGATGGAGGACGCCGCGCTCAAGGTCAGGCAGTGGCAAATGGCCCTCATTCCAGGGCTGTTCCAAACGCCTGAGTACACCCGTGCCATGGGGATGGGAGATATTTCCTCGGACGACATCGACCGGATCGAGGACGTCGTCGCGGGGCGTGCCAAGCGCCAGGCACGGCTGTACGGCGATCAACCGCTGCGGATCCACGCGGTGATCTGGGAGGCCGCCCTCCGACAGCTGATGGGCGGATCGAAGGTGATGGGCCGACAGCTTGCGCACCTCTGTGAGCTGACAGATCTCCCCAACGTCCACATTCAGGTGCTGCCGTTTCGGCTTGGCATGCATCCCTGCGTCGGAGGGCCCTTCAATATCCTCTCCTTTGGTGAAGAAGAGGCGGTGGACGTTGTACACATGGACAGTGTCGGGTCCACTATCTGGATCGAAGACGTTGAGGAAAGCTCCGCCTTCGCGATGATCTTCGACCGAGTGTCCAGGGCGAGCCTCTCGCCTTACGACTCTGTTCAGTTCATCGACAGCGTGGGCAAGGAATTGAGCGAGTGATGGCCTTTCAGTTTTGCAAGTCCAGCTACAGCGGTCTGTCCAGTGAATGCGTCGAGGTCGCCCGCAACATACCCGGCACCGTCGCCGTACGGGACTCCAAGGCCCCCGCCGGCCCGATGCTTCTCCTCGCTCCCGCCGCCTGGTCCGACTTCCAGGCCGGTATCGCGCGCGACCCGCAGACGGCTTCCTCCACCAACCAGCCTCTCTGAGCCGCCGGTTGGCGCGGTCGGCCGCCTCCCCGGCCATTGTTAGCCAACTCATTGCCGAACGTCACAGCGGCCTCTACAGTCACAGCCCGTCGCATTGGCCTGGGCCAATGCACGTCGGCTGCGTACAGGAGGACTTGGCGTGCGAATACGAAGAGCCCGCGCAGCGGGTGCCGCGCTGGTGGCGATGGTGGCTGTGGGGGCGGCGTTCGCGGCGCCGGGCAGTGCGGGGGCCGCTCCCGGCGCCGGTGATGCGGGGCAGGGGGACGGCCGTACGGTACGGGTGGAGGTCCCTGGGCCCGAGCCCGCCGCGTCGGCCGATGGACGGAAGCGGAAGGACACACCGGCCGGCTCCGGATACGTACGCGTCCCCGCGAGCGGCGGCCCCGCCGACGCGACCGACACGGCGGAGCCGAGCGGTTCAGCCGCCGACGGCACTGTCACCAAGGTCATCGACAACGGTGCCACCGCCGACAAGCTCGACGTGGTCTTCGTCGGTGACGGTTACCGGGAGGGCGAACTCGCCCAGTTCCAGACCGATGTGAAGACCAAGTGGAACGACGTCCTGGGCGTCGAGCCGTACACCACGTATCAGAAGCTCTTCAACGTCTGGGCGGTCGACGCGGTCTCCGTCGACTCCGGGGTCTCCGGTGACCCGGCGAAGGGCACCGTCAAGAACACCGCCCTCGGCTCGAACTTCTGGTGCGGGGACATCGAGCGGCTGCTCTGTGTCGACACGAACAGGCTGGACCGCTACGTGGCGAAGGCTCCGGAGGCCGATCTGGTGATCGTCCTCGCGAACAGCACCAAGTACGGCGGCGCGGGCTACACCGGCGGCAACGCGCAGCTGGGCTACGAGGGAATCGCCACGGCCTCCGCCGGTAACAGCGATTCGGGCCAGATCGCGATCCACGAGACCGGGCACTCGCTCGGCAAGCTCGACGACGAGTACACGTATGCGGAGTACGGCCGGTACACCGGCGCCGAGCTGGGTTCCCTCAACTCCTCGATCTACACCGCCGATCAGCTGGCCGCCCGGCAGACCAAGTGGTACCGGTGGCTCGGTCAGCAGTCGCCGGACGGCGGCACGGTCGGGGCGTACGAGGGATCGAGTTACTACCCGCAGGGCATCTACCGGCCGACCGAGAACTCGATCATGCGGACGCTGGGCCGGAAGTTCAATCTGCCGGGGGCCGAGGCGATGGTCAACGGTTTCCACCGGCACGCCAAGACGGTCATCGTGGGCGCGGGCATCAGCACCAAGTCCGAGCTCCGGCCCGGGGCACGGGTCTCGGTCGAGGTGCCCACGCCGGTCGGCGACCGGGGGACGGACCTCCGCTGGTACCTGGACGGCAAGGAGGTGGCGGGTCTGCGCGGGAAGACCGACGTACGGATCACCGGGGGGCTCGTACCGGACGACGGCGCCGAGCACACGCTGACGGCGCGCGCGGTGGACCGTACGGACGCGGTACGCGACCCCGCCGTCCGCAAGGCCCTGACGGATTCCGTCGAGTGGCGGGTTCACGGCTGAGTACGGGCGGCACGCACGGAGGGCGCGGTCACCGCTGTGACCGCGTCCTCTGGCACGTCTGCCTCGTATGAACTCGGCGGATCAGTCCTGCTGCGCGCCCGCCGGGAGCTTCCGCAGCTTCATGTTCTCGGCCGCGTCCGTCCCGAAGCCGTAGTCGAGCAGCTTCGCCGCGTCGCCGTACCGGTCGGTGCTGTTCAGGACCGTACCGACGAGGGTCTTGCCGCCACGGGTGGCCGCGAACACCAGGCAGTCGCCCGCCGGGGTGGTCGTACCGGTCTTGATGCCGATGACGCCGTCGTACGAGCCGAGCAGCTGGTTCGTGTTGTGCCAGGTGTACGTGCGGATACGGCCGTTGGCGGCCGGGGCGTCGCCCTTGTACTGCGTGGACTTGACGACCGTACGGAACGTGTCGTTCTGCATGGCGTGCTGGGCCAGTTGGGCCAGCTCCGCCGGGGTGCTGCGGTCCGCCTTCACTCCGTCGAAGCTCTCGAACTCCGTCTTGTCGAGCTGGAGTTCGTTGGCCTTGGTGTTCATCTTCTGGATGAACGAGGCGGTCCGCGCGGTGCTGTCGGCGCCGGTGCCGAACGTGTCGGCGAGCGCGTAGGCCGCGTCGGCGCCGGAGGGGAGCAGCGACGCGTAGAGCAGCTGGCGGACGGTGAGCTTGTCGCCGGTCTGGAGGTCCGCCGTGCTGGCGCTGTGCGCGGTGACGTAGTCGCGGTACTTCTGCTGGACGACCACCTGCTGGTCGAGGTTCACGCCTTTGGTGTCGAGCACCACGGTGGCGGTCATGATCTTCGCCGTGCTCGCCATGGGACGGACGGTGTCGGCGTCCTTGCCGTAGAGCGTCTCGCCGCTCGTGCTGTTCACCAGGGAGGCGCCCTTGGCGGCGAGGGTCGGGGCCGCGGGCCCGGCGGCGGCCTGGGCGGCCAGGGGGGTGAGGGCGAGCAGCGCGCCGGCCGCGACGGTGGCGACGGCGGCCTTGCGTAGGGTCAGAACTCTGGAGGTCAAGGCGATTGCTCCGCATCTGCGTTGCTTGTTCCGGCACCGTGGAACCGCGGATCGTGGAGCTGTGATCTGTGACCTGCGATCCGTGGTTCGGGTGGGGGCACTGTGGGGAAAGGTGCCCCACGCATCAACGCCATGAGATGCGGGACGGGTTGCACGGAGGCGCGCCTTGATTTCCCGCCGCCTCGACCTGCGCCTCGACCTGCGACCCCGATCCGGCTCAGCCATCCCTGAGCCGGATCGGGCACGTCGACCGGCGCTTGGATCAGTCGCGCTGTGCGTCCGACGGGAGCGTACGCAGCTTCATCGTCTTCGCGGTGCTCGAACCGAAGCCGTAGTCGAGCATCTTGGCCGCGTCCTTGTAACGGTCGGAACCGTTCAGGATGACGCCGACAACGGTCTTGCTGCCGCGCGTGGCGGCGAAGATCAAGCAGGGGCCCGCGGCCGTGCCGGTACCGGTCTTGATGCCGATCGCGCCCTTGTAGGAGCCGAGCAGCTTGTTGGTGTTGTACCAGGTGTACGTGCGCGAGCCGCCGTTGCTCGCCGGCGCCGTGGCCTTGTACGAGGTGGCCTTGACGACCGTACGGAAATTCGTGTTCTTCATGGCGTACTGGGCGACCTTCGCCAGGTCACGCGGCGTCGAGTAGTTGTTCCCGCCACCGGATATGCCGTCGAAGGAGTCGAACTTGGTGTTCTTGAGCTTGAGTTCGGTGGCCTTCGCGTTCATCTTCGAGACGAACGACTTGGTGCGCGCGGCGGTGGTGGAGCCGGTGCCGAAGGTGTCGGCGAGGGCGTACGCCGCGTCACAGCCCGAGGGGAGCAGCGTCGCGTACAGCAGCTGGCGCACGGTCATCTTGTCACCGGTACGCAGATCGGCGGTGCTGGCGCCCTCTTTGGTGACGTAGTCGCGGTAGGCCTGCTTGACGGTGACCTTGCGGTTCAGGTCGACGCCCTTGGTGCTGAGGACCACGGCGGCCGTCATGACCTTCGTCGTGCTGGCCATCTGGCGGCGGGTGTCGGCGGCCTTGCTGTACACCGTCGCGCTGGACGCGTTGTTCAGCAGGAAGGCGCCCTTGGCGCTGACGGTCGGTGCGGTGGCCGCCTGGGCCGGGGCGGCAAGAGCGGAGACGCTCAGCAGCGCGCCGGTGGCGAGAGTGACTGCGGCGGCTCTCCGCATGGTGGGGAGGGTGCGTGTCAAGGAAACTCTCCGAGTTCGCGAATGCTTGGAAATGCGCCTAAAGGGGACCCGGTGGAAAGAGGGTCCCAGGGTGAGACACGCAAACGTACCGAAAGGATGTAGGCAAGCCGGAGTTCGGGGCGGAATCTCTCGGCGTGGGGGTGTGCGGGGGCACGGGTGTGCGGGGTGCACCGGCGTACAGGTGTACGGACGTACGGGTGCATGCCGCAGAAGGGGGGACGGGGGTGGGGAATGGGCGGTGGGGAGTTGGCGGTGGTCCGCTGGTCGACCCGGGGCGGGGCGGGTGGTGGCGGTGGTCCGCTGGTCGATCCGGGCGGGTCGGGCAGGGCGGGCTTCGGGGCCGGGAAGGGGTTCGGGCGGGGCGTGCGGGAGGGGTTAACGCGGGCCCGTACCCGGTGGTGTGGCCACGGCTGCCTGCGCCAAGGCGACGAAGCGCGGTATCAGTGGGTGTCCGCCGTGCCGGGGGTAGACGAGGTTGAGGGGAATGAGTGGCGCGTCCGGAATGGTGAGGAACGATACGAACGAATGAATATGCTGCCGTCCGACGAACTCCGGGACCACGCCCATTCCTTTGTTGGCGGCGACGGCTTCCAGCCATTCGTCGAAATTGCGGCATACGACGGAGACGCCGGGACGGTGGTCGCGCGGCCAGTCGGCCAAGTCCGTCGTCCCGCTCACCTCGTCGATGACGAGGTCCTGATCGGCGATTTCCTGCCAGCGGATCTCCTCTCGCCCGGCGAGTTCGGACCGTATGGAGACCGCGGCGATTGCTCGCTCGTACAGCAGGGTGACGACCTCCGTTCGAGGGGCGGTTATTCGGCCCCTCAGGATCGCCAGGTCGGCGTCCCCGCGATCCACCCCCGCGAGGGAGGAGTTGTGCCGGTGCGCGCTCACCGACAGGCCGGTTTCCTCCTCGAATCGGGCGATGGCCTCCTGCGGCCACCCTGTGGGAAAACCCCAGGTGAAGCCGATGCGGAACGGTTCGTCGTGGAGTTCGAGACGTAAGGCGGACTCCAGCTTGGGTAAGAGAAGGCTGAGTTGGTCGTAGAGGCCCTCGCCGGCCGATGTGAGGGCGACTTGACGTGTCGTGCGCTCCAGCAGGCGCCGGCCGAGCAGTTCTTCCAGGCGCCGGATGTTGCGGCTGAGTGTCGGCTGGGACACGTTCATGCGCTTCGCCGCTCGGGTGAAGTGTCTCTCGTCCGCCAGGGCCAGGAACCCGCGCAGGTGATGTAGCTCAATACTCATGGACAGCAGCATAAGTAATGGCTCAAGAGCGCCTTGGAAACTTCCGGACGATCAAATTTCCCGTGCTGTCCAATGTTTCGGGGCCGCTCTCCCCTAGGACCTGTGGGGATGCATCCCGTGGGCCTCGCATTCCTATGTCGCCAGGATTCGTGACCACGCCGAAAAATCGATGAAGCTCACGCAGACTTATTCAGGACATCCGGATTAAAACCTCGCGCCCCGCAGGTGTACCCGTAGGGGCATCCGCGGGGCGCGAGGGGCACTCGCGGGTGTACCCGTACGGGCAGCCCGCGGGGTTGAGAGGTACTCGCGGATGTCCCGTACGGGCATCCGGCGAGGTCGAGGGGCACTCGCCCCGGATCCGGCCCTGGGGGGAAGCCCGGTTCCCGGCCGGACGGACCGCCTTCTCGTATACGGAAGGTCAGTTCCGGTACTCCTCGTCGGTGACGCGTTCCTTCCATTCGGTGGGGCCGTCCGTGACCGCGATGTGCGTCATGAACGTGCCCGGCCCCGCGCCGTGCCAGTGCTCTTCGCCGGGGTGGCAGATCACCGTGTCGCCCGCCCTGACCTCCTGTCGCTCGCCGCCGCGCGACTGGACGACTCCCACACCTTCGGTGATGTGCAGGACCTGGCCCGCGGGATGCCGGTGCCAGGCGCTGCGCGCGCCGGGCGTGAAGAGCACGTTGCGCACTTCGGCGTTGGCGGTGGCGCCGATGCGCGGCCACAGCCATACGTCGCCGGAGAACCGGTCCTCGGGGCCCTTGATCGAGTCTCCGGGGTGACGGTTGACGTCCATGAAGCGAACTCCTTCTTCGGGGGTGCCGACGTAAGAGGTGAGAGGTTGGCGGTGTCGGGGGTGGTGTCGGGAGTGGTGTCGGAGGCGCTGGAGAGGGCGGCGGTGTCAGGACCGGTCCGCGGTGGTGCCGGGAGGCTGCGGTGTCAGGACCGGCCCGCCGCGGTGTCGGAACCGGCCCTCCCGGCCAGCAGGACCAGCACGGAGGCGGCGACCGACACGACGGCCAGTACGGCGCTGGTCGTGCTGAACGCGTCCTGCGGTGCTCCGCTCCGGGCGGCGAGGTCCAGGTACACGGTGCCGAAGACGGCCACGCCCAGGGTTCCGCCGACCTGGAGCGTCGTGTTGAACAGGCCGCTCACGTCGGGCGCGTAGCGGGACTCGACGGACTCGGTCAGGTGGGCCAGGGTCCCGCTGAAGGCGGCGCCGTAGCCGATGCCACCGATGCCGAGGAGGACGATCAGCCAGCCGGTGCTCTGCGCGCCGGCGGCCACCGCGGCGAAGGAGACCGCCATCAGCAGGCCCCCCACCGGGGCCGCGAGCTTCCTGGCGCGCCCGCCGACCCGCCCGAGGACCGGACCGACCAGCGCGAACGTCGCCACCCACGCGATGGGAACGAGCCCCGAGTAGACCGCGCTCCTGCCGAGCCCCTGCTGGAGGTACAGCGCGAGGACGAACAGGAGCGCGAAGTAGCCCGCCCGGGTGGCCGCTTGGGAGACGAGGGCGAGGGATATCTCCTTCCGGGCGAGCAGCGCGACATTCATCAGCGGATCGCCCCCGCGCCCCGCGATGCGCCGCTCGGTCCGGAAGAACTGGGCGAACACCGGCAGGGAGGCCGCGAGGCACAGCCATGTCCACGGGGCCCACCCCGCGTCCCGGCCGAGGACCAGCGGGGTCACCAGAAGGAACAGCCCGAGCGACAGCAGGCCGACGCCGCGCATGTCGAGCGTCTTCTCCCGCGAGGTCTCGTCGTCGGGGAGGAAGACGAACGAGGTGATCAGCAGGACGACGCCGATCGGCACGTTGATCAGAAAGATGGGCCGCCATCCCGTCCCGAGGATGTCGGCCGCCACCAGGACGCCGCCCAGCGCCTGGCCGATGACGGAGCTGACACCGAGTACGCCGGTGTACGCGCCGAGGGCCCGGCGGCGCGCGGCGCCCTCGAAGTGCACCTGGATGCCCGTCAGGACCTGAGACACCATCAGGGCCGCGCCGACTCCCTGCACGACGCGGGCGCCGACCAGGGCGGGGGCGTTGGGCGCGAGGCCGCAGGCGAGTGAGGACAGAGTGAAGACGGTGAGCCCCAGCAGGTACATCAACCGCCGGCCGTGGATCTCGCCCAGCCGGGCGCCGGTGATCAGCAGCATCGCGTACGCGAGCGTGTAGCCCGAGACGATGAGTTCGAGTTCGCCGGCGGACGCGTGCAGATGATCGCGGATCGACGGGATCGCGACGTTGACCACCGCGATGTCGACGTTTCCGAGGAACATCCCGCCGAGCAAGGAGGCCAGCAGCCAGCCCGGCCGTCTCCCGCGCTGTCCCGAAAGGACCTGCCCGGTCCCGGTCCGCGCCGACTCTCTTGCGACAGACGTCTTCAAGGAATCCACATCCCAGAATGTAACTACTAGTATGTACGGTTCGCAATACGACCTTGAAATATGAGCGGCCCGCAAGGCCCCCGTGGCGGTCAAGGCCCCCCGTGGCGGTCAAGGCCCCCCATGGCGGTTGAGGTGCGGACAGCCGGTCCGCGCGGGGCGTTCGGCGCGGACCGGCTGTCCTCGGTGACCCGGGAAACAGGACCTGAGCGAGTTTTTAGACGGCGTCCCGCTGGACCAGTTGGAACTGGATGCCGTCGGATGTCTCGGGCCGCGTCCAGGCGTTGAGGTTCGGCCCGACCGGAACGGGCTCGCTCGTGGTCAGCTCGACCCCCAGCCCCTGGACCGCCCGCATGATCCGCGGCACGTCGTCGACCTCGACGCCGATGTGCTCGATACGGGCCTGGTTCCCCTCGCCGAGCCGACGCCCCCGGGCCTCCTCGGTCGTGGGCTCGATCAGCTCGATCCGGCCGTCTCCGCAGTGGTAGAACGCGATCTTCACGTTCCGCTCGGGCACCTCCTGGGCCCGTTCCAGCCGCATCCCCAGGCTTTCCAGGAACGCCCTCGCCTCGGCGAGGTCGTCGACCACCACACCGATGTGGTCAATCCGCTTGAACATGTGCGCCTCCGGCTCGTGTCGGTTGATCACTCGTGCTCTTTGGAGAACTTGTTGTCCAGGAGCGCCAGTTGGGGCAGGTTGGACATGTTGAGGAGAAGCAGGTCGTCGGCCGTCCCGCCGTTCTCGAACGCACCGTTCGCGGACCCGTCGTTCTCGACCTCGCCGTTCTCGAAGTGGTGCACGGACCAGGCCGGGATGAGCAGGATGTCGCCCTCGCTCAACGCGGCCGTGTCCCCGGTCTCGTCGAAGACGACGGTGCCGGATCCGGACCGGACGAAATACAGGTGCCACCAGGAGTGCGAGTGCGGGGTGGTGCGGTCGCCGGGCCGGACGGCCTGAAACGTCATCGACGTGCCCGGGACGATCTCGTGGCCTCCGTCGGGCGCGGCCAGGGTGAGCGTTCCGTACTCCGTGTGCTCGGCGGCCTGGAGTTCCTTGGCGAGGTTCTCCCACTGCCACACGATGGGTGACGGACTCCGCCGCACATGGCGCGCGCGGAACTCAGGGTACGGAAACTGACTTCCGGACTGCACCGGCATGCTCTTCCTCCCGGGTGGTGTCGTCTCGTCGGCGGATGTGGTCGACCATGTCCCGTACGGCGGTGTCGGCATCGAGGGTGAACTGCGAGGCCAGTCCCTGCCGGGGCAGCGCGTGGGTGTAGAACCGCGGCCCCTCGACCGGGCAGCCGACCGCCCAGACGGCGTCGAGCGGCTCACCGGACGCCGTGACCGGCCGTCCCCGCTCGTCGATGTCGAGGCCGCCCGGCTCGAACGAGCCGTTCGCGAAGGGGCGGACCAGGCCGCGCTCCAGCAGGTTCCCGATCAGCGGCGACCTGTCGTGCCCGGGGACGAACGCGTCGAGACGGGCGATGACCAGGGCGTCGGCGTGACGGACCTCCGGGCCGTCCGGGTAGTCCGTGCCGATCGCGAACCGTGCCGCGTCCGGGTCGGCGCTCACCCGGCAGCCCGGTCCGCCGGCCAGGTCCACGATCCCCGCCCGCAGCAGCGCGAGGAGCTGGTGGTTGCGGTGCCGGGGCGGGCCGAACGCGATCCGGTTCATGACCGCGACGTACGTCCCGTTGAACGTACGGTGCGACGCGGGGGTGAGCCCGCCGAACTCGACGGCCTCCCGCAGCGCCGCCCGGGTGTCCCGGACGACATCGGTGGCGGCCTTCACCGGACTTGTCCTGTTGCCGAGTTCCGCGTGCTCCAGGTCGCCGACCAGGTAGTCGACGAAGAAGTCCGTGAAGGCTCGCTGGTTCGCGAATCGTCTGCCACGCAACGGGTCGATGACGGCCTCGACCGCGCGCCGCTCGGCCGCTGTGAGGTGGTAGTCCTCGGGCGCGACGGGGCGTTGTTCCCGTGCCGTGCGGTACGCGTACCCCATTTCCCGCAGCAGGAGAGGAAGGACCTCGCTCTCGAAATCGAGCCGGGGATCGCCCCTGCGCTCCCGCGCCTCCTCCTGGAGCCGGTGGACGGCCTCCTTGGTGAAGAACCGGGGCCGGTGCTGTCCGGTGACGCCCTTCTGGTTCACCCCCCGCGCGCTGAACGGCAGGCACTGGCGGGAGAAGAGCCGGATGCCGGGCTCGCGTCCGGAGGGCCGGTACTCCATGTCCGGTCCCGTCCCGTGGAACTGTCCGCCGCGGCCGACGGTCAGTTCGGATATCACGTCGTGCGCGGTCAGCCCGAATCCCTGCACGGCGACGGTCGAGCCCGGGGCGATCTCCTGGAGCACGTCGACCGGATAGGGAGTGGGGCAGTACAGGAGCCGGGGGTTGCGGCTGCCGTACTCCCGGGCGAACGCCTCGTGCGCGCGGTCCTCCTCGGTGGGGATGCGCCGGCCGTGCCCGGTGGTGAGGAACACGTAGTCGCTGGCGAGGACGAATCCCTTCTCCAGGTGGACGTCGAAGCGTCCGTCGTCCCGTACCACGATGTCCACGGCCCGGTCGCGGTGGTGCACGACGCCGACCCGGGGCGGCAGGCCGCGCACCGTGTGGTCGAAGACCCAGCTGAGATAGGCACCGAGCATCTGCCGTGGCAGATAGGCGTGTTCCCCGACCGCGTCGCCCGCGTCGCCGCCCGTCGGATAGAACGCGGCGCCGAATTCCCGGTAGCCGCTGCCCGCCGCCCACTCGGTGAACGAGGGGCCCCGCCCGTCGGCGAACATCGTCACCTGGCTGGCAACGGTGTTGGTCAGCAGATGGGCGGGCTGGCGCCCGGAGTGCGAGCCCTGGCCGCCGTCGCCCGGGTCGATGAGGTGCACCTCCAGGGCGTACCCCTCCGGCAGCCGGTCGGCGAGGTCGGAGATCCGTTGCAGGACGCTCAGGCCGCGTGGCCCCACCCCTACGACGGACACCCGCAGGGCCCTCACCGCAGGGCCCCGTTCGCCACCGCGCCGGTCTGCGCGCCGGTCTGCGTGCCGGTCCGCGTACGGGTCGGTGTGTCGGTCCGCGTACGGGTCTGCGTGCCGGTCTGCGTACGGGTCGGCGTACGGGTCTGCGTGCCGGTCTGCGTACGGGTCGGCGTTCCCGTTTGCGTGCCGGTTCGCGTGCCGTCGAGAACAGGCTCTACGGGAACGGGCTCGGCGAGGGGCTCTTCGTGGAGGCGGACCCAGTCCGGCGCCCCGGGCAGCCGGGGGAACCGCTCGGCCACCCGCGGGTCGTGGCCGGGAATGATGTGGTCGTCGCTGTCCGCCAGGGCCTCGATCGTGGCGTAGCCCTCCATCATCGGAGTGAGCTGGTCGACGATGGGGAACGGGCTGCGCAGCCGGATGTTGTCCCACAGGTGGGTGGCGTCGCTCGCCAGCACGACCCAGCCGCGCGCGGTGGGCACCCGGACCACCTGGGTGCCCGGGGTGTGGCCCGGTACCCGGTGCACCGTCACTCCGGGGAGGATCTCGGCCTCCCCCCGGTGCAGCACCAGCCGTTCCTCGAACAGCCCCTGCACGGCCGTGTGGACGTTGACCGGCTCGAAGGGTCTGCGTACGGCGTGGTGGCGCATCGACGGCCCGGTGCAGAAGCGCAGTTCCTCCTCTTGCAGATGGACGCGGGCCGCCGGGAAGCGGTCGAGGTTCCCGGCGTGGTCGTAGTGCATGTGGGTGATCACGACGTCCGGTACGTCATCGGCCGTGACATCGATGTCGGCCAGGGCGTCGACGGGGCAGCGGAACAGGGTCCGTCCCCGGCGCAGCGCCATCTCCTCGGAGAAGCCGGTGTCCACCAGCAGGAGACGCCGGTCGTCGCGGATCACCCAGAGGTAGAAGTCCATCGGCATCGGGCCCGGCGTGAACTGCCCTTCGTCGAAAAGGAAGTTGTCCCGCGCCGGCCGGTCTGCGTGCGTGCCGAAACGGAGTGCCAGGACTTCATAGGTCGGATGCGTTTCCTCGGTCATGCGCCTCACGCCCCCACGAGGTCGAGCGGCCGGCCGAGCACGGAAGGGCCGTCCGCGACCGGTTCCTCTTCGAAGAAGAACGTGCGCTCGCCGAAGGCCGGGACAAGCTGGTCGAACCAGGTCGCGGCGGGATCGAATTTCGCGTAGAAGGGACGGCGTACGACATCTCCCCGGCGTGCCTGGAGGAATTGCAGGGCGAATACCTTTTCGCCGCGGATCGTTGGGACTCCGTCGATGAGTACCTTTCCGGGAAAGGCGCTCATCGACGGCCCGCGCACGGTACGGGAAAGGCCGGAGACCGACTCGTAGGCGGTACGGAAGATGTCGTACGCCTCCGCCAGCGGCAGCTCGAAATAGGACCGCGCGCCGGTGTCCCGCTCGACGAACATGTAGTACGGGACGGCGCCCAGTCGCACGCCCCGGGTCCAGAGTTCGTTCCAGGCGGCCGGGTCGTCGTTGATGTGCCGCAGTACGGGCGACTGCATACGGACGACGGCGCCGGTCGCGAGGACGCGGCGCAGGGCGTTCTGCGCGATCTCGGGCCGCAGTTCGGCCGGGTGGTTGTAGTGGCCCATCAGCGCGAGGTGCTTTCCGGCGGCCACCAGGCGCTCGAACAGACGTAGGAGCCCGTCGGCGTCCACGTCGCTGACGAAGCGCTGCGGCCAGTACCCGAGGGCCTTCGTGCCGATCCTGATGTTCTGGATGTGCGCCAGCTCCGGCGACAGGAGCGGTTCGAGGTAGCGCTCCAGCGTGGCCGTCCGCATGATCATCGGGTCGCCGCCGGTGATCAGCACGTCCGTGACCTCGGGGTGCCGCTTGAGATAGGCCGCCAGGCCAGCGGCGTCCCGGGCCGCGAAGTGCAGGTCGTCCTCCCCGACGAACTGCGGCCACCGGAAGCAGAACGTGCAGTACGCGTGGCACGTCTGGCCGGCGCTCGGGAAGAAGAGGACGGTCTGCGCGTACTTGTGCTGGATCCCCGGGACGACCTCGCCGTCCAGCCGCGGCACGTTGTGCGTCAACTGGCCGGCCGGATGCGGATTCATGCGCGAGCGGACCTGGTGGATCTCCTTGGCCAGCAGCTTCTTGTCGCCCGAGCGCACCAGGTCCCGGAGCGTCGTGTAGTCGTCCGGATCCAGCATCGTCCGGTGCGGGAAGTTCAGCCGGAAGATCGGATCGTCCGGTATGCGGTCCCAGTCGATGAGTTGGTCCAGCACGTACTGGTTGGTTCTGAACGGCAGTACGTGGGTGACCACGTCGACCGCCTCGCGGAGTTCCTCAGGAATGCGTTCCCACTGGGGTGCCCGCTTGATCGACGAACGATTGTAGGGCTTGTACTTGACGGCAGTTTCGTTACCCATGCGGATTCTCCGTCCGAACGGCAGAAGGTGAGCATCGGTGAGCGCGTGATACTGCGGCGGGATACGGCGATCCGGCCGCGGCCGGGTGGAGCCCGGTCCTGCAAGGCATTACTGCTTGCACGTCAGAAAGTTAGACGAGGGACCGGGCGGAGGGGAAATAGCCGCAGCCGCCCATCCATTCGTCTCGTGCATGAATTGGTTTCATGAGTCTTCTGAATAAATGGTCTGCGGGCGGCATCAATTGCGTCGTGCCGACTTGGCGTCCGTGTCGTGGAGACCGTACGAGCGGCAGGCCCCAATGGCCGTGCCAGGAAAGGGACATGGCGGAGCGTCGACTCTGGACATGACGGAGCGTCAGCTTGTACCGCGACGAAGCGTCAGCTCGTACGGCTTCGCATCGGCGACTCGTACCGCGTCGCGTCCGTCCTGTTCGCGTCAGTCCTGTCCCGGAGTGGCGGCGAGACGCGTCACGACCTGCTTGGCGCCGTCGACCGCCCGGTGGAACGCCGCGGGATCCTGGTGCGCGCGGGCGAGGACGTAACCGCCCTGCACCGTCGCGATGATCAGCGAAGCCATCACGTCCGGGTCGGTGTCGGAACGCAGTTCACCCGTGCGTACCCCGTCCGCGAGCACCGCGGCCAGGCGGTCGGCGAGCCAGGTGAAGAAGTCCGCCGTGGGAGCGCGCAGACCGGCGTCGGCGACGACGTCGTGGTCCTGTGCCAGGCGCCCCATGCGGCAGCCGGCCAGCGGGTCGCGCTCCCGGTCGAGGAAGGCGCAGACGCGCGCGACGGCGGACTCCTCCCCGTCCAGGGCCTCCTCCACGCTGGACCGGAGCTGGTCGCTCATGTGCGTCATGGCGGCGACCGCCAGCCCCGCCTTGCCGGAGAAGTGGTGGTACATGCTCCCCTGGCCCGCTTCCGCGCGCTCCAGGATCATGGCCGGGCTCATGCCCGTGTACCCCCGCTCCCACAGGAGGTCGGCCGTGGCCAGGGTGAGTGCCTCCTTCTTGCTCATGCGGTCACTGTACCTACCACTCGTTACACCGGAAAGCCGGTGAACGGTGCTCCCGTGGGCCGGCCGTCAGGCGGGCGGCCGAGGCGATGGCCGCGCGCGCCTCGCGTTCGTTCAGGCCCGTGCGTACGGCGGCGGCGACCAGCGGTTCCACGAGAGCTTCGCCGTATCCGTGCTCGTACGCACGGCAAGCGGCCCAGAACAGCCGGGTGTTGCGCTGTCCCTCGTGCGCAGCGAGGACGAACCGCACCAGGCCGTGGCCCTGCGCGGGCCGCCCCTGGGGCTGGTGTCGCGGGTGTACGGGCGGCGCGAGCAGCCGTAGGAGCGCGCGAGGGCACGGGGCGGGCCGGAGTCCGGCCGGGCCCGGAGCCACCCGGTAGGCGCCACGGGCCGTGACGGAGCCGGGGCCGACGAGATAGCCGCCGGTGCCACGGACATCGATGCCGGGGGCGAGGCGGCCCGCCGAGTTGTGCACGACGACGTCCGGCGGGCCCGTCAGCCAGATGTGGCGGCCGCCGCTGGGGGTCAGGATGATCACGGTCTCCGGCAGCGTGAACAGGTGCTGGAGCGCCAGCTGCTGGAGGGCGGCCACGGAGTCCGGAGCGGGACCGTAGTCCGGGGCGGCCACGGAGTCCGGAGCGGGACCGTAGTCCGGGGCGGCCACGGAGTCCGGGGCGAAACCGTAGTCCGGGGCGGGACCGGAGAGTGCCCTCGGACCGGCACTGGCCCTGGAGCCCGCACCGGCACGGGCATCGGCACCGGCGACCGCACCGGCACCGACGCCGTCGGAGGGCGTGACGTCGAGATCGATACCAATGAGCTGGTGTGGGGGCCTGCCGCAGGCGATGCCGTAGCCGGTGGCCCAGGGCGCGGCGGCGAACAGGGCGCGTACGCCGGTGGGGTCCGTGGTCGCGTCGTGCACGCCGTGGCCCGGGAGCCCGCATTCGCCACGGCAGCGGACCGGCTCGGGCTCGTCCCGATGGGGCGAGCGCAGCGCGGGGAGCTTGGTGGGGGACAGGGGGAAGACGGGGAGCCCACGTTCGGCGGCGGACAGCGCGTGGGCGAGGGCCGGGGTGGTGGCGGAGTGCCGGGCGGTGGTGGCCATGGTTCTATGTTCGTACAAGCGTTCGAAGAAAGGAAGGGGTGGTGGCGAGAGAACGCCAGATTCGGGCGATGGCGCACCTTTTGGCCTGCCGTCGGGAAGCCTTGTGGTGACCAGGCGGTGGCCAGGTTCATCGACGCAGGTTTGTCGACGATTGGGGTTGAGCTGGGGCTTTGGGGGCGCATCGGGGGTTTATCGACATGTCATCACGCTTGCGAGCGAATCAGGTCCTCCAGGCTGGTTCGCGGCGGATTCGGTGGGCAATTCTGGATTCGCGACGTCGTCACCACGACCGAGGCGGTCGGCCAACTGCCTTGGAAACAGCCGTACTTCTGGTTCACTGGAGGAAATGACATGGCAAGCTTCCGTACCGCTCGTGCCTTCGCCGCTGTCGCCGCGCTGCCCCTCGTCGCCGCGCTCTACACCGGTGTGGCCCAGGCTGACAACGGCGCCGTCTCCAACGATGGATCGAACGCGACCGTGGCCACGATCGGCGGTACCGGGGTAGGCGGCGCGAACCTCGGCAATTCGACGACCACGCAACAGGTGGCGACCGGCGCCGGAGCCTCGAATCAGAACAAGACCGCGAACGTGATCGGCTCGGCCTTCACCGCCATCGACCAGTCCAACGAGACCATCGCGGTCAATTTCAACCGCTTCCTGTAGTAATGCGCGGCCCGACGGGGGGATGACCGAGGGGTGAACGACGTTCTGCGCGACGGTGCTTCGGCGCCGTCGCGCAGTCCGTTCCCCTCATGTAGCGCGTGTGCCGCGCGTGCCGCTGTGCCGCGTGTGCCACGCGTATCGCACGTGTCTGTACGTGGGGTCTGTTCGTGGGGGGCCTGTACGCATGGTGTACGGGCCTTTCGGCGTGCTGTGGCCGCATGGCCGATGCGCCCGCCGCGTCGGCCTCGTACCGTACGCGTCCCACCTGCGACGGACGGCGCCGATCGCCCGCAGAGTGCCCGCAGAGTGCTCGCGGGCCCCTGTCGCCCGGTGCCGCCCGGTCCCGCCCCGGGGTTCGGACCCTTACGGGTCCACTCCCCCTCTCCACCTTCAGGAGGTGCAGCCGACACCCCTCGTACTCCCTGAGGCGGACAACGCTTCGGGACTTGGGGCCGATCCCCTGAGGTGGGGCCCGCTCCTAGCGTTGAGCCATGACCACGCCTGTCTGCACGAGCGCCTCCAAAGCCGCCAAGCCGGCCGCGTTCCCGCCGTACGCATCGCTGCCCGCACTCTCCGCGCCCCCGGCTCAGGGCCCGCCGGTGCACCAGACGTATCAGACGCAGCCGCCGCATCAAGCCCATTCACATCAAGCCCACTCGCATCAGGCCTACTCGCATCAGGCCTACTCGCATCAGGCCCACTCGCCGCAGGTCACCTTCGCTCAGTACCCGCGCTACGCGTCGTTCTCCTCGTATGTACGGGCGCGGGGGCCCGTGCTGCTGCGGACCGCGCGCTCGCTCACCTCCAACCCGTGCGACGCCGAGGACCTGCTCCAGACCGCCCTCACCAAGACGTATGTCGCCTGGGACCGGATCCAGGACCACCGAGCCCTGGACGGCTACGTCCGCCGCGCCCTGCTGAACACCCGTACCTCGCAGTGGCGCAAGCGCAAGGTCGACGAGTTCGCGTGCGAGGAACTGCCCGAGCCGGCGGGCCTGCCGGAGCCCGACCCCGCCGAGCAGCAGGTGCTCCACGACGCGATGTGGCGCGCGGTGATGAGACTCCCCGACCGTCAGCGGGCGATGGTCGTCCTGCGGTACTACGAGGATCTCAGCGAGACCCAGACCGCCGAGGTGCTCGGCGTCTCGGTCGGCACGGTCAAGAGCGCGGTGTCGCGTGCGCTCGGCAAGCTCCGCGAGGACCCGGAGCTCTCACCGGTCCGCTGATGACCCGGCGTTTGATGCCCGGCGCTTGATACCTGGCGTTTCCAGGTGATGCCTGGCGTTTCCCGAGCGGTGCGTCCAAGGCGGGCTTCGGAGAGTTCGTACGGCGGTTTCTACTCCTGGGTAGTGACATACCAGACGGTACGTGCGCACAATTCGCGCAACTCTTCTGCTTCTTCTGCCACGTAGCGCAAGCGCCCACCGGGAGGACGCCGTGCTCAGCACCATGCAGGACGTACCGCTGACTGTGACCCGCATCCTGCGTCACGGGATGACCGTACATGGAACGTCACAGGTCACCACCTGGACCGGCGGGAGCGAGCCACAGCGCCGCAGTTTCGCCGAAGTGGGGGCACGTGCCGCGCGGCTGGCGCACGCGCTCCGTGGGTTGGGTGTCGGCGAGGGTGACGTTACGGGAACCCTGATGTGGAACAACTCCGAGCATGTGGAGGCGTACTTCGCTGTGCCGTCCATGGGTGCGGTTCTCCACACTCTGAATCTGCGGCTTCCGGCCGATCAGCTGAGTTACATTGCGCGCCACGCCGGCGACAAGGTGATCTTGGTCAATGGCTCATTGGTCGGGTTGCTGCTCCCGCTCCTCCCGAATTTGCCACAGCTTGAGCACGTGGTCGTTTCCGGCGCGGTGGCGGACGAAGCCCGTGCGGCATTGTCCGCGGCTTCCGGCGTGCGGGTTCACGAGTACGAGGAATTGCTCGCCGGGCACCCTACGGCCTATGACTGGCCGGAGCTGGACGAACGGCGCGCGGCCTCGCTCTGCTACACATCCGGGACCACCGGGGAGCCCAAGGGGGTCGCGTATTCGCATCGGTCCATCTATCTGCACTCCATGCAGGTCAACATGGCCGAGTCGATGGGTCTGACGGATGCGGACCTCTCGCTTGTGATCGTGCCCCAATTTCATTGTAATTCTTGGGGTTTGCCGCATGCGGCGTTCATGACCGGCATCAATATGCTGATGCCCGACCGATTCCTCCAGCCCGCCCCGCTCGCCGAAATGATCGAGCGCGAAAGGCCCACGCACGCCGCCGCCGTCCCCACCATCTGGCAGGGCCTGCTCGCCGAGTTGACCGCGAAACCGCGTGACGTCAGCACCCTGACTCAGGTGACGATCGGCGGCTCGGCGTGCCCGCCGTCCCTGATGAAGGCATTCGACGAGCTCGGAATGCGGGTCTTCCACGCCTGGGGCATGACGGAGACGTCGCCGCTGGGCACGGTGGCGAGGCCGCCGGCCACGGTGGCGCCCGGTTCCGAGGAGGAGTTCGCCTACCGGCTTACGCAGGGCCGCTTTCCGGCGGGCGTCGAGGGACGCCTCATCGGTCCGGGCGGCGAAGAACTTCCGTGGGACGGTGCGTCGGCCGGTGAGCTGGAGGTGCGCGGGCCCTGGGTCACGGGCGCGTACGTCGGCGGGGTAGAGGGTGAGTCCACGCGTCCGGCTGACAAATTCAGCGAGGACGGTTGGCTGAAGACGGGGGACGTGGGGACGATCTCCCCCGACGGATACCTGACCCTCACCGACCGGGCAAAAGACGTCATCAAGTCGGGCGGCGAGTGGATTTCGTCGGTCGAGCTGGAGAACGTGCTCATGTCCCACCCCGGCATTGCCGAGGCCGCCGTCGTGGCCGTCCCGGATGAGAAATGGGGAGAGCGGCCGCTGGCCACCGTAGTGTTCCGGGACGGTGCCACGGCCGATTTCCTCGCCCTTCGTGAGCACCTCGCCTCCAACGGAATCGCACGGTGGCAGCTGCCGGAGCGGTGGGCCGTGGTGGCCGAGGTGCCCAAGACGAGCGTGGGGAAGTTCGACAAGAAGGTGTTGCGGGGACGCTTCGCTGAGGGGGCGTTGGAGGTCGTGCGGGTCTGAGAGCGTTTCCAGTGGTCGTTGCAACACGGCAGGCAGGAGAAACGCAGAATTAACGGGGACGGCGCAGCGTGAAACGTGACTCGGCCACTCTTTCCCCAGACTGTGCTCGGCTCCACCCGATCCGGGCGCATCACGGCAGTACCGGCGATCCCGGAACCCCAGCTTCCTGTCGATCCCGGAAAAGAGAGTTCTGTTATGCGAGGAATGCTGCGTCGCTCCGTCCTGCTGACGGCCGTCATAGCCCTGACCGCGGGTACGGCCACCGCCGCCGAGCAGCGCAAGGCCCCGGCCGAGCTGCCCAAGGTCGCGGTCATCGGCACCGGCGGAACGATCGCCGGGGTGAGCAAGAGCCGGGTGGACTTCCAGGATTACGAGTCGGGCAAACTCCCCGTCTCCAAGCTGGTGGGTGATCTCAGGCCCGAGGTGGGCCGCGTGGCCGACGTCTCCACCGTGCAGTTCGGCAACAAGGGGTCGAGTGCCTACACCATGGCCGACTTCCGCAAGCTGACCCGGACGGTCGACGAACAACTGCGTACGAAAGACGCGGCGGTCGTCACCACCGGGACGGACACCATGGAGGAGTTCGCCTACTGGCTCGACCTGACCGTCCGCAGCGACAAGCCGGTCATCCTGACCGGATCGATGCGCCCCTGGACCGTCATCGGAACCGACGCCCCGGCGAATCTGTACAACGCCATCCAGCTTGCCGCCAGCGGCAAGACGACCTGCTTCGGCAGCGTCATCATGCTCAACGACGAGATACAGGCCGCCCGCGAGGCCCGCAAGTCGGACGCGCTGCGCATGGACACGTTCAACAGTGGTGCCGGCGGCGCCCTGGGCGTGGTGGACCAGGACCGCGTCCGGATCAACAGGGCGCCCGCGCGGGTGGACAAGTGCGGCAAGCCGGGCTGGAAGACGCCGTTCGACCTCGACAAGATCGCGGGCCCGGGAAAGAGCCTGCCGAAGGTCGAGATCGCCTACAGCTACCAGGACGCGGGCGGCGAGGCCATCAAGGCGTTCGCCGACTCCGGCGCGGCCGGGGTCGTCACCGCGGGCACGGGCGCGGGCGGCATCTCACCGGCGATGACCAAGGCGCGTGACGAGGCCGTCGAGAAGAAGGACATGGTCTTCGCCTCCACCACCCGTACGGGCAACGGCGCCGTCTACGACGACAAGGCGGACGGCTCGGTGATCGGCGCGGCGGACCTCGGCGCCCAGAAGGCCCGCATCCTGCTCCTGCTCTCCCTCGCGACCACCGACGACGTCGACAAGATCCGCGGCTGGTTCACCACCCTGGGCACGGCGGAGTTCAAGAGCCGCGGCTAGCGCTCTTCGTTCGGACGGTGCCGGGGCTCGCGAGCCCCGGCACCGTGGCTTGCCGCGTTGTCGCCGGTCACCAGAGCTCCGCCATGGCGGCCGGATCCACACGAAGACCCCAGGGACCGACCAACGGCCCCCGAGACCGGCCACGACCGGTAGGCTGTAGCCGCTCCGCGTGGCAAGGCTGGGCTACCCGAGCGGCCCAAGGGGACGTCCTTGAAAGCCGTTGTAGCAGCGATGTCACCGTGGGTTAAAGCCCCACTAGCCCTACTTTGTGTCAATTTTCCCCTTCGGTGTCGTCGAGGAGTTCCGGGATATCTCCGCTTGTGTGGAGGGAGCATGATTCCAAAGTCATCGTTGATGCTTGGGCAGCCGGGGCTGTCGTCTGCTACTGGTTATAGATCGGGGCCGAATTCTGCGTGGGTTTTCGCCAGCCGGACCGAACATCCCCGCGCGAGCGGGGTGCAGACACAAACTGGCGGCTGCGGCGACTTATGCGGCTCGACGGTCACCTACTCATTAGCACGGACGCCGGGCATCATCCGTGCTACGGCTGCCTGCGCGAGATTCGATACTGGCCCAGACGCTTCTGGGACGCCAGCGTCCAAGGATGGGACGCGCCCAGCACTCGGGTCTGGCCCTCCACCACCGCCTCTGCATGTTCGATCGCCTCCGCATACTGGCCGAGTTCCGATAGGACGATGCTCAGCAGCGTCCGAGCGGCCAATGTGATCGGGTACTCGGTCCCGTAATGCTGCTCGTGCGCTGTAAAGGCCCTGCGGGCACCGGGAAGCGCCTCGGCAGCCTGCCCTGCGCGACGGAGGAGATCCGCCTGGTTGAGTTCAGCCGCCAGCGTGATCGAATGCTGCTCCCCGGCTGCTCGGTGACAATCCGCAACGAGGGTTTGCCCCATGGCTACTTCCTCGTCCAGCTCTGGTCCTGGGGCTACTTCCAAGAGGTACGTCCGCGCGACGAGCGTTAACGGGTGGACGGATCCCAGCACCTCGGTCCGGCCTGTCATGGCCCGCCGTATCAGCGGCATTGCCTCAGATTCGTGCCCAAGTTGCCACAGCGGCCGCGACAGGCCCAGGCAGCTCTCAAGGGTGTCCAAGGCGGCAGAACCGAAGGAGCGCTCGCACGCTTCAAGTACATGGCGGTGCAGGTCCTCGGCTTCCTCGAATCGACCGAGCCGGTACAAAGCCCGACCGACACGTTGACGCAGCCTGAGAACCAACTGGTGGTCTTCAGACAGACGCCGCTTGGTAAGTTCGACAGCTTTGTTGGCGACGGTCAATGCCGAGGAGTAGTCGCCGCTGCGGTGTAGCGCAACCACGAGCCGCAACGAGCACTGGGTGGCTTCCTCGACAACCACTCGGTCGACCGGCCAGTCCGCGACCCGGCGCAGCAGCGCCAGCACATGCGGGGCGAGCATGCTCACTTGAGGATCCTGCGCTGCGTGTTCCGGAGCCTCCGGCAGCGCAGTTTTGAGTTGCCGGGCGGCCGTTGCGGCGAGCAGCTCACGCTGGTCGGCGGTTGTGGTTCGGATCACGCTGTCGAGTAGCACACCGTGGGTGCGCAGGCAGCGCACACTACCGGGCACCAGCTCGGTGAGGGACTGGTCGAGTAGTCCGCGAAGGGCTGACTCGATACGGAACGCGGGCAGGTCCGAGCCGATTTCGGCGCCTGGGAGCAGCGCGAGTGGCAGCGGGTCACTCGCCCAGCAGGCGAGCAAGCGCAGCAGGCTGCCGGCTTCGGGTAGGCCTTGGTTGGCAAGGGCGTCGAGGGAGAGCTGCCAGGTGCGGCTGAGCAGGTGACGTGAGTCGCTGCCGCCCACGGCGCCTTGGTCGATCAGCTCGATGGGATCGAGGCCCTCTGTGCCCTCGAGCCGTCGGCCGTAGTCAGCCATGGTCCAGGGATCGATCACCTGGTGGGCCAGGAACCCACCAGCGAGCGTGAGCGCGAGCGGCAGTCGGCCGAGACGGTCGGCGACTTCTGCGGCGTCCTCGACTGTCCCGGCGTGGGGTGCGAGATCGCGCAGAATCAGGGCGGCTTCGTCACGTGGGAGTACGCCGAATTGGAGGAGTTCGGCGCCGGGCCACCAGTGGGCTGCTGCTTGTCGGCTGGTGACGATGACGATGCCAACCGGGCTGGTGCGCAGCCAGCCGCCGTCGCGGAGGATCGCGGGATCGTCGGCGTTGTCGAGGACAAGCAGCCAGGGTCGGTCGGAGCGGTCAAGGTGCTGCCAGACAAGGTCGGCTGCGGGGCGTAGTCCACTGCGAGCGCCCATCAGTTCGCCGTCGGTGGCACCGCGGTCGGCGGCCACCGCAAGCATCCCAGCGCGGAGGGAGGCGGGGTCGGAGGCGTTGACCCATAGGCCGATCCGGCCGACCTGGATGGTCGCGTGGTCGAAGAGCGTGTAGGCGACGGCGGTCTTCCCGCAACCACCGAGGCCGTGCAGGACATAGACGCGGTTGCCGATGCCGGGTTCGACGGCGGCGCGCAGGCGGTCCATCTCTCCAGTGCGGTCACGGAGCACTACCGGGGCACGGCCGACTGCGGGGCGGCGTACGGAGTCCGGGCCGCTCCAGTCGGGGCTGTGGTGGTGGTGTTCGGTGATGTGCTGGTCGCCGGAGGCCTGGTAGATGCGGCCCTGGCCGTCGGCCTGGGCGTCGTTGTGGCGGGTCACCGATGGTTGAAGTTCTGGTCGCGGCCGGCCTGGTAGACCCGTGCATGCCCGGAGGCGCTGGCGTGCTGCGTCACCGAAGGCGCCACAGGTGCCGCTGGGGCCAGCTCTGCGAGCAGCGCCCGCAGACCGTCGGCGGCCTCAGGATGTGCCACGAGCAGCCGCCGGATGCGGCCCTGCCACTCCGCACCCAGCTCAGCCGACGTGCCCGCATCGCCGTCGGCCCGCGCGGCAATCAGGTCATTGCGGGTCGCGTCGATCTCCGCAGTGATGGCATCGGCCCGATCCGGCTGACTGCGCCGCCACAACGAGACAATACTGTCGCTGGCCCGCTGCCACACCTCAGTCGTCAATAATGAGACCAGGGTTGTCCCTGCAGTTCCCGCCAGCGCAGCCATCTCCGGATCCACGAACTCACCCCTCCAATCAGCCGTAACGTGTGATCTCAGACTAGCCAGTGCTCCAGCGTAGGCAAAACAACTATCGTGAGGGAGTAGCGTCCGTGGATCGTCTCGGATGAACTGTGGTCGCTGATCGAGCCGTTGCTGTAATCGCGTGCGTAGGAGAGGAGGCGGCGGCCCAGGGCCGCCGCCTCCTCTCCTACGCACGCGTACGGCGGCTAGTTGGTCCCGATCTTCGCGAGCAGGTCGACGATCCGGGACTGCACCTCGGTGCTGGTGGAGCGTTCCGCGAGGAACAGTACGGTCTCGCCGGACGCGAGCCGCGGCAGATCCGCCTCGTTGATGCCGGTCGAGGTGTAGATGACCAGCGGGGTCCGGTTCAACTGGCCGTTCGCCCGCAGCCAGTCGATGATCCCCGCGCGCCGGCGCCGTACCTGCATCAGGTCCATGACCACCAGGTTCGGCCGCATCTGGGTGGCCAGGTGGACCGCTTCCTCGTCGGTGGACGCCCGTGCCACCTGCATGAGGCGCCGCTCCAGCGTCTCCGTCAGCGCGACCGCGATCTCGTCGTGCTCCTCGATCAACAGGACCCGTGACGGGTGCTGTTCGCTGTCGCGCGGTGCCAGGGCCTTGAGGAGTACGGCCGGGTCCGCGCCGTACGCCGCTTCGCGGGTCGCCTGGCCCAGACCCGACGTCACCAGGACGGGGACCTCGGCGGCGACCGCGGCCTGGCGCAGCGACTGGAGGGCGGTACGGGTGATCGGTCCGGTCAGCGGGTCGACGAAGAGCGCCGCGGGGAACGCGGCGATCTGGGCGTCGACCTCCTCACGGGAGTGCACGATCACCGGACGGTAGCCGCGGGAGCTCAGCGCGTGCTGGGTGGCGACGTCCGGCGCGGGCCAGACCAGCAGCCGCCGGGGGTTGTCGAGCGGCTCCGGGGGGAGTTCGTCGTCGACGGGCTGCGGCTGCGGGCGGTTGGCGACCTCGACCGCGCCGCCGGGACCGTCCAGCGGCTCGGGGCCCTCGGCGCCCTCGTCGGGCGCTCCTATCGCGTACGACCGTCCCTCGGAGTACGCGGCGGGCAGCCGCGA
Source organism: Streptomyces sp. NPDC088400 (assembly GCF_044753355.1). NCBI lineage: Bacteria > Bacillati > Actinomycetota > Actinomycetes > Kitasatosporales > Streptomycetaceae > Streptomyces > Streptomyces sp. NPDC088400. The sequence continues at coordinate 154,747 of NZ_JBIVMZ010000005.1, read as the reverse complement.
ACCGCCTTGGGAGGCCTGCGCGGCCTGGGCGGCCTGGGCGGTTTGGGAGGCGCCGGTGCGGGGGCCTGCGCCTGTGCGTGTGCCCACGCCCGTTTGTGACGGGGGCTGTTGGCCCTGATGAGGCTGCGCGTGAAGTTGCGGGTGGGGCTTGGCAGTCGGCTCGGGGCGTTCGGCGGCGCGCTCGGTGCCGTCGGGCGGAGTGCCCAGCTTCCGGCGCCTGCCGGAGCCGAGGGACTGCGGCTGTCCCGGAGCCTTGCCCTGCGCCTGCCCCTGCCCGGGTGCCTTGCCCTGCGTCTGGTTCTGCGCCTGGGGCTGCGTCTGCGGCTGGACGAAGGGCATGCCCTGGCCGAGAGTGCGCACGTTGAAGGCGCGTCCCATGGTCGAGTCGGGCGGGATCGGTGCCGTCGGCGGCGCCGGTGTCTCTTCGGGGAGGGGCTGTGCGGGCGGCAGCGGCTGGTGAGCGCCGAGCCGGGGATCCGGAAGGGACGACTCCGAAGAAGCGGCCGAAGCGGCGGACGAGGCGGAAGTGGCCTCAGAGGCCTGTGCGGCCTGTCCGGTCTGCCCGGCCCCTGGGGCCCCAGGGGCCGGGGATGTCTGGCCGGTCGGAATGCTGCCGGTGCCACCGTTCGTACGAAGGTCCGTACGGCTGTCCGTTTCGTGGGCGTGGGGGCGGGCGGCCGGGCCGTTCCCGGCGCCGTATTCGCCCTGACCGGCACCGTCGGTGCCGCTGCTCGGCTCGGGGGCGTCGGGCCAGCCGGGCGGGCCGGGCATCATGCCGAAGCCCGAAGAGGCCGGCAGTCCCTGCCCGTTGGTCGCCAGGCCCGCGCCCCGGCCGGGGGCGTCCTGACCGGGTCCCGCCCAGCCGTGCGGGTCGACGGCCATGGCGCCGGTGTCGAGCTCGACGGGCTCTTCGACCCCTTCGACCCCTTCGACCCCTTCGATCTGGTCCTCCGCCGCAGGCCAGGCGAGTCCCTGACCGGGAGTACCGCTCTCGGGCCACTCGGGCGCCGGAGCGGGGGCACTGCGCGCCCGGCGCCGCCCCGGTGGCAAGGGGTGCGCCTGGGGCGGGGTGTGATCGGCGTCCGGCTCCGTCCGTACAGCGTCCCGTACGGCGTCGTGGTGGCCCAGCACCGAGCCGTCGGCGGTCGGCCGGATGGGCCCGGCGGGCCCGGCGGACTGGGCCGGGGAAGGCGTCCGGTCGGCAGCGGCGGGCGGCAGCGCGAACGCGCTCCGGGGGCCCTCCTCGGCCGGTGCGGGGGCGGGCCGTTCCTGCGCGGGGGCCAGCGCGCGCCGGGCCCGTCGCCCGGCGGGCTGCCCCGGGGAGGCGCCCGCCGAGGGAACCGGATACGTCCCTGGCGTCGCGCCCGAAGGCTGGAGCTGCCCCTGGGCCGCGGGCCCCGCCGGGGGCGCTGCGGGCACGGAAGGCGAGGCGGCCTCGGCCGGCGCCTCGGGCGCGATGGCACTGGCGGGCCCCACGGGACCGGGGGTCGCGATCGGACTGGGCGACACGGGACCGGAGGGCAGGGCAGGCAGTGCGCGCCGCGCCCGGCGCCCTGTCCCCGCCGCGGTCTCCGGAGGAACCCCTCCGGGCGGTACGGCCTGGCCGAGCGCCGCGCGCCCGGTCGGATGCGCCCCTTCGGCGGCCGTGACGACCGAGCCTTCGGACGGCGCGCCCGGGGGCAGGGCGAAGCGGGACCCGGCATTCGGCCTGGGGGCCGGGGATTCCTCCGCCGGGCTCGGGCGCCCACGCCGACGGCCGGTGCCGCCGCCCGGACCGGAGTCCTGCGCCGGAATCAGCTGACCACCTTGGCCGGCCTGACTGTCCTGACCGCTCCCACCGCCCAGACTGCCCTGACCACCCTGGCTGTCCTGACCGCCCTGGCTGTCCTGTTCGGAGGCCGTGGTGTCCTCGGCGCCGCCGGCCGCGCGCGCCCGGCGCCGTCCCGTCGGTTCGCGCTCGCCGGGTGTCTCCACCGGCCCGTCGAGGAACGCGTCCGTGGACGCCCTCCGCGCGCGCCGCCGGCCACCCGCCGAGGTCCCCGGACCGCGCTGCTGCGAGGACGGTGAGGACGACGAAGACTGCGAGGACGACGAAGACTGCGGGGACGGTGAGGCCTGGGCAGGCAGCGCGGGCTGTGCCGACGGCGCCTGGGCGGGCGTCTGGACCGTACCCGCGCCGTCGCCGAGCGGCAGCTCCAGTACGTACGCGCTGCCGCTCATGCCCGGCACCTCGTGCGTCTGGAGCACGCCACCGTGGGCCCGTACGATCCCGCGCACGATCGGTTCATGCACCGGATCGCCACCGGCGAACGGCCCGCGCACCTCGATCCGTACGACATTGCCGCGCTGCGCCGCCGCCACCACGATCGTCGAGTCGACGTAACCGCCGCCCGGCACCACCCGGGCCCGGCCGGTCGAGTCGACCCCGGCCACATCGGCGACCAGATGCGCGAGCGCCGTGGCCAGCCGTCCGCCGTCCACCTCGGCCTCGATCGGCGGGGCATGCACCGCGAACTGCGCCCGGCCGGGCCCGATCAGCTCGACCGCGCCCTCCACACCGGCCGCCACGACCCCGTCGAGCAGGGTGTTCGTCTTGGCCAGCTGTTCCGTGCCGACGTCAAGCTTCTGGTACCCGAGGACGTTGTCCACGAGCGTCGTCATCCGGGAGTAACCGGCGGCCAGATGATGCAGGATCTGGTTGGCCTCGGGCCACAGCTGCCCGGCCGGATCGGCGGCGAGCGTGGTCAGTTCGCCGCGCAGCTCCTCCAGCGGCCCGCGCAGCGATTCGCCGAGGACGGCGGTCAGCTGGGAGTGCCGGTCGGCTGTCTCCCCGTACCGCTCCGTCAGTTCCTCGATCTCGGCCGCGTACCGGTCACTGCGGTCGGCGAGTTCCGCCGCGTGCCGTTCGTCGGCGGCGGCGAGTTCGGCGGTGAGGCGGTCGGTCGTCTCGGCGAGTTCGGCGGTGAGCCGGTCGGTCGTCTCGGCCAGCTCGGTGGTGAGGCGGACCGTCGTCTCCGTCAGCTCCGCCGCGTGCTGTTCGGCCGCCTCGGCCAGTTCGGTGGTGTGCTGCTCGCTGAGTTCGTCGTACGGACGCCGGTCGGTGAAGGTCATCACGGCGCCGACGAGCTGGTCCCCGTCCCGTACCGGCGCGGTCGTCAGGTCGACCGGCACCTGCTTGCCGCTCTTCGCCCACAGCACCTGCCCGCGCACCCGGTGCTTGCGCCCCGACCTGAGCGTGTCGGCGAGCGGCGAGTCCGAGTACGGGAACGGCTCGCCGTCGGCGCGTGAGTGCAGGATCAGCGGGTGCAGCTCGTGGCCACCCAGGTCGCTGGCGCGGAAGCCGAGGATCTGGGCGGCGGCGGGGTTGACGAGCACGACCCGGCCGTCGGTGTCCGTACCGACGACGCCCTCCGACGCGGCCCGCAGGATCATCTCGGTCTGCCGCTGCGAACGCGCCAGCTCCGCCTCGGTGTCCATGGTCCCGGACAGATCCCGTACGACCAGCATCAGCAGCTCGTCGCCGGTGTAACTGTGCGAGTCGTTGTAGGCGTCCCGGCCGTCCTCCAGGCTCGCGCTGGTGACTTCGGCCGGGAACTCACCGCCGTCCGTACGCCGCGCCATCATCCGCGTCGGCTTCGTACGCCCACGGGCGTCCGCCGAAGCGGGGCGGCGCATCGAACCGGGGATCAGCTTGGAGTCGAACTCCGGCAGCAGATCGAGCAGCCCGCGACCGACCAGCGCGGTGCCGGGCGTCTCGAACATTTCCAGCGCGATGGTGTTGGCGTTGACGATCGTGCCGTTGGCGTTGACGAGCACCAAGCCGTCAGGCAGTGCGTCGAGTATCGCCGCGAGGCGAGCAGCGCCCCGGGATGGCCTGCTGCTCACGAGACGCTTCCTTCCCTGACCTACTGCACCTTGCGGACGGCCGCACCCATCTTGCCCCTCGGGTCCTGGCCTGTCACTGAAGGGAGTCTAAGGGCTGGAACGGTGACCCCGGCGGCGGATGAGCGGGAGCTCTCGCAGGGGTTGTGTGCGGATGGCTTGTGCCACCGGCAGCTCATACCCAGGTCACCGGTCCGCAATCCGTCTTGAACCCCGCTACCTGCACGTATTCCGAGGGCCGGCTTTCGGAGGCCGACGGCGACCCGACCTGCGACGAACCGCCGCGACCGCCGATGACCGGCCAACGATGACCGATGACCGGCCAACGATGACCGATGACCGACTACGACTGGTTCCGGCAACTCCTACGAGGTGGCGCTGGGCAGGAACGGCTCCAGCGTCCGCCAGCGGGCGATCTCGCATCCGTTCTGCTGGTTGAAGGCGGCCTTGACGCTCCGGCCCTTCCAGGTGCCGGCGACGCGCGCGGTGGCGTCACCGCCGTGCTGCATCGTGCACAGCGTGCCCTTGGCCACCGGCGCGAACGGATCCTTCCCGTCGGCGGCCAGCTCCACGAGCCGGTTGCACGCGGACCGGGCCTGCGGATGCGACCCACCGGCCGGCCCGCACCTCAGCTGGTAGGTCGCCGGGGCGGCCTTGGTCTTGAGGCCCGCGACGGTGACGCTGAACGCGTCCTGAGCCTTCAGTCCCCCTTCGCGCCCCCCACGCCCTTCGCGCTCCTGGGGCAGGGGCAGGGGCAGGGGCAGCGGCGCGCGGTGTGCGATCGGCGCGAGAGGCGCGATCTGCGCCGGCCGCGTGAACTGCGTGAGCGGAACGGTGGAGGTACTGGCGAAGGCATCGGCGGAGGCGGCGGGTGCGACGGTGCCCAGCGCGACGGCGGACATGGCGACGGAGGCGGCGGCGGTGCAGACGAGGCGACGCAGCATGGAAGCTCCTGAAGGGTTACCGATCTCTACGGATCCGGGGGACGGCGTCCCGGCATCTCTAACGCGCGTGGGCCCCATGCGTTGCGCACCCGGGAGGTGCTTTGCTCTACGGCCCGCCTGCCTAGTACCGTGAGAACCGATTGGTGACAGCCCACCCGGCTGTGTCATCATCTGCACGCACCATTCGCGCAAGCGCGGATGTAGCTGGAGGCGTCGCCTAGTCCGGTCTATGGCGCCGCACTGCTAATGCGGTTTGGGTCTTAAAGCCCATCGAGGGTTCAAATCCCTCCGCCTCCGCGTGTTGATCACCGAAGCCCCGGCCCTACGGCTGGGGCTTCGGTCGTTGAACGGCTCGGGGAGGCCGTGGACACTCCGGGTACTCCGGGCCGATTCTGAGGTGTTTTCGCAGGTCAGCCATGGTCTGGCTAACGGATTTCATCTGACGGCGCAGGTCATGTAATGTTGTTCTCGCAACGCCGACCGGGAAGAAAAAGCCCGGAACGCCAAGCACTCGTAGCTTAACGGATAGAGCATCTGACTACGGATCAGAAGGTTGCAGGTTCGAATCCTGCCGAGTGCACAGCAGCTCAGAGGCCCTGTGGAGCAATCCACAGGGCCTCTGACTTTTTGCTTTGACGGCAGTAGTTGACGGCAACGTCCCGGAGCCGGGGGTGCGGAGCTACCAGGGCATTTCGGCAACGCTGCGAGCGTGCGTGCTGGGCGCCGCAGGGGCAGACGGAACTTCGGAATGACTCGTCTTGGTGCACCGCCGTGGACTGGTCCCGCCCTGGCCCGACTCGAACACGGCTGGCCCCCTCCACAACCACAGTTGACGTCGAGGCCGGATGGTTGCGGGCTAGATGACCGTGAGTAACCGAGCCCAGTAGAAGGGGTTGCCGTGATCCTCCTGGTACCGGCGGTACTTCTGGCTGCCATCGCGATGGTCGTGTTCTTGCTGCTCCGGTGCCTCAGAATTGTCCTGCCGGGGAACCGGGACTGGTCCGGATGGCGCCGTGTGGTCGTTGCCGGCGCTCTTGCCTGTGCGGCCACGGCTACGGCCTTTTACTCGTTGGGGGCCATCAATCTGATGTTGACCGTGTCCGTGGCGCAGGATGGCGGGACGAACTCGGCTCCGCTCCCCTACAACCACCCGTGTATGAGCCAGCTGAAGGGGGCGACGGACTATGACGTCCAATTCCTCACGCTGCGCACCCTGTGCGTCATGGAAGACGGAGAGCGTAGAGCAGTGGACGACGTACCGCTGGGGGTTCGGGTGACGGCAGCGGCAGCGGCGGGCAGCTCCGTCGTGTTGGCGGGGATCATGGTGGCTGCCGGAGCCCCTCATGTGCGTCCGGCCACCAGCAACCGTCCCTGACATCCCTGCGGTACAGCGACCTTCACCGACCGTCGGCGTCCCGCACCGACCCCAGAAGCCTTGCCGTGGCCGTATGGCCGTCACTGACCGGTCCACATAGAACTCCGGATCAGAAGGTTGCAGGTTCGAATCCTGCCGAGTGCACAGCAGCTCAGAGGCCCTGTGGAGCAATCCACAGGGCCTCTGGTTTCTGCCTTGACGGTGGTGTTCGCCGGCAACCGCCCGGGAGTCCGGGACGGACAGGCGCCGTCGGTACCCGACAGTCAGCCCGTCCTCTGTACGACGGCGGGGCCGAGCTGCGACGGGACGTTCGCGGTGCCTTCGGCTGGTGAGTCGGTCCCGGTGGTCTCTGTCCGCCGCGTGGTACGGCGCCACAGCCGCGCCAGGGACTGGTAGAAGCGGTCCGGGAGGAACGCGGCATCCGCGATGATCATCGCGCCGGAGAAGAGCGGCAGCCCCATGAATACCCCGATGCCGATATGCATGCCCAGCAGCATCGCCAGGACGGGGTACTTGAGCCGGCCGAACAGGACGAACGGGAAGGCGACCTGCAGCAGGACGGTCACATAGCTGACGATGGCGATCAGCGTCACGTGGTCGTCCGCCATGAGGGACAGTGCGGGCCAGGGCCGGAACAGGTCGAGGTTCAGTACGTAGTGGAGGGCCGAGCCGTTGCCCCAGGCGGTGCCCTGCACCTTGTACAGACCGGCGGAGCCGTAGAGGATGCAGATCTGGGCGGCGATGACGAACATGCCGCAGTTGTGCAGGACAGTCACCAACGTGTGCCGCGCGTCACCGAGTTGACCCGTAAGTCCGGTTCTGTGCGAGTCGGCCGGCCGCTTCGGGGCTCTGTCCTGGGAGGCTCGGAGCCGGGACCTGCGCGCGTCGAGGGACCAGCGTCGGCCGCAGGCGGTGAAGACGAGGTAGACGGCCATGAGGAGGATGAGGTTGTCTCCTCCGTCCGTCATGAAGATCGACCGGGCGTGGAACGAGGCCACCACCACCGCGAACAGCACGGACACGGCTCTGGTGCGCCAGCCCAGCATGAAGAGTGCGGACGTCACGACGGCCACCGCGTAGCAGACCTCGAAGTACGCCCTGTTGTCGGACAGCGTCAGGAGGCTCGCCCATTCCGTCTGGTCGAACAGCTGCTTCGCCAGCGTCGGCGTCCACGCTGAATCCGGCCCCCAGATCTCGTCGCGGTGCGGGAACTCGCGCAGCAGGAAGACGAGGTAGAGCAGGCCGTACCCGATGCGCAGCACCGCCGTGGCGTACAGGGACACGGGCCGCTCGGTCAGCGCGGCCAAGAGCGCACCGGCCCGGTGGAGAAGCCGCGAGTTGTCCGCGCGCCATCGGGGGCGGGAGCGGGGACGGGGTACGGATGCCGCGACCGGCTCTTGTTCAGTTCCCATCGGGGGTCACCTTCCACCAGGGGAGGACACGGATGTCGCTCGGCGCCGGTGCTGTCCTGGCCGCCGGGCGGTCGCCATTCGCTGTGGCGGGCGGGGCGATGGGCAGGCTGGTGACGCGAAGTTGAATGGACTCGAAGGCACCACGGTGATGGGAAGTGACACGGGCCGCCGCGATATTGCGCAGATACTTCTGGATCATCACGGCGCGCTCGGTACGCGGTTCGTCATCGGTGCCGTGCAGTTCGGTGTAAGTGGTCCAGGCCCGGCGCAGCATGTTCTGAGTCGTATGGCTCGGGAGAACGTTGTGCTCGGTCGCTGAATTGTCAACCGCGCTCAGGTCGAACCAATTGCTCACCCGCACGGTGCCGTCCGCGGTGAGGTGCGCGGTTCTCGCGGAGATCTGCCGGTTGACCGATTCGGGTTCCGGTGCGAACAGCCGCCAGTTCTGCTCGAACAACGGATAGACCCACGCGTTGACCTGCCGACTGAACTGCTGGGAAACGGGGTTGGGAGGGGCCACATGCAGAAACATCATCAGCACATGGATCAGAGAAATCGCCAGGCACAGCACCACTGCCGCACCCAGTCCTGCCTTCAGCGGACCGGGTGGCTTTGACGGGCCGTGGGCCGCGAGTAATTCTCCGGACGATCCTGGTGTGGTCGGACCACCACCTGTCTGCTCCCTGCCCTTCACATCCACTGATTCAAAGACACCCGGCACAGCCCCACCCGGCCTTCCCGACTCGGCTGTTCATCTGCGTATTTCCTGGATTTTCACCGGTGGGGGGGGGGGGGGGGGGGGGGGGGGCGGGGGGGGGGGGGGGGGGGGCCCGCGCGGGGGGGGGGGGGCGCGGGAATACTAACGGCGGCG
>NZ_JBIVMZ010000005.1:0-146253 GCF_044753355.1 Streptomyces sp. NPDC088400 | reverse complement strand
CACACCCAACCACCCCCCCCCCCCCCCCCCCCCCCCCCCCCCTCCCCTCTTTTTTTTTTTTTTGTGGGCCGCCCCCCCCCCCCCCGCGCGCCCCCCCCCCCCCCCCCCCCCCCCCCCCCCCCCCCCCCACCGGTCCTGCTCGCACTCTTAACCGTTGAAGCCCTCGTGCTCGCCGGGCTGGTCACCATGGACCTTGTCGCCGCCCTGGTCGCCGGACATGTCCGGCTTGTCGCCGTAGCCCTGGTGGCCTTCCCAGCCGACAGGCTTGCCGTGGTCTTCGTGGCCGGGCTTGCCGTGCTCGGGCTTGCCGTGGTCACCGTGCTCGGGCTTGCCGTGCTCCGGCTTGCCGTGGCCTTCCCAGCCACCCGGCTTGCCGTGGTCCCCGTGACCGGGCCTGCCGTGCTCCGGCTTGCCGTGGTGTCCGTGGCCGGGCCTGCCGTGCTCGGGCTTGCCGTGGTGTCCGTGGCCGGGCCTGCCGTGCTCGGGCTTGCCGTGGTGTCCGTGGCCGGGCCTGCCGTGCTCGGGCTTGCCGTGGTGAGGAGGTGTGACGGGGCCACCAGTGTTGCCACCGGTGACATTCCCGCCCGAGATATTTCCGGCCGTGTTCCCCGCGACGACACCTCCCGTCAGGACACCTCCCAGAACGCCGCCGTTGGTGACTCCACCTGTGGTCAGTCCACCGAGAACCCCGGCGAGCGTGCCGCTGGTGGCGCTGCCTGTGGTCCCCCCGGTGGTGGTGCCGGTTGTCGTTCCGGTGGTGGTGCCCGTTGTGGTGCCGGTTGTCGTACCGGTGGTGGTGCCGGTGGTCGTGGTCCCCCCGGTGGTGGTGCCGCACTGCGGGCGGGTGATCCTGTTGGTGTCCAGCGTCACCGAACCATTACGGGCCAGCGCCCGGCCTTCGATGCTCGCGTTCGTGGTCACCGAGATGGAGGTCAGGGCCATGATGGTGCCCACGAAAGTGGTGCCGGTGCCCAGCGTGGCCGAACTGCCGATCTGCCAGAACACATTGCACGGCGAAGCGCCGTTGATCAGGAGCACTCGGCTGGCGGACGCCGTGGTCAGACCCGAACCGACCTGGAACACCCAGACGGCGTTGGGGTCGCCCTGGGCGTCCAGGGTGAGGGTGCCGGTGAGCCCGAGCGTCGACGAGGAGGTGTAGACGCCCGGAACGAGGGTCAGACCACCGGCGTCCGGGGGAAGGGCGCCGTTCGTGGCCTGTCCGGCGGCGTTGTTGTACGCCGCGACCAGGTCCGTCTGGGCCTGAAGGGCAACCGCGTCCGCGGAGTGCTGAACCCCGTTCACCAGACCCGGAGGGAACCCGCTGATCGCCGTTCCCGGACTCACGCCGAGGTCTCCGGTGATCACCGAAGGACCGGTGTTGGTGACGGACTGACCGGCCAGAACCGCGAAACTTGTCGCCGTACCCAGAGGCACAGGTGTGGCGAGGGCAACCGCCTGCGTCGACGTAGCGGCGATCACAGTGGCGGTGAGCACCAAAGTGAGCACCGACGAGGCCCAGGTCGACATCGTGCGTCTTAGCGTCACGACAGGAAAATCAAGCGTCATCGAGAGACCAACTCCTGAGTGGGACGGTGGCATAGCGGGCACTTCCCGGATTGCACAGACCGTCTTTTTCTGTCGTTGGGATATAACACTAAAAAGTGCGCAGTGATGGGGCGCAAACGGGTGATCTACGGAAATTCGCTATTCAGCCTCGGGTCGAGGAAATCGTTGGTGGGCGTGGCGTGGGGCAGATGGGTGCATGGCATGCGAGAGCGGATGGATCGGGATCCCCGCCACGTGAACCGGGAAGAGGCGTTTCTTCTTCCGGGAATTGGCCTCGGGGCCGTGATCGCGCGACAAGTGGTTCTGCCGCTGTGGACCGGCCCGCCCACCGACTCGGGGCTTGCGCCTGAGGTCAAAAGGTGACGGCAACCGTCACGGCAACGACGGCGCACTGCCACACGGCCATGGATGCGCTGGCCCCGGCGGCGGCCGTCAACTCACAACGAGTCGCCGGCCACCTGAGGGAGTTCTACGAGCAGTTGGAACCCTTCCGTCGGGACCGGCCGCGGTGGCGTTCGAGGCCCGGCTCCGGGAAGTGCTGCACGCCAGGTCAGCGGATCGCCTCGTCCATAAGCAGGTACAGCAGCCCGATCAGGGAGCCGCTGCTGACGATCTCGCGACGGTCGATCATGCCCCGCACGTCGGCCAGCGGGATCCACTCGATGCGATCCGACTCGTTCTTCTCGGTCGGCGGTCCCTCGTACGTCGCTCCGTCGGCCCGGAAGACGTGGTGCTGGGAGTCGGTGATGCCGTTGGCCGGCTCGGCATAGATCAGCGACTTGATAGGACCGGGCCGCCAGCCAGTCTCCTCCAGCACCTCACGGGCAGCAGCTTCAGCTGGCGTCTCGCCCTCCTCGACCAAGCCCATGGGCAGTTCCCACGCCCAGGCATTCGTGATGAAGCGGTGTCGCCACATCATCAGAACCTCGCGCCGTTCGTTGACCACGGCGGCCACGGCCAGGTGCCGGAGCTTGACTACGTGGTGCTCCCAGCGGTTCCCATCCGGCGTCTCGACGTCGGTGAGCCATAGGTTCACCCAGCTGTTCTCGTAGATCGGACGTTCCCCGTGGATCTTCCACTGCATCGCTGTGGCCCCTCTCAATCGGCCTCCAGCATTGCAGAACGAACCTCGAAGGCAGCAGAGTTCGGCGACTTAGCGTCGATCTGACCAATAGAGGCGGTACCTGTCCTCCGCAACGCTCTTCGGGTTGTCAGGTGGCGGGCAGGTGGTAGTTGAGGATGCAGGCGTCGGCGGCCATGACGGTGTCGCATATCTCCACTGCGCGGCCCTTGGTGTCGAACGCGGTACGGATCAGATGGATCACCGGTACGCCGGAGGCGAGTTGGAGCGTCTTGACCTCTTGCGGTGTAGGCATCCGGGCGCGGATTTCCTCGTCGAAGTGGTCGAGTTGGTGGCCGAGTTCTTCGAGGCGGGCGTAGATGCCGCCGGGGCCGGGGTTGGGTTGGGCGATGGGGGTGTTACGGGCGTGGAGATGGACCCGCGACATCCTCAGGGGCCACCCCAGCGCCGACGACGTGGTCCTGATCGTCAGCGAACTGGGCACGAACGCGCTCCTCTACACCGCCAGCGGCACCGAGACCGGCGTCTTCCACGTCGGGCTCGCCCTCTCCGAGCACGTCATTGCTGTCTCGGTCACGGACGCCGGGCGCAGCGACACCGCCCCGAAGGTCACGCACGCAGTTGAGGACGCTCTGCGCGGCCGGGGCCTGGACATGGTCAGCACGCTCGCCCACACCGTCACCATCTACGGCAACGACCAAGGCCACACCATCACCGCATCTGTCGCCTCGAAGCCAACAGATGGCCGTGGCGGATCATCGAGGCGCTCGCTGCCGTGGCTGCTGCGTTCGCCGCCGCCTGGTAACTCGGCAACCCCTGAGCGCAGTACGCCCCCGCGCCCGGCTACGAGCCGGGCGCGGGGGCGCTTTTCATTGTTTTGGGTTGGTGTGCTCTAGACCGCCTGAATTTTCGCGTAGTCAGCGAAGGCATGCCAGCTGGCGGGGCTGATGTCCATGATGGCCCCTTCGCGACGCTTGCTGTCGCGGACTCTGATGACCCTGGGGTCGTTGTCGGCGACTTCAACGCAGTTCTCGGTGCTGGTATAGGAGCTTGTGTGCTAGTTCGGTGTTTCCGACATGGGTCGTCTCCCCGGTGGGTTGTTAGCGCCGGTCGTGGTGCTGAATAGCCTGCGCGATGAGTGCCCTGGCCCTCTCGCCGTAGACAGCCGAGCGCTTCAAGAGCTTGAACGCCTTCGCGTATAGAGCGATCTCCCGGGGTTGCGTCACCGAGAGCTCGGCGGAGTAGGTCTCCACGAGAACGAGCTTGTCGTCGAACATGGAGAAGGAGTTGCCGGGCCAGATGTGCATCGGCGCCGCCTTCGGAATCAGGCCGAGACTCAGTCTCGGCAGTCCCATGATCGCGAGAAGGCGATCCAACTGCGCGACCATCACGTCCGGCCCGCCGAAGTTGCTGTAGATAGCTTGCTCGGCGAGCAACACGTTGAAGATGCGGTCGCCTTGGTGCAGGTACTTCTGCCTCTCCAGCCGTTTCGCGACCGCAGCTTCCATGTCATCTGGAATGCCGTAGTACTCGATCACCTGCCTGAAGGTCTCCGTTGCGTACTCCGCCGTCTGGAGAGACCCCCAAATCAGCGTTGGATGCCAGATGCGAAATACCTTTGTCTTGGAGTAGACCGGCAGCGCCTTCTGCTGTCTCGGTGCTGCACCGGTGGCCAGCTGCCGGCGCCACTCCAGCCACAGTTCCTCGATGTGTCGGGCTGTGGCGATGAGATCGCCAACGTGCTCCTGGGTATCGGTAAGGGCACACCAAAGGCGAATGTCGTCCTCGCTGGCGTTCTGCCGGCCGTTCTCGATCCGAGAGACCTTGGACTCTGCCCAACCTGTCGCCTGGGCGAATGCCCGGCCACTTGAGAACTCCGCGTCCTTGCGGAAGCCCCGTAGCCGGGCACCCAACGCCTCTCGCTGTGACTGTGCTTCAGTGCTCACGGATAGTTCAGGGCTTGTACTCGGGGTGTGGGGTAGCAATGGTCCAGAGGAGATCTCGCACGCGTATGCACTCCGCCACAGTCTCCGGATCCTCGATCAGCTCGGAGCCGAGGACCCGGCCGTCCGGGGCGAAGTGGCCTACGGCGAGGAGACGGTCATCGAAGAGCCACCAGTCGTTGCCGGCCGCGGGGAAGGCGACGCCTTCTGGCAACTGGTGCCGTGGCATCCACCGGATGTCCTCTCCGGCCTCCAAATTGAGCCGGGTCAACGAGTGTTCCCACCTGACGTACTGGGAGTGTGGCTCCGTGATGACGCGTACCCGGCGCACCGATTTGCCCTCACTGGTGGCGCGCTTTATGAGCGTCATCCACGGATCCAGCCAGGCGTAGTCGTCGGACTCGCCTCGCTGCCAGCGGGCATAGGGCGTGTCCTCGACAGGGGAGCCGTAGTCGTCCCGTAGCTCCAGGTGGAAGGCATCCCGTTCGAAGCTGTTGAACAGCTCGTCACGCTGCGCGCTGGTGATCAGGTCCACTGTTCTCCTCCAGCAGGGCCGTGATCGAGGACTTCGGCACCTCGATGCAGGTCTCATAATCGGGCATTCGCATCTGACTCAGGGCTTCGACGTCGTGCATCTGCGGGCCCTGAACGATGCATGTTCCCTGGTCGGTGAGAAGCATGATCGGGGCCGCGAAGCTTTTGATCTCGCCGGACGGCAGGCCGTCCTTTCTCAGGTGCTCGAAGAGCTCAGTGGGCACCTCAACGACCGTGTGTCCTTCGGGGACTTCGAGCCGCATCAACAGGTCGTTCGCGTAGACCTTCCAGCCCTGGACGACGTAGCTGTCCTGGTCGCTGGCGTACAGGGCGGGGGTGGAGTTCTTACCAAGGAACCGTAGCTTCATGGCTGCTCTCCCGTCCGCTGCCTTGCGCGAGTTTGCGCGATATTCCGATGCTCGGCGAGGTATGCGACCTGGTCAACGCATCTGCTGCAAACTCGCACAATCTGCTTGAGAGTTGGCCGACTCCGGTCCTACGTTCGTGTCAGAACTCACCGGCATAGCGCGAGGGGAAGCCACGAGCGTCACACCCTCACAGCCCAGACCAGGTGCTCTGTCTGGGCCGGACACCATCCAGGTCTACAGGGTGACGCGAGATGGCCAGGTCTATGACGCGCGGAGTAGCTGAACGCCCTCCGGAGGCTGGGGAGGGGGCTGACCCGCTCGAAGCGGTGCCAGTGCACGACGGCCCGGAGAACGAATCTCCGCACGTTCAACGCACCAGGAGGACCATCCCATGAGTTCCCTCTACAGCCTCCCGATCGAGGGCGCAGCGTTCCAGAACTTCTGCGGCGGCAACCTTGGAGGCGAGCACGAATCGTGCGTCGAGCTTGGCACGATCCCCGGCGCGGCCTCCGCCTTCGCCCTTCGCGACAACAAGCCCGAGGGTGCCGGCATCGAGCTGCGCTTCACCGAGGAAGAGCTGAACGACTTCGTCCGCGGCTACGCCAAGATGCCCTCGCCACGGCCGGCGCCGGCTGGCGCGACGTCATCGCCGTGAACTCGTACCACGTCCCCAGTGCCGCGGACTCCATCGGCGAGGCCCACAACCGGGTCATGGTGGAGCAGTTCCGCCGACGCATGGGCGACCGCGCGCCCATCTGGACGCAGGTCGGGGTGCCGGCTCTCGGCGCCCCGGGAATGCGCGTCGAGATCCGCGTCACCGCCGTTGTCGGCCACGGCGGTTGACCGGCGAGTCGCGGGCCGCACCCGTTGTGGGCCGCGGTGTGGTCACCGGTCGCGTCGGCAGCGATCCCAACGAAAGGGCCCAGGTCGCCTGTTGGGCCGGCCGTAAGCGCACCGCCGGCTAGACCTCCGCGGGTACGAGTGCCACCGCGGCACCGGTCGCATCCCACTCGACCTTCTGAATCTCGTTCACCGCGCCGCGGTTGAGGGGGCCGTACACATGCGGGAACCGTGTGTCGTCCGCGACCCCGGGCGGCGCCTTCTCGGCCTGCTGCCAGACCAGCCGCGGCTCCAGCGCATCCTCGCCTATGAGCAGCGCCAGCAGGGGACGGGCCGTGTCGCGGTAGAACGCGTTGGCGATGGCCAGGGTGACCGGCTCGTCCGGGGAGCAGTGGATGAAACCGTCGGTGGCGAGCGACGCGGGTGCGTACGGCTGGTCCGGCGCGCGTCGCCAGTCGTCGAGGGGAAGCAGATGGAAGATCATGCGCTCAGTCGTACCCGACGCCCGCCCGGCAAACGCTCGCCCGTCGGCACACAGGGGGTCGTAGGGGTACTAGGGGGCGAGCCCGGCAGGATCCACACGAGAGGCGCTCGGCCGGACAGGGCCTGGGCCGTGTTTCAGGTAGCGGGTGAGTCCTGGGCGGAGAGTTCTTCGGCCAGTTCCATATAGCGCAGGCGGGCTGGGGAGAAGTCGTAGGGCATCTTGCCGATGGCTTCGAACGCGCTCATGGAGTCGGCCTCCCGCCTGCCAGAGCCGAGGTCGGCCTCGTCATCGGCGGTAGCAGGGTGCAGAGTGTCCCAGGCGTCGAAGAGGGCATCGTCGTCCTTCCCCAGGCCGGACTCCTCGATGACGGCCTGCAGGGCGCTTTCGAAGGCGTGCCGCTCGACGGCCACTTGAGCCACCCGTGGATCATCGACGGCGACGCTGTCGTCGAGTGCCTCCTCGGCGTCATCGATGCGGTCGGAGTCCTCCCGCAGGGTGGGATGCGTGGCCAGGACGATGAAGCGGGTGGCCTGGACGGCCGCGCCGAGCGGGCCGAAGATCCGCTCGGTCACCAGCAGACTGTCCAGGTCCGCCTGACGCAGAGAGCCCTCGGGCAGGCTCTTGAGGCGGTCGGTGACAAAGTCGGAGAGCAGGCCCATCCGGCTGCCTTCGGCGCGCATCCGCCGCACGGCGGTCCGTTGCCGCCGCAATTCCGCCTCCTGCTCGGCGAGGGTTTCCTCCAACCGCTCCAGGATGCCCGCGATACCTACTGCGCTGTCCGCACCGGCGGAAGCCGTGCCGGTGGTAAAGGCGTCACGGATGTCGTCCAGGGCGATCCCGGCGTCGGCCATCTTGCGAATCCACAGCAGGCGGATCATGTCCTCGTACCCGTAGCGGCGGCGGTCATCGCCGCCCCGCTCAGGCTCGGGGAGCAGGCCGATCTCGTGGTAATGGCGAATCGCCCGTGGCGTGCTGCCGGCGAAGGCCGCCGCGTCACCGATCTTGACCTGGCGGGGTGGCATGAAAGACGAATGCATGAGCAGGGACCTTTCCTCAAGGGACCGGGACGTAAGTCCACCGGACCACATGCCGCTACGGAAGGTGCAACCCCATACCTCCCAGAAGATCAGCCCGGCCGCGTCAGTCCTCGCCTGCGACAACGTCGGCAGCCGGGCCCACACTCACCGACTCCGCCATCTCCGGATCATCACCGTGCAGGGCGCGCACAGGAATCCGAACCTAATACAGGTCCTAGTTGAGCGCACGGCGCAGCGTTCGGAGCACGTCGACCTCCGGGAACGCCTGGGGGATTTCCTGGGCGGCTCGCTCGATGAGCAGTTGCAGTACCCCCGGCGCCGCGCCGTGCATCACGCCGTGCAAGTACGCGTCCAACTCGGCCGCGCTGTCCGGCAGTTCCAGCTCCACCGTGAACGGCGTGCCGTCGCTCTTGTACCGGCCCGGCGGAAGCCCGACCTTCTCCGGGTGTACGCACACGGGCACGCCGGCGGCTGTGTACCGGTAGCCGTCAGCGGGGTCGAACGGGCAGTCGCGCGAAGGGCGCTCGATCACGTCGAACTCACCGAGCGGTAAGCGACGCGATGGGCAGATTCCGCACGACGGGTGCTGGCCACCGCCGACAAAAGCCTCAGTCATGGCCCGCAGCGTAGCGCCGACGGGACGGGCCGCCACGCGCCGGACTTCGCTGTCCGGTGGCGTCGGGCGGCCGTGGAGGAACAGCCTTCTGGCCTGCGTCGATCAGTTCGGCGACGTCCCGCTCCGGCCGGGGTCGTGCCGGTTCGTGCCGGGGCGGCTGTCCCGGACCGTGTTCGCGTGCTCAGCGGGGGAGGCGTTCGGGCGGTGCCTCAGGCCGACAGGTTGCCCTTGAAGCGCTGCGGCGGGGGTATGTGCGGGACGACGACGATCTGGTACTCGTCCTCGTAGACGATCCTCCCCGGGTCCGTCGACTGCACCATGCGGCATTCGATGCCGTGGGCGGTGAGGATGTCCAGGTAGCCGTCCACCCGCTTGATCAGGTCCTCGGCCGACGACCTGAACCAGGCGACCGCTCCCGGGTGCAGTTCGGGGTCGTAGACGGCGGGGTCGGCGGTGGACGGGTTGGGGTAGTTCGCGTCGTACCAGTCGTTGTTGGACCGCCAGAAGTGCCACTGTTCGTCGCTCAGGACACCCTTCCGGGCCAGACCGTTGGCCAGGGCGAAGACGCCCGGGAAGTGGCCGCGCGGGCTGCGTTCCGTGCCCTGGAACCGTACGTATGTCGTCTCCACTGCCTCAAGCCTCCGTGTCGGTCCGCCGTCTCCGCCCCTGCTCCCGCTGTCATCCTGCCAGTCGATCGAACGGAGTTGGCGGCGGTTCGCGAGTTGGGGAAGAGCCCGGAGCCATGACCGGACGGACGCTCGGTGGGGCGTACTCGCCCCCGGCCGGGCGGGGTGATGAGGGATTCTGGTGTGGGGGTACGGGACTGTGGGGGTACGGGACTGGGGAGTGGCGGTATGCGGATGGGCTGGCAGTGTTCCGGGCTCCGGTGGCCGGACGGGGCTCCCGTGCTGGCGTGGTGCAGGTCCCCGGGCCGGGACGGCGGGCCCTCGGGCCGGAACAGCGGGCCCTCGGGCCGGAACAGCGGGCCTTCGGGCCGGGAACGGCGCGACAGTCCGTTGGCGTACGGGCGTGACCTGGGGTTCCGGGCCGTCGGGGCCCGTCGGTGTGCCGGGGCACGGGGGAACGCGTGTCCCGTCGCCGCGCCCATCGCCGGGCGGAGTACGGGCGGACAGTGTCCCGAGTGCGCGCGGCTGGACCGGGCGCATTCCGTGGCCGCCGATACCGTCGCGGACGATCCGCGCACCTACCGCGTCTATCTCGCGTGGTTCGGCCCCGGGATGGTGAAGGTCGGGATCACCGCCGAGGAGCGCGGGCCGGCGCGGCTGCTGGAACAGGGCGCCGTGGCGTTCAGCTGGCTCGGGCGCGGGCCGCTGATGGCCGCGCGGCGGACGGAGGAGTTGTTGCGTGCGGCGCTGGGGGTGCCGGACCGTATCCCGTACGCGGCGAAACGGGCCGTACGGTCGGCGCTGCCGGTACGGGCTGAACGGGCCGTCGAGATCGAGCGGTTGCACGCACAGGCCGTCGCGCTGGACGGGTGGCCGGAGTCGCTGGAGCGGGTGGGGTTCGTGGGGTTCGATCATGTGGAGCTGTTCGGGCTGGACGGAGCCGGGGCGGCGCCCGCCACGGGCGTCGTGACCGAACTGGCCGACGGTGGAGTCGTCTCCGGGCGGCTGGTCGCCGCCGCCGGACCCGATCTCCATCTCGCCACGGCCGACGGCGGACTGGTCGTCCTGGACACCCGGCTCATGCGCGGGTGGGAGCTGGTGGGAGCGGACATGAACGGTGCGGGGCCGGCCGGGGGCGGCGGCGCGGTCACGGTGCCTGTACGGGATGTGTCCGGCGGCGGCGTACAGGACGGGCTCTTCTGATCTGAGAGGAGCGTCCTTGGCCGCGACGTTGGTCGCATCGTTGGGACATATGCGAGATGCACGGAACCGGCTTGACCCTCACGTTGCGTGAGGCCGGAGTGTGAGGTGCATGAGCGACTACTACAACGCGTTCGAGATGAGTCCCGTGCCGGATCCCGGACCGGACGCGGTTCCGCCGGAGCCGTTCCGTGGCATCTATGGAATGCCCGCGTTCGTGACGATCCCCACGAGCGACGTGGCGGCGTCGGTCGACTTCTGGACTCGTGGGCTCGGGTTCTTCGAGCTGTTCAGCAGCCCCGGCAGGGTTGTGCATCTGCGCCGGTGGGCGTTCCAGGACGTACTCCTCGTCCCGGCGGCGAGCGTTCAGGAGCAGACACCGGCGATGAGCTTCAGTTTCGCGTGCGTGCTCAGCCAGGTCGATTCCCTTGTCGAGGCCTGTCGTGCGCTGCGCCCGGACTCGGTCGACGGTCCACGGGACACTCCTTGGAACACCCGCGATGTGGCGGTGACCACCCCCGAGAACGCGCGGATCGTTTTCACCGCGGCGAAGCCCTTTGATCCGGCCAGTCAGGAAGCGCGGAACCTTGAAGCCATGGGGATCACCCCACCGGGCGTCGATCGCGGCGACAATGAGGAGCATGCCTGATGCCAGTGACGCCGATGGCCTGACCGTCGGTCAGGTTTCGACGCGTCTTGGCGTGACGGTCCGCGCGCTGCACCACTGGGACGAGATCGGTCTGGCGCGACCGTCGCTGCGCACGGCCGCCGGATACCGGCTCTACACCGCTGGTGATCTGGAACGCCTGCACCGCATCGTCGTCTACCGTGAGATCGGGCTCGGCCTGGACAGGATTCGGGACGTCTTGGACGGCTCGACCGCAGACGTGCCCGGCGCATTGCGCGCGCAGCGCACCCAGGTTGCTGAACGGATCGACCGTCTCCAGCAGCTCGGCGCCGGACTGGACCGGATGATCGACGCCCACGAGCGCGGCTTGCTGCTGACCGTCGAGCAGCAGGCCGCGGTCTTCGGCCCCCGGTGGAACCCGGACTGGCCCGCCCAAGCCCGTCAGCGCTACGGAGAGACGACGCAATGGCTGCAGTACGCCGAACGCTCGGCCTCTCGCGGTCCGGAGGAATGGCAGGCCGTCACCGACGCCATGGGCGGCCTTGACCGCGCCCTCGGGGATGCGATGGACGCCGGCGTCACACCTGGTAGCCCAGAAGCGGATCACCTCGTCGAGTGGCACCGCGAAGTCTTTGCCTCGTACTTTCCCCTCACCAGGCAGATGCAGGTCTGTCTCGGCCGGATGTTTGAGGCCGATCCGGCATTTGCCGCCCACTACGACGGCATCCGCGCCGGCCTTGCCACGTGGTTCCGTCGGATCATCGACGCCGGCGCGCGCGCCCACGGCATCGACCCCGACACCGTGACCTGGGAGTAGAGCGCCGGGCCGGACGCTCTTTTCCCTGGACGAGTCATTCTGTCGACGGCAGGGTTCGGGTCCCTGGGCGCCGCCCCAAGGCTTTCTCAGGTAATTCACAGGAAGGGGAAAGGTCGCTCTCAGAGCTGCTCACCAAGGTGAGCAGCATGACCCTCACCTCGCCCCGCGGGCGCACCGAAATGCTCAGGCCGGACGGGAGCCCTGTCCGGGTGCTCGTCGTCGATGACGAGGCTTCGCTGACGGAGTTGCTGTCCATGGCTCTGCGCTACGAGGGCTGGGAGGTGCGCAGCGCGGGTGACGGCGCGGGCGCGATGCGTTCGGCGCGGGAGTTCCGGCCCGACGCGGTCGTACTGGACGTGATGCTGCCCGACATGGACGGGCTGGCGGTGCTGGGCCGGCTGCGGCGCGATCTGCCGCAGGTGCCGGTGCTCTTCCTCACCGCGAAGGACGCCGTCGAGGACCGGATCGCCGGGCTGACCGCGGGCGGTGACGACTATGTCACCAAGCCGTTCAGCCTGGAGGAGGTCGTGGCCCGGCTTCGCGGGCTGATACGGCGGTCGGGCGCGGCGGCCGTCCGCAGCGAGTCGCTGCTGGTCGTCGGGGACCTGACACTCGACGAGGACAGCCACGACGTCACCCGTGACGGGCACTCGATCCATCTGACGGCGACCGAGTTCGAGCTGCTGCGCTATCTGATGCGCAACCCGCGCCGGGTGCTGAGCAAGGCGCAGATCCTCGACCGGGTGTGGTCGTACGACTTCGGCGGCCAGGCCAACGTCGTCGAGCTCTACATCTCCTATCTGCGACGCAAGATCGACGCGGGGCGCGCGCCGATGATCCACACCCGGCGTGGGGCCGGGTACCTGATCAAACCGGGTGAGCCGGCCGACACCTCGCGATGAGACGCACCACGATGAAGCATGTGGCGGGGCGGCGCTGGTCGCTGCGGACCCGGCTGGTGGTGTCGGCAGTCGTGCTGATCGCCGTGGTGGGGACGGTGATCGGGGCGGTCACGACCATCGCGTTCCGCTCCTATCTGTACGACCAGCTGGACACGCAGGTGAGCGACATAGCCAAGCGGGCCGGCGGGCCGCCGCAGGGCAGCCGGGACGGGGTGGGGCCCGGTGGCGGCATGCCGGAGGGCAAGGACCCGCTGAGGATCGTCACGAGCGGTGGCACGCCTCTCGGTACGGTCGGTGCGGAGGTGTCGGACGACGGCAGTGTCGGCCGAGGCCTCATCAGCACCAGGAAGATCGAGGACTCCGTGACGGATGTCGCGGAAACACCGCTCAGCAAGGCGCAGACAGCCGCGCTCGCCACCGTCCCACGTGACACCAACCCGCACACCGTCAGGCTCCCCGGCAACGACAACACCGATTACCGGGTCACCTACATCTCCGGCACGAATGGCGACTTCCTCGTCGGCGTGCCCCTCACCGAGGTGCAGAACAACCTCAACACCCTGGTGATCGTGGAAGTCTGCGTCACCCTCGCCGGGGTGGTCGCCGCCGGGATCGCCGGCGGCGCCCTCGTCGGGGTCGCGCTGCGTCCGCTCAGGCGCGTCGCGCACACCGCCACCCGGGTCTCCGAACTTCCTCTGCACACCGGTGAGGTGGCCCCTCTCGAACGGGTCCCGGCCGCCGAGGCCGACTCCCGCACCGAGATCGGACAGGTCGGCGCCGCACTCAACCGGATGCTCGGGCATGTCGGCTCCGCCCTCGCGTCCCGGCAGGAGAGCGAGACGCGGGTACGGCAGTTCGTCGCCGACGCCGGCCATGAACTCCGTACGCCACTGGCCTCGATCCGGGGGTACGCCGAACTGACCCGGCGCGGCCGTGAGGAGACCGGCCCCGACACCCGGCACGCGCTCGGACGCATCGAGGCCGAGGCGGAACGGATGACCGGCCTGGTCGAGGACTTGCTGCTGCTGGCACGTCTGGACGCCGGACGCCCGCTCTCGTACGAGAGCACTGATCTCTCCCCCCTGGTCGTGGACGCGGTGAGCGATGCCCATGCCGCAGGCCAGAGCCACCACTGGCGCCTCGAACTCCCCGAGCCCGACCAGCCCCCGGCCGTCGTGTACGGAGACGGTTCCCGCCTTCACCAGGTGCTCGTCAACCTGCTCGGCAACGCGCGGACGCACACCCCGCCCGGCACGACCGTCACCGCACGCGTCCGCCGAAGCGACGGCGGTGTGAGGGACGGCGGCGTGAGGGACGGCTGGTCGTCGAACGGTCCGGCTTCCGTCGGTCTGCCCTCGGTCGGTCTGCCCTCCGTCGGACTGCCCTCCGTCGGACTGCCCTCCGTCGTCCTCGAAGTGCAGGACGACGGTCCCGGTATTCCTCCCGCGCTCCTCCCTCATGTCTTCGAACGCTTCGCGCGCGGCGACGCGTCACGCTCCCGCGCGGCCGGCTCCACGGGCCTCGGCCTCGCCATCGTCCAGGCGGTCGTCACCGCGCACGGCGGGACCGTGGACGTCCAGAGCGTGCCCGGCCGGACCGTGTTCTCCGTACGTCTCCCGATCCCGCCCGAGCAGCACCAGCACCAGCTGGCATCGGGTCCCGACTCACAGACAGGACACAGCGTCACCACACGGCCGTGACAGCGCCCCTGGCGAGTGTTGGGCCATGCGAACCGACACCCCTTGGGGCACTCTCCCGGCCCGGGAGCACCTCCCGGTCGAGGTGACCGACGCCCCCGTGCTTGACGTGATCATTCCCGTCTACAACGAGGAGCAGGACCTCGAACCCTGTGTGCGGCGCCTGCACGACCACCTCGCCCGCACCTTCCCGTACAGCTTCCGCATCACGGTCGCGGACAACGCGAGCACCGACCGCACCCCCGAGGTGGCGGCGTGGCTCGACGCGACGATTCCCGAGGTGCGGGCGTACCGCCTGGAGCAGAAGGGCCGGGGCCGGGCGCTCCGAACCGTCTGGTCGCATTCCGATTCACCCGTCCTCGCCTATATGGACGTCGACCTGTCCACCGACCTCAACGCGCTGCTGCCGCTGGTCGCCCCACTGATCTCCGGGCACTCCGATCTGGCGATCGGCTCCAGGCTGGCCCGCTCGTCGCGGGTGGTGCGTGGTCCCAAGCGCGAGTTCATCTCGCGGGCGTACAACTTGATCCTCAAGTCCTCTCTCTCCGCGCGCTTCAGTGACG
This sequence comes from Streptomyces sp. NPDC088400, assembly GCF_044753355.1. Classification (NCBI taxonomy): domain Bacteria; kingdom Bacillati; phylum Actinomycetota; class Actinomycetes; order Kitasatosporales; family Streptomycetaceae; genus Streptomyces; species Streptomyces sp. NPDC088400. The sequence continues at coordinate 131,351 of NZ_JBIVMZ010000005.1, read as the reverse complement.
CGCAGTGCGGTTTCAAGGCCATACGGGGCGATGTCGCCCAGCGGCTGCTGCCGATGGTCGAGGACACCGGGTGGTTCTTCGACACCGAGATGCTGGTGCTCGCCGAGCGTGCCGGACTGCGGATCCATGAGGTGCCGGTGGACTGGGTCGATGACCCCAACAGCACGGTGCACATCGTGAAGACGGCAGCCGAGGATCTCAAGGGCGTCTGGCGGGTGGGGCGGGCACTTGCGGTGGGCGCGCTGCCTTTGGACCGGCTGTCGAGGCCCTTCGGTGATGACCCGAGGGACCGCCGGATCGGTGGGGTGCCTGGCGGTCTCGCCCGGCAACTGGTCGGCTTCTGTGTCGTGGGCGCCCTGTCCACGCTCTTCTATCTTCTCCTCTACTCCCTCTTCCGAACCACCGCGAGTCCACAACTCGCCAATGCCGCCGCCCTGCTGGTCTCCGCGATCGCCAACACCGCCGCCAACCGGAGGCTCACCTTCGGGGTACGGGGCCGGGAGAACGCCGTACGACACCAGGCCCAGGGCCTGGTCGTCTTCGCGATCGGCCTCGCGCTGACCAGCGGTTCGCTGGCGGCGCTGGACGTGGCCTCCGGGACGCCCTCCCACTCCACCGAGCTGGCCGTGCTCATCGCCGCCAATCTCGCGGCGACGGTCCTGCGGTTCCTCCTGCTGCGCGCCTGGGTCTTCCCGGACTGTCGTACGGACGACTTCGCCTCCGCCCCCGCGTCCACATCCACCTCTACCTCCGTTTCCGCCCCCACTCCCGCTCCGACTCTCACCACCACTCCCATATCGGCTTCCACCCCCGAAACCGTCGTTTTCGACTCCGCAGCTCTCGACCCGAGGAACGCACGATGACCATGACCCTTCAGCCCGACGGGCCCCCGGCGGCGGCGGACGGCCCGGACCGCCTCGGCGCCGGCCGCGCCGCCCGCTTCTGGCGGGGCAGGCCCGAGGACGCCCCCTGGGTACGCCCGGCCTTCCTCGGCCTCCTCCTCGCCGCCACGGTGCTCCAGCTCTGGAATCTGAGCGCTTCCGGTTACGCCAACTCCTTCTACTCCGCCGCCGTCCAGGCGGGCAGCGAGAGCTGGAAGGCCTTCTTCTTCGGCTCCTCCGACGCCGCGAACTCCATCACCGTCGACAAGCCCCCGGCCGCGCTCTGGCCGATGGCCCTGTCCGTACGGCTCTTCGGTCTCGGTTCCTGGCAGATCCTGGTGCCCGAGGTGCTGATGGGCGTCGGTACGGTCGCGGTGCTGTACGCCGCCGTACGCCGCCGCTTCAGCGCCACCGCCGGGCTGATCGCGAGCGTGGTGCTGGTGCTGACGCCGGTCGCCTCGCTGATGTTCCGCTTCAACAATCCGGACGCGCTGCTCGCGCTGCTGATGACCGTCACCATCTACTGCGTGCTGCGCGCGCTGGAGGGTGCCCGGACCAAGTGGCTGGTGTGGGCGGGAGTAGCGGTCGGCTTCGCGTTCCTCACGAAGACGCTCCAGGCGTTCCTGATCCTGCCGCCGCTGGCGCTGGTGTACGCGGTGTGCGCGCCCACGTCCGTGAAGCGCAGGTTCGGTCAGCTGGCTCTGGCCGGTCTCGCCATGATCGTCTCCGGTGGCTGGTGGGTCGCGATCGTGGAGCTGTGGCCCGCGTCCTCGCGTCCGTACATCGGCGGTTCGCAGAACAACTCCTTCCTGGAACTCACTTTCGGCTACAACGGCCTCGGCCGGATCAACGGCAACGAGACCGGAAGCGTCGGTGGCGGTGGCGGAGGCGGCGACGCCGGTGGCGGCCCCGGCGGCGGTGGTGGTGGTGGCGGTTGGGGCGAGACCGGTATCGGCCGGATGTTCAACGAGAGCGTCGGCGGCCAGATCTCCTGGCTGCTGCCCGCCGCGCTGCTGCTTCTCGTCGCGGGTTTCGTGGTGACCCGGCGGACACCGCGTATGGACACGGCCCGTTCGGCGTTCCTGGTGTGGGGCGGCGCGCTGCTGATGACCCTGGGGGTCTTCAGCTTCATGGCCGGCATCTTCCACGAGTACTACACCGTCGCGCTGGCCCCGTACATCGCGGCCGTCGTCGGCATGGGCGTCACGATGCTGTGGGAGGAGCGTGCGTCGTTCCTGGCGTCGTCGGCGCTGGGAGTGACGGCCGCGGGTACGGCGGTCTGGGCGTACGTCCTGCTCGGCCGGACCCCGGACTATCTGCCGTGGCTGCGCTGGGCGGTGCTGGTCGGCGGCCTGGTGGCCGCGGCCGGGCTGCTCCTCGTGGGACGGTTCGGCCGGCGCCTCGCGCTGGCGGCGGCGGGTCTCGGGATCGCGGCCTCACTGGCCGCACCACTGGCGTACACGCTCACCACGGTCAACACGGGACACACGGGCTCGATCATCACGGCCGGCCCGGCCTCGGCGCGAGGCGGCCCCGGCGGCGGATTCGGCGGCGGTCGTCCCGGTGGCGGCGGTAACGGCGGCATGATGCGGCCGCCCGGCCAGCAGGGCACGGGCCAGGGCCAGGGCCAGGGGACGGGTCAGGCTCAGGGCGCGGGCGCGGGTCAGGGGATGGGCCAGCCTCCGACAGGCGGCGGCCAGATGGGCCAGCCCCCTCAGCAGAACAGCCAGAACAGTCAGAACAGTCAGAACAGTCAGAACAGCCAGAACGGCCAGAACGGCCAGAACAGCCAGAACGGCCAGAACAGCCAGAACGGCCAGAACGGCCAGAACAGCCAGAACGGGCAGCAGTCGAACGGAATGCGCGAGCGTGGCATGGGCGGCGGAGGCGGCATGAGCGGCCTCCTCAACGGCCAGACCGTCAACGCCAAGGTCGAAGCCGCTCTCAAGAAGAACGCCTCCGACTACACCTGGGCAGCCGCGGCCATCGGCTCCCAGAACGCCGCCAGCTACCAACTCGCCACCGAGAAGCCGGTCATGGCGATCGGCGGCTTCAACGGAAGCGACCCGTCACCGACTCTCGCGCAGTTCAAGCAGTACGTCGCGGACGGCAAGATCCACTACTTCCTCTCCGGCGATGACGGCGATGGCCGCGACAGGGGCAACACCTCTCTCACCACCTGGGTGAAGGCCAACTTCAAGAAGGTCACCGTGGACGGCACGACCCTCTACGACCTCACGCAGAAGGCGAGCTGATCCGGAAGGCGCGACCAGGCTCAGCCAGGCGCCCCGCCCCAGCCGGATAACTGGATATACAGCGTACGAGAACTCCTTGTACGGTGTACGGCAACGACCCCGTACCCCGTGCAAGGAGTCTCTTCATGACGGCGACGGCCGCCGAGAACCACACCGCCCCCGCACATCACCCGCAGCGCTGGCTGATCCTCGGTGTCATATGCCTCGCCCAGCTCACCGTGCTGCTCGACAACACCGTCCTCAGCGTCGCGATCCCCTCCCTCACCCGGGAACTGGACGCCTCCACCGCCGACATCCAGTGGATGATCAACGCCTACTCCCTGGTCCAGTCGGGCTTGTTGCTCTCCGCGGGCAACGCCGCCGACCGTTACGGCCGTAAGAAGCTGCTGATCGCGGGGCTCACCCTGTTCGGGATCGGCTCGCTGGCCGCCGCGTTCGCCCAGTCCAGCGGTCAGTTGATCGCCGCCCGCGCCGGGATGGGCGTCGGCGGCGCGCTGTTGATCACCACGACCCTCGCCGTCGTCGTCCAGATCTTCGACGACACCGAGCGCGTCAAGGCGATCGGTATCTGGTCGACGGTCAACTCCCTCGGATTCGCCGCCGGTCCGCTGATCGGCGGCGCGCTGCTCAACCACTACTGGTGGGGCGCGATCTTCCTGATCAACATCCCGGTCGCGGTCATCGGAGTGTTCGCCGTCGTCGCACTCGTACCGGAGTCGAAGACCAAGGAGGGCGACCGCCCCGATCTGCTCGGCGCGCTGCTCTCCACCATCGGGATGACCGCCGTCGTGTACGCGATCATCGCCGGCCCCGACCACGGCTGGACCTCGGGACCGGTCCTGCTCTCGACCGCCGTCGGGGTGACCGTCCTCGCGCTCTTCGTGTTCTGGGAGCTGCGCATCCCGTATCCGATGCTGGACATGAACTTCTTCCGCAACCAGCGCTTCATCGGCGCGGTCGGGGGCGCGATCCTGGTCGCCTTCGGCATGAGCGGCTCGCTCTTCCTGCTGACCCAGCACCTCCAGTTCGTCCTGGGGTACGGCCCGTTGGACGCGGGTCTGCGTACGGCTCCGCTCGCGGTCACCGTCATCGTCCTCAACCTCACCGGCCTCGGTGCGCGGGTGGTGCGCGGGCTCGGCACCCCGGGGACCATCGCCCTCGGAATGTCCCTGGTGTCCGCCGGGCTCGCCACGATCGCGGTGCTGGGCGCGCATGGGTACGGCGGGATGATGCTCGGCCTGATCGTGATGGGCGCGGGTGTCGCGTTCTCCATGCCGGCCATGGCCAACGCCATCATGAGCGCGATCCCGCCGGAGAAGGCGGGGGTGGGCGCTGGGATCAACGGCACGCTGGCCGAGTTCGGCAACGGTCTCGGGGTCGCCGTCCTGGGCGCCGTGCTCAACTCCCGCTTCGCCACGCTCGTACCGGCGGCCGTGGGCGCCGCCTCGCTGCCCGCCGCGCTCGCGGCGGCGGAGGGAGACGCGGAACGGACGCGGATCTCCGACGCGTTCGCGTCGAGCCTGGAGACGAGCCAGCTGGTCGGCGCGGCGGCGGTCCTGGCGGGCGGACTGATCGCCGCGCTGCTGCTGCGCCGCGCCGAACGGTCGGACCGTACGGCTCAGTCGGACCGTACGGACGAGGCAACGGCAACGGAAACGGAAACGGCCTCGGTTCCGGGCCACGCCACGGCCTCTCCTCCGGCCTCTCGCCCGGCCTCCCCCACCGGGGAGGCATAGCTTTCCCAGGTGAGGCATAGCATCGGGACCGGCCCGACTTCCGGATCCAGCCTTCCGCATCCCGGTTTCCGCATCCGGGCTTGCGGGAGGAACGGATCCAGGTGGCGGGCCGCGCTGTCACCCAGTAGCCGGGGCCGGCCACGGCCGGCCCCGGGCACGCCGCTGGAGTCCGGTCCGCCCGGCCGGAAGGAACCGAGGAGGCTCACCCATGGTGTCGGAAGCCGATAGCACCAAGCGTCCGATCCGTACCAGCGTATGGCTGGAGGGGAAGCCGGCGGCCCGTGGCCGCAGGAGCGAACGCGCCGACCCGGTCTCCGACCAGTCGCAGCCGGACTCGCAGCCACCGTCTCAGCCTCAGTCCCGGCCTCAGTCCCAGTCGACCGGCGGGCTCGACCGCGACCGCATCACCGCCGTCTCCGTACGGATGCTCGACACCGACGGCCCGGCGAAGTTCTCCATGCGTCGGCTGGCAGCCGAGCTGGGCGTGACCGCGATGTCCCTCTACTGGTACGTCGACACCAAGGACGACCTGCTGGAACTCGCCCTGGACTCGGTCTTCGGCGAGGTCCGGATCCCCGACCTGACGGACGAACACGCCGACTGGCGCGACCAGTTGCGCGAACTGGCCGTCAGCTACCGGACGGTGCTCGTCCGCCACTCCTGGGTCTCCCCGCTCGTCGGCAAGTACCTCAACATCGGCCCGCGTTCGATGGCCTTCTCAGCGGCCGTCCAGGCCGTCATGGCCAGGACCGGCCTGCGGAGGCAGGACCAGATGGGCGGGCTCGCGGCGGTCTTCCAGTTCGCGTACGGATTCGGCACGATCGAGGGCCACTTCGTACAGCGCTGCGCGGACGCGGGGCTGAGCCAGGACGAGTACTTCCAGCAGTCGATGGGCGCGGTGACCGAACAGCCGGATTTCCAGAAGTCGTTCGAGAACGCGGGCGAACTGATGGCGGCCCGTGGCGGCGACACGGTCGCGGATATGCGCGACCGCGATTTCACGTTCGCGCTCGAACTGCTCATCGCGGGCATCGAAGCGATGCGCGCCCGCGCCTGACGGCGGCCCACCGGGTTCTGTCCGGCCGGACAGAACCCGGTGACGGTTGCGGCATCAGTCCTGCGGAGCCAGCCGTGCCGGGAAGCCGCCGGTGGCGATCGGGCTCCAACGGGTGGGAGTGATACGGATGATGGACTTCCCCTGCTTCACCATCGCCGCCCGGTACTCGTCCCAGTCCGGGTGCTCGCCCGCGATGTTCCGGTAGTACTCCACCAGCGGCTCGACCGAATCCGGGCTGTCGATCACCTCGGCCGTCCCGTCGATCTGCACCCACGGGCCGTTCCAGTCGTCCGAGAGGACGATCACGCTCACCCGCTCGTCCCGCTTGGCGTTCCGTGTCTTGGCGCGCTCCGGGTACGTGGAGAGGACGATCCGGCCCGAGTCGTCCACCCCGCAGGAGAGCGGGGAGCCCTGCGGGCGGCCGTCGGAGCGGGTGGTCAGGAGGATCGCTCGGTGCCGGGGGCGTACGAACTCCAGCAGTCCGTCGAGTTCCACGGCCGTATTCGTTGCGATGTTCGGTGCCATGGTCCGCAGCCTACGACGCGCGAGCGCCACGAACAGCTCCACGCCCCGGAGCCGCCCAGGAGGCACCCCGGAGGCGCCCCGCAAGGCCCCCGTACCCCGTTGCCCACTCACCCCGCCGGCAGGCTCTCGCCCTGCACAGCCTGGATGTCCAGCTCCACCCGCAGCGTCGCCCCGATCGCCGAGATGCCCGCCTGCACCACCTGGTTGTAGTTCATGGCGAAGTCCTCGCGGTGCAGTTCGGTCGTCGCGCGGAAGGCCGCCCGTACACCGCCCCACGGGTCGGGCCCGGTGCCGAGGTAGCTCAGGTCCAGGTCCACCTCCCGTACGACACCGTGCAGCGACAGCTGCCCGTGGACCGTCCAGCGGTCCGGGCCCGCCGGGGTCAGTCCCGTACTGCTGTACGTGATCTCGGGGAAGCGCTCGACGTCCAGGAAGTCCGGGGACTTGAGGTGCTTGTCGCGCAGCGCGTTGCCCGTGTCGATGCTCGCCGCGCTGATGACCGCGTCCACCCGCGACGCCTCATGACCGCCCGCGCCCCCGGCCGACTCGGTGATCTCGATCCGCCCGCCGAACTCCGTGAACCGCCCGTGCACGCTGGAGATCCCGAGATGCTGCGCCACCGCGCTCACCGCCGAGTGCGCCGGGTCCACGCTCCAGGCGCCCGGCGGCGGCAGTTCGACGCCGCCCTGCCGGGCCAGGACCACCGTGCCGACCTCGGCCCGGCCACTCGCCGTGACCAGCGCCGTGGAAGCGGTGGGCGCGTAGCCGACGGCCGTCACGATGACCGTGTACGGCCCCGGGGCCAGCGCCACATCGGCCCGTACCACCCCGTCCGGGTCCGCCCCGGTCCGCAGTACCTGCGCGCCGGTCATATCGGTCATGGTCACGACCGCGTGCTGAACGGCCCAGCCGTCCCGTGTCCGTACCTGTCCGCGAAGTCCCATCCCGTGTCTCTCCTCGTTCTCATCAAGAACCGGGCCCCGGACGGCGGGGCGGCGGGCCGTCCCTGCCCACCGTCCCCGCCGCCGGGGCCCATTTCCGCACTGGACGCGCGCGCCGTCTCCGCTACAGGACGCCGCGCCGTCCAGGGGTCTCGAACCGGCCCGCTGCCACCAAGCCACCTGCGGTCCGACTACTCGCCGGGGTGGGCCAGTTCGATGTCGTGGCCGTCGACCCCGCGACCGTTCACCGTCAGCGCTCCGGCCACCGGCGGGTATCCGGTCGCGATGACCGTGTACTCGCCCGCGTCGAGGTCGGCGAAGGCGTACGCTCCGTCGTCCCCGGTCGTCGCCGTGGCGACCACGTTCCCGGCCGCGTCGACCAGCGTCACCCGCGCGTCGGGCGCCGGGCGCCGGGCGGCGCCCGCCCTGACCGTGCCCTGGACCAGGGCGCCGGACTGGAGCACGGCCTCGACCCGGGTGACACCCTGGCCGCCGATCTCCACCGGCAGGGCCATCGGACGGAAACCGGCGGCGTTCACCGCGACGGTCACCGGGCCGGGGACCAGCTCGCCGAAGGCGAACTCGCCCTGCTCGGCGGACTTCCCCGTGGCCAGCACGTCACCGCGCACATCGGTCACGATCACCATCGCGCCGTCGATCGGCCGGCCGCCGTCCGCGCTGTGCACGATCCCGGTGAGGCCGCTCGTACCGGAGAGCAGGATGTCGTACGAGAGCGGCTCGTCCGCGACGACCACCGTGGACGCCTGTGGCTGGAAGCCGTCGGCGGAGGCGATCAGGACGTACGAGCCGGAGCCCGGCGCGTCCAGGACGTAGCCGCCGTCGGGCTGGGCGACCGAGCGGGCCAGCTGGCGTCCGCCCAGCGAGATCAGGGTGACGGCCGCGCGGGGCACCGCCGTGCCCTCGGAACCGCGCACCACACCGCGTACGGCGGTGCCCTGGGGCGCAGGCGCACCGGCCTGCTGGGAGGGCACGGCGTCCACCAGGGCGGGCGCCTCGGCTACGGCCGACGGGGAACCGGTATCTCCGGCCGCGCTCGCCACGGCCACGGGCACCTCGGCGGTCGTCTCCATGACCGGCGCCGCGGATCCCGCGGTCTCGGCGCTCTCACCGCCTGCTCGCGTCTTCAACGCGACCTCCTTGATGAACAGCGTCAGCAGCAGCGCGAGGAGCGCGGCCGGAGCCGAGTAGAGGAAGACATCGCCGACGCCGTGGCCGTACGAGACTTCCACGATCTTCCGCATCGGGGCGGGCAGCGTGTCCAGGTTCGGGATGGCGTTGCCGCCGCTGCTCTGGTGGGCCAGGGCCGCGGCCTTCGGGCCGAGCTCGGCCAGGCCCTCGTCGCGGTAGTGCGCGACCCGGTTGGCGAGCACCGCGCCCAGCGCCGAGACACCGACCGCACCGCCGAGGGAGCGGAAGAAGGTGACGGTGGAACTGGCGGAGCCGAGGTCCTGCGGGGAGACCTGGTTCTGCGTGCACAGGACCAGGTTCTGCATCATCATGCCGACGCCGAGGCCCATGAGGGCCATGTAGATCGCCATGTGCCAGTACGGGGTGTCGTACCGCAGCGTGCCCAGCAGCCCGAGGCCCGCCGTCACCAGCACGCCACCACTGACGAGCCAGATCTTCCAGCGCCCCGTCTTGGTGATGACCAGACCCGAGACCGTGGAGGAGATGAACAGACCACCGATCATCGGGATGGTCATGACGCCGGACATCGTCGGCGATTCGCCGCGCGCCAGCTGGAAGTACTGGCTGAAGAAGACCGTGCCCGCGAACATCGCGATACCGACGAAGAGCGACGCCAGCGAGGCCAGCGTGATCGTCGGGTTGCGGAAGAGGCGCAGCGGGATGATCGGCTCGTCGGCCTTCGACTCCACGAGGATGAAGAGCAGACCGAGCAGGACCGATCCGCCGACCATCGCGTACGACTGCCCGGAGACCCAGTCGTACTTGTCACCCGCGAAGGTGACCCAGACCAGCAGCAGGCAGACGGCCGCGCTGATGAAGAAGGCGCCGAGCCAGTCGACCTTGACCTCGCGCCGGACGACCGGCAGCTTCAGGGTCTTCTGGAGGACGATCAGGGCGACGACGGCGAACGGGACGCCGACGTAGAAGCACCAGCGCCAGCCCAGCCACGAGGTGTCGGTGATGACACCGCCGAGCAGCGGGCCGCCGACGGTGGCGACGGCGAAGGTCGCGCCGAGGTAGCCGCTGTACCGGCCGCGCTCGCGCGGGGCGATCATCGCGGCCATCACGATCTGGGCGAGGGCGGAGAGACCGCCCATGCCTATGCCCTGGAGCACCCGGCAGGCGATCAGCATCTCGGCGTTCTGCGAGAGGCCGGCCACCACGGAGCCCAGGACATAGATGACCAGGGCTATCTGGACCAGGGCCTTCTTGCTGAAGAGGTCGGAGAGCTTGCCCCACAGCGGGGTGGACGCCGTCATCGCCAGCAGCGACGCGGTCACCACCCAGGTGTAGGCGCTCTGCCCGCCGCCGAGGTCGGAGATGATCTCGGGCAGGGCGTTGGTGACGATCGTCGACGAGAGGATCGCGACGAACATGCCCAGGAGCAGCCCGGACAGCGCTTCCATGATCTGTCGGTGTGACATCGGCGCACCGCTCGCGGAGGCGGGGGCGCCGCCTCCGTGCTTGGCGTGGCCGCCCCGCACACCCACTGGTGTGGTCGTAGCCATTGAATTCCTTGTCTTACGTCTCTTACTGCATGGGCGTACGGGTGTTACCGCATGGGTGTACGGGTGTACGAGTCCTCGTAACGCCAGTCCCGGCAGTCGCCGAAGCTGCTGCGCAGCCGGTCCAGCATGGTGCTGAGCTGTCCGACCTCGTCATCGGTCCAGTCCGCGAGCTTGTGGGCGAACATGTCGGTCGTCCGCCGGGCGAGCTCGTCGAGCAGCTCCCGCCCCGCGGGCGTGAGCCGCAGGATGCGGGAACGCTTGTCGGCGGGGTCCGGACACCGTTCGACCCAGCCGCGGTCCACCACATGAGCGACATGCCTGCTGGTCACCGACATGTCGACGGCCAGCAACTCGGCGAGGCGGCTCATCCGCATCTCGCCGTGCCGGTCGAGCAGGGTCAGCACGGCGGCCGATCCCGCGGGGCAGTCGGCGGGCAGGACACGAGCCAGGCCTCGCTTGATGACACCGATGGCACTGAGCTGCCGGGCCAGTTCCGCGTACTGACTCTGTGCGGCCATGGCCCCTCCCTGAAATCTTGTTGCTTAGGGCAACCACAAAACCATAGAAGCTGTTGGTTGCCACAGGCAAACTAAATCGGGCTCATGGGAGTAAAGGAACCCAAAAGGCTTCGCATGGTCGCGGTCAATGCCCGGCGTGGAGGCTGTCCGGCGTGGTCAGGGGGCGTGCGACCTGAGGGGAGGGGGGTACGGCACCCCGCGTACGTCGCGCTGGGGCACCCGGTCCGCACAAGGGGCACCTGGCCCGCACAAGAGGGCTCCCGGTCAGCACATGAGGATTCCGGTCCGCACAAGAGGGCTCCGGTCCGCACAAGGCGCGCCCTGTCCGCACAAGGGGACAGGCGTCCCGCAGGCGTTCCGTATATCGCGTTCCGTATATACGACGGCCGGTGGCGGGCCCGGGGTTGGGCGGGAACCGCGGGTTCGCTAGGGTCCTGCCGTATGGCACACAACCCCCATGCCCCACAGGGCCCCGAGGGCAATTCCGACCCCGCGGGCAGCACTCAGATGTTCCGTGCGTTCGTCGACGACGGCGAGCCGCAGCGCCGGCAGGCGCCGCCCCAGCAGAGCGGGCCGAAGGTCGGTCTGATCGTCGGCGTCGTCGCGGTCATCGCGGTGCTGGCCGTCGTCGGCTGGCTGGCCTTCTGATCGTACGGCGCCTCAACGGCACCGCGCGCCCGACCCGTACAGCGCCCAGCGACCTACAACTGACGAACCGTGCAACTGGCAGACCGCAGTTGACCGACGGACCGTCAATTCGAAACCCCGCCCGTCATGTCGCCCGGAGGAACGGGCGACGGGCGGGGTCCGCGCTCCTCAGTCCTCCGAGATCAGCCCTTCGCGCAGCTGCGCGAGCGTGCGGGTCAGCAGCCGCGAGACATGCATCTGGGAGATGCCCACCTCTTCGCCGATCTGTGACTGCGTCATGTTCGCGAAGAACCGGAGCATGATGATCTGCCGCTCGCGGGGCGGGAGTTTGGCGAGGAGCGGCTTGAGCGACTCGCGGTACTCGACACCCTCCAGCGCCATGTCCTCGTAGCCGAGCCGGTCCGCGAGCGAGCCCTCCCCGCCGTCGTCCTCGGGCGAGGGCGAGTCCAGTGAGGACGCGGTGTACGCGTTGCCGACCGCGAGGCCGTCGACCACGTCCTCCTCCGACACGCCCAGTACGGCGGCGAGTTCGGGAACGGTCGGCGAACGGTCGAGCTTCTGCGCCAGCTCGTCACTGGCCTTCGTGAGCGCGAGGCGCAACTCCTGGAGCCGGCGCGGCACTCGAACCGACCACGAGGTGTCCCGGAAGAAGCGCTTGATCTCACCGACGACCGTCGGCATCGCGAACGTCGGGAATTCCACGCCCCGTTCGCAGTCGAACCGGTCGATCGCCTTGATCAGGCCGATCGTGCCGACCTGGACGATGTCCTCCATCGGCTCGTTACGGCTCCGGAACCGAGCCGCCGCGTAGCGCACCAGCGGCAGATTCAGCTCGATGAGGGTGTCGCGTACGTAGGTGCGCTCCGGGCTGTCCTGATCGAGTACGGCAAGCCGCAGGAACAGGGAGCGGGACAGAGTACGGGTGTCGATGGCCTCAGGCTGGGACACCCGTGGCTGCTGCACCACCTGGTTGTCGAGAGCATCTGGCGCGGGAGCGCTCTTTGTGAGCGTGAGCACCTTCGAGCTGCCCTGTTCTACGGACATGCCACCCCCTTGAGGTCGCGGACGGTCGCGTCGGCCGCTCCCGTCGGAGGAACGCAGCCTCCACCTGAATACCGGAGGTGGGGCTGCGGCAAACGCGGTTCCAGCAGAATGTCACATGTCGGCAACACGCTGTAGTGACTTGTCGACAAGAAGGTGCGGGATCCGCCCTGGAAAGAGAGGGTGTGCGGCCTTTGGTCCGCCAAGGGAAAATAACGAGGGAAAGTACCCGTAAGAGTTACGCCTCGATCCGATTTGCGGATCGCAATCGAGCGAAGCTTCGGGCCAGGAGCCTTGACACGTGCATCTGGGAGACGCCCAGCTCCTGGCTGATCTGGGACTGCGTCAGGTTGTTGTAGTAGCGGAGCATCAGGATTCGCTGCTCCCGCTCGGGCAGTTGCACCAGCAGATGCCGGACCAGATCGCGATGTTCGACTCCGGCCAGCGCGGGGTCCTCGTACCCGAGCCGGTCCAGCAGGCCGGGCAGCCCGTCGCCCTCCTGGGCGGCCTCCAGTGAGGTCGCGTGGTACGACCGCCCCGCCTCGATGCAGGCCAGCACCTCGTCCTCGGAGATCTTCAGCCGCTCGGCGATCTCCCCGGTCGTCGGGGAGCGGCCGTGAGCCGTTGTCAGGTCCTCCGTGGCGCCGGTGACCTGGACCCACAGCTCATGCAGCCGGCGGGGGACGTGGACGGTCCGTACGTTGTCTCGAAAGTAACGTTTGATCTCGCCGACGACGGTCGGCATCGCGAAGGTCGGAAACTGCACCCCGCGGTCCGGGTCGAACCGGTCGATGGCGTTGATCAGGCCGATCGTGCCGACCTGGACGACGTCCTCCATGGGCTCGTTACGGCTCCGGAACCGGGCGGCCGCGTAGCGCACCAGCGGCAGATTCGCCTCGATGAGCGCCCCGCGCACCCGGGTGTGTTCGTCGCTGCCCGGTTCGAGTCCCTTGAGTTCGGCGAAGAGCACCTGGGTCAGCGCTCGGGTGTCCGCGCCACGGCTCTGCGCCGTCGTGGGGCGTGGTTCGGTCTCGATCTGGGGCGGCACTTGAGGCGTAGTACTGGCCGGCACGGTGACGCCACCCCTCTGCGGTCGACTACGTCAACTCATCCGTCAAAAGCGGTCATAGCATCACAAGACATGTCCACTGTGTGCAAGCACCCGTTAAAACCGTGTTGACGGCGAAATGGGGTAATAAACCCGAAAACCCCACACCTGAGAGTGTGGGGCAGCGGGAAGCGGGAGACTCAGAACTCGTAGTCGGCGATCACCCAGGTGGCGAATTCGCGCCACTGCACAACGGCTGCCTGGTGGGCCGGGTGGTTTGCGTAGCGCTGGAGCGCGTCCTGGTCGGCCACCGCCAGGTTGATGGCGAAGTCGTAGGCGATCGGGCGGTCGCTGATGTTCCAGGCGCACTCCCAGAACTCCACTTCGGGGACCTTCTCGCCGACTTCCTCGAAGGCCTTCGCGCCGGCGAGCACGCGCGACTCGTCGCGCGTGACGCCCTCATTGAGCTTGAAGAGGACCAGGTGGCGGATCAAGGGGCACTCCTTGGGGCGTCGGACTTCGGGGCGTCGGGCTCGGTGGGCTCGTAGACCATGGCACGCCGATGAGGCCGGGCGGTTGTGACACGACGGCCGGGGGGCCGGCCCGGCCCCGGGGCCTGCCCGGTGGGCCCGGGGCCTGCCCGGTCGGACAGAGCCTGACCGACGAGCAGAGCCTGACCGACGAGCGGAACCTGACTGCCGGGCGGATCCTGGTCGGCAGGCGGATCCTGATCGACGGCGGACCTAGTTGACGAGCTCGGACATGAACTCGCCGGCGCCCTTGGCGCCGCTCGAAATGCCCTCGAACCCGATCTCTACGAATTCGGTGGCCCGATCCGGGGACATGATGATCGTGTACAGCACGAAAACGGCCACCGCGTAGATGACGATCTTCTTCGCTTGGGCCATCCGCCGCTTCCTCCCGTGGTTCCCCTGTGCGGTCGCGAGAGTCTAACCGTATGAACGCCAATGGCCAGAGGCCGGTTGGTTGCACTCACGTAGCTTTTAGGGACCAAGGACCCGGCGGTCGAGGTCCTTTGCCGGGTGGTCCGGGCCCGGCGGGGCCGCACGATGGAGGGGAGCCCGGCGGATCCGGCAGGAGTCCCGCGGGCGAGGAACCGGCCTCCACTGCGGGGTTCGCGCCGCCTGCTATCCCCCTGGCCGCGGCGCGGGCTTGCGGGACCGGTTCCCATCGGGGGGAGCGGTCTGTCTTCCCCCCCGACGCCGCTCCCCTCGCCCCACCACGTAATCAGCGGACGCCGGGGCCACGGCCAGGCTGTCCCGGACACGCATCACGTGACCGACGGACGCGTCGAGGGCCGCCTCCGTCCGCGCCATCGTCCCTGTGCTCGCTCCTGGCCCTCCCGGCCACAGCGCCGGCTGTCGGCGCGGCGGCAAGACGGCACGCCTTCGTCGCGGGGTCACGTCGGGACCGCTGAACATCGCATCCCGTGGAGTGATCAGGCAGCGTGCGCGGTGAAGACGACGGTCGAAGTGTCGCCGTCCAGGGCGATGTTGAGCGAGGCGTCGAGGGCCTTGGCGAGACGAGCCAGAAGGGGCAGCGTAGGGACGGTTCCCCCGAGTTCCAGCTTCGATACCTGAGGCTGGGTCATGTTCGCCCGCTTTGCGAGTTCGCTCTGGGAGATGCCCAGTTCGGCTCGGCGGTCGTAAACGGCTTGTCCGAGATCGAAGGCCATGCGGATCTCGGCGCGCATCGTCTCGACCTCGGCCGGCTCCGTGTAGCCCTCGGCGTGGGTGCGTTCGCGGGCGAGCTTCCAGCGTGTGTGGTTCATCAGCCCTCTCCCTTCAGTACGTCGCGAGTGAACTCGTCATGCGCGGTGTGGCGTTCCGCTTCGCAGCGCTTCCTCGTCTGCCTGGCGCGGTCCACTTCGGCTTCTTCGCGCGTCCGGGTCTTGCGGAACACGGTCAGGAGCACGATCCGGCGGTTGGGAGCGAGCCAGTAGGTCAGGCGAATGGCGTCGCTGTCGTGTCCCAGGATGAAGCGCAGAGAGCCAAGCGTATGGACAACCTTGGGTGTCACGGTCGTTCCGCGGTCCCGTTCGGCCGATCAAGCGCCATGGTCTCGTGGCGCAACGTGTCGCCGACCGGTTCGCGACGCGGTCGTACGGCGGGTGGTCGTTGAAGGGGCCGGGTCGCGTGCCGCCCATTCATGGTGAGCGCTGCCGACGCTGCCAGAAGGCGTGTGTCCGCCAGCGCTGCTCCTGGTGGTAGGCCTCGGCGTGATGCCGGTCGTAGGCGTCCGCGATGCGATCCAGGAAGGCGGTATAGGCCGCGAGGGCGCGTGTTTCGCCGGACAGACACAGGTGGGCGGCTCGGCCGGCGCGGGCTCCTGTGTGCAGGGCCGTGAGGATGCCCTGGGAAGAGAGCGGGTCGAAGGCGATCGCGGCATCGCCGGCGGCGATCCAACCAGGACCCGCCGGAGGGGACAGCCGCAGCCCGTGGGCCGCGGTCCAGCGTGGTTCCGGGGTGTGGGCGGGGTCGTAGCCGTCGAGGCGGGCACGGATGTGCCGGGTCGGCGCGACCGCGCCGAGGAAGCCCTCGGCGGTGCGCAGAGCGGGATCGGTGAGGTCGGCGTCGGTGAGGTGGGCGACCAGCCGCCCGGCGGGGACCCTGGCGGTGTACCACCAGCCCTGGGGTGCCGCCTCAAGCAGCGTACGAAGCTCCACGTCCTCGGTGCGCCGGCCGGGCAGGCGGTGGCTGAACAGGGCGAATACGGCCACGAGCCGGTCCTGCCTGCGGCGGAGGGCGCGTTGGCGGCCGATGACGGCGCGGCGGCCGGTGGCATCCACGACCCAGTCGCAGTACAGCTCTTTCACGAGGCCCTGTTCGCGGATCAGCGTGCGGGGCTCCCCGGCGTCGGTGACGTGCCGTACGACGTCGCCCTTCCGCAGCTGGGCGCCGGCGGCTACCGCGGCGTCGCGCAGGAACGCGTCGAACCGGCTCCGGTCGAGGTGCCAGCCATGTCCGTTCGGGTCGTAGAGGTGGCTTTGGCCGTGGAGCCTCCGCGACCCCCAGGACGCGTAGGTGCCCGGGCAGCGGAGGTGCGCGTCGGCGGCGAAGCCGGGCCACAGGCCCAGATCGTGCAGCAACGGCCGGGCCGCGGGCGGCAGAGTCTCCCCGACCTTGAACGGGGAGGGCCCCTGCCGGTCCGTGTGCCGGTCGACGAGCAGGACGCGACGGCCGGCCCGCGCCAGGACCAGGGCCGCGACGGCGCCTGCCGGGCCGCCTCCGGCCACGACCGCCTCGAAGCGCTCGACCGCCTGGGAGCGCTGGCCTGCCTTGGCGGGAGCCGCTGGGCGGGTGCCGGCGTTCACCCTTCGCCCGGGAAGCGCACGACCTTGTCGAAGAAGCCCGCCATCACCTCCTCGTCGGGCACGTCGGTCTGGGAGATGGCGGCCGCCACGGCGGCCTCGCCCAGTTCGGGGTCGGCGGCCTCCGGCACGTGCAGGCACCGCAGATTCCGCAGAGGGGGCGGGGGTTGCTCAGGGTGGAAGCTCACCTCGGACTCCACCAGCATCGTCGCGGGCAGGTCCGGACCGGCGGTGGGCGCCACACGCCGTTCGACGAGCCCGAGCTTGCCGAAGTCCTTGACCATGGCGTTCATCTGCTCGATACGGTCAGGGGGAAGCCACCTGTCCCAGACGGCCCGGCGCTCGAAGGCGGTCTGGCGTTCCTCGGGGGTGAGGCCGGGGTCGATGGCCTTCTCGTAGTCCTCTTCCGTCAGGACCTGGTTGGGCACCCGCGCCGGCCAGAACGTGGGGAGGTAGGGGTCGTACCGCGGCCCGTAGCCCAGGTAATAGCCGGAGCGGCAGCGGGCGGTGTCGGTCTGCCAGGGCACGGCCATCCAGCGGGTCAGATCGCCCGGCCCCTGCGCGTACAGCGGACCGTCGACCGCGAGCGCCGTCTGAGGGGTGAGCACACTGGCGTACGCGGGTTCGGGCTCGGTGGGATCGCGGTGCCGCAGCCGGAACGGTGCGGAGTACATGGTGGGGTGGCGCATCGGCCAGGTGAGCTCACAGCCGGGATGGAAGGCGTCGGCGACACAGAAGGACAGGGCGGCCCGGTCGAGTGTCCGGGGACGCTCCGGGAGGGGAACGTCGTCAAGAACCCCGGGCGCCACCGCCGACGGGTCGAGGTCGGCGTCGAAGTCCCCGGCGGCCCAGCGGGCCAGCAACTCGTACTGCAACGGGGACAGTGCCAGATGCTGCCGTGCCGAGACGGGGCGGACGCTCATCGCGTCGCCGTAGACCGGTGGCCATGACACGGGAGAGAGCCCGTCGCGGTCCGGATCCCGCATCGTGGCCCAGATCTGCTGACGCAGCTCGCCGTGGCGTGGACCGGGGTCGGCCAGTCCGGCGAGCCGGTCGGGGGCCAGGAAGTGTTCGCGCCCGCCGTGTCCGAACTGGGCCGCGATTCCGCGGTTGACCCATTGCAAGTCGCACAGGCGCCGCAGGATGGGCAGCACGTCACGGGTGAACGAGACCCGCTGCGGAGTCGGCAGCGTACCGGCGGACACGAAGGTGTCGAGCATCAGGTCGTACATGGTGCGCACCGACTTGATTTCCGGCGCGAAGTTCGGGGGAGCCACCACCACCCAGGCCGGCTCGACCGGTACCGCGTGGCCGTCGATACGGACCTGCGCGGTCACCGGCCCGTCGGAGACGTCGTCGTGCCAGCCGTCGTTGTTGGCGAAATTCGTCGCCTGGGTGTTGTCCTTGGAAGCGGAGACACCGTGCCCGCCGAGGAAGATCAACCGGCCGGCGCCGTCGGTGCGCAGCTCACCCAGATAGACGGGTTTCCCCAGGAAGGAGCCGGTGTCGAAGCGGTACTCGGGTCGCTCCGCACGGTCCCTGCCGCGGATCGACCGGGGGCCGGGGTCGATGATCAGCTTGCCGCGATCTCCGGCCGGAACCGTGGAGTTGCGCAAGGTGGTCTGGGCCGCCTGGGCCGCCTCGGGGATGTCCAGGGCCAGTTGGAACTGGTACCAGGCGGCTTTCTTGTTGGCCACGTGCACGGTCCAGCGGAGGTCCGCGTTGTCCGCCGTCAGTTCGGCGACCGGCTCGCCGGCGGCGTTGTAGCCGTAGACGCGGAAACGCGCCGCCTGACGCTTGAGGGCGCCCGTCGCGTCCTTGTAGGTGCCGGTGGGCAGAGGCGGCGGATCGTCGACCTCCGGGGCGAAGAAGAACTGGTCGGCGCTGTCACCGACCCGGGCCACCCCGATCGCGGGATGGATCGCGGCCCGTACGACTCGGGCGTCGCGCCCGTGCGGTTCGACGGACGGCGGCCGTGCGGGACCGGGTTCCGTCGCCGGAATGCCGTTGGCGTCGCGGCGTCGTGCCGCTGACAAGCGGTACACGATTCCGCGTGCCTCGGCGATGCTGCCGATCGGCCGGTGCTCGGGCAGGCTGTGCCAGGGGTTGTAGGCGAGGTTGTCGCCGTAGGCTTCCTGGCCGCGTGCCGTGATGTCCTGCTGGTGCAGGGTCAGTCTCGCGACGAGGACGGGGGCGCTCTGCGCCTCCTCCCAGCGCACGGTGGCGCGGTCCAGCGGCATCCGGTCCGGGTCCGCGCGGAACTGCAGCATCAGATCGAAGGCGGCCTCGCCGGCGGACAGCCGATGCCGCAGGTCGCCGCGGAGGAACGAGGGATCCTCGTCCGGCGGCGTCGCCCGCGGGTCACCGGGCGGGCAGTCGACCGGTACGAGCTTGTACTTCACGTACCGGTCGGGCCCGAACGCATACGGCAGCACACCCCAGTACGTGGCCCTGAGCGTGCTTTCCTCCGGCTTTCGCATCTCTTCGAGAATGCGGCGGGTGAGCGGGTGGGCGTTCTGGTACGCCACGGGGTCCTGCTGGAATTCGCACATGTCCCGGGCGGTGTCGACGAAGAAGACGTCGTGGTTCTGCACCACGAGGTCCTGCGTGTCCGCCCGGCCCTCCTCCTCCAGCAGCTTCGGTCCGGACACACCGAAAAGCTTGATGCCCATGCCGATCGTGCGGCGAAAATCGGTCCGGTCCGGCAGGGTGTCGCTGGAGAAGCGGACCCAGGCGGTCAGGCCCCCTTCCTGTCCATGCGCGGCGCCGAGGAATCCGGTACGGAGGTCCGGTGGCAGATCGGGGGCGACGGTGAGAACGCCACGGGCAGCGCCGTGATATTTGACGAAGACCGGTCGCAGAGCCGGATCCTGCCCCTGGGCGATCCGGTCCCCCATGCGCTCGCCCACGAACTCGGCCACGATCCCGGCGATCGGCTCGGTGGCGCAGTCGGGCAGGGCCTCCGGGGAGTTCCGGTGCGGGTCGGGTGTCCCAGTCATGGTCGCGCTCTCCTGCTGGTCGAGTGCTGGTCGAGTGCTGGTCGAGCCGGTTCGGTGTTCTCCGTACATGACTGGAACAAACCCGACCCAAATATGTCTGGCAGGGAGTAAGGCACGCAGATGGTGGCATGGAGCGCCGGGACGCTCTGCCCGATGGAGCAGGCCCGTACGGCCCGGGGTGTACGGGTTTGAGGCCGTCCACGCGCCGGTGTGGGCGCGGAGGGATGTGAACCCGGCCCGCCGCCGCGTCCGCGACCCGGGTGCGGTACGAAGTCCGGTGTGAACGAACAGACTCAGCCCGCGACCGTTCGCGTGTTCATCGCCCTCGCCCCGCCCGACCACGCGAAAGAAGAACTGGCCCGGGAGCTGCGCCCCGCATATGACACGCACCCTGACTTGCGGTGGAACCGCGTCGAGGACTGGCACATCACCCTGGCGTTCCTCGGGGAGCTACCGGCCGGGACCGTTCCGCTCCTGCGCCCGCCCCTCGCCGACCTCGCGGCGGACCGCCGACCACTTCGTCTGGCACTTCGCGGCAGCGGAAACTTCGACGACCGGGTGCTGTGGAGCGGAATCGACGGAGACCTCGATGAGCTGCACATGCTTGCCGCCGATGTGCGTGCCGCGGTCAAGAGCTGCGGTGTCGCCTTCGAGGAGCGGCCCCTGCACCCACATCTGACGTTGGCCCGCGCACGCCGGGGAGATCGGTCCACGACAGGAGAAATCGCCGAAGGACTCGCCGGATTCACCGGCCGCCGCTGGCATGCCGAACGTCTGCACCTGGTCGGCAGCAACGTCGGCCGTAGCCGCGGACCGATCCACTACCGCGACATCGAGGCCTGGCCCCTCGGCGAGGGGAACCGCGAAGGATCTTGAACGAACCCGGACCGCAGGTGACGAACCCGGACCGCAGGTGACGGACGGCCCGCCTCCGCCACAGGCGGAAGCTTTTCCCCCGCCGGTCACTCGGTCACTCGTCGGGCGCGCCGGGGCCGGCCTGCCGCAGGCAGCGTTCCAGGCGTCGCAGAAACCCGTCGAAGGACTCTTCCGCGGGCCAGGTCTCGTAGGCGGTGATCGTGGCGGCCACCGCGAGGTTCAGCCGGAGGACGGGAGTCATTTCGTCGGCGCCGGTGATGCGGGACTCCACCCAGCGCCTCAGGTCGCTGAAGAACTGCTCGCCGAAGCGCTGGGCCGACTGCGCGAAGGCGGGTGACTGCGCCTTGATGCGGCGCTGCAGCGGCATGCGGTCGCGCAGGCTCTGGCAGAACCCCGTCAGGATCGCGGTGAGCGAGTCCCAGAGTGGTTCGTCCGCGGGGCGCTCATCCATCAGAGCCTGCCAGTTGAGCCGCTCCTCAGGATCCTGGTC
Organism: Streptomyces sp. NPDC088400; assembly: GCF_044753355.1. NCBI lineage: Bacteria > Bacillati > Actinomycetota > Actinomycetes > Kitasatosporales > Streptomycetaceae > Streptomyces > Streptomyces sp. NPDC088400. The sequence continues at coordinate 110,288 of NZ_JBIVMZ010000005.1, read as the reverse complement.
CAGGACCGCGGCGTCCTTGCCGGCGAAGTAGTTGAAGAAGGTGGCGCGCGAGACGTTCGCCGCCTCCGCGATCTGCTCGACCGTCGTGGCCTCGTAGCCCTGCTCGTCGAAGAGCCGCAGCGCGGCGGTCCGGATGGCACGCCAGGTCGCCAGTTTCTTGCGTTCGCGCAGGTTCATGTGGTTCCTCCCATGAGTCCATACTACGTGCGATTTCTGGACGGATGCATTTATGGATGAGGCTAATTTTGTACGGGTCTAACTTTGTGGGGTACGGTGAAGCCGTCACCGGGGGCAGCCCCGGGAGGCCAACCCCCCCAAGGAGAAGTCATGAGCAAGGTCTGGTTCATCACCGGTACGTCCCGCGGCATCGGCCGCGCCTTCGCCGAGTCCGCGCTGGAGCGCGGGGACAAGGTCGCCGCGACCGCGAGGAACGCGGCGACGCTGGAGGATCTGGTCACCAAGTACGGCGACGACGCGGTCCTGCCGCTGGCGCTCGACGTCACCGACAAGGCGGCCGTCGCCACCACGGTGGCCGCGGCGCACGAGAAGTTCGGCCGCCTCGACGTCGTGGTCAACAACGCCGGCTACGGACTGTTCGGCATGGTCGAAGAGGTCACCGAGCAGCAGGTGCGCGACCAGATGGAGACGAACTTCTTCGGCGCGTTCTGGGTGACCCAGGCCGTGCTGCCGATCCTGCGCGCGCAGGGCAGCGGCCACATCGTGCAGATCTCGTCCGTCGGCGGCGTCGCCGCCTTCCCGTCGCTGGGCGCGTACCAGGCATCCAAGTGGGCCCTGGAGGGCTTCAGCGACTCCCTCTCCCAGGAGGTCGCCGGCGCGGGTATCAAGGTCACCATTGTCGAGCCGGGCGGCTTCAGCACCGACTGGGCCGGCCCCTCGGCCGCGCGCGCCGAGTCGAACCCCGCCTACGACGCGGTCCGCGAAGCCATGGCGGCCCGCATGGGCGAGGCCCGCCACAGCGAAGCGGGCAACGCCGGCGCCGCCCTGCTGGAGATCGTCGACGCGGAGAACCCGCCGCTGCGTGTGCTGTTCGGGACCGAGCCCATCGAGATCATCGAGCCGCTCTACACCGAGCGGCTCAAGACCTGGGCCGACTGGCAGCACGTCTCCCGGATCGCGCAGGGCTGACCAACCCGTCACAGCCCGACGGCGCGGGACCCGCATCCCGGGTCCGGCGGTTCCACCCCTGGGCCTGGCGGCCCGCCCTCGCCGAGCGTCGAACTCGTTCGACAGTGACCACACATCTCGTTCGACAGTGACCACACATGACGTGGCCCTCGGCACCTCACGCATCAGGAGACACAGCTCATGTCCGCACCTCGGACTCCCCGCACGTTCAGTGCGACCACAACTGCCGCCGAAGTAATCGACGGCGTCGACCTGCACGGCCGCCGCGCCGTGGTCACCGGAGCCAGTTCCGGGATCGGAGTGGAGACGACCCGGGCACTCGCCGCCGCAGGCGCCGACGTCACCCTGGCCGTCCGGAACACCGACGCGGGCGCGCAGGTGGCGGCCCGCCTGGAGGCGGAACTTCCGTCCGGCTCGGGGAAGTTGTCGGTCGGCCGGCTCGATCTGTCCGACCGGTCGACGGTGGCCGCGTTCGTGGCGGCCTGGGACGGCCCGCTGGACATCCTCGTCAACAACGCCGGAGTGATGGCGCCGCCCCGGATCGCCCGCACACCTGACGGCCGGGAATGGCAGTTCGGTGTCAACCACCTGGGCCACTTCGCCCTCACCACCGGCCTCCACCCGGCGCTCGCGGCGGCGGGCGGCGCCCGGGTCGTCGCGGTCAGCTCCATCGGACACCTCTTCTCCCCGGTCGTCTTCGACGACCTCGACTACCGCTATCGCCCCTACGACCCGTGGACCTCCTACGGCCAGTCCAAGACGGCTGTCGTCCACTTCGCCGTGGCCGCCGCCGAACGCTGGGCCGACGACGGGATCACCGTCAACGCCGTGATGCCGGGCAACATCGGCGACACCGGCCTGTCCCGCAACACCGACATGGAAGCGGTGGCCGGGATGATGGCCGCCGGCGAACTCGCCCTGCCGCCGGGCAAGACCGTCCAGCAGGGCGCCGCGACCTCCGTCCTGATGGCCGCTTCCCCGGCCGTGGCCGGCGTCACCGGCCGCTACTACGAGGACTGCGCCGAGGCCGAACCCGTCACCGGACGCGCCGGAGCCACCACCGGTGTCGCCCCCTACGCCCTCGACCGCGACAACGCCGCGCGCCTCTGGGCCGTATCCGCGTCCTTGATCTAGGGCCTCTCGTTTGGATCTTGCCGGGCTCGCGTGCCCTGGCACCGCGCCTCGCCGCGTTGTCGTCACTCCACGACGCTCCGCGTCGCCTCACTCCTCCGCCTTGCGATCCACGGCACCAGACCCCGCTCCCTGATCCGGCCTGATCCAAACGAAAGACCCTAGATGAGTAAGTCCGAAGTAGCGTCGCGGCGTCAGGCACGGGCACTTCCGGCACGGGTAACGACACGTCCGAACCGACCTGGAATGAGTGAGAAATGACCGATCTGACAGGCAAAACAGCCCTGATCACAGGCTCTGCGCGAGGTCTCGGCAAAGCGATCGCGCTGCGTTACGCGAGCCGCGGTGCCAACATCGTCGTGAACTACGCCGCCAACCGGGAGGCAGCGGACGCCACGGTCGCGGAGATCGAGCAGCTGGGCGTCAAAACGCTCTCCCTGCGGGCCGACATGTCCAAGGTGTCCGACATCGAGCAGCTCTTCGCCCAGGCCCTTGAGCGATTCGGGCAGATCGACATCGCCGTCGCGAACGCGGGCATCGAGCTGATCGGCGTTCCCTTCGTCGAGATCACCGAGGATCAGTTCGACCGGCAGTTCGCCATCAACACCAAGGGCACCTTCTTCACCCTTCAGGCAGCGGCCCGTCACGTCGTCGACAACGGCCGGATCATCTACATCAGTTCGAGCACGACGGCCCTTCCGTTCGCCGGTGAGGCGCTGTACGGATCGAGCAAGGTGGCGCCGCATTACGTCGTGGGGGTGCTGGCGCAGGAGCTCGCTGACCGGGGCGTCACCGTCAACACCATCATGCCGACGGCGATCGAAGGCGCGGGCGTCTTCACCGCGGCCGACCCGGATCACCCGATCCGGCAGTTCGTCACCGGCGGGCCCGGACGTATCGGCCGGCGGATGGGGACCGTGGACGACGTCGCCGACGCAGCCGAGTACCTGGCCTCGGACCTGGCCGGCTGGGTCAGCGGGCAGGGACTGATAGTGGCCGGTGGCGCGTTGCAGTGACCGCGTCGGGCTCGGCGGCGACGCGCCGAGCGGTTTCGCCGGCAGTTCGCCGGACGCACCGGCTTTCGTATCGCGGTTCCCGGGTCCCGTACGGCCACGGCGCTTCGGATTCATACCCGGGCGGTATCGCTGCCAGCGCTCTTTCGATGGTGGTCCCCTCGCCGGGGTCCGAGGCGGCATGCAGCATGGTTCGTATGAGTGAACAGACGATTGCGCTGGTCACCGGCGCGAACAAGGGAATCGGCTACGAGATCGCCGCGGGCCTGGGCGCCCTCGGCTGGAGCGTCGGCGTCGGCGCCCGCGACGATCAGCGCCGTACGGCGGCGGTGGAGCGACTGCGCGCGGTCGGCGCCGACGCGTTCGGCGTACCGCTGGACGTGACCGACGACGCGAGCGCGACCGCCGCCGCACGGCTGATCGAGGAACAGGCCGGGCGCCTCGACGTACTCGTCAACAACGCCGGCATCACCGGCGGCATGCCGCAGGAGCCCACCCGGGTCGACCCCGCCACCATCCGGACGGTCGTGGAGACCAACGTGATCGGCGTCATCCGTGTCACCAACGCGATGCTGCCGCTGCTGCGCCGCTCCGCCTCACCCCGGATCGTGAACATGTCCAGCAGCGTCGGCTCCCTCACCCGGCAGTCGGGAACCGACCCTGAGCAGACGGTGGGTCCGGTGTCCGCGGCGTACTCGCCGTCGAAGACGTTCCTGAACGCCGTCACCCTCCAGTACGTCCGGGAGCTGAGCGGCACGGACATCCTGATCAATGCCTGCTGCCCCGGCTATGTCGCGACCGACCTCAACGACTTCCACGGCGTGCGCACCCCCGAACAGGGCGCGGCGATCGCCGTCAGACTCGCGACCCTGCCCGACGACGGCCCGACCGGCAGGTTCTTCGAGGACGCCGGCGAAGTGCCCTGGTGATGTGCACGGCGGTCATCACCCGGATTCGTGAGCAGCGCGCCCGGCACGGATTGCCCTGCTCAGGGCGTGGCGCTCACATCGTCCCTCTCCTCGGCCCGGTCGGGGCTGTCGGTCAACCGTGCCTTGCGGCCCAGGGACAGGAATTGCTCCTCGAGCAGGAGTAACAGTGCGGCGACCGTCATCAGGCCGCCGATCAGGAACATGCCGCGCACGTCGAAGAAGGGGAGCAGCAGGCCGCCCGCGAGGGCGCCCACGGCCACTCCCGAGTTGTAGGCGGCACCGTTCGCGGCGATGGCCGTTTCCGTGCGGCCCGGCGCGAAGTGCATGACGCGGCTCTGCGTGGCCATGAAGATGGGGCCCAGCGACGCGCCGAGGAACACGATCATGACTACCGCCACGGTCGGTGAATCACCCGTCATGTACAGGCCGAGCAGCGCCACTGCCTGCGTCGTCACGGGGAGGGTGAGGGTCGCCCGCGGAAAGCGGTCGAGGAGTCGCCCGTACACCGTCACGCCGATGATGCCGGTGATGCCGAGGACGAGGAGCAGGGTGCTGACGGAGGACTCACTGAACCCGGCTTCGTCCACGAGGAAGTCGGAGATGTAGGTGAACCCGGCGAAGGCGCCGGTGACCGTGAGCCCGGTGACGGTCAGCACGACCGCGAACCGGCGGGTGTCCGGCACGACGCCGCGCACGGCGTGCCCCTCTTCCGGGCGGGACGTCGGCAACAAGGTGGCGATGACGACGAAGGAGGGGATGGCGAGCGCGCCGACCACCAGGAACGGGACCTGCCAGCTGGTGTGCTGGCCCAGCCAGGCGCCGCCGGGCACCCCGAGGACGAGGGCGAGCGAACCGCCCACGGACAGCGCTCCGATGACGCGACCGCGGACGTGCGGGGGAAACAGGCCGACCGCGACCGGCCCCATCACCGCCCAGAACAGCGCCTGGGCGACCGCGGTGATCACCCGGCTGGACAGCAGCACCCAGTACGAGGAGACCAGGGCTGCCGCGACGCTCGCCAGGAGCAGCGCGGCCAGCAGGGCGCAGAGAACGAGGCGACGGGGGACCGAGTGGGTCACCTTGGCGATCGGCACCGAAACGAGGGCCACGGTAAGGCCGTAGCCGGACACCAGCAGACCGACGGCCGACAGCGACTGGCCCAGGTCGTCCGAGATCAGCTTGAGGATGCCGATCGGCAGGTTCTCGGTGGTGTTGAAGGCGAACGCGCCCAGCATGAGCGCACCGACCACGGCCACACCACGCCGGTTCGTCGGCTTCTCCGTTGCCATCCGTCCTCCATGTTCACAGCGAGTGCACCAAAACGCGATATAGCCCTTTCCCTTCAAAAGGGAGCGGTTCAGGGAAGTATGAGTGAGTTTTGGGAGATTGGGAAGAACGGCCGTAGGCCAGCCTAAACTCTCGTTGGTGAGAAGTGGCCGAAGCGCTTCGGTTTGGCTGATTCATATCGGGCGGCCGATTGATGGCAAAAGGCCGGTTGACGCATGGATGAGGGGCTGCTTACTCTTGCATGCCGTGACGTTGGCACATGCTTCCGCTGGATCCTGGGTGTTCCATTGGGTGGCATGTTGGATTCAGGGTGCAGTTGTTTCCCGCCTCTCCCGTCCCCTTCCGTCCATGTGATATGGCGTCGATTTAAGCACAGCGTCCCCGCAAGGAGTGAACGTTGCTTAGTCGCGAGAGAACAGAATTTCCGTTACTTGCTCCGCAGTTGCGCACCTGGGCAGCTCAATGGGAAGACTTGGGCAACCCCGTTTACTGTATTTGCGACTACCTCGAAATCCGGGGACGAGTCGATCTTGCTCTGATGAATGCCGCGCATGAGCACGTCGAGCGAGAAGCCGAGGCGCTGCGCATAGGTATCGTCACTTCGGAGGGCGAACACCGTCAGTTCCTGCGCGACGATACGGCCCCGCTGACCTTCCTGGATCTGAGCGCGGAATCCGTACCGGAAGCGGCAGCGAAGTCCTGGATGGAATCCGACGCCCACCGTCCGGTGGACCCGCTCCGGTTGTGTACCGCAGCGCTCATCAAAGTCGCCGACGAGCACTTCCTCTTGTACCGGCGGGTGCACCACGCCGTCGTCGACGGCTACAGTCTCGCGCTCGTCTTCAACCGCACCGCCGCTGTGTACACCGCGCTCGCCCGAGGACTCCCGCCCGGTGAGGGCGGATTTCCCCCGTACGCACGACTGCTGGAGAGCGAGGCGGCCTACCGGGACGGAAAGAGCCGCGCCCGCGACCGGGAGCACTGGCTGCGGAAAATGGCCGACCATCCGGAGCCGGAGAGCCTCGCCGGCCGGAAGGCGGGGCTCGCCATCGGGCGCCGCCGCACCGCCGAACTCACGCCGGACACCGTCGGACGCCTGGAGCGCGCGGCGGGTGGTCTCGGGGCGACCTGGTCCGACCTGGTCGTCAGCGCCGTGGCGGCGTACGTGGCCCGCACCACGGGCGCCGGTGAGCTGCTGATCGGCCTGCCCACCAGCGGCCGCCTGAGCCCGCAGGTGCGCCACGTACCCGGCATGACGATCAACATCCTGCCGCTGCGTCTCACCGTGGACACCGCGTCCCCGCTCGACGTGTTCACGCGGAAGGTGTCGCTGGAGGTGCGGGAAGTGCTGTTGCATTCCCGCTATCCCACCGCCGAGATTTCCCGTGAGATCGTGGAGAAGGGCGGCGGGGCGCGGCTGTGGGGACCGATGGTCAACGTCATGAAGTTCGACTACAAGTTGGACTTCGCCGGGTCCCAGGCCGTCATGCGCACCATGTCGATTCCCCTCACCGTCGACCTGACTGTGTACTTTTTCCAGACCTCGGCCGACGGCACGACCGAAGTCATTCTCGACGCGCACCCCGAGCTCTACAGCCCGCAGGAAACAGACCGGCACATGGACGGTTTGCTCTCCCTGCTGCACGCGCTCGAGACGGCCGACCCGAACCTCGCCGTCGGTGACATCCCGGCCTGATCTTTCGTCCGTGAAAGCACGGCGGCACACCAGCTGTATTCCACGCACCAGCGACACGGCACGTCGGCCGACGGCGTGCCGCTGCGTCGCCATACCCCGAAACGACCACCGGGAAGCGGTACTGGAAAGTTACCGGGAAAGCGAGGGAACGCCGATGGATCTGGCAGCGGATGGTGCCGTCGAATCGGCCTTACCGAATCCCCAGGAGGCGGCCGAACTCAGAGCGGCGCTGAAACATCTGCGCGCGCAGCCCCGGGGGTGGGTGTTCTCTTGTAAATTCGCCCTCTGTGTGCTGCTCACCGCGGTCGGAGTCGGCGTGGTGCTGCAGCCCGAGTGGTGGTGCCGTGTCACCGGTGTCGTACTGATCGGATGCATGTTCGCGCACGCCGCGGAACTCCAGCACGAGACACTGCACAATCTCGCCTACCGCAGCCGCCGGGCGAACGCGGTGGCCGGGATCGTCCTCGGCCTGCCGATGCTCATTTCCTTCGCGGCCTACAAGGCGGCGCACCTGCGCCACCATCGTGACTTGGGCACCTCCATGAATCGGGAGTTCTTCGACTACGGCGACCAGTACGGTGTCGAGGAACGCTCGAAATTCGGCACTTTCGTCGACTGGACCGTGCGGTTCACCATGGTTCACCACTACGTACTCTTCGTGGCGAATCTCGGCCGCTCCCTGATCGTCTCGGACTTCGGCGGGGAAAGTGCGCGGGTCTCACGCCGTATACGCCGCGACCACTGCCTCGCGTTCGCCATGCTGCTCACGCTTTCCGTGCTGTCCTGGTCGCTGGAGTCAGGGGTCATCGTGTGGGTGTGGCTCCTCCCGCTCGCCCTTGTGGCGGGACCGGTGCACGCTCTCATCGAAGTGCCGGAGCACTATGGCTGCGAAACCCTGAACCGTGACCCGTTCGCCAATACCCGGACCATTCGCTCCAATCGCATCCTGACGTGGTTCACCAACAGCAACAACTTCCATGTCGAGCACCACCTGATGCCCAATCTTCCGCTGGAGCGGCTGCCGGATCTGCACTCCGAGGTCCGGGACCGTATTCGCTACTTCAACCGCGGCTATCTCGAGTATTTCGGAAAGCTGTTGCAGAGGAGGAGCAGGTGAACGTGACGTTCCGACTGGCGCGCACCGAGGCCGACAAGGCCCACGTGCTGCGGCTCCGCCAGGCAGTGTATGTCGGCGACCAGGGCCGGCTCGCCGACGCCGGGGACACGGCCGCGACCTTCGACCGCTTCGATCCCTATGCCGAGTACATCGTCGGATACGACGGGGGAAGGCCGGTGGGCACCGTCAAAGTCGTTCCCGACACGGCGGTCGGTCTGCCCTGCGACGACAGCGTGGACCTCGCCGGACTCCGCAGGGGAAACCGGCTCGTGGAATTCGGGCACTTGATGACCCTGCCGGACGTACGCCACCGCGAAATAGGCATGGCGCTGATGCGTGAAGCCGTGATCCACAGCGCCCGGAAGCACGACGTGACGCACATCCTGGGCGACTTCTTCGTGGACGACTCGGAAGGGCTGCGCGGCTTCTACAAGGAAATCGGCTTCGCCGCCCTGCACGAGCCGTACGAGGACATTCGTTTCAAGGGATCGCCCCTCAGCCTTGTCGCGGCCCTCGACGTCGCCGACGCGGTGAGCCGGGCCCGCACGCCGGAAGGAAAGAAGAGCCGTCTGCTGCGGTACTTCTTCGGCGACTACGACAGCTACAAACGGGGGGAGGCGGCGGATGCGGACACGGCGGCAGTTCCTCGCTGAGGCGAAGGCGGCCCATAATCACCCGGCCTACGCCAAAATGGCGTTCGTCATGGGCTGCGGCGTCCAGGGAAAGGGCGAGGGCAGCCGGGTCCTGGATGACGAAGGCACTTCGTACCTCGCGCTGTTCGATCAGTACGGCAATCAGTCCTTCGGCTACTCCCACCCACGGATCGTCGCCGCTTTGCGCGAACAGCTCGACACCGGCGTCCTCAACAGCACCAAGATCATGTTCGAGGAGGTGCAGATCCGGCTCTCCGAGCGGCTCGCGCAGGCCACCGGGCAGCGCCTGCCGTACTCGTACCTGGCCAACGGCGGCGGCGAGACCATCGACAACGCGCTCAAGCTGGCCCGCGCGGCTACCGGCCGCCCTGGTGTGATCAGTGCCCGTGGCTGCTTCCACGGCAAGACCTTCGCCACTCTCAGCGCCTCCGACCGGCCCGAACACCGCGCGCTGCTCGGCCCGTTCATGGAGCACTTCCGGCAGGTCGACTTCGGCGACGTGGACCAACTCGCCGCGGCGCTCGACGACACGGTCGCCGCCGTACTCCTGGAGCCCGTGCAGGCCGAGGCGGGGGTGATCGTGCCGCCGCCCGGCTATCTCCAGGAGGTACGCGAGCTGTGCACCGAGGCGGGCGCGCTGCTCATCCTGGACGAGATGCAGACGGCGTTCGGCCGCTGCGGCGCCTTCTTCGCCCACGATCGGTTCGGCATCACCCCGGACATGGTGTGCGTGGGCAAGGCGTTCGGTGGCGGGGTGCTCCCGCTGTCGGCGGTGCTCGGTACGGAGCGGGTCTGGGAGGTTCTGCGGGTGCTGCCCTCGACCTTCGGGTCCAGCCTGGGCGGCAACCCGCTGTCCTGCCGGGTCGGCCTCGAGGCCATCGCGATCGCGTCCGACGAGGCGTTCCTCACCGGAGTCGAGGAGAGATCGCTGCGGATCGACGAGCGGCTGACCGCGGCGGCGGCGAACTTTCCCGGGCTCATCGCCGAGCACCGCGGCCTGGGCATGATGCACGGCCTGGAGTTCACCGACGGGGCGACGGCCGGGCTCGTCCTCGGCCGGCTCCTCGAAGAGGGAGTCACCTCCACGTACTCGCTCTACAACCCGAGCGTCCTGCGTGTACAGCCACCCATGGTCGTCTCCGAGGACGACCTCGACCACGGCCTGTCCGTACTCGAAGGGATCCTCACGGAGACCGACGGCCACCGGAGGAGCCGTACCTCCGCACGCGACGGGGCCGCGGCCTCCGCGCATGGCGGTGAGCCCACAGCCGAGTTGTCCCCGGTGACCCGGACCGTCACGCTGCCGTACCCGGCCGGGCGCGTCCTGGACCTGCTGCGGTCCCGGCCCCGTCTGCTCGACCCCTTCGCGGCGGACCCCACGGCGCCCTCGGCACCGGGTCACGAACCGGAGTTCGCCGGGCGGCTCGGCGGCGACGCGGTGGTGTGGGCGGACCGCGCCGAACTCCTCGACGACGGCGTGCGGCTGTCCGCGGATCCCGGCTGGCTGTGGCACACCCTTGAACGCCGCATGACGGTCACGCCCGGCGACGGCGGCAGCCACCTTGAGGTCCGCGTTGCCTGGCACACCGACAGCGGGGCGTACGAGGACATGCTCGGTGGCCGGATCGGGTTCCTCGCGGGCGAGCGGCTCGCCGGGCTCATTCCCGCGCTGGAGTCCGCGCTGGAGTCCGCGCCGGGGGCCGCGCCGGCGGAACCCGACGGTCGCCCCCAGACGGCACACGCCCCTCGACAGCACGTGGCATAGGCACGTCCATCGCACTCGGAAAGGAAGTCGGCCGACAGGTGAGCATCAACCTCGCGGGCCTCTTGGACCGCTCCAGCAACCACACCACCGCCCGTGTCGTGGAGATCGACATCACCGGCAAGCGGCGCGAACTCACACACAGCGAGCTGACGGAGCTTGCGCGTACCCGGGCGCGGCAGCTGACAGCCGCGGGCGTGCGCCCCGGCCACCTCATCGGTATCCGCGCGGCCAACAGCCTCGACTGGCTCGCCTGGGACCTGGCGGCCCTGGCCACGGGTGCCCGGCTGAAGGCGTTCGCCGACACCACGGAGATCCCCGACCCGGACGACTTCGTCGCGCGGCACCGTCTCGCCCTGCTGATAGCCGACGTGCCCGCGACCACCCCCGCCGTCTTCCGGCCCGACGGTGCCCCGGGCCCGGATGCCGTGCCGCCCACCGCCACCGTCGTCGAGACCGACGATGTCCACAGTCTGGTCTACTCCTCAGGCACGTCCGGCCGCCTCAAAGGCCTGGAGATCAGCGTCAAGGGCACCGAGTACGTCATCAACCGCTTCATGAGCGACTTCGGCGTGACCGGTCGCGACCGGCACCTGATCTTCCTGCCACTCGCCAACTATCAGCAGCGGCTGTCCGTCTACCTGTGCCTGTGGCTCGGTGCGGACCTGGTGCTCGCCTCGTACCAGCGGGTCTTCCAGGCGGTGCGCAAGGAGAGCCCGACGTTCCTGATCGGACCACCCGTCTTCTACGACACCACGCTCCAGCTCTACATGAAGAGCGGAGGCGCGGCCTCGCTCGCCGACTTCCTGGGCGGGCGCATCCGTTTCCTGATCACGGGCATGGCTCCGATCCGCCGTCAGACCCTGGACGCGTTCCGGGAGCGGGACGTCACCCTGCTGGAGGTGTACGGCCTGACCGAGACCGGCATGGTCGCCTGGAACACCCCGGACGAGAACCGCCCCGGCACCGTCGGCCGCCTCATCGACCCGGACGCGGTGACCTTCCTCGACGACGGCGAAGTGCTGATCAACCGTCCGGCCCCGCTCGGGCGCGGCTACTTCGACACCGACGGCGACCCGTCCGCCGCGGAGATCTTCCAGCCGGACGGCACGATTCTGACCGGCGACTACGGTCGCCTCGACCCGGACGGGTTCCTGACTCTGCTCGGGCGGAAGAAGGACGTCATCGCGCTCGGCAGTGGCCGCAAGGTGCACCCGGCCGAGATCGAGGCCGCGTTCACCGGCATCGACGGCGTCTCGGAGATCATCGTGGTCCCGACCCCGCAGTCCAACCGGCTCGGCGCCATCGTCACCGCGACCGACCCGGCGGACACCGTGCTGCGCGACCACATCAGGAAGCGGATCGAGGAGACCAACGCGACGCTCGACGCCCACGAACGCGTGATGTCCCTGGTCTTCTCCGACACGCCGCTTCGGTCCGACCCGGTGTTCATGACCGCGAACATGAAGCTCAGCCGGGGCCTCGCGGCAGCGCGCTTCGCGGAGGCGGTCGGGACAGAGTCCGCTTCCGGCGAGATCGCCGCGGGCGCGCGGGCTTCGGGCGCGCGGGCTTCGGACGCGCGAGCTTCGGGCGCGCCGGCTCCGGACACGGTGGCGCCCACCGACTCCGGTTCGGGGCGCTGATGAGGACGGCCCCCGAAAGCGTGTCGAGCACCGGACGCGACCCGTCGCCGCCGCCCGTCGTCGACGCGCAGGTGCAGCTCGGCAGCCAACTGGCCATCCCCCGGGACTTCCTGGAGTACCAGGCGGACAACGCCCACCACCGCATGACCTCCTACGGCCACTCGGTGCGGCGCGAGCGCATGCTGGACCGGGTGCTGTCCGTCCACCAGGACGACGACGCCGACCGGCTCGTCGCGGAGATGGACGAGGCAGGGGTCGACCAGGCGTTCCTGGTGATCCCGGACTACTCGCACGTGGCGCGCTGCGCCCTGACGCCGCCCGAGCTCGCCGGGCACATCGACAAGGTGAGCCGCCGGCACGCGGGCCGTTTCAAGGTTTTCTGGGGCGTCGACCCGCGCGGCGGGCAGGACGGCATCGACCTGTTCGAGCGGTGCGTCACCGAGTACGGCTTCGCCGGGCTCAAGTTGTATCCGCTGTGCGGCTACTCGCCGAGCGACCGCCGCCTGTATCCGTACTTCGAGGTCTGCGCGCTCCACGGCCTGCCCGTGCTGAGCCACACCGGGCCGGGCTGGGGCCGGCTGGAGTTCGAGTACGGCACCCCGCTGCTGCTCGACACGGCGGCGCGCGACTTCCCGCAGGTGAACTTCATCCTCGGGCACGGCGGGGTCACTCATGTCGAAGAGGCGACCTACATGTGCTCGCACCGGCCCAACGTGTACCTGGACATCAGTCAGTTCCACTCCGTTCTGGCGGCGGACGGCCGGCAGGCGCACCTCAACCGCCTGTTCCGCCTGGGCATCAGCCACAAGATCCTCTTCGGTACCTGCTGGCCCTCGTACCGGCTCTCGGAGTCGCTGACCGGACTGGTGAGCGACTTCGCCGAGGGGCAGCCCGCGGTGGCCGGGCTGAGGGAACCGGACCGGCGCATGATCATGGGCGGCAACAGCCTGCGCCTGGTCGCCCGAGCGCCGAAGAGCACCACGGTGAACGTCACCGACACAGACCGGGGAGGCCGGGTATGAGCACGGACGTCGCAGCGCTGGAGAGACTGATGGTCGAGTGGGTCGAGCGGTGGATCGAGGGGGAGGCGCACACGCCGGTCGACGCGACGACCAACCTCAGCCACACCGGGCTCCTCGACTCCATGGCGGTCGTCGGCCTCATCTCGTACCTGGAGGAACAGGCCGACGCCGAGTTCGACTTCGCGACGTACGACCCCCTGTCCGGGGTCAGCGTCCAGAGTCTGATCAAGCACTGCGTCGGATGACCACGGTCTACGACGGTCACTGCCACGTGGCATCGACCCACTTCATTCCGCGGGCCTTCGTGGAGGACGTGGCGAGCAACGTGTGCGGCCGCCTCGGCTCCATGGGGGCGGCCCCGCGTCCCGACCGCGTGGCCGCCGGCATGGTGGCCCAGCAGGAGGACCACTTGGCCGACGGCCTGGTCAAGGAGATGGACGCGGCCGGGATCGACCGTTCGGTGCTGCTCGTGCCCGACTTCGGCCTGCGGATGTCCGGCACGCTGGAGCCCGCGGAGGCGGCACGCCGCCACCACGAGATCCGGCTGCGCCACCCCGGCCGTTTCTGGGTCTACATCGGCGTCGACCCGCGGCGCGGACCCGAGGGCGTACAGGCCTTCGAGCACATGGCCGACGCCTACGGCCTGGACGGCGTGAAGCTCTATCCGCCGTGCGGCTACTCGCCGTCGGACCCGGGCCTGTACCCGTACTACGAGATCTGCGCGGCCCGCCGCCTGCCCGTGCTCGTGCACACGGGTCCCACCGCCCGCAGCCTCGACTACGAACCGGCGCACCCGCTGCGCGTCGACAAGGCCGCGCGGGACTTCCCGCGGGTGAACTTCATCCTCGGGCACGGCGGGCTCATCCACGTCGACACGTGCGCCTACCTGGCGGCGTACCGGCCCAACGTGTACCTGGACACCGGGGGTTTCGCGAGCGGGCCGAGCCTGCCCTCCTGGCCCGAGCACCTGAACCGGCTGTTCCGGCTGGGCATCAACCACAAGATCATCTTCGGTACGGACTGGCCGCTCGGCCGCCTGAACGGGCTCAAGCTGCTGATGGCGGAGGTCCTGGACGGTGCGACGGTGCTCGCCGGAGTGTCACGGAAGGACCGGTCACTGCTGCTGCACGAGAACCTGCTCCGTGTCCTGGCGCCGCGCAGCCGCCCTGTGGCGTGAGACCACGAGGCACATACGAGCCACGAGGCACATACGAGCCACGAGCCACGAGCCACGAGGCACGCACGAGCCACGAGGCACACACGCGGCAGCGCACACACGAACGCGATGAACGGAACGAGCACCGCCAAAACGGCAGAACGCGATGGGCGTTGGGCAAAGGATCAAGGGGCTGGGCCATGGCAACCACCGGATCGGACAGTGCTTTCACGGACCATCGGCACCGACAGGCCGGGCCGCCCGTGGGCGTGTCCGCCACCCTCGCGGAACTGTTCGAAGCCCAGGCGGCCCGGCACGCGCACCGCACGGCCCTGACCCTGGGCGACGAACACCTTGACTACGCCCTGCTCAACGCGCGTGCCAACCGTCTGGCCCACATGCTCCTCGCACGGGGCGCGGGCCCCGAGAAGCTCGTCGCCCTGGCCCTGCCCCGGTCCGTCGACACCGTGGTCGCGATCCTCGCCGTCCTCAAGTCGGGCGCCGGATACCTGCCACTGGACCTGGACCAACCTCCGGAACGGATCAACCGGACCCTCGCGGACGCCCGCCCCGCGCTGCTGCTCAGCCAGGACCCGATGGACGTACCGGCCGACGTGCCCCGTCTCGTCCTGTCGGTCCGGGGCACCGCCGAGGAACTCGCCGCACGGCCGGACACCAACCCCACCGACGCCGACCGCACGATCCGCCTCCTGCCCGGGACGACGGCATACGTGATCTACACGTCCGGCTCCACAGGCCGCCCCAAGGGGGTGGTGGTCTCGCACGACAACGTCATCCGTCTGTTCACGGAAACGGCAGGCGAGTTCCGCTTCGACGAGCACGACGTGTGGAGCCTCTTCCACTCGTACGCCTTCGACTTCTCCGTCTGGGAGATCTGGGGAGCGCTGCTGCACGGCGGCCGCCTGGTGGTCGTTCCGTACGAGACGAGCCGGGCGCCCGAGCGCTTCCGCGCGCTGCTGGCCGCGGAGCGGGTGACCGTCCTCAGCCAGACGCCGTCGGCGTTCCACCCGCTGATGGACGCCGACCGGGACACCGCCCTCAGCGGTGAACTTGCCCTGCGCCTGGTGGTGTTCGGAGGGGAAGGGCTCGACTTCGGCAAGCTCGCACCCTGGTACGAGCGGCACGCCGACGACGCCCCGGTGCTCGTCAACATGTACGGCATCACCGAGACCACCGTGCACACCACGCTCACGCGGCTCACCGCGCGAGATGCCGTGCCGCACACCGCGAGCCGCGTCGGCGTCGGCATCCGCGACCTGTCCCTGTACGTCCTCGACGAGGCTCTGCGTCCGGCTCCGCCCGGAGTGGCGGGAGAGCTGTACGTCGCCGGGGCCGGGGTCACCCGCGGCTACCTCGACAGGCGGGGACCGACCGCCCAGCGCTTCGTGGCGGACCCCTTCGGGCCGCCCGGCGGCCGGATGTACCGCAGCGGCGACGTGGTCCGCCGGAACGAGCGGGGCGAGCTGGAGTTCCTCGGCCGCGCCGACCAGCAGATCAAGATCCGCGGCTTCCGGATCGAACCGGGCGAGATCGAGGAGGCGCTCACCGCCCACCCCGGGGTGCGCCGGACCGCGGTCGTCGCCCGTGAGGACACCCCCGGGGACAGACGCCTGGTCGCCTACGTCGTCCCGGAGGCGCCCCCGCGGACGGGCGGCGGCGCGGACGTCACTGCCGCCCGGCAGGTGCACGACTGGGAGAAGGTGTTCGACGCCCAGTACACGACGGGTACCGGGCGCCTCGGCTTCGGCGAGAACTTCACCGGTTGGTACGACAGCTACGCCGAACGGACGCTCATAGCGCCGGACCACATGCGCGAGTGGCGCGACACCACCGTCCGTCGCATCCGGGAGCTCCGGCCCCGCCGCGTCCTGGAGATCGGCTGCGGCACCGGCCTCCTGCTGTCCCGGCTCGCCGCCGACTGCGAGGAGTACCACGGCACGGACATCTCCGCGGTCGCCGTCGAGACCCTCGCCGACGAGATCGCCGCGCGGCCCGCCCTGGCCGCCCGGATCCGCCTGCGCCACCAGGCCGCGCACGACACCACCGGCCTGCCGCCCGGCCACTTCGACGTGGTGGTCGTCAACTCGGTCGCCCAGTACTTCCCCAGCGGCGGCTACCTCCTCGACGTTCTCGACCGGGCCCTCGGCCTCACCGCACCGGGCGGTGCCGTCTTCGTCGGCGACGTACGCGACCTTCGGGCCCTGCGCTCCTTCACCACCGCCACCCACCTGCGCCGTGCCGCACCCGAGGCCGACCGGGACGCGGTGCGCCACACCGTCGAGCGCGCCCTGGTGCTCGAAGAGGAGCTGCTGCTCGCCCCCGACTTCTTCCACGCCTTCGCGGCCCGGGGGAACGCGGTCGGCGCCGTCGGCATCCAGGTGCGCCGCGGCGCCCTGCACAACGAGATGACCCGGTACCGCTACGACGCCGTGCTGTGCAAGGCACCCGTGGAGACGGCACCGCGGGCCGGGACGCGGCTGCGCTTCGACGAGCTGCCCGGCGCGGACGAGCTGGAGACGTATCTGCGGCGGCACCGTCCCGACCGGCTGCGGGTGCTGTCCGTCCCCAACAGCCGCGTCGCCCAAGAGGCGTCCGCGACAAGGGAGTTCGACAACGGCGCCGACATCGCGGACGTGCGCCGCACCCTCGCGCAAGACCCCCACGGCATCGATCCCGAAGACCTCTACCGGCTCGGCGAGCGCCTCGGCTACCGCGTCGCCGTCACGCCGACGGCGAGAGCCGTGGACGCGGTGGACGCGGTCTTCGTGCGCGGCGCGGGCTCCGGCGGCAGAGTCCTGGCGGCGCACGAGCCGGACGGCACGCCCGGTGACCCCCTGGCGTACGCCAACAGCCCGGTGGCGGCCCGACGCGGCACGCAGCTCACCGCGGCCCTGCGCGAGCATCTGCGCGAACGGCTGCCCGACTACATGATGCCCTCGGCCGTGGTGCTTCTGGAACGGCTGCCACTGACCGTCAACGGCAAGCTGGATCGCACGGCTCTGCCCGCGCCGGTCGTCGAGGCGCGGTCGACGCGGGCCCCGCGCACCGAGCGCGAGGAGGCGCTGTGCGAACTGTTCGCCGAGATCCTCGGTGTCGAGGGCATCGGCATCGACGACGACTTCTTCGCGCTCGGCGGCCACTCGCTGCTCGCCACCCGGCTCGCCTCCCGGATCCGCGCCCGGCTCGGCGCGGAGCTCGCCGTGCGCACCCTCTTCGAGCACCCCACCGCCGCCGCTCTGGCGCGCCGGCTCGACACCCCGGCACCGGACGCCGCCGTCGTCCGGCCCGCGCTGCGCGCCGCGCGGCGCCCCGACCCGCTGCCGCTGTCCTTCGCCCAGCGTCGGCTGTGGTTCCTGCACCACCTCGAAGGGACGAGCCGGGCGTACAACGTGCCGTGGACGCTGCGGTTCACCGGCCACCTGGATGCCGCCGCGCTGCGCGACGCCATCGGTGACCTCGTCGCACGCCACGAATCCCTGCGCACCCTCTTCCCCGAGCGGGACGGCGAACCGTACCAGCGGATCCTCGCGCCCCCCGACGCCAGGCCGCGGCCCGAGGAGACGCGCACGACCGAGGCGGCGCTGCCGGGCGCGCTCGCCGAGGCGAGCGGTCACCGCTTCGACCTGGCCGCCGGCATCCCGTTACGGGTACACCTGTTCACGGTGTCCGACACCGACCACGTGCTGCTGCTCCTCGTGCACCACATCGCTTGCGACGGCTGGTCGTTCGCGCCGTTGGCGGAGGACCTGATGTCCGCGTACGAGGCCCGCAGGACAGGTGCGCCCGGCGACGGGAACGACGGTGGCCGTGACACCGCCGTTCAGTACGCCGACTACGGCCTGTGGCAGCGGAAGCTCCTCGGCGCCCCGGACGATCCGGCCAGCCCTCTCGCCCACCAGCTCTCCTACTGGCGGCGGCAACTGGCGGGCCTGCCCGACCAGTTGGACCTGCCCTTCGCCAGGCCGCGCCCCGCCGAACCGACCCATGGCGGCGAGACCCTCTCCGTAGCCTGGGAAGCCGACCTGCACCGGCGCCTGACCGCGCTCGCCCAGGAGACGGGGACGAGCCTGTTCATGGTGCTTCAGGCCGGTCTCGCGGCACTCCTGACCCGGCTCGGTGCGGGAGACGACATCCCCATCGGCTCACCCGTCGCGGGCCGCACCGACCAGGGCCTCGACCGCTCCGTCGGCTTCTTCGTCAACACCTTGGTCATACGCAACGACACCTCCGGCAACCCCGCTTTCCGCGACCTGCTGCACCGGGTGCGTGACGTCGCTCTGAGCGCGTACGACCACCAGGACGTGCCCTTCGAGTACCTGGTCGACGATCTCAACCCGCCCCGCGCCATCGGCCGCCACCCTCTCTTCCAGCTCTCGCTGGCCCTGCAGAACGCGCCCGCGCCCCGCCTGGACACCCCTGGCCTCGACATCACCACCGACCTGCTCCATCCGGGCTCGGCCCGTTTCGACGCGCTCCTGAACATCGAGGAGCGCTTTTCCGGCGACGGCGAACCGGCGGGCCTGACCGGTTTCTTCGAGTACAGCACCGACCTGTTCGACCCGGAGGACGTAGCCACCCTCGCCACCCGGCTCGCCCGGCTCCTGAGCGCGGCGGCGGACGCCCCGCACACGCCGATCGGACGGCTCGACGTCCTCAGCGCCAAGGAACTGCACCTGCTGTTCGAGGAGTGGAACGACACCGAGCGGCCCATCCCGCCCGTCACCGTGCCGGACCTGTTCGAGCAGCAGGCCGCGCGTACGCCGGACGCCACGGCCGTCGTCTGCGGCGACGTCCGTCTCTCCTACGCGGAGGTCAACGCCCGCGCGAACCGCCTCGCCCACCGGCTCATCGCCGCGGGCACGGGACCGGAGGACATCGTGGCCCTGGCCCTGCCCCGGTCGGCCGACCTGGTCGTGGCACTCCTCGCCGTCCTCAAGTCGGGCGCCGCCTACCTGCCGATCGATCCGCGCCACCCCGCCGACCGGATCGCGTTCATGTTCCGGGACGCGGCGCCCGCCTGCGTCGTGACGACCTCCGCCGCCCCCTGCGAGCTTCCCGCCTCCGTGCCGCGCGTCCACCCGGGCGGGAGCGCCGACGCCATCGGCGGCGCGCCGGGCGCCCCCCGCGACACCGACCGGACGCTGCCGCTGACACCGGCGAACGCCGCGTACGTCCTGTACACCTCGGGGTCGACCGGTCGTCCCAAGGGCGTCCTCGTGCCCCACGCCAACGTGGTGGACCTCGTGCTGTGGGGGCGCGAGACCCTGGGGGACGAGCGGTACGCGTACACGTTGGCCGCCACGCCGCTGACCTTCGACGTGTCCGTCTTCGAGATCTTCGGCCCGCTGCTCACAGGCGGCGCCGCCGAGGTCGTGACCGACATACTCGCGCTCGCCGAGCGCCCGGGCGGACAGTGGACCGGAAGTCTCGTCTGCGGTGTGCCGTCGGCCCTCTCGCACCTGGTGAACCGGCACGACGTGGACCTGCGGGCGGACGTGGTCGCGCTCGCCGGCGAGGCACTGCCCGCGCACACCCTGGCGGAGATCCGCGCCGCCGTGCCCGGAGCCCGCGTCGCCAACATCTACGGCCCCACCGAGGCGACCGTGTACACCACCGCGTGGTTCCCGGACGGCACCGGCACAGCGGCCCCGCCCATCGGCCGCCCCGTCCGCAACACCCGTGCCTACGTCCTCGACGCACACCTGCAAGCCGTACCGCCCGGAGTGCCGGGCGAGCTGTACGTCGCGGGCGCGGGCCTGGCACGCGGCTACCTGGGCAGGCCGGGGCTGACCGCCGGGCGGTTCGTGCCCGACCCGTTCGGCGGGCCGGGGGAACGGATGTACCGCACCGGCGACCTGGCCCGTTGGCGCGCCGACGGCAACCTGGAGTACCTCGGGCGCACCGACGACCAGGTCAAGCTCCGCGGCTTCCGCATCGAACCGGGCGAGGTGGAATCCGTCCTCGCGGCGCACCCCGGCCTGACGCAGACCGCCGCCGCCGTGCGCGAGGACCGGCAGGGTGACCCGCGCCTCGTGGCGTACTACGTACCTGCCGACAGCACCGAACACTTCGGGGACGGCGCCGAGTTGCGCGACCACCTGGCCCGCCGCCTGCCCGAGTACATGATCCCGTCCGCCTTCGTGCGGCTGGAGCGGATGCCGCTGAACCCCAGCGGCAAGCTCGACCGGCGAGCCCTGCCCGCCCCCGACGACACGGCGGCGCGGTCGTCCGGGCGGATGCCGCGCACCGCGACCGAGACGGCCCTGTGCGACCTGTTCGCCGAGACCCTCGGGCTGCCGGGCATCGGCGTCGACGACAGCTTCTTCGACCTCGGCGGACACTCCCTGCTCGCCGTCAAGCTCGTGTCCCGCATCCGCGCCGCCCTGGACGCGGACGTCGGCATCCGGGCGGTGTTCGAGGCCCCCACTGTTGCCGCGCTGGCCCTGCGGCTGTCCCGGAAGGGAAGGGAGCGAGGCCATGCCGAATTCTCCTGAAAGCCCTCTTGAACCCGCGACGACTGAACCCGCGACGACCCGCGAGAGTGCGCCCGACGTGTCTCTGTACCGCACCATGAGACTGATCCGCCGTTTCGAGGAGCGCTGCATCGAGCTCGTGAAGGCGGGGGAGATCATCGGCGGCATCCACCCCTATATCGGACAGGAAGCCGTGGCCGCCGGCGTGTGCGCGGCTCTGCGCCCCGACGACGTCATCACGAGCACCCACCGCGGCCACGGCCATGTCCTGGCCAAAGGCGCCGACCCGGCCGGAATGATGGCGGAGCTCGCGGGGCGGGCCACCGGGCTCAACAAGGGCCGGGGCGGCTCCATGCACGCGGCCGACGTCAGCCTCGGCGTACTTGGTGCCAACGGCATCGTCGGCGCGGGGGCGCCGATCGCGACCGGCGCGGCGTGGGCCGCGGTGCGCGCGGGCAGCGACCGGGTCGCCGTCAGCTTCTTCGGTGACGGCGCGGTCAACCAGGGCGTGGTCCTGGAGTCCTTCAACCTGGCGTCGCTGTGGAGCCTTCCCGTCGTCTTCGTCTGTGAGAACAACGGGTACTCCTCGACGGTCACGGTCGAGGACCTGGTCGCGGGCTCGATCACAGGCCGCGCGGAGGCCTTCGGCATGCCTGCGGTCTCGGTCGACGGCATGGACGCCGAGGCCGTGTTCGCCGCCACCCGCGAGTGCGCCGAGCGGGCCCGGGCGGGCGGAGGACCGGCGTTCGTCGAGTGCCGCACGTACCGCTTCGAAGCCCACCACACCTGGGAGCACCGCTCCTTCGTGCGCTACCGCACGAAGGAGCAGGTGGACGAGGGCCGCCGCCGCGACCCCGTACGGATTCAGGGCGAGCGGATACCGGACGCGGACCGCGTACGCGTCGACGAGGAGGTGGAGGCCGTACTGGAGTCCGCCGTGCGGTTCGCCCTCGACAGCCCCAAGCCCGATCCCGCCGACGCTCTCCACCATCTCTACGCGACGGGGCTGCGCCCCCGGGACGGGGTGACCACCAGTGCCTAAGCTCGGCTATCTCACCGCGCTCACGCGAGCCCTCGACGACGAACTCGAACGGGACCCCGGGGTCTGCGTGTTCGGCGAGGACATCCGTGTCGGCGTCGCCAATGTCACCAAGGGGCTCGTACAGCGCTTCGGCCCGGAGCGGATCGTGGACATGCCGCTGTCGGAGCAGGCGTTCACCAGCTTCGCGACCGGCGCCGCGCTGTCCGGGCACCGCCCGGTGATCGAGTTCCAGATTCCCTCGCTGATGTTCCTGGTCTTCGAGCAGATCGCCAACCAGGCGCACAAGTTCTCCCTCATGACCGGCGGCCAGGTCAAGGTGCCCGTCACCTATCTGGTCCCCGGCTCCGGCTCGCGCACCGGCTGGGCGGGCCAGCACTCGGACCAGCCGTACAGCCTGTTCGCGCACGTCGGCCTCAAGACCGTCGTGCCGTCGAGCCCGTCTGACGCCTACGGTCTGCTGATCTCCGCGATCCGTGACGACGACCCGGTGGTGGTGCTCACGCCCGCGGCGTCGTCGATGAGCTTCGAGAGCGTCGACCTCGCCGACCTCGCTCCGCTGCCGCTCGGGGTCGGTCATGTGGCGCGCGAAGGGTCGGACGTCACGGTCGTGGCGGTGGGCCACTTCGTCGCGCAGGCCCTCGACGTGGCCGCGGAACTGGCGGACGACATCTCCGTGGAGGTCTTCGACCCGCGCACCGTCTACCCCTTCGACTGGCAAGGCCTCGCCGCATCGGTGAACCGCACCGGCCGCCTCGTCGTCATCGACGACTCCAACCGGTTCTGCGGCCTGGGCGCCGAGGTCGTCGCCGTGGCGTCCGAGGAGATGCGACTGGTGGCGCCGCCTCGCCGGATCACCCGCCCCGACGGCGCGGTGCTGCCGTTCGCCCTCGACCTCGACCGGGCGGTGCAACCGCACCGCGACCAGCTGGCGACGGCGATCCAGCAGGTCTGCAAGGCGAACCGCTAATGCTGTGGCCGGACAGGTTTGCCAGGTGCTGCACCTCCACCAGGGACGGCACGCTCGGCACGCTCCGCACGGATGCCGCGGCGACGGAGCTCACGGTCCCCGTCCACCGGCTGGAGCCACACATCGGCACCGGAGTCGGCAGTCCGCCCGTCCCCCTGATGAGGAGCGCCGCGTGAGCCTCGCAGAGCAGACGACGGGACCCCCACGGCCGGGAGCCAGGGTGAGCATTCAGGAGTTCGAGCCCCGCCCGAAAGCCGAACTCAAGCTGTACTGCCTCCCGCACGCCGGGGGAAGCTGCACGTCGTACCATCCCTGGCTGCGTCGGCTGCCTGCCCGCGTCGCCCTGCGCGGCGTCCAACTGCCCGGGCGGCCCCACCTCATGGACGTACCGTCGTTCACCTCCCTGACCGACCTGGCCCGGGCGACGGCGACGGCGGTCCTCAAGGACGCCGGCGGTGTTCCGTTCGCGCTGTTCGGACACAGCATGGGAGGGCTGGCCGCCTACGAGACCACCGTCGAACTCGTACAGCGGGGCGACCACGTCCCCCGGCTCCTCGCGCTCTCGGCGGTGGCGGCACCGCACCGGCGCCGGCCGACCCCTCCCCTGCACCTGCTCCCCGAGGCCGAACTGATCGCGCGGGTACGGAAACTGGGCGGGATCCCCGACGAGATCCTGGACGTCCCTGAACTCCTGGAGCTGACGATTCCGCTGCTCCGGGCCGACTTCGCCATGATGCACCGCCACACCCACAAAAGCCGGGGACATCTGCCCACACCCCTATCGGTGTTCGGCGGGACCGAGGATCCGGGCGCCGACGCCGCGCAGCTGGCGGACTGGGCGAAACTCACCCGCGGGGCGTGTTCGGTGCGCACCTTTCCGGGCGGCCACTTCTATCTGAACGAGCGCACTGACGCTGTGCTCGCCGCCCTTCTGGAAGACCTTTTCTGACATGGCCGGACTCTGCGGGACATCCCCGCGGGCGCGGGGCTGACGTGCCGTACCCGGGAACCCCGGACGGCGAGGTCGGAACATCCCCGCGGGTGCGGGGACCACTATTGGGGCGGTGGATCAGTGTCAGCCCTTCGTGGTCCTTGGGGTGCCATGCGTGATCGTGGGTCTCGAGGGTGTGGCCCCGTTCGTTGTTGGTCTGGTGGATGAGCAGGGCCCGTCCTTGGCCCAGAAAGACCCCCGGGGAGACTTACAGCAGCCAGCGGGTGGGGAGACCTCGCAGCCCGACGGGGCAGTGGGTGAGGACGATGACGGTCACCAGATGATCTCGTCACCGTGGTTGCGGCCACTTTCGATGTGGAGGTCGCCGTCGGACTGGAGGTGACGCGGTCCTGGGGAACATCGCCTGTGTCGCGCGTGCCGTCGTAGCCGAGCAGTCCGTTGATGTCCTGGACGCAGCGGTCGAGCAGCCCGGTCTGCGCCTCCGGCGATCTCCGCACCGTGGACAGGCCCGCACGACGGTGCTGTCCAGGAACGGATGCACTGGCCGGGCCCCGAGGGATCGGAGGGGGCCGAGGGGCTTGGCCATACCTGCGGTGACCGAGACGGCGTGGCAACGGCATCAGGAAGCGGGGACGGGCTCCAGCCGGTAGGCGTCCCCGTGGGCGACCACGCGGCCGGCGGTGGGCGGTGCGAAGTGGGTGCCGAGGAGGAGGGTGTCCGTGCCGGCGAGGGAGCCGAGCAGCTTGCGGCGGGTGGCCTCGGACTGCCGCGGGTCGAAGTCGACGCAGGCGCCGATGACGGGGTGGGCGAGCTGGACGGGGTGGTGGACGCAGTCGCCGGAGATCAGCGCCGTCTCACCCTTGCTGGTCAGTTCCACGGCGACGTGGCCGGGGGTGTGGCCGGGTGTCGGGATCAAGCGCAGGCCGGGGGCGATTTCGGCCCCCTTGTGCGGGACGTCGACCGTGCTCAGCAGACCCGCCTGTTCGACCGGGATCACGGAGTCGCTGAACATCTGTTCGCGTGCCTCCTCCATGTCGTACGTGGCCCAGAACTCCCGCTCGGCGCGGGAGGTGAGGTAGCGGGCGTGGGGGAAGGTGGGGACCCATTCGCCGTTCACCTGCTGTGTGTTCCAGCCGACGTGATCGGCGTGCAGGTGGGTGAGGATCACCAGGTCGACGGAGTCCGGGGGGAATCCGGCGGCGGTGAGGCGGTCCAGGAAGTCGGTCCGCAGGTTGTGCCAGGCCGGGTTGGCCCGCTCCTTGCCGTTGCCGATGCCGGTGTCGACGAGGACGCGCAGCCCGTTCACGACGAACGCGAAGCTGTGGCTGTCGATGTGCAGAATCCCGTCCTGGCCGGCGAAGTGGGGGTGCAGCCAGTCCTGGGCGGTTACCACCTCAGGGGTGGCGTCGGGCAGCAGCCAGGGTCCGGTCGCGGGCGGCAGGGCGACTTCGTCGATGCGGTGGACGGTGACGCCGCCCACGGTCCAGGAGGGGATGCGGGTGGCGGCGGGGGAGGTGTGCATGGTGTGTCGTTCCCTTTGTCCTCTTCAGCGGAAGCGGTCGGTTGTTCTCTTCAGTGGGAGCGGTCGGCTTCGGGGCGGGCCGCCCCGCGTCGGGACGCGGTGAGTGCCGCCAGGGCCGCCAGGGTGAGAAGAGCGGCGGTGATGGCGTAGGCGTGTGCCCGGCGCCGTGCAGACCGCTCAGGGTCAGGGCCGCGGCGGGCAGGACGGACAGGCAGCCGCCGATCGCCGTGGCGCCGGGCGGCCTGCGCCGCAGCGTCCATACGGTGAGCGCGGCGGTGGCGCCCGCGGCCAGCAGGGTGTGGCGGACCGGGGGCGGGACGCCGGCCCGCGGGCGCAGCGACCGCAGCGCTCCCGCGCGGCGGTGGGCCGTCTCCGTGGTGAAGGTGGCCGCGATCGCCTGGGCGAGGAACAACGCCGCCAGCAGTACGTAGACGGTGACGGTGGGGGCGGGGGCGAAACGGACGAGCAGGGTGGAGACGAGCACGCCGGTGGCCATGCCGGCGACCGGGGTGACGCTGTTGGCCAGGGCGGATCGGCCCGGACGCCGGGGGTTTTCCAGGTCGAGGAGCGCCGCGCCCGCGGCGCTGGTGGCCGCGCCGGTGGCCGCTCCTTGCAGGACCCGGGCGATGGTCAGGGAGCCCGCGCCGTCCGCTGAGGCCAGGAGGACCATGGAGGCGGCCGCCATGAGCAGGGCGCCTGCCAGGACGGGGCGTCGCCCCAGGTGGTCGGAGAGCGCTCCGGCGGTGAGCAGAGCCAGCAACAGGGCCAGAGCGTACGCGCTGAAGACCACGGTGACGGCGAGCGCGGAGAGGCCCCACTGGTCCTGGTAGAGAGGGTAGAGCGGGGTCGGAGCGCTGGACGCGGCCAGGAGGGCCGCGACTATCGACACATCGAGGGCGAAGGAAGCCGTGCGGCGCTTCGTATGTGCGCGGGCGGCCCGATGGGCGAAATGCGCGGGTGCGTCCGCCACCGCGGGGGCGTCGGACATGACGCCGGGCATAGAGCTCCTTCCGTAAATGCAATTCAGTTGCTTTAAGGAACCGTAGAGCCTACGATCGGGTTAACGCAAACTGTTGGCTTTTAATGCGGGCCGCTTTGTTGCCACGCCCCCTGATCAGGAGAAACCCGTGCCCTCCGTTGAGCTCACGCCGCCCGAGGCCGCCCGCTGGGCCGCCCGTGCCGGACTTCCACTGCCCGATGACCGCCACGCCGCGGTCGCCGCCACCGCCAACCACATCCACTCCGTCGTCGCGGTACTGCGTGAGCTGGACTTCGGGGACATCCCGCCCGCCGGCGCCTACCGTGCCGGAAAGGAGAAGCACGATGCAGCCGTATGAATTGCCCCTCGCCGACGCCGTGCAGCAGATCCGGGCCCGCCGGCTGTCCCCCGTCGAGCTGGTGGACTCGGTCCTCGACCGCATCGACCAGGTGGACCCGCACGTCGAGGCGTACGTCGCGGTCACCGCGGAGCAGGCCCGCGGCGTGGCGCGGGAGGCCGAGCGGGAAGCGGCCCGCGGCGTGTTCCGGGGGCCGCTGCACGGCGTCCCGGCCGGGCTCAAGGACCTGATCGACGTCGCCGGTTCGCCCACCAGCGCCAGTTCCCGGGTCCGAGCCGGCCACCGCGCGGCCGCCGACAGCACGGTCGCCGCCCGGCTGCGGGCCGCAGGCTCCGTCCTGGTCGGCAAGACCCACACTCACGAATTCGCCTACGGCCTGACCACCCCGCAGACCGGCAACGCCTGGGACCGCGGCCGGGTCGCGGGAGGCTCCAGCGGCGGGTCCGCCGTCGCGGTGGCGGCCGGGGCGGCGACCTTCGCCCTCGGCACCGACACCGGTGGGTCGATCCGGGTTCCTGCCGCGCTGAACGGGGTCGTCGGCTTCAAGCCGACCTACGGGCTGGTGCCGCGCCACGGCGTCACGTCGCTGTCCTGGTCGCTGGACCACGTCGGCCCGGTCACCCGCACCGTCGAGGACGCGGCCCTGGTCCTGACCGTCCTCGCCGGGCACGACCCGCGTGACCCCGCCTCGCTGGACACCCCCACCGTCGACCACCGGCCGGAACGGGAGCCGGACCTGGCGGGCGTGCGCGTCGGGGTGCCGCGCAATTACTACTTCGACCATGTCGACGCGGAGGTGGAGGCCGCCGTCCGCCGGGGCATCGCGCAGCTGGAGACGCTCGGCGCCCATCTCGTCGAGATCGACATCCCGATGACCCGGTACATCCAGGCCACCCAGTGGGGGCTGATGGTGCCGGAGGCCACCGCCTACCACGAGGGCACGCTGCGTACGGTCCCCGAGCTGTACCACGCGGACATCCGCATCCTCCTGGAGGCCGGTGAGCTGATGGGCGCGGGCGACTATCTGCGTGCCCAACGCTCCCGGACGCTCATGCAGGAGGAATGGGCCCGCATTCTGGAGAAGGTCGACGTGATCGCCGCCCCGGCGGTCCCGATGACCGCGGTGAAGGCCGGTCAGGAGAGCGTCACTTGGTCCGACGGCTCAACCGAGGCCGTCTCCGACGCCTACGTGCGTCTGTCCTCCCCGGCCAACATCACCGGAGTGCCCGCTCTGTCCGTCCCGGTGGGCCACGACACGGCGGGCATGCCGATCGGCATGCAGCTGCTCGGGCGGCCCTTCGGCGAGCGGCAGCTGCTGCGGGTGGGCCACGCCTACGAGCGGACGCAGTCCGCCCGATCGCTCGCGCCGGCCGCCTGACAGCGGCGTGCGGGCCGGACGGTTCCGGCCCGGCCCATATGCCGTTCGGCTCCGGTCGGGATCAGGACCGGATGCCCGCAGGGAGGAGACCGGCGAGGGAGCCCTGGCGCGGCCGTCAAGCCGGCATGCTCCTCCTAAACGCAATAACCGTGCTTTAAGGTGGAGTCATGAGTCGTAAGCCGATGGTGCGCCCCGGCGGGCGCAGTGCACGGGTCCAGGCTTCGGTGCACACCGCTGTCCGCGAAATCCTGTCGGAGCGGGGCCGCGACGCGGTGACCGTCCCGCTGGTCGCCCAGCGCGCCGGAGTCACCCCCTCGACGATCTACCGCCGCTGGGGCGACCTTCAGGAGCTGCTGTCGGACGTCGCGGTGGAGCGCCTGCGGCCCGAAACCGCGCCGGAGAGCCACGGCGACCTGCTGTCCGACCTGACGGCCTGGGCCGAACAGTTCCTCGACGAGATGTCGTCCCCCTCAGGCCGCGCCTACATCCGTGACGCTCTGCTCGGCGACCCGGACGGCAGCAACGCCGGTCAGTGCTCGGCCTACGCGGCCGAACAAGTCGACGTCATGCTTGCCCGCGCGATCGGCCGCGAGGAGAACACCCCCGACGTCGAGACGGCGATGGACCGCGTGGTCGCCCCCATGATGTACCGCATCCTCTTCCGCCCGGCCGGACTCGACGCCGCGTACGCCCGTCGGCTCGTGACCGAGCTCCTCGACGCGGGCGAAGAACACCCCCTCCCATGATCCAGATTCCTCGCGGCCCGCGCAGGAGGATCGCCAAGGCCAGCGCTGCTAACACGCATCCAGGGCTCATCCCCGAAGTCCCCCCTCGGGCGCGGGGCCGACGGCACGCGGGCGTCACGGGTTGGGGTCGGCGAGGGAGCATCCCCGCCCTTCGGCGATGCTGACCGTGGAGATCGCGGCTGCGTACCCCTCGGCTTCGGCGACCTTGAGCATCAAGGTCATTCCGCGGTCCTGGTCGGCCAGGGGCGGGGATGGTCCCTGAAGTGTGGGTGGTGTGGGCTGAGGAGCCCGGATCGGCATGTCGTGCCCCTTCAAGGCGCGGACAAGGCCGGACAGTGGTCAGGCTGAGCAGGTAGACGCCCGAGATGGGGCTGCCACTCGTTGGTGGGGGATTTCCGTGTGAACTCGCGGATTCTGCGAATGATCGCAGTGATCTGCGGATTCGTGGCAGATCTCGAAACCCGTGGGCTGATTCTGGTGCCGTCGGCACCTGTCGCTCCGGCTGAGTCGGTGCCGCTGGAGGCTGGTCCGGCGGACGTGGTCACGCTCCAGCGGCGGTGTCAGGCTCGGGCGAGCGCGCAGGACGAGGAGAGCTTCTTCGTCGACACGATCTCGGAGTACCAGTGGGCGCGGGACGCTGCGGGGTTCGCTCCCTCGACGTTGGACAACCTGGTGAAGCCGGTGGTCGAGGTCTGTGACTTCTTCGGGCTGCTGCCCTGGCAGCTGACGCCGAGGGAGGTGGATCGGTACTTCGCAGGGCCGGGGAAACGGGCCCCGTCGACCGTGCGGTAGAAGATCAACAAGATCGACGGCACTTCGCGTTCTTGGAAGAGCGCTACGCCGGCGAGATCATGCGGCGGTTCGGCGCGACGTTGGAGTCGCCGATCGACCCGTTCAACCGCCCTCGGCACCGCGGCGACTTCGGTCTGCGGATCCCGCCGTCGCAGACGACGATGAAGGAATTCTTCGCCCGGTGGCGTGCAGGCCCTAGGCGGGGGCTGGGCGGACGAGGCGGCCGTGAGAGATGAGGGACGCGGCCTGTTTGAGGCGTCGAGTGCGGATGCTGGTCTCGTAGGCGTCGATGCCGGGAACGGCGGCGAGGCGGGTGGTCAGATAGCGGAACAGGTCGTCGGCATCGTGGCAGACGACGATGGCCATGATGTTGTGGTGGCCGCTGATGGCTCCGGTGAAGGCGACTTCGTCGTGGCGGGCGATCTCCTCTCCGACGTGCTGGAGGCGGGTGGGGGTGGTGCGTAGCCAGAGGGTGGCGGTGAGGTGGTAGCCGAGGCGTTCGGGGAGCAGGTCGATGTCGTAGGAGAGGGTGCCGGATTTTTCCAGGGCCTCCAGGCGGCGGGCGATGCGTCCTTTGGACCAGCCGGTGAGCTCGGCGAGTTGGGTGTGGGTGGAGCGGCCGTCCTCGGCGAGGCTCTCGAGGAGTGGGGTGTCGGCGGCGCTGGGGGCCAGCAGCGGGCCGACCGGGACAGGGCGCGGGCCGGCGGTCAGCAGGTTTCTGTGCTCGGGGGTGAGCTGTCCTCCGTAGCCGGTCCAGCCGACTGTGTCGGTGCTGCCGAAAGGATGGATGAGCAGGTCGAGGCTGACATCGAGCACGGCGGCGGACTTGGGTAGCTGGTGGAGCAGCATGTCCTCGCGCGGGGCGTCGAGCGGTGAACGGATGATGCAGATGATCTCCGAGCCGCCGGAGGCGATGCTGGCGTAGGCGATGTCGGGGCGGCGGGCGAGGGCGCCGGCGAGCGGGCCGACACGGTCGGGCCGACATCGGATGCGGGCGACCCACTGGGCGGCTCCGTGCACGGCCGGGTTGACCAGGCCGACGACACGCATCACGCCGCTGCGCCGCAGGGCGTGATAGCGGCGGGCGGCGGTCTGCTCCGACACTCCGCTCACTTCGCCGATGAGCCGGAACGGAGCCCGCGGCGCGTACTGCACGGCACGGAGGATTTGCATGTCGACATCGTCCATCACGGCGGAAGCTTAAGACGAGACCCATGCCGTGTGTGGATTTCTACCCGGAATCATTCTTCGCTTCGTTGATCCTCCCAGGCCTCGCTCATTCTGGACGCGATGTCGTCCGGCCCGCGTGGGCGTCGGACCGGTTCGGGCCCACGGCCGGAAGGCGGCGCTCGGACGGGGCATCCCCGCTGGGTATCGATCGCGGCGCGCTGCGTCGCAAGGGAGTGTTCTGTGAACGTCGCACCTTCGGCGAGCGGGCCGACCGGCCGACGGGCGGCAACGCTCGCCATGGCCTGTCTGGGCGTGTTCGTCGCCTACTTGCCGGTGACCACTGTCTCGGTGAGCCTGCCCGCCATCCAGGAGGCGCTGGGCGCCTCGACATCCCAACTGGCCTGGGTGCAGAGCGCGTTCGTCCTGCCCATGGCGGCGTTCATCCTGACCGCCGGCGTGTTCGGCGACGTCCACGGGCGCAAGAAGGTGTTCCAAGCGGGCCTGCTGCTCTCGGCCGCAGGTGCCGCCGTCGCGCTGAGCGCCCAGTCGATCCAGGTGCTGTGGGCCGGTCAGGCGCTCGCCGGGCTGGGCGCCGCCGCCCTTCTGCCCACGACGCTGGCCCTGATCAGTCACGCTGTGCCCGACCACCGGGAGCGCGGCAAGTTCATCGGCCTGTGGGCCACCTCCCTCCTGACGGCACTGGCCGTGGGCCCGCTCACCGCCGGAGTCATCCTGGAGCACGCCGCCTGGCGGTGGATCTACCTGCTCGTTATCCCCGTCTCCCTCCTCGCGGCGGCCTTCGCGGTCCGGCTGCTGACCGACTCGCGTGCCCCCCACGGGCGGCGGCTGGACTGGCCCGGCCAGCTCACCGCCGCACCGGCGATCACCGCTCTGGTGTACGGGGTGATCGAGGGCGGCGCCGGGTCCTTCACCGATGTCAAGGTCCTGGTGGCGCTGCTCATCGCGGTAGTCTGCTCGGCGGCCTTCATCGTGGCCGAGCGGCGCAGCGACAGCCCGATGCTGGATCTGAGGCTGTTCCGCAGTCCGGCGTTCACGGCCACCACTCTGGTCGCGCTGATCACGTTCATGGCGCTGATCGGCTTCTTCTTCCTGCTGAGCCTCTACTTCGGCATGGTCCAGCAGCTCGACACCCTCCAGGCCGGCTGGCGCCTGCTGATGGTCACCGCGACCGCGATCGTCGTCGGCGGCCCCGTGGGGCGCCTCATGCACCGGATCTCCCCGGGCAACTTGATCACGGTCGGGCTGCTCGTCGTCACCGGTTCGCTGGTCTCGCTGACCACCCTGGACGCGGACACCTCGTTCCTCTCCGTCATATGGCGGCTGATGCTGCTGGGGGCGGGTATGGGAGGCGTCCTGACGCCGATGACGGCGACCGCCGTCGCGTCCGTGCCCTACCAGCTGGCCGGTATGGCGGCGGCGGGCAACAACGCCTTCCGGCAGGTCGGCGCGGCGCTCGGCCCTGCCGTCATGGGCGCGCTTCTCACCTCCCGGGCCCTTCACACCTTCCCCGGCCACCTCGCCGACGCCGGGTTCGAGGGAGAAGCCCGGCAGAACATCGTGGAGCGTGCCCAGGCCGGTGGTCTGGGCGCGGTGGCCGGGATGGATCTGGGCGCGGGAACAGGACAGGCGCTGGGAGCCGTGGGAGACGCCTTCCTCGACGGCCTGCGCCTATGCCTGATCGTTGCCGCAACGCTCACTCTGCTGGCTGTCGTCGTCGCCGCGATCCTGCTGCGCCGCCCCCGCAATACGGCCGTCCCGGCCATCCCCGCCAAGGCTGCCGCGACCACTCCGCCGCCTGTCCCCGGCACCCCGGCCACCGGCGCGGACACCGCCGGCCCGGGGAGCGGCCATGCCCTTGCGCGGCACCGCGCCTGACCCAGGAGGAGAACGGGACCGCTCGCCCCTGCGGGTGAGCCGGGAGTGCTGCCGCTCGGGAGGCGACAGCACCCGCCGGGTAGGGCCCGGACGCCTGCGCTTGCCGGGCCCCGCCATACCCCGAGGCCCGGCCGACCAGAAACTCATGCCTGGACCGCGGCTCGCGGACGGGCGATCACGAGAGGGACCACTCATGTCAGAACCCAGTCTCCAGGACGGCATCGACCAGGCGGGCTCGCCCGTGAAGCTGCTGTGGAAGCCCGACCCTGCCCCGTGGACCCCCGAGGTCATCGAACCCGAATACGCGGGCTGGCGTCAGGAGCAGGCCGCATGGCATACCGGCGTCGCGCTTTCGGACCTGTCCCACCACATGTCCGACACGCGTGTCGAAGGCCCCGACGCGACCAGGTTGCTGGCGGCGGTGAGTGCGAACAACTACGAGAAGTTCGCGGTCGGCCAGGCCAAGCAGTTCGTCCCCGTGGCCCCGGACGGCAACATCGTCACCGACGGCATCCTCATGCGCGACGCGGAGCACACCTACACCCTCAGCGGCGTTCCTGCCGCACAGAACTGGGTCAAGTACCACGGGCAGAAGGGCGGGTACGACGTCACGTTCGTCACCGACCCGTCCTCGGCGTACCGCGGCGAGGCCTGCCCGACGCTCTTCCGCTACCAGGTGCAGGGGCCGCTGGCGGGCGCTCTGGTGGAGGAGGCCTTCGGCGGGCCGATACCGCCGACGAAGTTCTTCCACTCCTCCCCGGTCTCGCTCGGCGCGATGCACTTCCGTGCCCTGCGGCACGGCATGGCGGGTCAGCCCGGCTTCGAGTTCGTCGGCCCGTGGGAGCACGCCAAGGCCGTGAAGGAGGCACTGATGAGCACGGGCGAGCAGTTCGGCCTCGTACACGTGGGAGCTCTCGCCTACCCCACCGCCAGCCTGGAGAGCGGCTGGATCGCGACACCGACCCCGGCCATCTACACCGATCCGGCCCTGACCGACTACCGCGAGCACGTGCCCCTGTACGGGATCGAGGGGCAGCAGCCGCTGCACGGGAGCTTCTTCTCCGAGAACATCGAGGACTTCTACTGCTCGCCATACGAACTGGGCTACGGCAAGGCGATCTCCTTCAACCACGACTTCATCGGCCGCGAGGCACTCCAGGCGGCCAAGGACAGCGTCCGGCGCACCAAGGTCACCCTCGTCCTGGCCCCCGAGGACCTGGCGAAGGCCCTGGGCCGGAACCCGGGATTCGTGCACACCTACGCGCGCGGCCGGGTGGAGGCGGGTACCGCGCTGGCAGGGGTGACCTTCCAGTCGGATTCCCTCGACCGGGCCGGCACGGTCCTCTCCCTGGCCCTGGTCGACCACGAGCACGCCGCGCCCGGTACCGAGGTGACGGTCGTGTGGGGAGAGCACCCGGGGCCGGGCACCGCCCCCGACGCCCACCTCGACCTCCCGCGCGTCCGCGCCATCGTCCACCCCGTGCCCTACGACGACCACGCACGCACCCAGTACCGGCGCAACGCCTAAACCCACCCCCGCGACGGCAGCAACCCGCACGCCCCACCCCGGGGCGCACGGCACCCCTGTGCCCGGGGAGAACGACAGAACGAGGAGCACCATGGATTCCCTTCCTACGGTCCCCGCCCCGGGCGTCGCCCCGCTGCTGGAGGACTTCTCCCTGGAGATAACGGGCAAGGACGTCTCCAAGCTCGAAGAAGCCCGCGCCCACATTCCCCCCGGTACCCGGATCAACGTCACCTTCCTCGGCAACGAGGACCTCGCCCTGCGGCTGGCCGCAGCCCGCGCCGTCCGGCGGCTCGGATACCTTCCCGTACCCCACATATCGGCCCGCCGACTGTGCTCCCAGGCGGAGTTGGAGGAGTTCCTCGCCGCACTGCGCTCCGACGACACCGTCGACAACGTCTTCGTCGTCGGCGGCGACCCCACCGCTTCCCACGGCCCCTACGAGGACTCCCTCGCGCTCATCTCGTCCGGGCTCCTCCAGGACTACGGCGTACGGCACGTCGGCATCAGCGGCTACCCCGAAGGCCACCCCGCCATCCCCACCCCGCTGCTCTGGACGGCGGTCGAGGACAAAACCGCCGCCCTGGCCCAGCAACGGCTGACCGGCGACATCATCACCCAGTTCGGATTCGACGTCACCCCGGCCCTGACCTGGGTCGAGGAGATACGCAGACGCGGCATCGACACGCCGGTACGCATCGGGGTCCCCGGCCCTGCCGGAATCAAGCGGCTGATGACCTACGCCACCCGCTTCGGTGTCGGCACCAGCACATCCATCGTCAAGAAATACGGATTCTCACTCACCAACCTGATGGGCACCACCGGCCCCGACCGCTTCATCCGCGCCCTGGCCGAGGGCTACGAACCGGACCTCCACGGCGTCCTCAAGCTGCACTTCTACACCTTCGGCGGCATCCGGGCCACATCCCAGTGGATCACCGATTTCCGCGCGCAGAAAGGGAATTGACATGACGCTGACCCAGGAGACCCCCGCGCGTGCCACCCCGCGCATGCCCGCACCGCAGCACGCTTCACTGATCGTCAAGGGCGCGGACCGAACTGGGATCGTCGCCGCCGTCGGTTCGGTCCTCAGCCGTCACGGCGCGAACATCGTCTCCCTCGACC
Organism: Streptomyces sp. NPDC088400; assembly: GCF_044753355.1. Lineage (NCBI taxonomy): Bacteria > Bacillati > Actinomycetota > Actinomycetes > Kitasatosporales > Streptomycetaceae > Streptomyces > Streptomyces sp. NPDC088400. The sequence goes on along the minus strand of NZ_JBIVMZ010000005.1, from coordinate 74,787 downwards.
AGTACTCCGACGACCCGCGCGGCGGCGCGTTCTTCCAGCGCACCGTGTTCAGCCTCGACCACATCAAGGCCGAACTTCCCTCGATCGAGGAAGACCTCACCCGCCGACTCGCCAAGGACTTCGGGCTGGAATTCACCCTCCGCGACCTTTCCGTACCCCAGCGGGCGGCGATCTTCGCCTCCAAATCCGACCACTGCCTGCTCGACCTGCTGTGGCGCCACCGCAACGGACAGCTCCCCGTCACCATCTCCATGGTGATCTCCAATCACCCCGACACAGAGGAAGAAGTGCGCAGCTTCAACATCCCCTTCTTCCACGTCCCCTCGTCCGGACCGGACAAGTCCGCCGCCGAGGCGGAACACCTGCGGCTCCTGACGGGCAACGTCGACTTCATCGTCCTCGCCCGCTACATGCAGATCCTCTCCGGCGAGTTCATCGCCCGCACCGGCGTCCCGATCATCAACATCCACCACTCGTTCCTGCCCGCCTTCATCGGAGCCGGCCCCTACGCCAAGGCCAAGGAACGCGGCGTCAAGCTCATCGGTGCGACAGCCCATTACGTCACCGAGGACCTCGACGAAGGCCCGATCATCGAGCAGGACGTCGTCCGCGTCACCCACGCGGACACCACCGGCGATCTCCAGCGCCGCGGCGCGGACGTGGAACGGGCTGTCCTCTTCCGCGCGGTGCAATGGCACAGCCAGGACCGCGTCATCCGCAACGGCAACCACACCATCGTCTTCGCCTGACCGGCACCTCGGAGGAAGACGGGTCGACCATGACGACCGTCATCGACGGCAAGAAGATCGCCCACGGCGTCCGCTCCAAGGCCGCCGACGGTGTCGCCTCCTACATCGCCACCGGTGAACCCGCGCCCACCCTGGCCACGATCCTGGTCGGCGACGAACCCCGGCAGTGCCGTATACGTCGCCAACAAGCGCCGCTCTCCGTCCGCGTCTGCCAAGTGAACGTTTTACAGACCCCGACGAGACGGGCTGTGGGAGACACCCCGAAGAGGCCGGCAGGGACAGATCCCCCCGTGGACGGTATGACGCACCTGGCGGATGTGCCATTCCCGCTCTTGCCGACCTCCTGTGCCTCACAGGACGTGAGGCACGTGCCGCACGCAAAACACCCTCCTGGCCGCGTTTCCGCAGGTCAGGAGGGTGTGAGAGCGGTAGCGGAGGGATTTGAACCCTCGGTGAGTTTCCCCACACTCGCTTTCGAGGCGAGCTCCTTCGGCCGCTCGGACACGCTACCGAGAGAGAGCTTAGCCCAAGGTGGGCCGCGGTCCGAAATCGATACGGGGATACGGCGATCAGAGGGCTTCCGAGGCGGCGGGGCAGCCGGTCAGCGGTCCCGGAAGAACGTCGTCAGCAGCCCGGCGCACTCCTTGGCGAGCACCCCGTGGATCACCTCGGGCCGGTGGTTGAGCCGTCGGTCCCGGATGACGTCCCAGAGTGATCCCGCCGCGCCGGCCTTCTCGTCGAGCGCGCCGAACACCACCCGGTCCACCCGGGACTGCACGATCGCGCCCGCGCACATCGTGCACGGCTCCAGCGTCACCACCAGCGTGCAGCCGGTCAGCCGCCACTCGCCGAGCTCTTCGGCCGCCCTGCGGAGCGCCAGGATCTCCGCGTGGGCCGTCGGGTCGCCGGTCGCCTCGCGTTCGTTGTGGCCACCGGACAGTACGGCCCCTTCCGGGGACAGCACGACGGCGCCGACCGGCACGTCACCGGACCGGGCCGCCCGTGCCGCCTCGTCCAGGGCGAGGAGCATGGGCGCCCGCCACGGTTCGCGCACCGGGTCGGGCACCGTGTCGTACCGGATCACTAGCGGACGGTCTCCAGTACCTCGGCTGCTCCCAGCGCGTCCGCGATCTCGGCCATCGCGTCCGTCTCCAGCGCCAGCAGATCGGCCTCGGACAGGCCGAGGTCGGCGAGGATCTCGCGGTCGCCCACGGCTCCCGCGGGCACGGTCTCGCCGTCCGTCACGGAACTGTCGTCGATGTCGTTGTTGTCGTCGTGCTCGTACTCCTCGTCCTTCCCGTCCGGCTCGCCGTCCTCCGTACCGTCGAGGTCCAGCGTGTCCAGATCGTCGGCCGGGTCGTCGTTGTCCCTGCCGAGCAGTTCGTCAATGAGGATCTCCCCGTACGAGGAGCGTGCGGCCGCGGCCGCGTCCGAGACGTAGATGCGAGGGTCCTCCTCGCCCTCCACTCGGAGAATGCCGAACCAGGCATCCTCCTGCTCGATGAAGACGAGCACCGTGTCCTCGTCCACCGAGGCTTCGCGGGCCAGGTCGGTCAGATCCGACAAGGTCTCCACATCGTCGAGCTCTGTATCGCTCGCTTCCCACCCGTCTTCGGTGCGCGCGAGCAGTGCGGCGAAGTACACCGTGACTCTCCCACTGATCAGAGGTGTGACGATCCGGCGGTGCGCTGGTCTGCCCCGCCCACACGGAATCGTGGCAGAAACGAACGCTTCGCGAGAGGTCTTCGACCGTTGCGTCGTGCGGCCATTTTATTAGGCCCCTGTTCGGCCCTGGTGCCGGGCGGTCCCCTCACCGGCCCAGGAACCGGGCGGAGGCCCGCGTCCGAGCCGTACACGCGGCGGGCACACTGCCCGCACATGGCCTACACGGACCGGCGTGGCTACCAGCGGAACGTACGCATCCGCATCTGCTGGCGCATCCGGGCGGCGCGGGCCTGCCGGGGCTTCACGCGCTCGCGCAGGGCCTTGGCCTCGTGCAGCTCCCGCAGGAACTGCGCGCGGCGCCGACGCCGCTGCGCCTCGCTCTCCTGAATCGGAGCTTCCTGGATCCGAGCTTCCTGAACCCTGGCTTCTTGAGCCCTGGCCCCCTGAGCCTGAGCGCCCCGCGCCCGCGCTTCTCGCACCTCGGCGTCCCGCGCCCGTGCTTCCCGCACCTCGGCCCCCCGCGCCAGCGCCTCCCACGTCCGCGCCCGCGCATCGGATCCGGCCTGCTCAAGGCCCTGACCGGGTCCCTGCTGATCCCCGTCCCGCATCGATGTGTCACCACCCAAGGCTGGGTTTCCCGGCTCCGCGGCAGCACCGGGGAGACCTCCTCTCACCTTCCCTCCGCGAGGGGGGTTGATGCCAGCGCGTACAGCCCTGGCCCCCGGTTACTGTGGACGCCATGCGGATTCATGTCGTCGACCACCCGCTGGTGGCGCACAAACTCACCACGCTGCGCGATCGGCGCACCGACTCCCCGACCTTCCGGCGCCTCGCCGACGAACTGGTCACCCTGCTGGCGTACGAGGCCACCCGGGATGTGCGGACCGAACAGGTCGACATCAACACCCCGGTGACGGACACGACGGGGGTGAAGCTCTCCCACCCGCGCCCGCTGGTCGTCCCGATCCTGCGGGCCGGCCTCGGCATGCTGGACGGCATGGTGCGGCTGCTGCCGACGGCCGAGGTGGGATTCCTCGGGATGATACGTAACGAGGAGACGCTCCAGGCGTCCACGTACGCGACCCGCATGCCCGAGGATCTCTCGGGCCGCCAGGTGTACGTACTGGACCCGATGCTGGCGACCGGCGGCACGCTCGTCGCGGCGATCAGGGAACTCATCAAGCGCGGTGCGGACGATGTGACCGCGGTCGTGCTGCTCGCGGCGCCCGAGGGCGTCGAGGTGATGGAACGCGAGCTGGCGGGCGCACCGGTGACGGTCGTGACGGCGGCGGTCGACGAGCGGCTGAACGAGAACGGCTACATCGTCCCGGGCCTGGGCGACGCGGGTGACCGTATGTACGGCACGGTGGACTGAGGGTTCGCCGCTCCGACGGTCCTGCGGGGTGCATCCCGTGCACCCCGCAGGACCGGCCGTCCTAGTGCCGCGCCGCGCAGGACGGCGTCACGGGCTTCGCCAGTGTCGCCAGCGCCTGGTCCGCGACCTTCGGCACGTTCAGCGATTTGAAGGCCGTTCCGATGATCAGGTCGACGTCCGCCGTCTTCCGCGCGTCCGTCTTCGGGGTGGCGCCCTTCAGCTGGGTGCCGAGGACCGTGAGGGAACTGTCCGAGGCCGTCGGTGCGCCCAGCAGCATCCCGGCGCCCGGGACCTTCTTGTCGTACGGGGCAGGTGCGTTGCCCACCTTGCCGATGACGAAGCCGCGTTTCTTCAGCTCGTCGGCGGTGCTCTTGGCGAGACCGCCGCGCGGGGTCGCGTTGTAGACGTTGACCGTGATCTGGCCGGGCTTGGGCAGCGCCTTGGCGGGCTTCTGGGAGGGGGCGCAGCCGGACTTTCGGCCGGCCGCGCTCTTCTTGCCGTCGGCGTCTCCCGAGAAGACGTCGATGAGCTGCGTGGTACCCCAGCCGACCAGGCCGAGGGAGACGACGCCGGCGACGGCCGCGAGCGCGATCCTGCGGCGGTGACGAGGGCGGCGCATGCGCGGGTACGTGTCACCCGTGACGCGGTACTTTCCACCCATGCCGGGGGGAGTCAGCATGCTCATAAGCGCAGCGTAGTGCGCCCTGGTGATGATTCCTACTAAACGATCAGCAGGTTGCGCTGTCAGGGGAGGGAAAGGCCCCGAAAGGCTCAGTGTTCACCCGTACGGGGCACATCAGCCCAGGTCAAGCTCCAGCACGCGGGCGTGCAGCACCTGGCGTTGCTGGAGCGCGGCGCGGACCGCGCGGTGCAGTCCGTCTTCCAGGTAGAGGTCGCCCCGCCACTTCACGACATGCGCGAAGAGGTCTCCGTAGAAGGTGGAGTCCTCGGCGAGCAGCGTCTCCAGGTCCAACTGACCCTTCGTCGTCACGAGCTGATCGAGGCGGACCGGGCGCGGCGCGACATCCGCCCACTGCCGGGTGCTTTCCCTGCCGTGGTCGGGATACGGCTTCCCGTTACCGATGCGCTTGAAGATCACACGGAAAGCCTACCGGGCGAGCGGCTCCGGGCGCAGCCATGGTGGTGGAGCGCAAAGGCGCCATTCGGTATCAAAGGGGGAGCGAGTGAGAGCGGAAGCCATCCTTCCGGTGTCCTCCCGGTGTCCTCGCGCCGGGATCCCGGGAAGTTGATCACCCGGGCCGTACAAATGATTCCCCCGAAAGGGTGAGTGGGGCCGCTTGTCACACCGGCGGCGTTCCGGGCGGGGACTGGGGGCGCGGGTGCGGCGGGGGGTGCGGGCCGGGGTCGGGTGGCAGTTGGGGGCCGCCCGGCTTCCCGTGTCTGCCGTCGCCCAGGTCCTGTCCGGTCGGTCCTGCCGTGCCGGGAGTTACGGGCCTGGCAACGACCGGCCGGACAGGACCCAGGAGGACCTTCCGGGTCGCGAGTCCGTAGATCCCGTACGGGGGAAAGAGGTCGACGCGTCTGGGGAAGTTCTCCCGGACGCAGCCGAAGCAGAGCAGGTCTCTCCCGCCGTCGCCGCCCGTGCGCGCCGTCTCGACCTTGTTGGTCCAACACGCCTCGCAGTAGCGGCAGTCCGTGTCCGACAGCGGCATGGTCGCTCTGGTCATCACGTCACCCTTCCTCGACGGAGTACGCTCTCGCTCCCTTGTAGTAGCAGGAATCGCGCGCCTGGTCCGGGTCAACTGGAGGTACGGCCGGAAGGTCACGGCGTACCCGCGCGAGGGGACGCCACGAACGGCGCGCGCCCCACTGCCCGGAGGCGGTGGGGCGCGCGGGTGCGGCCGGGGTGTTACGAGGCGGGCTCGTGGCCGGCGGAGTGCACGGCGGTGTCGCGCGTGGGCCGTGCCGCCGTCGTCTGTTTCTTCAGAGCGCCGAGGTGGTGGGCGTAGGTGCCCACGGCGTCGGCGATCACGTCGATGTTGATGTCGAAGGCCGTCCCGCTGATGTTGGAGAGGTCGTCGCAGGCCGCGTGGTAGCAGGCGTCGTACGCGGTGCCCGCCGTCCCGCCGTAGCGCTTCGCCTGGGCCTCGGACTTGACGCCCTCGGCGCCGGTGAACGTACCGCCGGACGGGATGCCCGCGTCGATGAAGGGGCCGTAGTCGGAGCGGCCGTCGAAGTCCGTTCCCTCGTGCGGCACCTTGTTGCTGTCGAGGAAGTCGTTGATGTCCTTCTCCAGTTGGGCGGAGCCCTCGGGGCCCGGTCCCGATCCGGTGGCGTCCGAGTTGTCGCCGTCGTACACGAACTCGGCGTGGTTGGGCGAGGCGATCATGTCGAAGTTGAGGTAGAGCGCGATGTCCGCGCGCTGCTGCGGGGTGAGGTCCTTGACGTACGCCTTGGAGCCGAGCAGGCCGAGTTCCTCGGCCGACCACCAGGCGAAGCGGACCTTGTTCGTCGGCTTCTCGTGGCTCTTGGCGAGCTGGAGCGCCACCTCCAGGAGTCCTGCCGAACCCGAGGCGTTGTCGTTCATGCCCGGTCCGTCGGTGACCGAGTCGAGGTGGGAGCCGAGCATCACGGTGCGGGCGGGGGCGCCGGCCCTGGTCTCGGCGACCACGTTGCGGGTGGTGCGCTTCTCCTGGAGCTGGCGGACGTCCATGGAGACCGTCACGGCGCCCTTGGCGGCCTCGGCGGTGAGGGCCTTGCCCTCGGCCTGGGTGATGCCGCCGGTGGGGATCACGGCGGTGTCGGGGCCGCCGAGCGTCCCGTTGAGCGCGCCCGAGGCGTTGTTGTAGATGATCGCGCCGACCGCGCCCGCCGCTGCCGCTTGCTTCTGTTTCTGGGCGAAGTCGCAGCCGCCGCGCTGGATCAGCGCGATCTTGCCGGTGAAGCCTTTGGCGGCGTAGTCGGCGGGCTCGCAGCCCGTGGTCGCGTCCGCCGGTACGGGGGCGAGTGCGGCCTTGAGGCCGCCCTCCGGGGTGGACTTGGTGTACGACATGGCCGCGATCTCGACCTCGCGCGGGGTCGGCGCGGTGACCGAGAGCTTCTCGGCGAGCGTCTCGATATAGGTGAAGTCGAAGGTGTCGTACGAGACCTGATAGCCGGCGTCCTTGAGCTGGGTGTACACATACGCGGCGGAGGCGTCGTGGCCGGGGGATCCGGCGGCCCGGTTGCCGTCGGCGGAGTCCGCGATGGCCTGGAACTTCTCCAGATGCCGGTGGGCGCCCCGGGCGGATGCCGCGTGCACCAGCTTCTGGGAGAAGTCCGCCGCGTCCTCGGCCGGGGTGTGCGCTCGCGCGGTGGCCGGGGCGGCGGACAGCAGAAGGGGGACGGTGAGCACGGTGGCGGCCGCAACGGCCAGGAATCGGGGAGGGGACGCGTTCACGGGGACGGTGATCCTTTCTCGGGCTGCGCTGTCTTTGACGTCTGCGCCGCCTTCGCCGCGCGTTTGGCTTCCTGTTTGAACGCCCGGACCTTGGCCAGCGATTCGGGCCCCGTGATGTCCGCCGCCGAGCGGTACGACCCCACGTCGCCGTACGCGCCGGCGGCCGCCCGCCAGCCCTCCGGCTGTACACCGAACTGTTTGCCCAGCAGTGCGAGGAAGATCTGGGATTTCTGCTTCCCGAAACCGGGCAGCGCGTTCAGCCGCTCCAGTACTTCCCTTCCGGTGGCGACATCACGCCAGATCGCGCTGGGATCGGCGTCGTAGTGCTCGACCAGGTACTGGCAGAGCTGCTGTACGCGCCTGGCCATGGAGCCCGGATAGCGGTGCACGGCGGGCTTGTCCGAGAGCAGTGCGACGAAGGCCTCGGGGTCGTACGCGGCGATCTCGCGGGCGTCGAGATCGTCACCACCCAGGCGTACGGCGATGGTGTACGGGCCGGAGAAGGCCCATTCCATCGGGACCTGCTGGTCCAGCAGCATGCCGACCAGGGCGGCCAGCGGGCTGCGGCCGAGCAGTTCGTCGGCCTCGGGCTGTTGTGCGAGCCGGATTGTGGTGCTCATTCCGTGATGATCACCCGGGGCCGCCGGTCGTGCATGTCCACCGTGCGCCATGGGTCAGTTCATATGACTAATCAATGGTCCGGATGGGGGAGGTGAGGGACGGGTAGACCGGGGCGGAACGAAAAACCTCCGGAACCTTCGGAAAGGCCGCGTGTCCGTGACTCAGCCCTTTGACCTGCCGGATTTCTACCTCGCGTATCCGGCCCGACTCAATCCCCATCTGGAGGAGGCCAGAGAGCACTCCAAGATATGGGCCAGGGACATGGGGATGCTGGAGGGATCGGGCGTCTGGGAGGAGCGCGATCTCGATTCCCACGATTACGCGCTGCTCTGTTCGTACACCCATCCGGATTGTGACGGCCCGGCGTTGTCGCTCGTCACCGACTGGTATGTGTGGGTGTTCTTCTTCGACGACCACTTCCTGGAGGTCTACAAAAAGCCTCAGGACCGGGAGGGCGGCAAGGCGTATCTCGACCGGCTGGCCTCCTTCATGCCGATGGATCTGACCGCCGGTTTTCCCGAGCCGACCAATCCGGTCGAAGCGGGCCTGGCGGATCTCTGGGCGCGTACGGTCCCGAGCATGTCCCTGGGGTGGCGTGAGCGGTTCGCGGAGAGCACCGAGAATCTGCTCAACGAGTCCGACTGGGAGCTCTCGAACATCAACGCGCACCGGGTGGCGAATCCGGTCGAGTACATCGAGATGCGCCGGAAGGTCGGCGGAGCGCCGTGGTCGGCCGGGCTCGTCGAATACGCGGCGGGCGCCGAGATCCCCGCGCCGATAGCCGGTTCCCGTCCGCTCCGGGTCCTCAAGGACTCGTTCTCGGACGCGGTCCATCTGCGCAACGACCTGTTCTCGTACCAGCGGGAGATCGAGGAGGAGGGCGAGCTGAGCAACGGCGTGCTCGTCCTGGAGACGTTCCTGGGCTGTACGACACAGGAGGCGGCCGACGCCGTCAACGATCTGATCACCTCGCGCATCCAGCAGTTCGAGAACACCGCGCTGACCGAGCTGGGCCCGCTCTTCGTGGAGAACGGCCTCGACCCGCGGCAGTGCGCCGACACCCTCGCCTATGTGAAGGGGCTCCAGGACTGGCAGTCGGGCGGCCATGAGTGGCACATGCGCTCCAGCCGCTACATGAACGGCGGCGGTTCGGGTTCCGGCTCGGGTACGTCGTTCTCGATGACCCCGGTCGGCCTCGGCACGGCGGCGGCGGACATCGCGAAGACGATCGGCGTCGGCCACCCGGCGCGGACGCGCAGCCACAGCCATGTGCCGTTCCAGAAGGTCGGGCCCTCCGTGCTGCCCGACTTCCGGATGCCGTTCCCGCTGTCGCTGAGCCCGCATCTGGACCACTCGCGGGAGCACACCGTCGAGTGGGCCCACCGGATGGGGATCCTTCGGGCACAGCCCGGCGTGCCCGGCTCCGACGTCTGGGACGAGAAGCGGATCAGGCGCATCGACCTGCCGCTCTGCTCGGCCGGTATCCATCCGGACGCCACTGCGGAGGAGCTCGACCTGACCTCTGACTGGCTGGCCTGGGGGACGTACGGCGACGACTATTTCCCGGTCGTCTACGGCAACACCCGTGACCTGGCGGGCGCGAAGGCGTGCAACGAACGGCTCTCGCTGTTCATGCCGGTCGAGAGCGCCGGGACGCCGGCGCCGGCCAACGCGCTGGAGCGGGGCCTGGCGGACCTGTGGACCAGGACGGCGGGACCGATGGACGTGGACGCCCGCCGCATGTTCCGTCAGTCCGTCGAGGACATGACCGCCAGCTGGCTCTGGGAGCTGGCCAACCAGGCGCAGAACCGCGTTCCCGACCCCGTCGACTACATGGAGATGCGCCGGCACACGTTCGGCTCGGCCATGACGATGAGCCTGTGCCGGATCGGTCACGGCCGCCAGGTGCCGCCGGAGGTCTACCGCAGCGGCCCCATGCGGTCGTTGGAGAACGCGGCCCAGGACTACGCCTGCCTGATGAACGACGTCTTCTCGTACCAGAAGGAGATCGAGTACGAGGGCGAGGTCCACAACGGTGTGCTCGTCGTGCAGAACTTCTTCAACTGCGACTACCCCACCGCTCTCTCCGTCGTCGATGACCTGATGAACTCGCGGATGAGCCAGTTCCAGCATGTCGCCGCCAATGAACTGCCCATGCTGTACGACGACTTCGACCTGGACGGGGAGGCCAGGAAGGTGCTGGACGGCTATGTGAAGGAGCTGGAGAACTGGCTCTCCGGAATCCTGAACTGGCACCACGGCTGCAAGCGTTACAAGGAAGCCGAGCTGCTGGAGGACCGCGCGGGCGTCACCCGCCGGCTGCCGCCCGTACCCACCGGACGTGGCACCTCCGCGGCGCGGATTCACCTGCCGGGTTGGAAGCCCTCGTCGGCTGTCCCCCAAATGGCGCAGTAACCGGCCCACGGGCGGCGCCGTTTGTCATCCGGTCGATGTGATCGTTTACCGGATGGGGGCCGTGAGTGGCGAGAGGATACGCACTGTACGGGCGCGCGGAGGCGCGAGCGCCGCGCGCCCGCCCGGGGACGGACGCGCCGGGGGTGGACACGGCGAGGTCCGGCGCGCCGGGGACGGGCCGGGGCGGGGGTGTGCGGACGGCGGTGCTGGAGGCCGTCGCCGGATGGGTGCCGGGGGAGCCGGTTCTCAACGAGGAGCTTCCCGCCGCGTGGGAGGTGGATGACGCCTGGGTGCGTACGCGCACGGGCATCGCCGCCCGCCACCGGGCCGGTGCGGGGATGTCGACGGGCGACCTCGCGTACGAAGCGGCCCGGCTGCTGGTCGGCGGCGCGGGGGCGGCCCGTACGGCGGCGCCCGCCGGGGTGTCGGCCAGGATGACGGCCGGAGTGTCGGGAGGTGTGTCGGGCGATGTGACTTCCGGGGCGTCGGCCGGGACGGTGGGCGCTGTGAACGCCGGGGGCGTGGCGGGCGCGGTGGACGCCGTGGTGCTGGCCACGGCCACGCCGGACCATCTGTGTCCGGGCACGGCGCCCGCGCTGGCGGCCAGGCTGGGGCTGGGCACGGTACCCGCGTTCGACATCGGCGCGGTGTGCAGCGGCTTCGTGTACGGCCTCGCGGTCTGCCACGGACTGGTGGTGTCGGGGCTGTACGACCGGGTGCTGCTGGTGGGCGCGGACGTGTACTCGACCTGGCTGGACCCGCGGGACCGTTCGTCGGGCGTGGTGTTCGGCGACGGCGCCGGGGCGGCGCTGATCGGCGCGGGCCGGGCCGGGGCCGCGGGCGAACTGCTCGCCTTCGACCTGGGCAGTGACGGCGAGGGATACGACCTGATCACGGTGGACGGGGGCGGTGCGCGGGCCCGGAGCGTGGCCCAACCGCCCGCCGAGGGAGACGAGTTCTTCCGGATGAGGGGCCGGGCGGTCTATCAGCACGCGGTCGAGCGGATGACCGGTTCGTGCCGCTCCCTGCTGAGCGAGGTGGGCTGGGACGCGGCCGATGTGGACCACTTCGTACCGCACCAGGCCAACGCCCGGATCCTGCGGGCCGTCGCCGAACGGCTGGGCATCGGCGCGGGGTGCTGCGTCACGCACCTCGACCGGGTCGGCAACACGGGCGCGGCGTCCATTCCCCTGGCGCTGGCGGACGCGGCCGCCCAGGGGCGGTTCCGCGCGGGCGACCGCGTGCTGCTGACCGCTTTCGGCGGAGGTCTCACCTGGGGGTCGGCGGCGCTCAGTTGGCCCGGGTCCCTGGCCGGGGTCGAGTCCCCGGCCGTTGGCACCGCGCCCTCCGGAACTGTGCCCTCCGGAACCGCGACCTCCGGAACCGCGACCTCCGGAACCGCGCCCTACGAAGGGAACGGAGCATGACGAGGCGGTCCGAGCGGGGGCGCGGCGAGCGCGAGGAGCGGGGCGTGGCCGGGGAGAGCAGCATGCATGGGGGGCGGGGCGTGGTCGGGGAGCGTGGCGAACGTGGGGGTCGGGGCGTGGTCGAGCGGTGTGGAGGGCGGGGCGTGGTCGGGGTCGCGGTGACAGGGCTCGGAGTGGTGACTCCCGCGGGCAGTGACGAGCGGGCGTTCTGGGAAGGTCTGTGCGCCGGCCGGTCCGTCGCCCGGCGGCGGTCCGAACTGGCGGGAATGCCGGTCGACTTCACCTGCGCGATCGAAGAACTGGATGTGGACGCCGAGGTGGGCGGGCGTTCGGTGTGGCGCATGGCGCGGTTTGTGAAGCTGGCGCTGATCGCCGCCCGGCAGGCGGTGACGGACGCCGGACTCGACCCCCTGACCTGGGACGGCGGCCGGGTGGGTGTGGTGCTCGGCGTGGGGGTCGGCGGTGTGTCCGTACTCGCCGACAACGCGCTGAAGATGCACGCGGACGGCCCGGACGCGGTCTCGCCGCTGCTGGTGCCGATGATGATCCCGAACGCGGCGGCGGGCGAGGTCGCCATCGCGCTCAAGGCCCGGGGCCCCAGCCTGGCCCCGGCGACCGCCTGCGCCTCGGGAGCCACGGCGATCGCGGTGGCCCGGGACCTGCTGGTCAGCGAGCAGTGCGATGTGGTGGTGGCCGGGGGCGCCGAGTCCGTACTGACCCCGCTGGTGGTGACGGCCTTCGCGCGGATGGGCGCGCTGTCGACGCGTACCGGCCACCCGGGCGGGGCGTCCCGGCCGTTCGCCGCTGACCGGGACGGATTCGTCATCGGCGAGGGCGCGGGCATGGTCGTGCTGGAGCGGGAGGCGGATGCCCGAGCCCGGGGCAGGGCGCCGCGCGCGCTGCTGGCCGGCGCGGGATCCAGTACGGACGCGCACCACCCGACGGCCCCCGAGCCGCAGGGCAGGGGCGCCCAGGCGGCGGTGGAGACGGCGCTGCGGGACGCGGACTGGAGTCCGTACGACGTCGAACACGTCAACGCGCACGGCACGTCCACCCCGCTCAACGACTCCATGGAGGCCAAGCTGATCGAGCGCGTCTTCCCGCGCCGTCCGCCGGTCACCGCGCCGAAGGGGGTGGTGGGGCACACGCTGGCGGCCGCCGGGGCGATCGAGGCGGTGGCGACGGTGCTGACGCTCGAACACGGCGTGATCCCGCCGATCGCCAACCTGGACGCGCCCGCGGTGGAGTTCGACCTCGACTGTGTGACCAAGGCGGCCCGTAAGCAGGAGGTGGAGACGGCGGTGAGTCACTCGTTCGGGTTCGGCGGACACAACGTGGCGCTGGCGTTCCGGCGGGCCTGAGGGGGCCCGGACAGGACCTGGAAGGCGTGGGGCAGTTGGGTCGCTCACCGGAGCACCACGGTGCTCACCGAACGAATGTCTTCTGTCCCCGCGCGTGGAAAAGTCGTTTCTTCGTCAACCCTTGATCGTTGTTATCTCGTGACCATAATGCTCAACAGCGACACCGTGGACTCCACGGTGGACCGTCTGGCGCGTGTGCTCTTCGGTGCGGACTTCCACCGGGAGCACGGGCTTTGGCGTCGGCTCGCTGCCACGAAAGTGTTCCGTCGCAGGCCAGGGGCGTCGTCCGGGGAGCGGTTGGCGCTGGCGTACGAGCGGTTGCGTGCCGTCAACGACTCGCTTGACGGCACCCCGGACACACTCGGTGGACCGCTCGACGGCTCACTGGGCGGCGATGGCGACGGCGGTCGCGACGGTCGGGCGGCGGGCGCGGCGGGGCCGGCGGTTGACCCGCGCGCACTGGCGGCACTGCACGAGTGGCTGGGCCCGGTCGATCCGGCCTTCACGACGGTCGCGGGCATTCACTACAACCTGTTCCTGGGCAGCCTGCTGGACCACGGTTGCCCGGGACGGCGCGACGGGCGTGGTGGGTGTGATGGGCACGGTGGGTGTGGCGGGCGGGACGGGCACGGCGCGTGTGACGGGCGGGATCTGTCCGACTTCCTGGCGCTGCGCCGCGTGGGCACCTTCCTCTGTACGGAGGTGGCGCACGGCAATGACGCGGTCGGCGTGGAGACGACGGCGACGTACGACCGTGACCGGGACGGGTTTGTCCTGCACACGCCGCACGCCGGGGCGCAGAAGTTCATGCCGAACACCAGCCCGGCCGGTGGTCCCAAGACCGGGCTGGTGGCGGCCCGGCTGCTGGTGGACGGCGCCGACCACGGTGTCTTCCTGTTCCTGACGCCGCTGACCGACGCCGAACGCCCGCTGCCCGGTGTACGGGTGCGGCGGCTGCCCGCCCGTCTCGGCAGCCCGGTGGACCACTGCCTGACCTCGTTCGACCAGGTCTTCGTGGACCGGGACGCGCTGCTGGGCGGGGCGCAGGGGCGGCTCGGCGAGGACGGCGTGTTCACGAGCGAGCTGAGCAATCGCAGGCGGCGGCTGCTGGCGTCGATCGGCCGGGTCACTCCGGGCAAGCTCTCGATGAGCGCGTGCGCCGTCGGTTCGGCGCGGGTCACCCTGGCGCTCGCCGTGCGGTACGGCGGGCACCGGCTGATCTCGGGGTCCAGGGGCACGCGGAGGGTGCCGGTGTTCGCGCACCGCAGTCACCACGGGCCGCTGGTGGGGGCGTTGGCCACGGTATTCGCGATGAGTTCGCTGCACCGGATGGCGCTGGACGTATGGGAGTCGCGCACGGAGCGGGACCAGGACGAGGCCGAGCGGCTGGTGGCCGTCGCGAAGGGCTGGATCACCTGGCAGGCGCGCACCGTCATCGTGGAGTCCCGGGAACGCTGCGGAGCGCAAGGGTTGTTGGAGAACAACGGCATGACCGAACTGCTGGCGGGCATCGAGGGCGTCATCACGGCGGAGGGTGACAACGTCGCCATCTACGCGAAGGCGGCGGCCGAGATGCTGTTCTCGGCCACGACGGGGGCCGGGGTCGTGGCCGAATCCGAATCCGAATCCGCGGCCGGGTCCGCCCGGGAGGCCGCGGTGGGCTCGTACGGGCCCGAAGGGCGGGAGCTCTCCGACCCCCGGTTCCTGGGCGATCTCCTCTCCGCCGTCGAGGAGTTGTGGCTCGCCCGCGCACGCGGCCGGATGAGCCGGGCGCCCCACGGCGACCCGCTGGCACGGTGGAACGCCGCGTCCGGCGCCGCGCTGCGGGCCGTCGAGGCCCATGCCTACCGCCGTGCGGCCGAGGCCTTCGCGACGGCGGTGGACGCAGTGATGTCCGACGGCCCGGAACCGTCTTCGGACCGGATCCCGGGTCGGACACCGGGTTCCTTCCCGGGCCGGATTCAGGAACCGCCCCCGGCTTCTGCCTCTGCTCATGTCGCTCATGACCTGCTGTGCTCGCTCCAACAGCTGTTCGCGCTCCAGTGGATCGACCGGAACAGCGGCGATCTGCTGGCAGGCGGCCGACTGGCCCGTCGGCATCTCGACGAGCTGCCGGAGACCGTCGAACGGCTGATCGCGGAGCTGGCCGGCCATGCCCCCACCCTTGTCGAGGCCTTCGCACTGCCCGAGGAGATGCTCGCCGACTGGCCCATCGCCGGAGCCGATTACGCCGATGCCTACGACGACGCGGACGCCGCGTGGCACGCGGTGCCGGCATCGCCACCCGCACTGGCCCCATCCCCATCCCCTGCACCTGCACCTGCACCTGCACCTGCACCTGCACCTGGATCGGCTTCGGACCGGGCGCCCACGCCCGTGCCCGTACCCGTACCGCAGATGCCGTGAAGCGGGGGTGTTCCTTCCGGCCCGGCGGCCGCGCGACGCAACCGATTGACCCCCCTCGAACCCGCTACCCCCTCGAAAGGACATGTCATGAGCAAGATCCACCCGAAGATCACCGAGGTGCTCACCGAGACCTTCAAGGTGCCCGTCGGGGAGATCATCCCCGAGGCCACGATGGACAGCCTGGAGATGGACTCCCTGGCTGTCGCCGAATTCGCCGTCATCATCAAGGAGACGCTGGGAGTCACCGCCGACGCCGACTCGCTCCTCAAGGGCGCCACGCTGGACGAGATCACCACGTTCCTCCACCGGGCCGGTACGACGAACGAAGCGCAGCCGGCGAGCACGGCCAAAGGCGCCGTCACGGCGGGCATGAGGTGCGACGCCACGATGGCGAGCACGGCGTGCGGCGCGGACATGGCGAACGAGGCGTACGAGGCAGCCGTGGGCGTCGGCCGATGACCGGACCCTCTATCGCCATCACCGGACTGGGAATGATCACCCCGGCCGGGAACGACACCGAATCCACCTGGCACGGAGTGTGCGCCGGCGTCTCACCGGCTCGTACGATCCCCGAACTGCGCGGCTGCGCGGTCGACTTCGCCTGTACGGTCGACGGCATCGATCTCGATGCCGCGATCGGCGGACGTACGGCCTTCCGGATGGGCCGGTACGTGAAGTTCGCGCTCCTCGCCGCGCGCGAGGCGGTCGCCGACGCCGGGCTCGACCCGGCGACCTGGGAGGGCACCCGGGTCGCCGTCGTGGTCGGGACCAGCAGCGGGGGGTCGGCGGGCCTGACCGAGCAGGCCGTGGTGCTCGAGCGGCGTGGGCCCGAAGCCACCTCACCGTCCGGCATCCTGCTGACGATCCCCAACATGCCGGCGGCCGAGATCGCCATCAAGATGGGGGCCACCGGGCCCAGCATGGCGCCCTGCACGGCCTGTTCGTCGGGCGTCACGGCACTGTCCGTGGCGCGCGACCTGCTGGCCACGGGGCAGTGCGACATCGCGGTGGCCGGGGCGACGGAGTCGATCGTCTTCCCGGTCGCGATGACCGGGTTCGCCCGGTCCGGCGCCGCCGCCGTGGCCGGTCCGGACGACGATCCGTCCGTACTGTGCCGGCCTTTCGCCGCGGACCGCGCGGGGCTGGTCATGGGAGAAGGCGCGGCGATCATGGTGCTGGAGCGGGAGAAGGACGCGCGGGCGCGCGGTGCGGAACCGCGAGCGCTGCTGGCGGGCGCCGGTGCCACCACCGACGCCTACCATCCCACCAGTCCGCACCCTTCGGGAGCCATCGCCCAGCGCGCGGTCGAGGTGGCGCTGCGCGACGCGGGCTGGGGGGCCGGCGATGTCGAGCATGTCAACGCGCACGGCACATCGACGCAGCTCAACGACGCGACCGAGGCCGAGTTGATCAGCCGGGTGTATCCGGGCCGGCCGTCGGTCACGGCGCCCAAGGGGGTGCTGGGGCACTGTATGGGGGCGTCCGGTGCGATCGAGGCGGGGCTGACCGTGCTCACCCTCCAGCACGGTGTCGTACCGCCGATCGCCAACCTGGACGCGCCGGACGTCAGGTTCGACATCGACTGCGTGACCAAGCAGCCTCGGCACGAGTGGATCGACCGGGCGGTCAGCCACTCGTTCGGGTTCGGTGGCCACAACGCGGTGCTGGCGTTGCAACGCGCCTGACGCAGACGTGCCTGACGGAGACGTGCCTGACGGAGACGCGCCTGACGGCGACGCGTGTCGCGTCGTGGCGCGCACGGCTGTCCGTACGGCTGTCGTACCCGTACGGCCCGTATCCGTACCGCCGTCCCCCAGACAGCAGTTGGGGGGACGGCCTCTCCTCACCCCCGCACCCCCGAACACCGAACTCCGCACCCTGGAAAACCTGGAAACCCCTGGAGGGCCCACCCATGCGCAGTCATCTGCCGCTCCGGGGACGCACCGCGGTCGTCACCGGCGCGGCTCGCGGCCTCGGCGAGCAGCTCGCCCGTACCCTCTCGGCGCGTGGCGCGCGGCTCGCGCTCGTCGGACTTGAGGAGACCGAACTGGCGCGTGTGGCAGCCTCGTTGCCGGGCGAGGCCGACCACTGGCACGCGGACGTGACGGACGTGGCCGCCATGTCGGGCACGGCACGGCGCGTCGAAGAGCGCTTCGGTAGGGTCGATGTCGTCGTCGCCAATGCCGGAGTCGCGGCGGGTGGCCTCTTCCGGCACTCCGAGCCCGACGCGTGGCGACGGGTCATCGAGGTCAACCTCATCGGCAGCGCTGTCACCGCCCGCGCCTTCCTCCCCGCGTTGATCGGCTCCAGCGGCTACTACCTCCAGATCGCCTCGCTCGCAGCCCTCGCCCCCACACCGATGATGACGGCCTACTGCGCCTCGAAAGCGGGCGTGGAGGCCTTCGCCCACACCCTCCAAGCCGAGGTCGGGCACCACGGGGTGCGGGTCGGCGTCGGTTATCTCAGCTGGACCGACACCGACCTGGCCAGGAGCGCCGCACGGGACGACACCCTGCGCGAACTGCGCGCGCGCCTGCCCCGTCCCGCGGACCGGACGTATCCGCCGGCCCCGGCGGCCGACCGCCTGGTCTCCGGCGTCGAGCGCCGGGCGCGCCACATCTACGCCCAACCCTGGCTGCGCGCGGCCCAGTTCGCACGAGCGGCCCTGCCTGCCGCCGCTTCCCGCCGCGCCCTGCGTTACATGCCCGCCCTGGAACCGCGGGCGGTCGCGGTGTCGAGTGCCCTGCTGGGGCCGGGCGGCGCGGCGAACGAGGACGGTGCTGGCTCCGGCCTGAATTTCTAGTGCCGCGACGGGCACTAGCAGTGTCGTGGCCTGACGGAACGAGCGTGGAAGCCGAGATTCTTGACCGCTTCGCCGGCGGCGATCTCGCGCTTCTTCCCGCCGGCGAAGCCCGGCAACTCGTAGAAACACCGTCGATGGGTCGCCGAATTCACCGCGCTTCGAACCGGCGGCTTGAGCGTGAGGCCGGACTGCTCGTCCTCCAGAACCCGCAGCGTTCCCCTGAAGCTGGGCTCCGTAAAGGTGCAGACCCCGACGGCACAGATCGGCGCCGACCGCGCCTGTACCTGGGCCGCAGGCAGGACGGCGCTCGCGAGGGTCGCCGTAGCGATGACGGAAAGCAGCGCGAACTTCCGTGTGAGGCGCTTCATTTACTGTCCATTCGCCGGGTGTACGGGCGGGGGTTACGGCTGGCGGGATCAGTCTGGCAGGCGACGGACAAGAGGAACGATTACGTGCAAATCATGACGTGAGGCATGAGGGGCGCGACGCCGGCGCTGCCAAAACCTGCACGCCCCAGGGCGCACGCCAGGCGCGTCAGTGGCCGGGCTGGTCCCGAGTGGGCCGGTTCCCGGTCGCTGCCGCGTCCCGGGTGGCCTCGTCCTGGGCACCCCCGTCCTGATCCGCCACCCCTTCCCGCGTGGCCGTGTCCTGGGTGGCGGCGCGTTCGGTGGCTTCGTGTGCGTACGTTTCCGCGCTCTTCAGGAACATCGCGTGCAGGTCGCGCGCCGCTGCCGGGATCGTGGCGGAGAGGGGGCGCTGGATCACCATGTGTACGGCCGTGTCGTCGCCCTCCAGGGGGCGGTAGGTGATCAGGCCCGTGCGTTCCAGGGGGTCGCCGATCACGCTGAAGTCGGGCAGGACCGTGGCGCCGAGGCCTTCGGCGACCATCAGCTTGCCCATTTCCGCGCCGTCCGTGGAGTACGAGAAGGTCGGGCTCCGGCCCTCCAGGAGCCGGTGCACGAAGCGGTGCATGACATAGCCGGCGCGCATCACGATGAGCGGCTGGGCGAGGAGGTCGGTGACCGAGACCGTGCGCCGGGCCGCCAGGGGGCTGTCGGAGCGTACGCAGACGACCGGGCGGCCGCGCAGGAGTTCGGTGGTGTGGAAGCCCGGGGGTTTGTCGTCGCCCTGGAGGTAGTTGACCAGACCCAGATCGAGGCCGCCTTCCAGCAGCTCACGGTGGATGTCGGCCTGTTGGGCCCCGATGACCTCGACCTGGGTCTCCGGATGCGCGGTGCGGAACGTCTGGATGGTCGGTACGAGCAGCGGCACCGTGGCCGCGTTGACCGTGCCGAGACGGATCATGCGGCTGGTGCGGTGCTGGTCGTCGGCGGCGCCGCGCAGGGTGTCGACCGCGTCGAGGACGCCGATGATGTGGGGCAGCAGTTCGCGGCCCGCGGCGCTGATCCTGGCCCCGGAGCGGCGCCGGTCCAGGAGGTCCACGCCCAGTTCGCGTTCCAGATTGCGGACGGTCTCGCTCAGGGCCGGCTGGGAGACATGCAGGGCCTCGGCCGCGCGGCGCAGGGAGCCGAGCCTGGTGACGGCCGCGATGTATTCGAGCTGTTCTATTCGCACGGCGCCATCGCCTTTCGGCATTGCTGGAAGGGAAACCCTATCACCGGGTCGTATATGCCGAATCGACCGGTAAGGACATCGCCGGTAGGCTCTGGTTTCATCGAATCCAAGGATCGAATCCCAGGTGCTGTCGAATACGCGGAGAGGCGGTGACGTGTTGATGCGGGAACTGACCCGTCGGCGTCATGTCGACCTCGTACGTGTCTCCAGCGCCCTCTGTCGCACCGACGCCCTCTGCCGGCGTACCGGCTGAGCACGCGCGGGTCGAGTACGTTCGGGCCGAGCGCCGTCCCGCGAGGCTGAGCAGGCCCGCGCCGAGCGCCGTCCGAATCGCCGTACCCCTCACGCATCGCCGTACCTCCCCCGCATCGCCGTAACCCCCGCGCCCGCCGGGGCTGTTGCTGTGTGTGCCGGAAAAGATCCCAGGGTCTTCCGTACGCCTTCCGCACGGTGATATCGCTCCCCCCCCATTCCCCCGGATTTCCTCGATCCCCGTTCCGTGCCCGCGGTCATTGATTTAACGAGTTCTTCACGTTTCGTGTGGAGCGACGTGGCGAAATCAAGATCGCCGGGCTTCACTTCGCCCTGCCCGCTTTCGTACACCGGGAGTTCCCGATGTCCCTCCTGCCCGCCGCCGCCGAGCCCCTGCGCTTCGCCTACTGGGTGCCCAATGTCAGTGGTGGTCTGGTCACCAGCACCATCGAACAGCGCACCGACTGGGGGTACGACTACAACCGCGAGCTCGCCGTCCTCGCCGAGAACAGCGGCTTCGACTACGCGCTGAGCCAGGTCCGCTACATGGCCAGCTACGGCGCCGAGTACCAGCACGAGTCCACCAGCTTCAGCCTCGCCCTGCTGCTCGCGACCGAGCGGCTCAAGGTCATCGCCGCCGTCCACCCCGGGCTCTGGCACCCCGGTGTGCTGGCCAAGCTCGGCGCCACCGCCGACCAGCTGTCCAAGGGACGGTTCGCCGTGAACGTCGTCAGCGGCTGGTTCAAGGGCGAGTTCACCGCGCTGGGGGAGCCGTGGCTGGAGCACGACGAGCGGTACCGGCGCTCGGAGGAGTTCATCCGCGCGCTGCGCTCCGTGTGGACCGAGGACCACGCCGAACTGGCCGGGGACTTCTACCGGATCAGGGACTTCTCGCTGAAGCCCAAGCCGCTCAACACCCCCGAGCGGCCCCATCCGGAGATCTTCCAGGGCGGCAACTCCACCGCGGCCCGTGCGATGGCCGGCCGGGTCTCCGACTGGTACTTCAGCAACGGCAAGGACTTCGACGGGGTGACCGAGCAGATCGGTGACGTACGGGCAGCCGCGGCGGACGCGGGCCGCCGGGTCCGCTTCGGGCTCAACGGCTTCCTCATCGCCCGGGACACCGAGGCCGAGGCGCGTGACGTGCTGCGGGAGATCGTCGCGAAGGCGGACACCGAAGCCGTGCACGGGTTCGGCGACGCGGTGAAGCAGGCGGGGCGCTCGGCGGGCGACGGGAAGGGCATGTGGCAGGACTCGTCGTTCGAGGATCTCGTCCAGTACAACGA
This sequence comes from Streptomyces sp. NPDC088400, assembly GCF_044753355.1. Taxonomy (NCBI): domain Bacteria; kingdom Bacillati; phylum Actinomycetota; class Actinomycetes; order Kitasatosporales; family Streptomycetaceae; genus Streptomyces; species Streptomyces sp. NPDC088400. The sequence goes on along the minus strand of NZ_JBIVMZ010000005.1, from coordinate 53,452 downwards.
CGGCTTCCGGACCGGGCTGATCGGGACGCCGGAACAGATCGCCGAGCGGATCGTCGCGTACAAACGCCTCGGTGTGGATCTCTTCCTCCTCGGCTTCCTGCACTACCTGGAGGAGGTCGAGTACTTCGGCAAGCGGGTGCTGCCGCTGGTCCGTGAGCTGGAGGCCCAACTGCCGGACGACGAACGGGTTTCCGGGCCGGTGTCCCTACGGTCCTGAACTCCGCCCTCCGAACCTCCCCCTTTGCCGTTTGCCGTTGTTGTTCGTCCTGTCCCGTCCGGTGCCGTACCGGCGGAGCGGGCGACCCGCCACCCGAGGTGATTCCGTATGGCCACGATCCTTTCCGTCTCCGGCAGTCCGTCCCCGACCTCCCGTACGGGCCGGCTGCTCCGCCACCTGGACCGCCGGCTCGTCGCCCAGGGCCACCGGGTGGTGCCGTTCGACGTCCGTACGCTGCCCGCCGAAGCCCTGCTCGGGGCCGACTTCGGACATCCCGCGATCGTCGAGGCCCGGCGGCTGTTCGACGAGGCCGACGGTGTCGTCGTCGGAACGCCCGTCTACAAGGCCGCGTATTCGGGGCTGCTCAAGTCCCTGCTGGACCTGCTGCCGCAGTACGCGCTGGCGGGCAAGACCGTACTGCCGCTGGCGACCGGCGGGTCCACCGCACATGTCCTGGCCATCGACTACGCGCTGCGGCCGGTGCTCTCGTCCATGGGCGCGGCCCATATCGTCCAGGGCTGGTTCGTCCTCGACCGGCACATCACCGTGCGGGAGGAGGACGGGGAAGTGGCGGTCGATCCGGCCGCGCGGGAGGCGCTCGACCAGGTGGTCGACCAGTTCTCCCTGGCGCTGGCACCCGTCCACCGGCCGGCCACGGCCGTGGCGGCCTGACGTGTCCGCTCACACGCCCGTTGTCTCGGATCACGTGACCTCCCATGTGATCGCCGGCGCGGCCGAAGCGCTCGCGGTCGCCGCCGAGCTGGCCGAGGCCTTCCGGGCCGGAGCCGCGCGGCGGGACGCCGAGCGGGCGCTGCCGCGCGCCGAACTCGACCGGCTGTCGCGCAGCGGACTGCTCGGCATCACCGTGCCCCGCGAGCACGGGGGCGCGGACGTCTGTGCCCGTACGCTCGCCGAGGTCTTCCGGCTGCTGGCGACCGGAGACGCCAGCCTGGCGCAGATCCCGCAGAGCCACTTCGTATACGTGAACGTGCTGCGCAGGCAGGGCACGGCGCGGCAGCGGACGTTCTTCTTCGGCGAGGTACTGGCCGGGCGGCGGTTCGGCAACGCCCAGTCGGAGAAGGGCACCCAGCATGTGCAGGACATCCGGACCGGGCTGAGCGCCGGGCCGGACACGTCGTCGTACCTGCTCAACGGCGAGAAGCACTACTCCACCGGCGCGCTGTTCGCCGACTGGATCCCCGTCCTGGCGCGGGCGGAGGACCGGGACCGGGCGGGTGACCGGGCGGACGCTCTGCATCCGGGCGCCCCGCATGTCGCGGAGGACCATCCGGGCGCCCTGCATGTCGCGTACGTACCGAGGGACGCGCCGGGCGTGACCGTCGTGGACGACTGGGACGGTATGGGGCAGCGCACCACCGCGAGCGGGACCGTACGGCTGGTCGACGTGGTGGTGCCCGCCGATCGTGTGGTGCCGCACCACCTCACCTTCCAGGGACCTCAACTGCACGGCGCGGTGGCCCAGTTGCTGCACGCGGCCATCGACGCGGGCCTCGCGTCGGCCGCGCTCGCGGAGGCGGCTGACTTCGTCCGTACGAAGAGCCGGCCCTGGTTCGAGAGCGTCGGCGACGGATACGGGACCGCGGCCGAGGACCCGCTGCTCATCCAGCGGTTCGGTGAACTCTCCTTGCGCGTACGGGCGTCGGACGCGCTGCTCGCCGCCGCCGCGGACGCCGTGGACGCGGCCTCCGCCGGTCTCACCGACGACACCGCGGCCGAGGCGTCGATCGCCGTGGCCGCGGCGAAGGTCCACGCGGCGACGGCGGCGGTGGAGACGGGCAGCGCGCTGTTCGAGGTGGCGGGGACGCGCGCGGCCCTGGACGGCCTCAACCTGCACCGGTACTGGCGCGACGCACGGACGCACACCCTGCACGATCCGGTCCGCTGGAAGGTGCAGCACATCGGCCGTTACGTACTGAGCGGTACGCGGCCGCCGCGCCACGGCCTGCTCTGACCATCGCCGTCCATCCCTCAAGTCCCCCGTTTCTTGTCTGGAGAGTTCCGTGAGCCTCACCTTCCACTGGTTCCTGCCCACCTACGGCGACAGCCGTCATGTCATCGGCGGCGGGCACGGTGTGCCGGCCGGCGGCGCCGGAGCGGCCGGTGGGCAGCGCCCCGCCGATCTCGGCTACCTCGCGCAGATCGGCAGGGCGGCCGAGCAACTGGGGTTCGAGGGCGCCCTCACTCCCACCGGGGCCTGGTGCGAGGACGCCTGGCTCACCACCGCCATGCTGGCGCGCGAGACCGAGCGGCTGAAGTTCCTGGTCGCCTTCAGGCCCGGGTTCGTGTCCCCGACGCTGGCCGCCCAGATGGCCGCCACGTTCCAGCGCCACGCGCCGGGGCGGCTGCTGCTCAATGTGGTGACGGGCGGCGAGAGCCACGAGCAGCGCGCGTACGGCGACTTCCTGGACAAGAAGGCCCGCTACGCGCGCACCGGTGAGTTCCTCTCCATCGTGCGCGACCTGTGGCGGGGCGAATCGGTGACGCTGCACGGCGAGCACCTGCGGGTCGAGGAGGCGCGGCTGGCCCGGGTGCCCGATCCGGTGCCGCCGGTGTACTTCGGCGGTTCCTCCCCGGAAGCGGGCGAGGTCGCGGCCCGGCACAGCGATGTCTATCTGACCTGGGGCGAGCCGCCGGCCCAGGTCGCCGAGAAGATCGAGTGGATCCGTGGCCTGGCGGCGGCGCAGGGCCGGACCGTACGGTTCGGCATCCGGCTGCATGTGATCAGCCGGGACACCGCCGACCAGGCGTGGGCCGAGGCGCGGCGGCTGCTGGACGGTTTCTCCGAGGAAGCGGTACGAGCGGTGCAGGCGGGCCTGGCGCGCAGCGAGTCGGTGGGCCAGCAGCGGATGCTGGCGCTGCACGGGGGGTCGACGGACGGCCTGGAGATCTCGCCGAACCTCTGGGCCGGTATCGGTCTGGTGCGCGGCGGCGCGGGCACGGCCCTGGTGGGCAGCCACACCGAGGTGGCCGAACGTATCGCGGAGTACCACAGGCTGGGGATCGACGAATTCGTCATGTCCGGTCACCCCCATGTGGAGGAGGCCTACTGGTTCGGCGAGGGGGTGCTGCCCCGGCTGGCCGAGGCAGGCCTGTGGAAGCACCCGGCGTCGGGGGCGCCGGGCGACCGGCCGGGGATCGCGGAGGCCTCCGTACCGTTCGCGGCGGAGGTACGGCGCTGAGGCTTCGGCGGTACGGCGGCGCTGAGGCTTCGGCCGTACGGAGCTGGAGCGTCGGCGCGGGTCCCGTTCCTGTCGGCCGGGGAACAGGCACCCGCTCTCCCACCCGGCGGAAGTCGCGCCACGGAAATACGATGGGTGCGGGGCCCGGGCAAGCGGGCCCCGGCCTTTTCCGTTGCGGGGAAGAACTCACAGCGGTCCATGAACGGATGTACCTCGGAGCGGTGCATGACCCGGCGTCGTCCCACCCGGTCGGTGAGCGCCGACGACCTGCTGACCACGCTCGGGCGGCTCACCGCCCAGGCGCGGCAGGGGGCAGAGCTTCAGCATGCCCGGGTGGAACTGGCCGAGGCGTTGCAGCGCGAGATGCTGCCTGCCTCGCTGCCCGCCCTGCCGGGGCTGTCGACCGCGGCCCGGTACACGCCCGCCCGGGACGGCCTGGACATCGGTGGTGACTGGTACGACGGCTTCGTGCTGCCCGACGGCGCGCTCGGGTTCTCCGTCGGCGATGTGCAGGGGCACGATGTCGAGGCGGCCGCCTTCATGGGCCAGGTGCGCATCGGCCTGCGGGCCGCCGCCGCGGTGGCCGCCGACCCGGGCGAGACACTGAGCCAGGCCAACGATCTGCTGCTGTCGGCGGACTCCAGTCTCTTCGCGACCTGCACGTTCCTCCGCTTCGACCCACTCACCTGGGAGCTGGAGAGCGCTCGGGCCGGCCATGTTCCCGCCGTGTGGGCCACGGTCGACGGCCGGGCCGGTATCGCCGAGGACGAGGGCGGGCTGCCGCTGGGCATCGCGCCGGGGGAAAAGTACCCGGTGACGCGGCGCCGACTGGCCCCGGCGGGAGCGTTCGTCCTGCTCACGGACGGTGTGGTGGAGGGCCCTTCCTTCCCGATCGAGGAGGGGCTGGCGCGGGTGGCCCGGCTGGTCGGCGCGGGTGCGGGCGCCGATCCGGGGCGGCTGGCCACCGACGTACTGGAGGTGGCCGAGTTCACCGGGCACTCGGACGACGCCGCCGTACTCGTACTGCGCCATGACGCGGCACCGGACCGGCACGCGGCGCACGGCACGGCCCTGGGCTGAGAGGCGGGCGGCCGTCCTGTTCCTGCGGCCCGGGTGACGCGCGTACCTACGGTCCCGGATGACGCGCGTACCTACGGTCCCGGGTGACGCGCGTACATCGGCAGTGCGTGTCACGGCCGACCCGGGCGGCGGGCGTTGTGTCTGATGGCTCCTGTGGTGCGCACCGAGGAAATCCGACGTCTGTCCGTAGCGGCTCTCCGGATCTTTTGCGTCGCCGCCGTCTACTTCGCGTCCGGACGGCTCGGCCTGCTGAGGCAGGTGGCCATCGAGGGCGCGGTCGTCACGCCGCTCTGGCCACCCACCGGTGTCGCCCTGAGCGCGCTGCTCCTGCTCGGCCTCGGGATCTGGCCGGGCATCGCCCTGGGCACCCTGCTGATCGTCGTGACGATCAGCTCGTTCCACGCCACCGACATCGCGATCATCGCGGGGAACGCCCTCGCTCCCGTCTGCTCCTACCTGATGCTCCGGCGGGTGGGCTTCCGTACGGAGCTGGACCGGCTCCGGGACGGGGTGGCGCTGGTGTTCCTCGGAGCCCTGGCCGGGATGCTGATCAGCGCCACGGTGGGGTCCGGTGTGCTGCTGCTCAGCGGCAGGCTGCTGCCGAACGGATTCTGGTCGACCTGGCTGGCGTGGTGGACCGGTGACGCCATGGGCGTGCTGGTGGTCACGCCGGTGCTGCTCGTCCTGTGCCGGGCCCGGCTGCCTCTGCCCACCGGCCGGTGGGCAGAGGCAGCGGCGCTGCTGGTCACGGTGGTGGTGGTCCTCCCGCTGGCCACCAGAAGCACCGTCCCCCTCCTCTTTCTCGTCTTCCCGCTGCTGATCTGGGCGGCCCTGCGGTTCCAGCTCGCCGGGGCGGCGCCGTGCGCCCTGCTCATGTCCGTACTGACGATCGGGGCGGCGGTCGAACACACCGGCCCGTTCGCGGAACACGACCTCATCGCGGTGATGGTCTCCCTCCAGGCCCTCAACGGGTCGGCCGCGCTGACCGCCCTGCTGCTGTCGGCGATCGTCACCGAGCAGAACAATGTCCGGCTGAAGATCGAGCAGGCGTGCATGGAACTGGCGGAAGTGGTGGAGCGCCTCGCGCCGGGGGAGTCGGCGAACCGGTGGCCGGGGGAGGGCCCGTGAGCCGCTGCCGGATCCGTACCCGCCGCCGCCCCCGAACAGCCCCCAGGACCACCACGCGCCCCACGCCGTCACCCCGTAGAGGAAGCGCCCCATGCCCCCGACGTCCCTGACAGGAGCGATGTTCCTCGGCACCGAACGGCGTACCGGCGCGGGCCCGGCGCTCACCTCGGTCGATCCCCGTACGGACACGGTGCTGGAGCCCGCGTACGGCTCCGCCACCCCCGACGACGTGGCCCGCGCCTGCGAACTGGCCGAGCGGGCGGCCGTGGCGTACCGGGCCACCTCCCCCGAGCGGCGCGCGACCTTCCTGGAGCGGGTCGCGGACCACATCGAGGACCTCCGCGAGGAGCTGATCACCAGGGCGGTCACCGAGAGCGGGATGACGGCCGACCGCATCCGGGCCGAACGGGAGCGTACGACCGGCCAGTTGAGGCTCTTCGCGGCGGAGGTACGGGACGGTGCCTGGGCGGAGGTGCGCGTCGACCGCGCGCTGCGCGACCGCACCCCGCTGCCCCGGCCGGACCTGAGGCAGCGTCATCTGGCGATCGGCCCGGTGGCCGTGTTCGGCGCGGGCAACCTCCCGCTCGCCTTCTCGGTGGCGGGGAGCGACACCGCCTCCGCGCTCGCCGCGGGCTGCCCCGTCGTGGTCAAGGGGAACAGCGCCCACCTCGGTACGGCGGAACTCGTCGGCTCCGCCGTGGCCGCCGCCGTCCGCCGGAGCGAACTGCCGGAGGGCGTCTTCTCGTTGCTCTTCGGATCCGGTACGGAGACCGGCCGGGCGCTCGTCGCCGATCCCCGGATCCAGGCGGTCGGCTTCACCGGCTCGCGGGCGGGCGTGACGGCGCTGACGCGGACGGCCGCCGAGCGGCCCGTACCGATCCCGGTGTACGCGGTGACGGGAGGCGTCAACCCGGTGTTCCTGCTGCCCGGCGCCCTCCGCGACCGGTCCGCCGTGCTCGTACGCGGATTCACCGAGGCGCTGACGCGGGACGCCGGACAGCTCCGTACCAGGCCGGGCCTGCTGGTGGCCGTCGACGGGCTGGAACTGGCCGAGTTCCTGACCTCGGCCGCCGCCGTGCTGGCCGCGTACACCGGCCGGACCATGCTGAGCCGCGCCGTCCGCGACGCCTACGACCGGGACACGGCGGCGCTCGCGGCGGTCGAGGGCGTACGGGAGATCGTCGCGGGCCGGCCCGGCGAGGGCGCCAACACCTGTGTGGCCAGGCTGTTCACGGCACCGGCCGAGGTGTTCCTGGCCGAACCCGCGCTCCAGGACGAGGTGTTCGGGGCCGCCGCGACGGTGGTGACCTGCCGGAACGTGGACCAGCTCAGAGAGGTCGCCCCCGCGGTGCGCGGCCAGTTGACCGCGACGGTGCACCACGGCCCGGGAGACGCCGACACGGCCCGTGCCCTGCTCCCGCTCCTGGAGACCAGGGCCGGACGCATCCTCTACGACGGCTGGCCCACGGGCGTCGAGGTCGGCCACGCCATGGTCCACGGCGGCCCCTGCCCGGCCGCCTCGGACATCCGCTCCACCGCTGTCGGCACCCTCGCCGTCCGCCGCTTCCTGCGCCCGGTCTGCTACCAGGACGTCCCCGCCGACCTGCTCCCCGCGGTCCTGGACGACGAGAACCCGTACGGCCTGCGCCGCCGCCTGGACGGCGCCCGCGAGCCACGCTGAGCGGCGTGCCGCCAGGCCGGCCCCTCGCTCAGGCCAACCTCCCTTTTCCTGTACCGGAATTCCCGTATGACGGGAATTCCGGTACAGGAACCACGGCCGAGACGGGGTGTTCTGTTCGCCGTACGTCAACGAGGTGTTGGTGTACGGCACTTCAGCGAGTCCACGAACAGCGCTCCGGCCAGCAGGTGGGCGCTGCCCCTCGGGTGGAGATTCCGCGTGCGCAGTTCTACGTCCAGGGCACGCAGCGCCTCCGCGCCCCGGGCGGAGTTCGTGCCGCCCTCGTCCAGGACCGCGCGGGCGCCGGCCTGTACCTGCCGCAGGCCCTGCGGGCCCGCCGCGTGAAGGACGCCGGTGTCCTGCAGCGTGCACATCACCGTGAGCAACGCGTCGAGCCGTGCCTGCGGTTCACGGGCGCCTGCCTGCCGCGCCGTTCTGAGCGCCGCCAACGCCCGTCGTACGTGCGGGAATCCGGCGCTCGCCTCGCCCCGCGCGCCCGCCGCGCCGTACCGGGACGCCACCGAGCCTCCGGGGGACGGTCTGCGGGGCGCCGATCTGTCGGGGAAGGCCGCGATCCGCCGGGCAGCGGCGGGCAGTTCGTCCGGTGCCGCGCCCGGCTCCAGGGCGGCCGACGCCACCAGCAGGCCCAGCGGCCATACGGCACCGTGGTGCAGGGCGGTTCCGGCGTTCGCGCGTGCCATGGACCGCTCGGTGGAGCGGCCGATCCAGCCGAGTTCCTCGCGCAGCCCGCGGCTGGGGCCGCCGTCCGTACGCCGGGCGGCGGCCGCCATGGCCGCGAGACCGGGTGCCAGCGAACGCGCGGACCAGCGCAGGGCGCCGAAGTCCGCCTCGCGGGTGTCCGGGAGGCCGGGCTTGGGGGTGAGTGCGGCTTCGGCCAGCAGGGCGTCCGTCGCCGACCGCGCCAGTAACTCGTCCGCGTGATTCGCTGTCATGAACGCGACTGTAGGGAGCGAGTCTGAGTGGGACCCGGTCCTGACCTGTCAGAAACCTGTGAGGCCGTGAGAGCGGGGGACGGGTCAGTGGTGGACGGGGGACGGGAACGCCGTCGTCGTGGGGCTGAAGTACGCCTGATAGGGGTCTTCCGGGTGGCGGCGGTGACGCCCCGGGTGGCCCGGGTGGTTGGAGGGGCTGATGTGGCTGATGCGCCCGGTGTCGGCGGACGGGGTGTTGGAGGTGAGCCGTCCGTCGTCGGCGAGAGCCTGTACGCGCAGCAGCAGTGCCCGTAGTTCCAGGCCCAGTTCGGCGGCCACGGTCTGCAGGTCGAGTCCGGACTTCCAGCTCCACAGCAGCACCGAGTCCATGCTGGACGACCAGGCCACCGTCTCCTCCCCGGCGGGCGCCATCGGTGACACGGCGGCGGGGGCCATCGGTGCCATCGGAGCCGCCGGTGTCATCGGCGTCATCGGCGTCATCGAAGCCGACTGCGGGGGGAGCACGGCGGACGCGGTCAGATCGTGCGGTGGCGTATCCGGCGGCGGAGGAACCGTTTCGCTTCTCGGGTGCGGCAGATGGACTTCCATCACCGTGGTGTCGGCGAACGAGTCCAGCGGGACCTGCGGGGCGCGCAACAGTTCCTCGGCGACGGTACGGGCATCGTCCCTGCCCACCGTGCGCCGCGCCACGCGCACTTCGCGCTCGTTCAGGCCCAGCAGATTCGCGACCGTACCGTCGTCGCCGACGGTGACGGCGAACGCCGCGAGCGTTCTGCTCCGCCCCGCCTGTGCCTCGTCGAGTACCGCCTGCGCCTGGCGCACCCGATCATCGCTGGCGCAGAAAGCCTCGGCGAGCACAGTGTTCCGTTCCCAGAATTCACGTGGTTCCACGAACGTAACAACGTTCAACTTACCGAGGGGAACGCCCTAGCGGCCCTATTGCACCCAAATAGACCAACCGCGTAAAAAGGGACAAGCTGCCTAAGTTTCGCATGTCGATAACATCAACCGACCTTCTCCTGAGCCGCGGGCGTCGCGGACGAGGGGACGGATTCCGTGGCGCCCGGCGGTCGGTGATCATGCGGTCGCTCGCGCGACCACCGGCCCGCGATGACCGCGCACACCATCAACTGCATCTGGTGGTAGACCATCAGCGGAAGGATCACCGGCCCGGCCGCCGCCCCGAACAGGACCGCGGCCATGGGCAGTCCCGTCGCGAGACTCTTGTTCGAGCCGCAGAAGACGAGGGTGATGCGGTCCTCCCGGCTGAACCCCAGGCGCCGCGCGGTGAACGAGGTCGTGGCGAGAGCCAGTGCCAGCAGCGCGGCGGCCAGGCTCAGCAGTCCGATCAGCCGGACGGGCGTGACCTGCCGCCAGATCCCCTCGGCCATGCCCCTGCTGAACGCCGTATACACGACAAGAAGGATCGAGGTCCGGTCCAGGAGGCCGAGCACTCTCTTGTGGCGGCCGATGAAGCCCCCGATCCAGCGGCGCAGCAGCTGCCCGGAGAGGAAGGGGATCAGCAGCTGGGTGGCGATGGACAGCAGGCCGTCGGCCGAGAAGCTGACGGTGGAGCCGATCAGCCAGGCGGCGAGCAGCGGGGTCGCGACCATGCCGACCAGGCTGGAGTACGTCCCGGCGCAGATGGCGGCCGGGACATTGCCGCGGGCGGTGGAGGTGAGGGCGATCGACGACTGGATGGTCGAGGGGACGACACAGAGGAAGAGGAGACCGGTGTAGAGCTGATCGGTGATCAGGAACGGTACGAGGCCGCCCATGGCCAGCCCGAACATCGGGAAGAGCGCGAACGTACTCGCGCCCACCACGAGGTGGAGTTTCCACTGCCGCAGGCCGTCCACCGCTTCCCGGGTGGAGAGCCGGGCGCCGTAGAGGAAGAAGAGCAGGCCGATGGCGATGTCGGCGGTGGTCCCGACGGCCACGGCCGCCCGGCCGGTCGCCGGCAGCAGCGTCGCCAGTACGACCGTGCCGAGGAGGGCGGCGACGTAGGGGTCGACCACCCTCCTCACACGGCCCGGCCAGGAGATCAGCCAGGGCGTTGACGTCACGTTGTACTCACCTTGTACTCACCTTATTCACCGTTTTCGCCCTGCCACGGTGGGTGGCCGATCTGTGGGAGCCAGCCGAGCGGGGACGAGCTCTGGCAGGAGCAGGGCTGAGGGCTGGTGCCGGTGCCGGAATGGGTGCCGGTGCCGGGCTGGGAGGTGTCCCCCGTGTGTACGTCGATGGCGCCGCCGCCCCCGTCGTGGTCGCTGCCCGCCGTACCCCTGCTGCTGATCAGGGTGTTGAGCGTGCGGTCGATCTCCAGCCAGGAGTCCGCGTACGAGTTGTCGATCACCAGGAGGCCGCGGTTGCCGCCGGTCACGTTCCCCGTCTCGTCGTCGTCCTCGTCATCTTCCTCGGCCACAGGCGGGGCGGCTGAGCTGACTGGGGCGGCTGGGGCGGCAGTTGGGGCTGGGGCTGCCGGATCAGCGGGGGCAGCTGCGGGAGTTGAGGCGGCGGCCGGGGTGGCCGGAGTGGCCGGAGCGGCTGTCGGGGCGGCTGGGGTGTCCGGGGAAGCCGGCGAGGCCGGGGCCGGGGCCGTCGCCTGTGCGGCACCGACACCGGTGCCGGTGCCGCACAGTACGCTCGCGCTCGCCGCGACGAGAATTCCCGTCGCGGACGCCCGCATCGAACGCGCCCCTTTTCCCGGATTCCTGTGCCGGCCGGTGCCGGACCGGAAAAGAGATGTTGACACGAGAGATGAACCCGCTGTCAGACCGAGACCGGGAGCCGGCTTCCGTGGTGTCTGCTGATGTTCTTCTCCAGGAGTTCCGTGGAACCCTTGACCCCGACGGATCCGGTCTCCCGGGTGTCCGGCAGGCGTCCGTCGGCCATTTTCAGGTCGACCAGCGCGCCGTCGATCGCGCCGTGCGCGGCGAAAAGACACGGCGTGCTGTAGATGGCGACATCGACACCCAGCTCCGAGAGTTCGGTGAGAGAAAGCCTCGGCGACTTTCCGCCGGCGATCTGGTTGAACAGCAACGGCTTGTCGCCGACGACCGAACGGATCTTGCGAATCCATTCCACGCTCCGGACCCCGTCGACGAGGATGACATCCGCATCGGTCTCCGCCAGCGCCTCGGCCCGCCGTACGATCTCCGACTCCTCGGTGGCGTCCGTACGCGCCACGACGAGCATGTCCTCGCGGCTGCTGAGCACCAGGTTGAGCTTGTCCAGGTACTCCTCCAGCGGCAGGATCAGCTTGCCGTCGGCGTGCCCGCACCGGCGCGGTCGCTTCTGGTCCTCCAGGATCACGCCCGAGGCCCCGGCGCGCTCCAGTCGCTGTACGACATGGCAGGCGACCTCGGGGTCCACGTAGCCGTCGTCGATGTCGACGAGCAGGTGATGCTTGGGGAAGGCGAGCCGCAGCCGCTCGACGAAGGCGACCATGTCCGGCCAGGCGATGAACCCGATGTCGGGGAGTCCGTAATGGGACGCCGCGAATCCGAAGCCGGAGACGAAGAATCCGTTGTAGTGCTGGGCCGCGATGGAGGCCGAGTACATGTCGTAAATGCCGATGAGCGGGGTCGTGCGGGGAGATTCAACCGCTTCACGCAGGGCAGGGCCGTAGCGCATGGTTTCTCTTTCAATAAAGAACCCGCCCGGTCGGTCATCCGGTTACCCGGTCATCCGGTCGCGAGTTCAAGCGACGTGCTGACGGGCCAAACCTTTACAGAAAACCAAGACTCCGTAAAACGACACACCGTGTCTTTACCCGAACGGGCAAAATCCTGCGGTCTGTTGATAGGTGAGAAATGCTTATGGGATGAAGATTTCACCGTTGTTTCCGGCGGCTGGAGACCCGTCAGACACCTCTCAGGCCCCTCAGGCCCGTCAGGCCTCTCCGATCCGTCAGGCCCCAGCCCCTCAGGCCCGTCAGGCCTGTCCCGGGTTCCGGATTCCGGGTTCCGGGTCCCGCGTCGGTAGTCATCCGACGCGGGACCCGGTTGCCCGGTCAATCCGGGCGTCGGTCACCCGCTCTCACGACCGGGTGGCCGGTGGTCAGAAGTGCGGAGCCGGCTGCTGCTTACCGATCCTCCGCTCCCCGTGCTCCTCCTTCAGTGTGGACAGCACCATCAACTGCGGGTCCTGGAGCAGCAGTCGGGCCTGGAGCGCGCGCAGGCTCGGGCCCGGCTCCACACCCATCTCCTCGACGATCCGGCCGCGGTGGTCGGCGTACAGCATCAGTGCCTCGTTGCCGCGGTCCGACCGGTAGAGCGCGAGCATCAGCAGCCACACGAACCGCTCACGCAACGGGTACTTGTGGACCGCGTAGTGCAGGAACGGCACGGCGTTGCGGTGCCTGCCCAGCTCCAGTTCCAGCTCGGCGCGCACCTCCATGTCCGCCAGGAAGCGCTCCTGCCGGTACAGCCGTTCCCGCTCCAGCATCGGCCCTTCGAGCCCTTCGACGAGCGGGCCCGTCGACATGACGCGTGCCTTTTCCAGCAGCTCCGCCGCTTCCAGGATCTCTCCCTCGCGGGCCGCGGCGATGCCGGCCGACGCCAGTCGTTCGTACCGGTACAGATCGACCTCGGCGGTCCCGGTGTTCAGCAGGTAGCCGCCGCCCGACCACTCCAGTGAGATGCCCCCGTCCTTCGGCTCCTCGGCCGTCAGAAGACCGCGGAGGCTTGAGATGGACTTCTGGATCAGATTCTTCGCATAGGCCGGGTAGTCCTCGCCCCAGAGGGCGTCGATCAGCTGATCGACCCCTGTCTCGATGCATGGCCTGAGCAACAGCGTGGCGAGCAGGGCCCGTTGTTTCGGCGGGCCCAGTTCGAGCGCCACGCCCTCCTGGGTGACCTGAAGTGGACCGAATAGGCGGAAACGCCACGTCGACGGTTCTCCTTGGGGCTCGGAGCCGCGTTCTCGCAGTAACACGCCGGACATAAAACCCCCGTTAATCGTCCGAATAACATCAACACCATAGGCACTACTGGCCGGTTATTGCCGGTCATTGGATCGCCGAGAGATAGGTCACAGCGTGCAACCTTTTGGCGTTCGCCATGTGGGGAAGGCGCGCTGCGTGATCTGTGGCCAGGTTCCGCGCTTGGTCCAGCGACACGACCAGCGTTTGGTCCAGCCCCTCCTTGCAAGGTGAAGCGGTTCCCGCTTACTTGCCAGGAGGATCGATGACCGGCTCAGCACAACAGGACCAGCTCCGTTCCGCTCTCAGGTACGACAGCACCGTTCCGCGCGCCATGGTCCACCGCGCAGCCATCGCCGAGGTCTTCCTCACCGATTCCCGGCGTACGGAAGACCAGCAGGACACCTACGAGGTGGCCGCCCAGCTGCCCCGCGCCCACATCATGGGCGAGAACGCCTCCACCCACGACTTCCTCCTCCTGGTCGAAGTGCTGCGGCAGGGCGGTGTGTTCCTCGCCCACGCCTACGAGAAGGTCGACCTGGACGAGTCCTTCATCTTCCGGGACCTCCGGATACAGATGGTGGACCTGGCCGCCGTACGGACCGGCAGCGCGCCGGCCCGCGCGGTCGTCACCTTCGCGGTGGAGCCGCAGCGCAAGCGGAACGGCCGGGTGCAGGCCATCGACTTCTCCGGCTCGTTCACCATCGAGGGCAAGCCGGTCCTGCGGTTCAGCGGCGGACTGGCCTTCTTCAGCCGCAACGTCTACAAGGCGCTGCGCGCGCGCCGCCGTGACGCGCTCGCCGGTGTCCTCGGGGCGCTGCCCGTTCATGTCGCGGCCGATCCCGCCTCGGTGGGGCGCCGCAACGCGTACAACGTGGTGATCACCCAGCCCGCCGTGGTGGCGGCGAGCACGCTCTCCGCCACCGTGCTGAGCGACACGACCCACCCCCACCTCTTCGATCACCAGCTGGACCATATTCCGGGCAACCTCCTCATGGAAGCGGCCCGGCAGCTCGCCGCCGCCTCCGTCTCGTCGCTGCACTCCATTTCGGCCAACGGCCTTCAGGTGACCTCGCTGGACGCGCGTTTCCAGGAGTTCGCGGAGCTGGACCTGCCCGCCAAGGCGGTGGCGCGGGTCGAGCAGTTCCGCCTCGACGCGTCGCTCGGCACGCTGATCGTGCCGGTCGTGGTCGACATCGTGCAGCGGGACAGCGTGGTGGCGTCGTTCCGCATGGAGGTGGCGCAGTGACCTCCGCGGCCATCACCACCGTCGTCGTCGACTACGGCGGCGTCATGACCAATCCGCTGGACGAGACGTTCGCGGCCTTCGCCGACGCCGTGGGCGTGCCGGTGACCGCGCTTCAGGACGCCTTCGCGAAGGCCACCGCACGCCACGGCCGCAGTCCGATGGCCGACCTGGAGACCGGGGACTGCACGGAGACGGAGATGGTGGAGCGAGTCCTGGCCGAGCTGCCGGACAGCGCACTGCCGGGCGGCGGGGGCCCGGGCAGCGCGGGTCCGGGCTCGGCCGGGGCCGGAACGGCTCTCAAGAGCCCGGCCGGGGCGGGGACGGTCCGCAGGGGCCTGGACCTCCTCGGCGGGCGGGAGTTCGGCGAGCTCTGGTTCCGCGCCAGGACCGTCGACGAGCAGATGGTCTGCTTTCTCCGCTCGCTGCGCAGGTTCGGCTACCGCACCGCCCTGCTCACCAACAATGTGGCCGAATGGGGACCACGCTGGCGCGCCCAGCTCCCCGTGGACGAGCTGTTCGACCTCGTCGTGGACTCCTCGGAAGAGGGCGTACGCAAGCCCGACCCGCTGATCTACCAACGGCTGCTGGGCCGGCTGCCCGCGTCCCCACGCGAATGCCTCTTCCTCGACGACCTTGAGGAGAACTGCGCCGCCGCCTCCGACCTCGGCATGCTCGCCGTGCGTTTCACCACCGCAGACGAGGCGATCGACCAGGTCGTCGCCCTGCTCCGCTCGCGCGGGACCTACCAAGTCAGGAACCGGGTATGACGACACAACAGGATTCCGTGCTGATCGTGGGAGCCGGCCCGACCGGCCTCACCGCCGCGTGCACGCTGCTCCAGCACGGTGTGGAGTGCCGGGTGATCGACCGGAGAAAGGGGCCTGCCAGCGAGCCGAAGGCGCTGATCCTGTGGAGCGGCGCGCTGGAGGTGCTGCGGCGTATCGACGCCGCGGACAGCCTGGTGAAGCGCGCGCTGCCGCTGTCCGGGGCGTCCTACTGGTCCAACGGCAAGCGCGCGGGCCAGGTGCGGTTCGGATCGCTCGCCGACACGGCGTTCCCGCGCCCGCTGTGCGTACCGCAGTCCATCACCGAGGGCGTGCTGTACGCGCGGCTGCTCAAGCTTGGCGGCAACGTCGAGTGGAACACCGAACTCGTCGACACCCAGATCATCGGCGGCGACGGCCGGGGGCCGGTCTCCGCGACCATCGCGGTCCCCGGTTCCGCCTCCGCCACGGTGACGTCGCCGCGCTGGCTCGTCGCCGCGGACGGCACGAACAGCAAGGTGCGCGAGGCCGCCGGGATCGCCTTCGAGGGCAGCACGTACGCCCGTGACTTCCTGCTGGGCGACGGCGACATCAGCGGGGACCTGCCCAAGGACGAGGCCCAGTACCACCTCACCCCCGAGGGGGTGCTGGTCGTCGTACCGCTGCCCGGCGGCGGGCACCGGATCTTCTTCGACCGGGACGTCTCCGGTGAGGTGCGCCCGCTCTCCGACGAGGAGCTCCAGGAACTGCTGACCGCCCGTGGCCCGCGGGGCTGGAAGATAAGTGCCACGTGGTGGCGCTCCACCTTCCGGGTCCATACGAAGGTCGCCGAGGTGTTCCGCTCGGGGCCGGTCTTCCTGGCCGGGGACGCCGCGCACTGCCACAGCCCGGCCGGCGGCCAGGGTCTCAACACCGGTGTGCAGGACGGCTTCAACCTGGGCTGGAAGCTGGCCGCCGTCTCGCGCGGCGCGGACCCGGCGCTGCTCGACAGCTACGAGGCGGAGCGGCGGCCCGCCGCGCTGCGCGCGCTGCGCAACTCCGACCGGCAGACCCAGTTGTGGATGCTGCGGGCGGGGCCCAAGCGGGTGCTGCGCGACACCGTACTGAAGGTGGCGTCGTCCACCGGCGCGCTGGACCGCAAGATGGTGCCCGAACTCGCCCAGCTCGACCCGGGACTTGAGTCCAGCCCGGCGATCCCGGGCCGGATCCCGGCGGCCGGCGGAAGACCAAACGGGTCCGGTGGGTCGGGCAGATCCGGTGGGTCCGGTGGGTCGGGTGCGTCCGGCAGGTCCGGCGGCTCCGGTGCGAAGAGCGTGCTGCGGCCCGGGGTACGGCTGCCCGACACCCCGTGGCAGCCGCTGGGCGGCACCGCCTCGGCCTCGCTCCACGACCTTCTCTCGGCCGGCCGGCACACCCTGCTGGTGGTCGAGGACGGCGCGGAGTCGGTGGACGTCGTACGCACCGCGCACCGGGCGGCCGAGCTGGTGGCCGGTTCCACGGTGGGCGGCCAGACGGACGTGGTGCTGCTGACCTGCCGTACGCCCGCCGGGGAGTGGGACGACACGGCGCCGTTCGCGCGCGTCGTCGACCGGAGCCGGCAGCTGACCTCGCTGGCCGCGCGGGGCCCGCTGGTGATCTACGTACGGCCCGACGGCGCGGTCGGCGCCTGGTCGTCGCACCTCGATCTGCCGGGGCTCGTGGCGGGGGTGTCGGTGCTGTCCGCCGCTCTGGGACGGGCGGCGTGATGCTGAAGTCGCTCGGTTCGGCGGTCACCCGCAGGCCGTGGCTGTTCCTGGTGGCGGCCGTCGTGCTGATCCTGGACGCCGTGCTGCTCGGCGCGGATCTGCCGGACCGGCTCAGCAACGGCGGTACCACGGACCCCGGTTCGGAGTCCGCCCGCGTCCAGCGCGTACTGGAGGACCACTACCCGGAGCAGCAGCCCAACCTCGTACTGCTGGTGTCCGTGCCCGAGGGTGCGCAGGTCGACGACCGGAACGTGGCCCAGCAGGGCGTACGGCTGGCCGAGCGCCTCGCCTTCGAGAAGTCGGTCGTCGGGGTCGTCTCGTACTGGCAGACCGGTCTCGCGGAGCTGCGCTCCCGCGACGGCGAGCAGGCGGTGATCGCCGCCCGGATCGAGGGCGGCGACGACATCGCCCGAGCCGAACTGGAGCGGCTGGCACCAGAGTTGGACGGCAAGCAGGGCGATCTGACGGTACGGGTCTCCGGCGCGCTCGCCGTGCAGAACGAGATCGAGAGCACCGTCGCCGAGGACCTGACGCGCTCCGAGCTGATCGCCCTGCCGCTCACCCTGGCCGTGCTGGTCTGGGTCTTCGGCGGGGTGGTCGCCGCGCTGCTGCCGGTCCTGGTGGGACTGGCGACGGTCCTCGGGACGGGCGCGCTGCTGCGGGTGGTGACCGGGTTCACCGAGGTGTCGGTGTTCGCGCAGAACCTCACCACGGCCCTCGGCCTCGGCCTCGCGATCGACTACGCGCTGCTGATCGTACGGAGATTCCGGGAGGAGCTGGACACGGGGGCGGACGCCCGGACGTCCGTGCTGCGCACCGTGCGCACGGCCGGCCGTACCGTCCTGTTCTCCGCGCTGACCGTGGCGGTCTCGCTCGCGGCGATGCTGGTCTTCCCGCTGTACTTCCTGCGCTCCCTCGCCTACGCGGGGATCAGCGTGGTGCTGGTGGCGGCGCTGACCGCCCTGACGGTGCTGCCCGCCGTGCTGGCGCTGCTGGGGCACCGGGTGGACGCGCTGAGGGTACGGCGCCGGAAGCAGGGTTCCGCCGGGAGTGGCGGAGCCGCGAGTGGACCGGCCCCCCGGGGGCGGCTCACCGAAGCCGTCATGAAGCGCGCGCCGCTGGTCACCGTCCTGGTCACGGGTCTCCTCCTGGTCCTCGGACTGCCCTTCCTGGGCGCGGAGTTCGGGACCGCCGACCACCGTCAGCTGCCCGCGTCGAGCGAGGCACGGGCCGTCCAGGAGAGCCTGCGCGACGACTTCGACGACTCGCCCGAGGGCTCGGTGCCCGTACTGCTGCGTACGGGCGGGGCTCCCCGCGCCGAGGCACGGGCGACCGCGGGGCGGCTCGCCGCCAAGCTGTCCGGGCTCGACGGGGTCACCCGGGTCGACTCGTCCAACGGCACCTACCGCGACGGCCGGCGCTCGGAGATTCCCACGCCCGCCGACGCGTCCCGCCGGGCGGCCGGTTACAACCTGCTCACCGTCGTGGCCGAGGACGAGACGTCCGCGACCTCGGCCGCGCACCAGCGGCTGGCCGAAGCGCTCCGGGACGCCTCCGCGTCCGACGGGGCGTCGGTGGGCGGCCCGGCGGCGGCACTGGTGGACAGCAAGGCGGCCATCGGCCGCGGCCTGGCGCCCGCGCTCGGCTTCGTACTGATCGCGACGCTGCTGCTGGTGTTCCTGCTGACCGGCAGCGCACTGATGCCGCTGCTGGTGGTCGCGCTCAACGCGCTGAGCCTGACAGCCATGTTCGGCGCGGTGGTGTGGGTGTTCCAGGACGGTCATCTGTCCGGACCGCTCGGCTTCACCGCGACCGGGGACGTGGAGGTGACGCTGCCGGTACTGATGTTCTGCGTCGCCTTCGGCCTGTCCATGGACTACGGCGTCTTCTTGATCGCCCGGATGAAGGAGGACTTCGACCGGAGCGGCGACCACCGGGGAGCGGTGCTGCGCGGCATGCGCACCACCGGCGGGCTGATCACGGCTGCCGCCGTGGTCCTCAGCGTGGTGTTCGTGTCGATCGGACTGTCACGGATCACCAACACCAAGATGCTCGGCTTCGGCGTCGCCCTCGCCGTGCTGATGGACGCCCTGGTCGTACGGACACTGCTCGTCCCGGCCGTGATGCGGCTGCTCGGCCGGCGCGCCTGGTGGGCGCCACAGCCGCTGCGCCGGGTGCACCGCCGCCTCGGCCTGCGCGAGGGACCGGTTGAGGACCTCCCGGCCGACGCGTCCGGGTCCGATCGGGCCGGTCCCGTCGATTCCTCCGATTCCCCCGATTCCCTCGATCCCTCCGATTCTCCCGATTCCCCCGATCCCTCCGACTCGCCCGAATCCCCTGGAAGGAAGCCCAATGAGCGACACTCCGCCACCCTCTGAGTCCGTGGGACCGGGGGAACCCACCGGGCTGCGCACCGCACTCGTCACCGGAGCCACCGGCCTGCTCGGCCACGCCGTCGTGGAACGGCTCCTCGCCGGCGGTACGGAGGTCACCGCGGTGGTACGGGACGCCGAGCGCGCCCGCGACCTGCTGCCGGACCACCCCGGGCTGCGGTTGGTCTCCGGTGACGTCACCGACATCGGCTCGTACGCGGGCGCCCTGCGCGGGATGGACGCGGTGATCCACACGGCCGCGTACTTCCGCGAGTACTACCAGCCCGGCCATGACGTGGAACTGCTCTACCGCACCAATGTGGACGCGGTGGAGGAACTGCTGAAGGCGGCCGTGGACGCGCAGGTGCCGGCGGTCGTCCAGACCAGCTCCATCGCCGTACTGAGCCGGGGCGACATCCACGCGCCCGGCGACGAGGACACCCCCAACGGCGCTCCCGACCAGGAGAACCACTACCGCTCCAGCAAGATCCGGGCCGAGCGGATGATCGACCGGTTCGGCCAGGAGTTCGCCGCGACGTACGGCGAGAAGTACGGCACGGCGTACGGGCTGCGCGTGCCGCTCGTCCTGCCGGGCTGGATGTGGGGCCCCGGCGACGCGGGCCCCACCGCGGCGGGCCGGCTCTTCCTGGCGGTCGCGCGGGGCGAGATCAAGGCGCTGCCCACGGCGGGCAACCATGTGGTGGACACCCGCGACGCGGCCGCCGTCTGTGTCGCCGCCGCCTCGCGCGGCGCGGCGGGCCGTCGCTACATCGCGGGCGGCAGCTGGTATCCGCTGCACGACATCTGCGCGGCCGTGGTCCGCGCGACCGGCACCGGGACGGTGCCCCGCAAGCTGCCCTCACCGGCCGCGATGGGGCTCGCCTCGGCCCTGGAGTGGCAGGCGAAGGTACGCGGGAAGGAGCCGGTCGCCACCCGTACCGGTATGCGGGTGCTGCTGGAGGGACACCACCGGAGGGTCTCCTCCGCCCGCGCGGCCCGTGAACTCGACGTCACCTTCCGCCCGTTGGAACAGACCATCACCGACCAGGCCGCCTGGCACCGCGCACACGGACAGCTGCCCGCCTCGCAGGCGGCGCGACGAGAAACGAGGAGCGCATGAGCGGCATCATCAGGCGGATCGCCGTACTGGGCGCCGCCGCCGCGCTGCTGGCGAGCCCCGTGGCGGCGGCCATGGCCGCGTCGGCGGACTCCCCGACGGCGGCCGAGGCGGCCGGCACGCCTGGCGGCACGTCTGCGGGCGCATCGCCCACCGGGTCCGTGCCGACCCCGGCCGAGCGCGAACGGGCCACCAAGGCGACCGCCGCGCGGCTGGCCGCCGAGAACATCGTGGACGTCCCGGTCACCTTCACCGTACGCAACACCAACCGCAGCAAGACCGGTTGCCGAACCGACGGCGCGACCCACCGCGTGCGCGGCCATCTGACCGCGCCCGCCTCGGTGTTGTCCGGCAAGAAGCGGGCGATCACGCTCTACCAGCACGGGATCGCGGCGGGGGAGTGGTACTGGCGCCTCGACGTGCCCGGCTATCACTACGCGGAGGAACTGGCCAAGCGCGGCCACGCCTCGCTGACCCTCGACCGGCTCGGCTACGGGAGCAGCGACCGGCCGGACGGGCTCGGCACCTGCATCGGCGCCGAGGCGGACATCGCGCACCAGATCGTGGGGCAGCTGCGCGAGGGCAGTTACGCGCTGGGCTCCACGGCGGGCGAGAAGGCCGGCGCTTCGGACAAGAAAGCTGACGCTTCGGACAAGGAGGGGGACAAGGGGAGTGGGTCCGCCCCGGGCCTGGACGCACCCGCCACGTTCGACACCGTAACCCTCGCCGGGCAGTCCAACGGCGGCCAGGTGGTCCAGATCGAGGCGTATTCCTTCGGTGGGATCGACGGCCTGATGATCATGGACTGGACGGACCGGGGCCTGACCCCGGAGGCCAACACCCGTTTCTTCAGCGCGCTCCAGAGCTGCATGGCCGGTGGCCAGCCGAGCCGGAAGGCCTCGGACCCGAGCGGTTACGTCTACTACGACCTGGGTCCCGACCAGTTCCGGCGGGGCAACTTCCACGACACCGAGCAACGTGTCATGGACGCCGCGACCCCGCACCAGAACCGGCACCCCTGCGGTGACATGACCTCGCAGCTCGACTCCGTCTTCACGGACCTGGAGCACCTGAAGTCGATCAAGGTGCCCGTACTGCTGGTGTACGGGGACGACGACGCCCGGGTCACCGGCGGCGCCGCGCACCGGCGGCTGTTCACGGGGGCCGAAACCGAACTGATCGACATCCCTGGCGCCGGGCACTACGCGACGATGGCTCGCTCCGCGCCCCGCACCTTCGACCAGATCGACGCCTGGCTCGACGCCCGAGGTCTGTGATTCCCCGAACCCCGTAGCCCCACCGCTCAGCCCCCAACCCCCCGTCCCCTCCCTGATCACCCCTGATCACCCCCGAGATCACCCCTGATCCCCCCACCTATCCGGAGAGTTGAGAATGCCGAACACACGTCAATCCGCTGCCAGCGGCGGCAGCCGCGCGGAGAGCCCGCCGGCCCTGCGACGATGGGGACGCGTGACCGCGACCCGGTCCCGGCTGGTGATCTGGCTCAGCGTGGCCCTGACCGTGGTGGGCCTCGCGCTCGCCGCCGGCGCCATGGACCGGCTGGTGCTCAGCCGCTTCGAGAGCCCTGGCTCGGAGTCCCTGGACACCCGCGCCTACCTGGGCAAGGAGTTCGACGAGGGCACCCCCAGCGTGCTGCTGATGGTCACGGCCAAGCAGGGCACCGTGGACGACGCGGCCGTCGCCGCCGAGGGCCGCAAGCTGGAGCAGGAGCTGGCGAACCAGGACGGCGTGGCCGAGGTCGCCTCGTACTGGTCGCGCGGCAACTCCCCCGCCATGCGCGGTACGGACAGCAAGCAGGCCCTGGTCATCGCCCGGATGGCCGGTACGGTCACCGAAGCGCGTACCAAACTCGGGGAGTTCTCCCCGGACTTCAGCCGGGACACCGCGCTGGTGAAGGTGCGGGTCGGCGGCGGCGACGAGGTGTTCCGGCAGGGTGCCGAGCAGTCCCGGCAGGACTTCCTGCGCGCCGAGATGATCGTGTTCCCGCTGGTGCTGCTCCTGCTGTTCGTCATCTACCGGCGGTTCTCGGCCGCCCTCCTCACTCTCGGCATGGGCCTGTTCTCGGTGATCACCACGCTGGCGCTGCTGCGCGGGGTCACGTACTTCACCGAGGTCTCGACGTTCGCCGCCAACCTCGCCCTGGTGATGGGCGTCGGACTGGGCGTCGACTACAGCCTGTTCGTCATCAACCGGTTCCGCGAGGAGCTGCGGGCCGGGCGCTCCACCGCCGAGGCCGTCGAGCACGCGGTGGCCAACGCCGGCCGTACCGTCGCGTTCAGCGGTCTCACGGTGCTGGTGTCGCTGGCGTGCCTGCTGCTCTTCCCGTTCCCGTTCCTGCGCTCGTTCGCGTACGCCGGTGTCGCCACCGTCCTGACCTCGGTCTTCGCCGCGCTGGTGATCCTGCCCGCGTCGCTGGCCCGGCTCGGCACGAAGGTCGTCCGCAAGAACGCCGAGGCCCGCTCCGACGAGGGCTGGTGGCACACCACGGCGCTGCGCATGATGCGCAGGCCGCTGCTCTGGGGCATCCCGGCGCTGGTCGTACTGCTGGGTCTCGCCACGCCGACGCTGAGCCTCACCTTCGGTGTGCCGGACGAGCGGGTGCTGCCCAAGGACGTGTCCAGCAGGATGGTCCAGCAGGACATCCGCGACAACTTCGCGGGTGAGGAGATGGACGCGATCCAGGTCCTGCGCCCCGGCCAGGCGGGCACCGGCGCCAACCGTGACTCGATCGACGCGACGGCCGTCGCGCTGTCCAAGATCACTGACATCCAGCAGGTCGACGCCCTGACCGGTTCGTACGCCGAGGGCCGGAAGATCTCCGAACCGAACGAGTCCTCCAGCCGGTTCGAGAGCGACAAGGACACCTGGTACTCGGTCGTCGCCGGCCACCACGGCCTCGACCAGGACATCGACCGTGTCCTGTCCGACGTCCGTACCACCGCGGCCCAGGGCGCGTCCGCGGACGCGAACGAGGTGCGGATCGGTGGCTATCCGGCCGAACTGAAGGACTTCCGGACCGAGTTGGTCGACCGGCTGCCGCTGGTGTTCGGGCTGATCCTGGTGGTCACGTTCGTCATCCTGTTCCTGATGACCGGCAGTGTGCTGCTCCCGGCGAAGGCGATGGTGCTCAACACCCTCAGCATGGGTGTGATGTTCGGCGCCCTCGTGTGGATCTTCCAGGACGGCCATCTGTCCGGCCTGCTGGGCTTCACCCCGAGCGGCTCGATCGAGCCCAGCATTCCCATCCTGATGTTCTGCACGGCCTTCGGTCTCTCGATGGACTACGAGGTCTTCATGCTGTCGCGCATCAAGGAGGAGTACGACCGCACCGGCGACAACGTCCGCGCGGTGGCGGTGGGTCTGGAGCGCAGCGGTCCGCTGATCACTTCGGCGGCTGTGATCCTCGCGGCCTCGTTCGCCACTTACGCTTCGTCCGGGGTCGTCTTCCTGAAGATGCTGGGCATCGGCATGGTGGTGGTGATCCTGGTCGACGCCACCCTGATCAGGGCGGTGCTCGTGCCGGTCTTCATGCGGCTCGCCGGAAAAGCCAACTGGTGGGCCCCGGCGCCGCTGCGCGCCGTGCACGACCGGTTCGGGATCTCCGAGTCGGCACCGTCCGATCCTGTCGGTGAACGGTCCGACACCGCGGGCGTCGGCGTGACCTCCGGCCGTTCCTGACACCGTCAGGAACGGCCGGGACAGCCGAGAAGTTCGCCGAGGAGAGAGTCGATGCTGGGAATCGGAATGTGGGTGCTCATGCTCGCGGGCTCGGGCGCCATCCACTACTACCTGTGGATACGCCTGGTCCGCGACACGAGCAGACCCGCGACCCTGGGCCGGCGGCTGGGGACGGGAGCGGTGGTCGTCTCGGCGCTGGCCGCTCCCGGCACCCGGATCGTCACCCCGTTGTTCGACCCGTCGGAGGACGGCGCCGGACGCTGGGTGGCCTGGCCGGGATACACCCTGATAGGGGTGCTGATCTACCTGCTGATGGGGCTCGTCGTACTGGAGGTGCCGAGGGCGTTTCTGGTACGGCGGTGGCGGCGCGCGGAGCGGGAGGACGGGCGGGAAGCCGGACCG
The DNA here is from genome assembly GCF_044753355.1 of Streptomyces sp. NPDC088400. NCBI lineage: Bacteria > Bacillati > Actinomycetota > Actinomycetes > Kitasatosporales > Streptomycetaceae > Streptomyces > Streptomyces sp. NPDC088400. The sequence continues at coordinate 28,924 of NZ_JBIVMZ010000005.1, read as the reverse complement.
GAGGCCGAGCCGGTGACCGTGTCCTCCACGGTGGATGCGGTAGGCACGGTGGCCGCGTCCGGTCCGGCGGACACGGCGGAACTCGCGTCCGCCACCTCTCATGCGTCGACGGCTACGGAGGTCCCGGAGGTCTCGGAGGTACCGGAGTCCTCGAAGCCGACGGGGACCCCTGGGACCCCAGGGGATCCGGGAGCTCCGGAAACTCCCGCCCCGCCGAGTCAACTCCTCGTCGGACGAAGGCTCTTCCTCGGCAGGGCGGTGGGCGTCCTCGCGGGCGCCACCGCCCTGGGCACGGTCGGCCACGGAATGTCCGTGGCGCTCGGGGACCCGCTGATCAAGCGGGTGCCGATCACCCTTTCCAAGGTGAACGCGCGCCTGGCCGGACTCCGTATCGCCGTCGTCAGCGATGTCCATCTGGGGCCGATGCTCGGGAGGTCCCACACCGAGCGGATCGTCCGGATGATCAATGAGCTGGAGGCCGACCTGGTGGCGATCGTCGGCGACCTCGCCGACGGTACGGCGTCGCAACTGGGCCCGGCCGCAAGGCCGTTCAAGGGCCTGGAGTCGCGGTACGGCAGCTACTTCGTCACCGGGAACCACGAGTACCTCTACGACGGTGTGGAGGACTGGCTGGACGAGATGCGCGCCGTCGGCGTCCGGCCGCTGGTGAACGAGCGGGTGGAGATCCGGCACAACGGCACCTTCCTCGACCTGGCCGGGGTCGAGGACCTGGCCGGCGAGGAGACCGGCCGGGGCCCGGACCTGGAGCGGGCGCTGGCCGGGCGGGACACCTCGCGGCCCGTCGTACTCCTGGCCCACCAGCCGGTGTTCGCCGAGGAGGCCGCCCGCCACGGGGTCGACCTCCAGCTGTCCGGCCACACCCACGGCGGACAGATGTTCCCGCTCACCGGTGTGACGGCGCTGTCCAATCCGGTCAGCGCCGGGCTCGGCAAGGTGGACGACACCACGCTGTACGTGACGAGCGGGGCCGGTTTCTTCGGTCCTCCGGTCAGGGTCGGCGTGCCGCCGGACATCACTCTGCTGGAACTACGTCCGGCGGACGTCTGAAAGACACTGGGCAGCTAGGCAAGGGCGCTAGGCAGGGAAGTTCGGCAAGGACGGGTCAACAGGTAAACAGGAACGGGAGAGCAGGCCATGGGGAAGTCAGTACGCCTCGACAGCTCGGATGACGCCCAGCACCACGGTTCGGAGGACTCCCCGGACAGGGTGAGCGACGGGCCGGACATGGTGAGCGACGGGAGCGACACGGGAGCCCCGGACACCGTCCCGGACACCGTGCCCGAGCTGATCCCCGAGGCGCTTCTGTGGGAGCAGACCGCTCCGGGGAACCCGCTCTCCGAGGTCCTGGGAATCTTTGTCGGGACCGGGGCACCGCGTCCTCATGGCTCGCTTCTGGAACTCGACGCGTCGTGAGCCGGGTTCGGGTTCGGGCCCGAACCCGAACCCGGCCCCTTGCTCGTATCCGTACCCGTACCCGCCGATCGTGATGGCGCCGCTGGTGATCGCCCGACGGATGCCGCCCGCGGGTCAGATCTGGTTCTCGCCGCCGTCGACGTACAGGTTGGTTCCGAGGATGAAGCTGCTCTGCTCGGAAGCGAGGAAAGCCACCACGTTGGCGACCTCCTCCGGGTGCCCGATCCGGCCCAGTGGGACACCCGCGGCGAACTGTGACTTGGTGAGGGGCGCGTCTCCCGCGGTCACGGCGTCGAGCGCGGGAGTGTCGATCGTGCCCGGGGAGATGGCGTTGACCCGGATGCCGCGGTCCTTGAGCTCGTTGGCCCAGGTGCGGGCGAAGGACCGGATCGCCGCCTTGGAGGCCGCGTACGTGCCGAACGCCGCGACACCGTCATCGGCGCGCACCGAGGAGTTCAGGATCACCGACGCGCCGTCGTTGAGCAGCGGCAGCGCCTTCTGCACCGTGAACAATGTGCCCCGGACGTTGACGCCGAAGGTCTCGTCGAAGTGTTCCTCGGTGACCTGCTCCAGCGTGGCGAACGACGCGGTGGCGGCGTTGGCGAAGAGCACGTCCAGGCCCCGGCCCCGGGCGCGGACCGTGTCGTAGAGCAGGTCCAGGTCGGCGGGGTCGGAGATATCACCCACCACCGCGGTGGCCGCTGCCGGGCCGATGGTCTCGACGGCCGCGTCCAGCACGGTCTCGCGCCGGCCGGTGATGAACACGTGCGCGCCCTCGGCGGCCAGTCGAACGGCGGTGGCCAGGCCGATCCCGGTGCCGCCGCCGGTGACGACGGCGGTCTTACCTTCAAGCTGTCCCATGATCATGACCTCCGCAAAGTTCGGTACCGATCGATACTGAATAAGACCGTAGCACCTTACGCACCGACCGGTACAGAAGAGGTACGATCCATCGCATGGAGACGGGACAGAGGGCGCCGATCGGTCGACCGAGGGGTTTCGACGCCGACAAGGCCCTCGAACACGCCATGCGGGTCTTCTGGGAGCAGGGCTACGAAGGCGCCAGCCTCACCGACCTGACCAGCGCCATGGGCATCACCCGCACCAGCATGTACGCGGCCTTCGGCAACAAGGAGGACCTGTTCCGCAAGGCCCTGGAGCGCTACACCGAGGGCCCCGCCTCGTACGGGGCCCGGGCCCTGCGAGAACCGACCGCCCGGCAGGTGGCCACCGCGTTCCTCAACGGCTCCGTCCGGGCCACCACCCGCCCCGGCTGCCCCACCGGGTGCCTGGGCGTCCAAGGATCCCTCGCCGCCGGTGACCCGGGAAGCAACGCCCGCGACGCCCTCGTCGCCTGGCGCGACGAGCACACCTCCCTCCTCCGCGACCGGCTCCGGCAAGCCGTCGACGAAGGCGACCTGCCCCCCGACGCCGATCCCGGCCTACTCGCCCGTTACCTCATGACCGTGGCCAACGGCATCGCAGTCCAAGCCGCCGGCGGTGCCAGTCGCGACGACCTCCAGCAGGTGGCGGACATGGCCTTGCGAAGCTGGCCACCTGGCACGGGCCCGGATCGGCCGGGCGGCTGAGCCGACGCTGTCCGCTTCGTGGCCGGGTAACTGGCTCATGCGACCGCACCGCGTTTCGTGCGCGATCGGCGAGGGCTGGGCTACTCCATGCTCTCCTTCAGAAGGGGAGCGGTGTCGAAGTAGAAGTTCCGCATCCGCCACAACTTCTCATCGCGCAGGATCCAGTGTTCGGCGATCCAGAGCTCGTCTCCAGCGGTCGATCGTCCGCTGAGCAGCGCGGCGACGTGCTCTCCATCGGCCGACAGACTGACCACACGGATGCTCTGAAGGTCGACCGCTGCCCCGAACTTGGGCAGCACGTCGCGGAAGAAGGCGTCAGGTCCGCGATGCACGCCGCCCCATGGCAGGACCGAGGGGACGTTCTCCTCGAAGTCCTCATGCATGGCCGCGCGGAACGCCGCCACGTCACCGCTGAACGCTGCTGCGTATACCTGTCGGACGATGTCGCGGTTGCGTGCCTCTGTGGCGGAATTGGTCATGGTCGCGCCTCTCTCTGTGGTCATCTCGGGGCCTGCACGGTCTTGCACGGTCCCGCAGGTACGACGCTAGGGGCCATTTCCGCGACGAGTAATGGCTCTGAGTCCTCATCTGATGTCTGATCGTCCCGATCCGGGCCGATACTCGTAGGATCGAGACAGACGCATCGCTGGGAGGGAGGGTTCGCGTGGACGTTGTCGGCAATATCGCCATGTCGATGCGGACTTCGAAGCCGGTCGCCCGCCTCAAAGATCTCTACGGCTCCTGGGGTATGAGACTCACGGGTGACCAGGGCGCCGGCCTTCATGTCGTGCTGGAGGGAGCGGCTTGGATTCTTCCTCCGGCTGTCCCGGCCCCGGTCCAGCTCGGGGTCGGCGATGTCGTCTTCGCCCGGACAGGCGAGGGCTACACGCTGGCGAGTCACCCCGGCTCGCCCATCGTCGAGGTGTCCTCAATGGCCCCGGTGGACCATTGGCCACTGCCGAAACCGGTCACCGGCCAGGCGCCGGGAACCGTTCTGCTGTGCGGCGTCTACGCACTCGACCGGGCTCGGCCGCATCCCCTGATCGCCGGCCTTCCTTCGGTGATCCATCTGCCGGCGAGGGCTGCGATCGGGGAGCCCCTGCGCTCCGTCGTCGACCTGCTGGGCGCCGAGGTCGCCCGTGACGGGCCGGAGCTGGGCGCGGCGGTTCCGGCCCTCCTCGACCTGCTGATGATCTACACGCTGCGCACGTGGTACGCCCGCGAGGCGGAGCGTGGGGCACAAGGCTGGGCGCGAGCTCTGCGAGATCCCGCTATTCGCAAGGCACTTGAACGCATTGAGCAGTCGCCTGCCGAGCCCTGGACCGTCGGGAGTCTCGCGGCGGCCGGGGGCGTGTCGCGAACGCTATTCGCCCGACAGTTCCGTGAGCTCACCGGTGAGCCGCCCCTGGCCTATGTGACCCGTTGGCGCATGATGATCGCCGCTCGCCTGCTCCGCGATACCGATCTGGCGCTCCAGGCTGTTGCCGCACAGGTCGGCTACGGTTCGGCATTCGCGTTCGGGAAGGCATTCAAGAGGGCTTTCGGGGACGCGCCGGGCGTCTACCGACGTGAGTATCGCGATCATCTCAGTCGATGAACGGCCGCGATCAGGTTGCTCACGCGGAAGCGCGGACGTGACGTATCAGACGTATCAACTGGGCCTGGTTTCCTCGCTCACCCATGACAGGTAGTCGGCGCCGCCGTGCGTGATCGGGGTGGCGATGATCTCCGGAGTGTCGTAGTCGTGCACGCTCCGGATCTGCGCCTCCAGCTCCGGGAAGCGGTCCACCGTGGTCTTGTACAGCACGCGCCATTCCGGGTCGGTCTGTACCGCGCCCTCCCACCGGTAGACGCTCGTGATCGGCCCGTCGATCTGTGCGCAGGCCGCCACCCTGGCATCGACGGCGCTGGCGGCCAGGTGTTGTGCCTTCTCCGCGCTGTCGGTCGTCGTGAGTACGGTCAAGTAGTCGGCCACGGGATCTCCTTCGGTACCGGCGTGCTGGGACCGTACCCCGCCTGCCGACAGCGACATGTCGCCCGTCGATGGTCTCGCCGATGGTGGAGTCTGCTCCACCATCAGGACGGGACGGCACTCTCTCGTTCGCGCCCCCTCTCCTTCCTAGTGTCTTCGGTGGCACAGCGATCGACACTTCGATCCGGCTCATCACCGAGAGGGCGTACGGATGTTCAGGCAGCGGCACCTTTCCGCGACAGCGACAGCGACAGCGACAGCGGTGGCGGTGGCGGAACGGGCGGACCTCGTACCCGGCGTATCCGCCGTACCCGACGCCCTCACCCTGAAAGGGGTCGCCCGGGAGTACCGGCGCGGAGTCGCCGCTCTCCACCCCATCGATCTCGCCGTGCCGCGCGGCCGGTTCCTCGCCGTCATGGGGCCGTCCGGCTGCGGGAAGTCGACCCTTCTCCAGTGCGCCGCCGGACTCGACCGCCCGACGGCGGGAACGGTGAGCATCGGCGGTACGGAGCTGTCCTCGCTCCGGGAGGCCGCGCTGACACGGTTGCGCCGGGAGCGCATCGGGTTCGTGTTCCAGGCGCACAATCTCGTGCCGTCGCTGAGCGTGGCGGAGAACGTCTCCCTGCCGCTGATGCTCGGCGGTACGCGGCCCGGTGACCGGGCGTTGCGCGGGCTCGACGCCGTAGGGCTCGGGGACCGGGGCGACGACCGGCCGTCGGAGCTGTCCGGCGGGCAGCAGCAGCGTGTGGCGATCGCCCGCGCGCTCGTCACCGGGCCCGACATCATCTTCGCCGACGAGCCCACGGGGGCGCTGGACCCCGTCACCGCGCAGGACGTACTCGCCCTGCTGCGGCAGGCCGTCGAACGCGACGGTCACACCGTGGTGATGGTGACCCACGACCCGGCGGCCGCCGCCTGGGCCGACGAAGCCCTGTTCCTCGGCCAGGGGCGGGTTGTCGCCCGCCTGGACCGGCCGGACGCCGCCGAAGTACGGCAGTTCATGCGGGGCATGGGACGCGAAGGCGAGCGGGCGGCATGAGCGTCAAGGGTGCGACAGACATGAGCGTCAAGGGCGCGACCAGCATGAAGGTCACCACGTTCCTGGCCGTGCGGGCGGCCCGTACTCACCGCAAGGCCTGGGCCGCCGTCTTCGCGGCCCTCGCCCTCACCTCGCTGCTGCTCGGCTCCTTCGGGCTCGCCCTCGCGTCGGCCGGACTCGGGCACGCGCGCGTGGAGCGGTACGCGGGGGCCGACCTCGTCGTCGCGGGCGACCAGAACACCCGCTTCACCGCGAAGATGTGGGGCGGCGAGCCGGAGACCGCGACGGCCGGGCTCACCGAGCGGGTACGCGTGCCGGAGCCGGTGCTGGAGAGCGTACGGAACGTGCCGGGCGTGCGCGCGGCCGTCGCCGACGACGTGTTCCAGGTGGGAGTCCTGAGCGCGTCCGGTAGCGCGGGCGCCGTTTCCGGACGGGCCTGGGACGCCGCCGAGTTGGCGCCGTACGGCATACGGGAGGGACACGCCCCGCGACGCGCGGGCGAGGTCGTCGTGGGCGGCGGGACCGCCCGCGTCGGGGAGCGCGTCACCCTGCGGGTCTCCGGCGCGGACGCGACGTACACCGTCGCCGGGGTCGCCGACGGCCCCGGCGCCGCCGTCTACTTCACCGGGGCCGAGGCCCGCCGCCTGGCCGGGCACCCGGGCTCGTTGGACGCTATCGGGATCGTCGCCGAACCCGGCGTTCCGGCAGGGGAGTTGAGTACGCGCGTACGGAACGCCCTGGACGCGTCGGACGCCGGGAGCGTGGGCCGGCGGGCGGACGGTGATACGGCTCCGCTGCGCGTACTGACCGGTGACGAGCGCGGCGACGCCGAGTTCCTGACGGCGGCGACCGCCCGTTCGGGCATCCTGGCGCTGCTCGCCTCCGTGGCCGGCACCGTCGTGCTCATCGCCCTGCTCGTCGTGTCGTCGACGGTCGTGCAGGCGCTGCGGCAGCGCGATCACGAACTCGGCCTGCTGCGCGCGGTCGGCGCGACGCCACGCCAGGTGCGTGGTGCGGTGGGCAAGGAGGTGGGCCGGGTCGCGGCCGTCGCCGCGCTGGTCGGCGCCGTGGGGGCGGTCCCCGCCTGTCTCGGACTCCTCCGGCTGCTGGACGCGCGGGGCGTACTGCCCGCCGGCCTCGAACTCCCCTTCCCTCCCTGGCTGGTGGCGGCGCCCCTGCTCACCGCCGCGGTCACCGTCCTGGTCGCCCGCGCCGCCGCCCTGATCGCCTGCGCGGGGACCGCGAAGGCGCGGTCGGCGGAGGCGCTGCGCGAGAAGGAGCCCGGCAGGGCGCGCCGGGTCAGCGGGCTGGTGCTGTTGCTCGGGGGCGTGAGTTCGGCGGGGACCGCCACCTTGCAGAGCGGTACGGCGGCAGCCGCGGCGGCCGGTGCGGCGGCGGTGACGATGGTCATCGCGTGCGCGCTGCTGGGGCCGTGGACAGCCGAGGGCGCGATGAAGGTCCTCGGCGTGCCGCTGCGGGTCCTCGGTGGTCCGGCCGGCCGCCTGGCCGCCGCGAACTGCACGGCGTCGGCACGCCGGCTGGGCGCCGCCATCACCCCGATCGTCCTGGTCACCGCCTTCGTCGGCGTACAGCTCTCGTCGGGCGCGACGGTCGGTCACGCGGGGGACGCGCAGGCGCTGCGGGCGACGCGGGCCGACCTCGTGGTGTCGGCCGAGGGCGGGCTGCCGGACGGCGCGGTGGAGCGGATCCGGGAGGTCCCGGGGGTGCGGGCGGCGACGGAGGTCGTACGGAGCACCGTGGTGCTGGCCCGGCAGGATGCCGGCTCGCCCGTCCTGGAGCGGCTGCCCGCGCTCGGTGTCACCCCTCAGGGGCTGACGCGGACCCTCGACCCGGAGGCGCGCGACGGGAACGTGGACGAACTGCGCCCCGGTACGGTCGCGATCGGCCGGGACCGTGCCCGCTCCCTGGACGTGGAGCCCGGCTCGACGGTGACACTGCGCTTCGGGGACGGCGCGCAGGCGCGGCTGCGGGTGGTGGCCACGTACGAACGAGCCCTGGCCCTGGGCGACTTCCTCTTCTCGCGCGACGAGCTGCTGAAGCACATGTCGGCGCCCGGCCCGGGACGCGTCCTGGTCGCCACGGACCAACCTGACAACGGGGTCACGGTTACCAAGGCGGTGGCGTCGGCCGTCCCGGGGGCCCGCGTGGAGCCGAACTCCGCGCCGGTACGGGTCGAGGCGGAGGACCAGGCCCTGGGCGAAGTGGTCTCCCTGGCGGCGGTGTCGGCGATCGGCGGCTTCACGGTGATCGCCATCCTGAGCACCCTGTCGCTCATCGCGATCGGACGGCGCCCCGAACTGGCGCAGCTGCGGCTCGCCGGTGCGGGACGGCGCCAACTGCGGCGCATGCTCTGGCTGGAGGCGGGCGTCACGGCGGTGACGGGGCTGGTCGTCGGCGCGGTCGTCGCGTCCCTGCCGCTGGTCGGTTTCAGCGTCGCGATGACGCGTACGGCGCCGTACCTGCCGGCCGAGCAGGCCGTGGTGATCGTGGTGGTGGTCGGTGTGACGGCGGTGGCGGGGACGTTGCTTCCGGTGTGGCAGGTGCTGCGGGGAAGGTACGCGGTAAGGGCCCGCTGAGCGGGAGCGGGCCCGGGAGCGGCTCAGTAGGGACCGGGACCGGCTCAGCAGGGAGCGGGACCGCCTCAGCAGGGAGAGGGAGCGGTCCGCTCCCTCTCCCTACTCCTTGTTGAGGTAGGCCAGTACCGCCAGCACCCTCCGGTGCCCGCTGTCACCCGGCGGCAGGCCCAGCTTCGCGAAGACGTTGCCGATGTGTTTGCTGACCGCCCGGTCCGACACCACCAGCGTCTTCGCGATCGTCGTGTTGTCCCGGCCCTCGGCCATCAGCTGCAACACCTCACGCTCGCGCGGTGTCAGCGAGTCCAGCGGATCGTCGCGGCGCCGGGTCAGCAGCTCCGTCACCACCTCGGGGTCCAGCGCCGTGCCGCCGCCGGCGACCCGCTCCAGCGCGTCGAGGAACTCGTCCACCCGTCCCACCCGGTCCTTGAGCAGATACCCGAGGCCGCTCGCGCCACCGGCCAGCAGTTCGGACGCGTACGCCTCCTCGACGTACTGCGAGAGCACCAGCACCGGCAGGCCGGGGATCTCGCGTCGCGCCGCGAGCGCCGCGCGCAGTCCCTCGTCGCGGAAGCCGGGCGGCATACGTACGTCGAGTACGGCGACGTCCGGGCGGTGCTCCAGCAGCGCGGGCAGCACCTCGGGCCCGGTGGACGCGACCGCCACCACCTCGTGCCCCGAGGAGGTCAGCAGGAGGACCATCCCCTCCCTCAGCAAGGCGTTGTCCTCGGCGATCACCACGCGCACGGCAGCTCCACTTCGATCACGGTCGGCCCTCCGACGGGGCTGGTCAGTTCCACAGTGCCGTCGAGGGCGGCGACCCGGCGCCGCATGCCGAGCAGCCCGCTGCCGCCCGACTGGTCGGCGCCGCCCCGCCCTTCGTCACGTACCAGTATCGTCAACTGCCGTGCCGTACGGATCAGTTCCACCGACGCCCGCTCCGCACCGCTGTGCTTCGCGGCGTTGGTGAGCGCCTCGGCGACGACGAAGTACGCGGCGGCCTCGACCGCCGCCGGGGCGCGGGGCGTCTCCTCCACGCCGGTCTCGCGCACCGAGACATCCAGCGCGTTGCCGGCCGCGAGGGCCCGTACCGCGCCGACGAGGCCGCGGTCGGTGAGGATCGGCGGGTGGATGCCCCGTACGACGTGCCGCAGCTCGGTGAGGGCCTGCTCCGCCTGGAGCTGCGCGTCGTCGAGGAGCTTGCGCGCCGCCTCCGGGTCCTTGTCGTACGCACGCCGGGCGAGGCCGACCCGCATCGACAGCGAGACCAGGTGCGCCTGCGTACCGTCGTGCAGGTCCCGCTCGATACGGCGCAGTTCGGCTCCGTGCGCGGCGATCACTCCCGCCCGTGTGACGGTCAACTCCTCGACCCGCTCGGCGAGTTGGGCGTTCGGTGACGGCAGCAGCAGTGCCCCTGACCAGGACGCGTCGAGGTCGGCGAGGCGGGGGATGAGCGGCAGCACCACGGCCCGGCGGCCCAGCAGCCCGCACCACACGCCGTCCACGGCCAGGCCGATCACCCACAGCGGCAGGGAGAAGTACAGCAGGAAGAGGCCGTAGCAGAGGTGGACGGCGAGCCAGCGCAGATCGCGGAATGTGCCCGGGTCCCTGACCGCCTTGCGCACCCGCTCGAAGAGCTCGCCGGTGAGCGGTACGTACGCCTCGGGTATCTTCTCGCCCGTCCAGAGGGCGACGCACCGCCGCTTGTAGCCGGCGAGCCTGCGCAGCGGCAGCACCGCCTCGGGCAGGACGCCCGCGCCGATCACGGTCAACGTGGCGACGGCGGCGACCATCAGCAGCGCGACATAGAGACACGACGCCAGCGCGATCCCGGCCGCCGTACCCAGCTGAACCGTGGCACGCTCCGCCTGCCGCACTGTCTCCCTCATGCCCATGCCCATGGCTGTCAGCCTAGGCTCGCCGTACTCGCGGGCGCGGGTGAGCCTGCTGCCCGGACGGGGGTGTAGCGGGCTACACCCCCGGTTCGGGAGGACGCCCCATCGATGGGGCGGTCCGGTGACGGCAAGGTTGATCCCAGCGAACCCCAGCCGATCCCGACCGGCCCCAGACGATCGTGGCTCCCGGCCGGCCCTGCTGATTCACCGCTTGATTCACCGCGCCCCTCGGAAGGAACTCCCATGAAGGCCCTGCTCTGGCTCCTGCTCGCCGTCGCCGTGGCGGCCAACGCCGTCACCAGCTTCATCCTTGTCGGGACGACGCAGATCCTCGTCAGCCTCGTCACCGGTGTCGTGGTGATCGCGTCGGGCGTCGGCCTGTTCCTGACGCGGGAGAAGGGCGAAGACGTCCGGACTCACTGAGGGGCGCGGCACGGAACGGGGCCGGGGGACCGGGGGACCGTCCACGAGTGCCGGGTACGAGCACATTAATTCTCTCCATGGCTCAGGAAAACCTGTCGTGGCTGCGGTAGACATGCGATTCCCCTGTGTCTAGGGTTCCTGGCGTAGCAGACGAATTCAGCGATACGCGGCACGAGGGCGGCGACGGCCCGGAAGCCGGCGCCTCGGCGCCGGTGGACGGCGCGGAAGCCCCTCAGGGCCCCGGTGCGGTACGACGCCGGGGCCCCTCGACGCGTGCCAGGAGAGGTGCAAGTGCCCCCGAAAACCCCGTCGCGCACCAGCGATCGGTTCGACGATGACGACTACCCCGCGTACACCATGGGCCGCGCGGCCGAGATGATCGGCGCCACACCGGGCTTCCTCCGGGCCATCGGCGAGGCCCGGCTCATCGCCCCCCTGCGGTCCGAGGGCGGCCACCGCCGTTACTCCCGCTACCAGCTGCGCATCGCCGCGCGCGCACGCGAACTGGTGGACGGCGGGACGCCGGTCGAGGCCGCCTGCCGCATCGTCATCCTGGAGGACCAGCTCGAAGAGGCGCTGCGCCTCAACGAGGAACTGCGCAAGCCCACGGCGGACGCGGGCGGGACCGCCGACCGCTGACCGCCGGAGCCGCCCGGGGCTCTCCGGGCTCGTCGGCCGGGGGCCTCGTGCGCGTCACTATCTGTGGCCGCAGGGACAGAATTTCGAGCAATATGCGGTGAGGGTTTATGGCCTGGCGGGCGGAGTGATATCGCGGGCCGCGCCCGACCGATTGCGCCGTGCTACTGTCGAAATCAGTTGCAGTTGTGGTTCCCAAAGCTTGCAGCGTTCTTGCCGGGCACTATGTTCCGGCGGGTTCGCTTTTGTATTTCCGGTGTTGTTTTCCGGGCGGGGCAATCATCGGCGACGCGGGGTTCGCACAGTGCGGGCCTCGGCACTGCCCCGAAGGAGAAAAGAAACATGGCTACTGGCACCGTGAAGTGGTTCAACGCGGAAAAGGGCTTCGGCTTCATCGAGCAGGAGGGTGGCGGCGCTGACGTCTTCGCCCACTACTCGAACATCGCCGCCCAGGGCTTCCGCGAGCTCCAGGAAGGCCAGAAGGTGAACTTCGACGTCACGCAGGGCCAGAAGGGCCCGCAGGCGGAGAACATCGTTCCCGCCTGACTCTGGCGCCCACGCCGAGGCGTACGACGTGGCCGGGGCTCGCACCTTGGGGTGCGGGACCCGGCCACGTCGCTTTTCCTGCTTCGTTCGCTTGTCACGGCTCACGGCTCACGGCTCGTGGCTCATGGCCGCCGGTAATTCCTCCGTGCGCGCGTGCCGCGTCGGGAAATCTTCTCGATGAACCGCACAGCGGCAGCCCCCACGGACAACGACCGCCGAGACCGTGACAGCCGTACGCCCGCTCCACTCCCGGTTTCCTCTCGACCTTGTTGAGGCACGATGCGCTGTGTCATCGCCCGCTATCCCTTCGAATTGACCAAGAGTGAGGTGCGGGAATCGATGAAGGGCATCAAGCCCGAACCCGTCACGGGGGAATCCGTGATCATCGACCGCCGCACCTACCCCGTCAAGCAGGTGGGGGAAGTGATCACCAGGCAGGACCGCCGGGACTTCTCCGCCGGCGAGGTGACACGGGCGCTCACCCGTCTCGGCTTCACCTGCCGTACGGCTCCCGAGCCCGAGCCCGCCCCCGCCGCCCTCACGCCGCTCGCCGCCGCGTCGGCGCTGCTGGGAACGCCGGCCCCCACCTTGCTGGGAACGCCGGCCCCCATGTGACCGTGGACCGGCTCGCACTCCCACAGCTTCCGTGTACCGGAATTCCCGCCTGACGGGATTTCCGGTACACGTCCTCCGTTCTCGCTCCGGGGTACGGCTCAGGTCTCGCTCCGGGTGCGGGTCAGGCGGGTCGCAGCAGGTATCCGTACGTGTAGGTGCGGCCCGCGTGCAGCAGGTACTTCTCCAGCGGAGCCGCGCCCCACGAGTTGATGCCGCCGACGCCCATCTGCCGGTGGTTGACGCCGAGCACCGTCTCGTCCCGCCGCTTCAGCTCGTACGGATGCCGTGGCCCGTCGAGGTCGAAGGGCGAGTAGTGCAGGGCGCTGGTCTCCAACAGCGCCCCGTCGCCCGCCGGAGCACGGCCCGCTGATCCGTCGCCCGCCGGTTCGTTGTCCACCGCGTCGCCCGCCGGGTCGGCGGCCACGGTCAGTCCCGCCCCGGACCGGTCCGTGAGGGACAGCCGTCGTACGTCCGTCATGTTGCCCATCTGCTGGGGCTTGGCGTACGGCGCGACCTGCTCGTCGACCGTGGAGCGGTACCGGCCCACGAAAGCGCCGCTCCTGCGGTCCCAGTAGTTCTCGTGCGGCCCGCGTCCGTACCAGTCGAGCCGTTCGAACCCGGCCGGCACGGTCAACAGCGCGCCCACCATGGGCAGATCGGGCAGGCCGGCCGCCGCCTTGAGGGTGTGCCGGACCCGTATCTCACCGCTGCCGAGCACCCGGAAGACGGTGTGCCACTCGGAGGCCGCCGGTGCGGTGGGCAGGGTCGCGGCCACCTCGATCACGACCTCGCCGGGCGTCGGCCGCGTGACCTCGACGGACGTCACCGTCCGGTCGGCGCCCGCGTTCCGCCAGGTGCGGGCCTTCGTCTGGAACGAGCGGCCGATGTCGTTGTCGGTCGGCCCGCGCCAGAAGTTGGGCACGGGCCCGCCCGCCAGCAGCAGCCGCCCTCGGTGCCGGTACGAATCGAGAGTCCCGGTCCGCTTGTCGAACACGACCTCGACGCTCCGCCCGGTGACCCGCACGCTCGTGTCGTTCTCGGTGAGAGTGAGGGGGAGGTCGGCGGGCGGCGACGCGGGGCGGGCGGGCGCCGGTGCGTACCAGTCGAGGGCGAGCTGCTCGGCGGCGACCGTGTGCCCGGCATCGGCCCAGCGGGTCTTCTCGCGCAGTACGAAGGCGATGTTCAGCCAGTACTCGGCGCCGGGCGTGAGCGTGCCGGGCCTGCGCACGGGGATGCGTACGGTGTCCTCGGCGCCCGGTGCGATCTTCGGCGCGGGCAACGTGCCGTGCTGCACGCGCTCGCCGTCCCGGGTCACGGTCCAGCGCAGTTCGTACGCGCTCAGGTCGCTGAACAGATGCTTGTTGCGGACCATGACGGTGCCGGAGCCCGCGTTGGCGCCCGCGGCGGCCGGTTCGGCGGCCGTGACACCCACCGGCTGGTACAGCTTCTTCAGCTCCAGGATGCCGGGGTGGAGCTGCCGGTCCGAGTCGACCAGACCGTTGCAGGAGAAGTTGCCGTCCGTCGGATAGCCCGGGTGGTCCCGGTGCCAGTCGCCACCGAACGACAGATAGGTGCGCCGGGGGTCGCCGGGTACGGGAAGCCGGATCGTCTGGTCGACCCAGTCCCACACGAAGGCGCCGTGCAGGTTCGGATAGCGCTCGAAGACGTCCCAGTACTCCTGGAGATTGCCTCCGCTGTTGCCCATGGAGTGCGTGTACTCGCACAGCAGGTACGGCTTCGGGTTGCCGGACCGGCCGTACGCCTCGACGCCCGAGGGGCTGGTGTACATCTCGCTGTGGAGGTCTGCGACGTCGTTCATGCCCTCGTAGTGCACCGGCCGGGAGGCGTCCCGCGCGTGTATCCAGTCGGCCATGGCCTTGAAGTTGTCGCCCCTGCCCGCCTCGTTGCCGAGCGACCAGGCGACGACGCACGCATGGTTCTTGTCGCGCTCGACGAGCGAGCGCGCCCGGTCCAGACAGGCGTCCGTCCACTCGGGCAGCGAGGCCGGCAGCCGGTCCCGCACGCCGTGTGTCTCGACGTTCGCCTCGTCGATGACGTACAGCCCGTACTCGTCGCAGAGCTCCATCCACCGTGGATGGTTCGGGTAGTGCGAGGTCCGCACGGCGTTGATGTTGTGCCGCTTCATCAGCAGGATGTCCCGGACCATCTGCTCCTCGGGGACCGCCTGCCCGTGGTCGGGGTCGGACTCGTGGCGGTTGGTCCCGCGCAGCATGAGCGGGCGGCCGTTGAGCGTGTACGCCCCGGGGCCGTACCCGATCTCGCGGAAGCCCACGCGGGTCCGCTGGACGTCGACGGCCCGTCCGGATCCGTCCGTGAGGGTCACCACGAGCGTGTAGAGGTTCGGCGCCTCGGCGGACCAGAGGGCGGGGGCCTTCACGTCCGCCCGGAGGGTGACGGTCGCGTCCCTGGCCCCGCCGCCCTCCGCGTCCGCGCCCTCGAAGGTGACCCGGCCGGTGAGCGGACGCCCCAGCACGGGCCGCCCCTTCGCGTCGTACAACGCGGCCTCGATCCGGTACCCGTCCCCGGACCGCGAGCCGTCGCCGTCACGGTCGCGGTCGCCTGGACGGTCGCTGTCGCTTGCACGGTCACCGTCGCCGGTCCGGTCGCGTACGACCGTGGTGAGCGTGAACTCGGCGTCGCGGTAGGCGGAGTCCAGCTCCGTACGGACGAACAGGTCCTGTACGTGCACCGGCGCGATGGCGTACAGGTACACGTCGCGGAAGATCCCGGACAGGTCGATCATGTCCTGGTCCTCCAGCCAACTCCCGTCGGACCAGCGGAACACCTCGACGGCCAGGCTGTTGCGGCCCGGCCGGACGTGCTCGGTGATGTCGAACTCGGCGGGCGTGTAACTGTCCTCGCTGTAGCCGACGCGCTCGCCGTTCACCCACACGAAGAACGCGGACTTCACTCCCTGGAACGAGATCAGCGTGCGCCGGCCCTGCCAGTCGCCGGGCACCGTGAAGGTACGGCGGTAGGAGCCGACGGGGTTGAACTTGCTGGGAATCCGCGGCGGTTCGGGGGACTCGTACCCGACCCACGGATACCGGATGTTGAGATAGATCGGCTCCGGATAGCCCTCGATCTCCCAGTTGGAGGGAACGGGGATACGGGCCCAGCCGCTGTCGTCGTACTCCGGTTCATGGAACCCGACGGGCCGCAGATCCGGGTTCTCGGACCACTTGAACCGCCAACTCCCGTTGAGGGAACGGTAGTAGGGCGACTCCTCGGGGCGTCCGCGCAGGGCCTCCGAGGCGTTCGCGTACGGCACGAGTCTGACCCGTGCCTCCTCCCGGTTGACCTGGAAGACCCCCGGCCGCGCGTCCCACTCGGGCGGTTCGGCACGGCCTGCGGCGAAGGCCTGCTTCTGCCCGGCGAAGGCGGCCCATCCCGCGAGGGCGGCCCCGGAGACGAGGAGCGAACGACGGCGTGGTTGGTGCATATTGCTCGGACTATCGGCAGTCATGTGGCGACTCCGAACGGAAGGCAACAAGAACCACCAGCATCAGACGCGGCCGCCCGCCACACAAGACCACGCACAAGACCACGCACCCGATCCTCTCGCGCGCGTTCAGTGGAAAGACGAGCGGTGAACATGTGTCCGGGGCAGGTTGGGTAGTCGTGGGCCGTGTGACCGGGGCGCAGGGCCCCGGCGTTCTTTCACGGGAGCACCATGACGTCGCGGCCACTCACCTTCGTCGTAGGCACGGGAAGGTGCGGTTCCACTGCCCTGTCGCGCATCATGCGCCTGCATCCGCACGTCCTCAGCCTCAGCGAGCTGGTGGCCGCGGCGGAGCCGGGCGCGTTCCCCGAAGAGCACCTGACCGGCGAGGAGTTCTGGCGGCTCCTCGCGACTCCCCGGCCGTTCGCCAACCGTCTCCTCCGTGACGGCATGAGGCTGCCGGAGTACGTGTACTCCGACTCGACCGGGCGTTTCACCACCCGGGACGGCGGCATCCCCGCGATCAGCATGATGACCCTGCCCCATCTCACCGACGATCCGGACGAGTTGTTCGACGCGCTCGCCGCGACGCTGTCCGCGCGCCCCAGAGGCCCGGTCGCCGACCACTACCGGGCGCTGTTCGAGGTCCTGGCCGAGCGGTTCGGCAGCCTGGCGGTGGCGGAGCGCTCGGGGTACTCGCTGCGGTCGGTGCCCCGGCTGCGCGAGCTGTTCCCCGAGGCCCGTTTCGTCCACCTCCACCGGGACGGAGCCGACTGCGCGCTGTCCATGAGCCGCCATCTGGGCTTCCGCCTGATCCAGCTCATGCGGGACCAGGCCGCCGCCGTACCGGACGCGAGGGGTGGTGCGGATGTGCCGGCCGACCTGGAGGCGCTGCTCAGTGACGACGAGGCAGATCTGCGACCGCTGATGGAACGGCCCGTCCCCGTGGCGGAGTTCGGCAAGCTGTGGTCGGAGGCGGTCATCGAGGGCCTGGAACACCTCGACGCGCTCCCGGCGGAGATCCGCATGTCCCTGTCGTACGAGGACCTCCTGGACGCTCCCGACCGGGAACTCACCCGCCTCGCCCGTCATCTCGGCGTGGAGCCGCTGCCGGAGTGGCTGGCGGCCGGGCGTGCGCTGCTCGACGGCGGGCGGCGCGGCGCCACCGCGAGTCTGGCCCCGGAGGAACTGGCCGGACTCCGGGAGAGCTGCGAGCCGGGGGCGAAGGCGCTGGGGCGCGTGTAGAGCGTGGAGCACGCGTAGAACGTGTGGAGCGTGTGGAGCGCGTGGAGCTGGGCGGGTCGCGTACGGGACCGGACCGTACAGGACCGGGCCGTACGCGACCGGGCCGTACGCGACCGGCCGGCTCCTCTTCTCGGAGCCGGCCGGTTCTCGGAGCCGGCCGGTCACACCCAAACACGCTCAGCCGGTCAGTAGCCGGCCTTGGCGTTGACGCGGCGGGGCCAGTAGCGCTCGTCCCCGGCCCGCTGGTACTCCTTCCAGCGCGGGGCGTCCCCCGTCGGGTGGTCGCCCAGGATGGTCACCCGCTGGCCCTTGCGGTACTCCGAGTAGTCGTTGATGGCCAGGTGCTGCGTCGCCCGGTTGTCCCACATGGCCACCGCGCCGGGCTGCCAGCGGTAACGGCAGTTGAAGCGCGGCTGTTCGGAGTGCTCGAAGAGGAACTGCAGCAGCGCGTCGCTCTCGTGCCGGCTGAGCTGCGGAATGTGCGACGACCACATGCGGGTCACGTACAGCGAGCGCCGCCCGGTCTCCGGGTGGATCCGGACGACCGGATGCTCGGCCTTCAGCTCGCCGACCTCCGGGGCCTTGAGCACGTGGACCGCCGTCAGCCCGTCCACCAGTTCCTTGTACGGGTCGGACAGCGTCTCGTACGCCAGGTACTGGTTGCTCCACATGGTGTCGCCGCCGGACTCCGGACAGGTCACCAGGTGCAGGATCGAGGCGACCGGTGGCTTGGGGCTGAAGGTGACGTCGATGTGCCACTCGTCGGCCTTGCCGCCCTTGTCGGACTCGATGAGCGCCAGCTCCGGGTAGCCCTCGACCTTCGGCAGAAAGGGGTGCACCTCCACCTCGCCGAACCGCCGGCCCAGCGCGATGTGCGCCTCCGGGGTGAGGTGCGACTGCTCCGGGAAGAAGATCACCAGGTGGCGCAGCAGCAGCTCGTGTATCCGCTCGAAGTCATGGTCGGTGATGTCCGTCAGGTCTACCCCTCGGATCTCCGCGCCGAGGGCGCCGGACACCGGACTTACGAGCATTTCCTGATTCCGCACGGGATTCCGTCCTCACATGGTCGGTACATGGTCGATGGTCGATGCACAGGGGCGATGTGTGTGCTTGTAGGTGGCCGGGCTCTCAGGACCCGGCAGGCACTCAGGCGTTCGGCACCCGCTGGGCGCGCGGGTCCGGCAGCAGGCCGATCTGGTGGAGGCGGTCCAGGAAGGACATCGGCCGGGGGCCGAGACCGGACATGTTGTAGGTGACGGTGTGGAGCAGCCGGGGATTGGCCCCGGTGTGTCTGACGGCCCGCCGGCCCAGGACCCGGCCGCGCCACGACAGGTCGGTGACCATGCGCGCCGCGTTGTCGCTGGTACGGGCGGCGTGCGCCAGGATGGGCTGCCTCTCCTCCTGGTAGTCGCGCAACGCGGCGTCCACGGAGGCGTCCACATCGGACATGCCCCGCGCCCCGTCCAGCCGGTCCGCGAGCCGCCCGGCCAGGGAAGCGGCGCTGGTGATCGCGGTGTTCATCCCCTGCGCGGCCATCGGGTGCACGGCGTACGCCGCTTCGCCGACGAACGCGAGACCGGGCACCGACAGCGTGGGGGAGAGGAACCGTGAGACCGGGAGCAGTTGGCGGCTGTCCAGCGCGCCGAGCAGCGGCCCGGTCAGCGGTTCGAGCGCGGGCACCTCGGCGAGCATCCGCTCGCACCAGCCCGCCAGCTCCGCCCGGTCCACGCCGCGCAGTTCGTCGGGCCCGGCCTGGACGTACAGCCTGACCCGGTCGCCCGGCAGCGGGTAGACCAGGCGCAGCCCGCGGTCGCTGAGATACGCCGAGAAGTCGTCGGGCCGGGGCGTGACCCCGCTCAGCTCGAAGGAGAGCAGCCGGTGCGGGTAGTCCACGCGCTTGGCGTCGATGCCGACGGCCCGGCGCAGCCGCGAGGAGATGCCGTCCGCGGCGACGGTCAGCGACGCGCGCACGTCGTACCGCCGCCCGCCCTCGGCGAGCCGTACGCCGGTGACCCGGCCCGACGCGTCGCGCAGCGGCTCCTCGACGAGAACACCTCGGCGCACCTCCACACCGGGGCCGAGGCCGGCGGCGAGCGCGTCGAGGATCTCCAGATGGTCATGGGCCAGCAACCAGCGGTCATCGGGCGGGAGTTGGCCGTAGTCCAGTGACATCAGCGGACCGCCGGACGGGTCGCGTACCACCAGCCGCCCCAGCCGCTCCCCGGCCCGCTCCTCCAGGAGCTTCTCGGTCCCCCACTCCCGCAGCACGCGCAGCGCCCCGGGCTGGAGCACCTCGCCCTTGGCGACCGGGCGCTGGACGCGCTGTTTGTCGACGACGAGGACGCGCAGTCCCAGGCCGCCCAGGGCGCGGGCCGAGGCCAGTCCGCCCGCGCCCGCGCCGCAGACCACGACGTCGTAGTGCGAACCGTCGTCGGCATTCCTGTCGCCGCTCATGCCGCTGCTCCTTCGGGGTCCCGGGTGGCCGCCGTCCGCAGCCGCGCCAGCGCGCGTACGGCCAGGCCGGAGGCGATCTGGTCGTCCGCGTAGCGGTAGCAGAACCGGATGTACTCGTTCACCGGGGCTCCGGCCCAGCCGCCGTCCGGCCGTTGGGCGCCGGCCAGCCGGCGTGCGGCGGACTCGACGGTCCGGTCCCCGGGCCCGAGGCCCGCCGCGAGCAGCGCGTGGAGCGCCCAGGCGGTTTCCTCGGTGCTGCCCTTGGCGTCCTCTCCGGTACCTGGCTCGGCGTCGTCCCCCGTACCCCACGACCCGTCGTCCCGCTGGGTGCCGACCAGCCGCTCCCGGGCCCGTTCGGCCGCCGGGTGCGTGGCGCCGACGGTCCGGCAGAGCGTCTCCAGTACGACCGCCGTGCCCGGCGTACGGCCCCGGTACCAGAGGGCTTCGAACGAGCCGTCCGGTGCCTGCCGCGCGAGCAGCCAGCGCACCGCCCTGGTGACGCGCGGGTCGTCGGTACCCACGCCGGAGTCCAGCAGCGCGTCCACCGCCTTGGCCGTCATGTAGGGGCAGGGCCCGAACCCGCCCGGCCGGCTGTTGCGTACGGCCAGACTCCAGGACCCGGCCGAGTCCTGTACGGAGGTCAGCCACGCGATGCCGCGCCGTACGTGGTCGTCGCCGTGCCCGTCGCTGTCGTGCCCGTCGCTGTCGCCTGCGCCGCCGGGCAGCCGCAGCAGCGCGGAGCTGATCTCGGCGGTCTCCAGCGCCATCGGCCAGCTGCGCGCGCTGGAGAAGCCCCAGTAGCCGCCCGGACAACCGAGGGCGGTGAAGGGCGTGTTCTGCTGGCGCTCGTGGAACATCGCGCGGGTTCCGGCGAGCCGTGGATCGTCGGCCCGGCCCGCCTCCAGCAGGGCGGAGGCCGCGAAGCCGGACCAGGTGATGTCCAGTTCCATCAGGTCCCACGAGCCGTCGGGGCGCGCCATGGACCGCAGGCGCCGGGCGGCGGCCCGGGAGATGTCGGGGGCGAGGCCGGACCGCGTGACGCCGATGCAGATGAGGCTGGTGAGCCAGGGGTCGGCGCTGAACCCCCCGGTGGAGCCCTCGCGTTCGTACGCCTGGCGCACCACGGAGAGCGCGGCGGGCCGCGCCAGCGCGTTCAGCCGTCTGCGCAGCGGGCCCTGGCGGCGCCGGGCGGCCTGGCCGAGCGCCATGCTCGCGAAGATCGGCAGGCGCAGGCTCAGCAGACGGCGGGACAGGCCGGGGAGGAGCAGCAGTTCGAGTGGCAGCCGGGGCAGCTCCGCCTCGTCGCCGAGGCCGGCGAGGGCGTCGAACTGCCGGATGAGCCCGGTCATCGCCGGTTCGGCGAGGGCCTGCGGCCCGCCGAGCGCTGCGAGCCGCTCGCGGCCCGCCCGTACGGCGGACGCCGCCCGCTCCGGAGCGATGAGCTGGAGCGCGTCGGTGACGACGGCGGTGGACAGCACTTCGGTGGGGACACCGGGCATGGCCCAGCCGCCGTCCTCCCGCTGGGTCTCGCACAGCCGGGTGACGCCCCGCTCGACCAGCCCGTCGTCGACCTGCCCGTCGGGGTTCTTGCCGTCGGCCTGTTCGGCCAGGTGCAGGGCGATGAGGGCCACGGCGGTGTTCGCGGGGGAGTAGCGGTCGGGGCCGGGCGCGAAGACCCCGCCGGGGCGCTGCCGGGCGAAGAGTGCCTCGGCGCCGGACGTGACGGCCTTGTCGACCTGTTCGGCCAGGGTGGGGTTCAGCATGGGGTGGCGTCATCCTTCCGTCGTGCCGTACGGGACGGAGCTGTACGGGACAGTTCCGTACCGGGCGGGTCGGGGATGTCCGCTGCGACCCCGGCGCCCGCCGCCGACCCGGCGTCCGGCGGGAACTCGTGGCGGCGGCGCATCCGCCCCTGCGTCAGCAGGCTGACGACGAGCAGGGGGCCGGTCACCGCTCCCGCGACACCCGCTCCCCAGCCCCCGGCCATCACCGCGCCCGCGAGGATGAGCCGTTCCGCCACGAGTACCTCATGGGCGCGCAGCGCCAGCGCCGGTGTGACCGACAGCTCGCGGCGCAGCACCAGGGAGAAGGCGAAGCCGCCGCACACCGCAGCGAGGAGCAGCAGCGCGGCGAAACCCACCGGATCGGCCGGGACCAGCGGGACCGACAGCGCGGCGACGGCGATCGCCCCCAGGTAGAGCAGCGCCGCCGTACGGGCCGCCACCCGCAGGCCCCGGAGTACCGGCAGCGTGCGGTAACCGCCGCTGCGGTCGCCCTCGACGTCCCGGAGGGTGCCCACCAGGTTGGAGGCGGCGTCGTGCGCCAGGAACACCAGGGCGAACGGTACGACGGCCTGCCAGGGCGGGTCGGCCGAGGCCGTCATCGCCCCGTAGACCACCGTGAGCGCCGTCAGCACGCCGCGTATGGCGTTCCCGGACAGTCCGCGCCCCTTCAGCACCAGGCTGTAGGCCACGATGCCCGCCATGGCGCCCGCCACGAGCAACAGCGCCCGCCAGTTGGCCAGTACGGTCACGAAGGCCGCCGCGAGGGCGCAGAGCACCCCGCACACCACGGCGGTACGCGGGCTCAACTGACCGGATGGTATGGGGCGTTGGGGTTTGCTGATGGCGTCCAGATGACGGTCGAAGTAGTCGCCGAGATAGTGGGCGGCCAGCCAGCTCAGGGTGGGCGCGGCCCAGGCGACCAGCAGCGGTACGCCGGACGCAGTTCCGCTGAACGCCGCTCCGCCGGACGGCGATCCGGCGGCCAGCGCCGCCCCGGCCAGACCGACCAGGCCCGGGTAGGCCAGGGTGTAGGGCCGCCAGGTCCGCAGATGCGCACCGAAGGCGCGGGCCATCGCGCCGGCCACGCTCACAGCTCCCGGTCGATCGAGAAGTCGGCGACGGCGGCGAGCACCGTCGTACTCGGTGAGTCGTCCAGTACCGTCAGGCACTCCTTGGCACGAAGCACCTCGGCGCGGGCCCGTTCCCGGGCCGCGTCGAGGGCCCCGGTGGACTCCAGCAGTTCCCGTACGACTGCGAGCGCCTCCGGGGCGGGCAGCGTCCCGTCAAGCGCCGTTTCCAGCGCGTCGCGCCCGGCCGGTCCGGTCATCGCGTAGCCCATCAGGACGGGGAAGGTGGGGCGGCCGTTGGCGATGTCGCTCAGGCCGGACTTGCCGGTGGTCCCGGCGTCGCTGGTGTGCGGCAGCAGGTCGTCGTGCATCTGGAAGGCGAGCCCGAGGTGTTCGGCGAACTCGGTGAGCGCGCGCTGCTCGGCGGGTGACCCGCCGCCCAGGACCGCACCGGCCTGGCAGGCGCCCCGGAACAGCGCCCCGGTCTTCAGGGCGATCATCGTCAGATAGGGGTCGAGACCGCAGCGCGGGTCGCCGCGCAGTTCCGCCTCCATGGCCTGGCCCCGGCAGAGATCCACACCGGCGCGGGCGAGGACGCGTACGGCGTCGACCAGCCGGTCGGCGGGCAGACCGTGGTCGGCGCAGTCGGTGACGGCCGCGAACATGCCCATGATCAGGGCGTCGCCCGTCACCACCGCGTCCTCGACGCCGTAACGGGCCACCACGGTCGGGCGGCCCCGCCGCAGTACGTCGCCGTCGATCACGTCGTCGTGGACGAGCGATCCGGCGTGCAGGTACTCCACGCCGAGCGCGGCGGGGATGATCTCGTCGTAGTCACCGCCCACGGCGCGGGCGGACTCCACGAGCAGCAGCGGACGCAGGAGCTTTCCGGCCGGAAGGAGCGCGTAGCGGGCGATCTCGTGGAGGCGTTCGCCGCTCTGCGGCAGGCGTTCGTCCAGCGCGCGGACGAGCCGGGTGATGGTCGGTCGGGCGGTGGAGAGAAGATTGGGGGGTACTTCTGTCGCCGGGTACGGCGGAGTCATACGACCACCATTTTCGGGAGTGCCGACAGTCCGGGGGACGGATCCGGGAGTACGGGGCCGGGGGCGCGGATGCGCGTACGGGTACGGATACGCGTGCGGGCGCGGATGCGCGTACGGGTGCGGTCCGGGCGGAGCGGCGGACGGGCGTATGCAGCGGGGTACGTGGCACCGGCGCGCGACGCAGTGGCGTGGCGGCACGCGGCACCAGGGCTGGCTGGCGGCACCAGGGCCGGTACGCGGCACCAGGGCATGGCGCACCGGAGACCGGAACGGCCGCTCAGATCCCGCCGTCGACCGCGTGGAACTTCCCGGCGAGCAGCGCGAAGGCGTCGTTCGCCTCGCGTTCGGCGACGGTCACCCGGACGCCCTCGCCCGGCTTCCCGCAGACGAGCACCCCGTGGTCCGCGCAGAACTGGGTGAAGGCCTCCACACCCGATTCCATGGGCAGCCACAGGAAGTTGGCCTGACTCGGCGTCACCCGCAGGCCCTGCTCCAGCAGGATCCCGCGCAGGCGTTCGCGCTCCTCGACGGTCGCGGCGCACCGTACGCGTATCTCGTCGTGGCCGGCGATCGCCGCGATCGCCGCGGCCTGCCCCGCGGCGCTGACCCGGAAGAAGGGCTGGACTCCGCGCAGCGGTGCGAGCACCCGCTCGTGGCCGACCACGTAACCGACGCGCAGACTGAGCAGTCCGTACGACTTGGAGAACGTGCGCACGACACACACTCGCTCGTCGTCGCGGTACAACTCCACGCCGTGGGCGGCGGCTTCGGGGTCCGTGTCCGCGAAGTCCAGATACGCCTCGTCGATCAGGACCGTGACGTGGGAAGGCAGCCGGTCCAGGAAGCGCCGTAGCGCGCTCTGGCCCACGGTGGTGCCGGTCGGGTTGTTCGGGTTGCAGATCAGGACCATGCCCGTGGCGTCGGTGACGGCGTCGGCCATGGCGTCGAGGTCATGGACGTCGTCGCGCAGCGGTACCCGTACGGTGCCGGAGCCGGCGTTCGCCGCCATCATCGGGTACGCCTCCCAGGACGGCCAGGCGTGCACGGTCACGGTCTCCGGGCCGGTACAGGCGGAGAACAACTGTTGCAGCAGCGCGCCGGAACCGGGGCCGACGAGGACGTCCCCCGCCGGGACCCCCAGGTGTCCGGCGATCGTCCCGGCCAGCCCGGTGCTCAGGGCGTCCAGGGTGCGGTGCGCCTCGGCGGTCGTGTCCAGGACGGCTCGCCGCACGGTTTCCAGCGGCGGGTAGAAGGTCTCGTTCAATGACATCTGATGGTATGTCACACCCTGTGCCACCACAGGTTGCATTCGGTTCCAGCCGTCTTCGTCGGACATATTCCATCCAATCCGGAATTCCGTGCAAGAATCCCGTGAAGTCAAAAGCGACAGGACAGCCGGGAGGGATTCCGGTGCCGCCGCTCGTGGTGGGGGCCGGGAAAAGGACTGAAGGGTGCTGAGGGCATTGAAGGGCGGGGCGCGGCAGGGCGGGGCGCGGGCTTCGGTGTCCGGTGGTTGGCCCGGAACCGAGCGTCTCGTGTGCGAGGTTGTGCGGGGTGAGGGCTCTTTGGTTCGGTTGACGGTCGTCGCGCCGCTGTTGCCTGCAGAGAGTCTGCCGCCGACACGACTGCACGTCCAATAAGAGTTTTTCGCGCATTCATCAACACCTCTTACAGTGTTGGCGTGCTCGATATCCAGCAGTTGGCCGTAATAGCGGGGGTGGCCCGCGCCGGGTCGTATACCGCCGCCGCCGAATTACTCGGTTACACCCAGCCCGCTGTCAGTTACCGTATGCGCTCGCTGGAACGCGCCATTGGTGTCCCCCTGACCGTCCGGTCCGGGCGGGGAGTCCGGCTCACTCCGGCGGGGCACCGGCTGGCCGAACGTGCCGAAACGATCCTGGCCACCCTGCGGGCCGTGGAGAACGAATTCGGCGCGTACGCCGCCCAGGCCCGGGGCACGGTCAGGGTCTCGGCGATCCCCAGCGTCTGCGTCGCCCTGCTGCCCGAGGCCGTGGCGAGGCTGCGGGCTGCCCGCCCCGACGTGGGCGTCGTGGCCGACAAGGCGACATCGGGCGACGCGTACCGGGCCCTGCGGGAGGGCACGACGGATCTCGCCCTGGTGGTCGAGACGGAGACCGAGTCCGAGCCGGACGATGTCAGCACGACGGTGAGCATCCCCCTGCTCAGCGACCTGCGCTGCGTACTGCTGCCGGCCGGTCATCACCTCGCCGAACAGCGGACGTTGGGCCTCGCGGACCTGTTCGACGAGGAGTGGATCCTGGACAGCGGCCGGTCGGAGTTCCTGTCGGCCTGCGCGGAGATCGGCTTCTCGCCGAGGACGGCCGCGATCACGGAGGACCACGCCACGGCCCATGGCCTCGTGGCCCACGGCGTCGGGGTGGCCCTGACCCACGGCCTGGCCCTCCCGCCGTACCAGGACCCCCGGGTGGCGATCCGCCCGCTCCGGGACTGGCCCGTACGGCGGGTGCACGCGGTACTGCGCCCGGAGACGATGAAGGTCCCGGCGGTGATGGCACTGGTCTCCGCGGTACGAGCGACGGCGGACGCCCGCATGGCAGCCGACGCCGCGGTCGGCCTCGGCACCGGAACCGACGGCACCGGCACCGGCACCGCCGCTGATCGTGACGACGTGGCGCCGCTGTCCCTGATCCAACCGTCGGAGTTCCGGCCGTCGGCCTGAGCAGGACGCGCGGGACGTGCCGGACGTGCCGGACGCGCGGGCAACACCGGCGCGGTCAGCCCTTCTTCGCGGAGTCGGCGGCGGGAGCGGCCGACTCCGCTCGCCGGCCGAGTGCGGGGCCGAGCTCGGTGGCGATGTCGGTGAGGATCTGGACGTAGTCGTCATGCTCGAAGGTGAAGGGCAACGCGAACGCGACCTCGTCGACCTCCCGGAAAGCGGCCTGGGCGTAGAGCCGTTCGGCGATCTCGGCGGAACTTCCGACGAGGTCGGGCGCGAACATCAGGCGGGCCGGCCCCTGCGGCGTGGCAGTGCGCGGCAGCCGCTTCCTGGCTCGGAGAACGCCTCGAACCCCTCCGTACCGCTGAAGTCGGTGGCACGCTCCCCGCGCACGAACGCCATGAGCCGTCGCACCCGCTCGTAGCTGAAGTCCTCGCTGTCGGCGGTGTCGGGATAGAGCGCGTGCCGCACCCGTTCGTATCCCATCGGCGGCCCGACGCTGACACCCGGATTGAGGCGGCCGCCGGACAGGATGTCGACGGTCGCCAGGTCCTCGGCCAGCCGCAGCGGATTCTCCCAGCCCAGTGGGATGACCGCGGTGCCCAACTGGATACGGCTGGTGCGCTGGGAGGCCGCCGCGAGCACGACGACGGGCGAGGAGATGCCTCCAGCCGCTGCTGTTTGGTGCCGGGCGGCTTGATGCCCAACGCCGTCAGCATGCGCCGCAGTTCGTCGGAGTTCATGCCCGTCAGCAGCTCCGCCAGCGGCCGGTCCAACCCCAACGGCGCGTCCCACGCACCCAGCAACGGCGCCGCCATACGTAGCAGTCCCGTACCGTCCGGCCAGACCAGCGCGTGATCGGCCAGTACCTCAAGCGCCGCGTCCAGTCCACGCGCCCGATCCGCGTCGGTCCCACCGCCCGTCCCACCGCCCGTGCCCGTGCCACCGCCCGTGCCGGCGCCTGTGCCCGTGCCTGTGTCCGACACTCAAGAGGAGGCCAACTCCGCCTCGACCATGCTGATCAACGCCGGGCTGCACGGCCACAAATACGCCATCGACGCCGCGGTGGCCGAGATGGCGCTGCGGCAGCGCCGCCCGGTGGTCATGCTCACCTCGGACATCGATGACATGACGAAGCTCTGTGGCGACAAGTGCGCCTCGTCGCCGTGTAGCCGACGCCCAGGACCCGAACACCCCGGGAACGTGAGTCGGCCCGTACGTTCTGGCTCAGTCCTGGCTCATGGGAGGTCCGCTGTACGGCGCTCGACGTGCGCCCAGGGACCTCCTCGATGTCGCCCGCGGGCAGCGCCGCCAAGGACGCGTGGCTTCCGCCGGGAGCGCACTGAAGATCCGTGCCAGGCTCGCGCGAGATCTTCAGCGCCCCCAGCCGCAGTGACCGGAATGAGTATTTCGTCCCAGGGCCTACTGGCGGCTATGCACTCGGACGGGTGATCCAGACCCCGTTCCGCCGTACTGGTCGAGCGGCCGCGGTCCAGAATGAGTTCGCCTTGCTGTGGACGTTGTCCACAGCAAGGCGATACGTGATCGAGAACCGCCCGAGCCGCTACGACCCTCTGATGAACCGGAATGCTGACGAAGGAAATTCAGGCCGGACTGGAGCAGTGGGCCGCGCGGGTGGACGACACCCGACGGCGTGTCCGCGAGGCAGGCCCGGCGGAGAAGGCGAGCAGGGTCCGCTACGCCGCCCAGTGCCGACGCGAGGCGTTCAAGTACCTGGCGATGGCGTGCGCCTCCCTGCGGAGCTGGCCGGGCGGGGAACAGATCGGCGACCAGGGGGTGAACGCCGCCCACCGCATCCTCCTGGCCATGGACGGGCCGGAGATCCGGAAGGTCCTGCCTCTGGTCAAAGCCGCCGTGGAGAAGCGCCGGATCCCGGCCAGGTTCCTGGCCGAGGCCACCGACCAGCTGTGCGTCACCGAACGACGGCCCCAGGTGTACGGCACGGTGACGGGCCATCCGATCGCCGACGAGGCACGTGTCGATGCCCTGCGCGCCGTCCTGGGGTTGCGTCCACTGGCTCCTCAACTCCCGCTCCAGGACGCGCCGACGGTTCGGAAGCCGCGGCCGGAGGAACCGCTCCCCGCGGAACTGGCCATCCTGGAAGGGCTCTTGCGCGACCTGCCACCGGTCGGCCCGCTTCCGCGTACCGTCCGTCCCACGGTCGCCGCTCGTACGGCATGGGGATGCGCCTACTGCGGAGGGCCGGCCCAGCCGGATGCCGTCGAGCTGGAGATCCGGGGCCGCGTGTGGCGGATCTGCGTCGCGTGCGAGCAGTGCCCGGACACGCCGGAAGACCGCCTGCTGGACATGCTGACGGCCAAGGGCGGCATCTCGGAGGCCGAAGCACGAGACGCGTCCAGGCTGGCCCGGCACGAGGGCTGGCGGTTGCCGATGCGGTACCAGCGG